>NZ_BAZW01000002.1 GCF_000974365.1 Geofilum rubicundum JCM 15548
TAGAAGAAACAAAATTTAATTTGGTTGAATTTTTCTGTAAATTCGCGTCATTTTTATTGGTCATATTTTTATTGAACAACTATGTGGGTTAGCGTTGCGCGGACGATATTAAAGAACCGAATAGCCATATTAGTGCTTTTAGCTGTTGTCACAGCATTTATGGGATTTCAGTCACAGCGGATAGAGATGTCTTATCAATATGCACCTTTGCTGCCAGAGGACGATCCGGCTTTTTTGGACAATGAATACTTTGCCAAAGTCTTTGGCAATGAAGGTGAAGTGGTCGTATTGGGGGTTCAGGACTCCCTTTTTTTTGGTGTAGGGCATGTGGACAGATGGCGGCAATTGAAGCAAGAGCTGGAGGCCATTCACGGTGTAAGCGAAGTTTTTTCTGTACTGGACGCCTATGATCTTCAACGAAATACGGCCCTTCGGAAATTTGAATTGCAGAAAATTTTTCCAGATCGCCATGCCCAGTCGGATCTGGACTCATTGCGTCAGGTCTTCGAACGTTTGCCTGTTTATGAAGGGCTCCTGTATAACAAAAAGACCAAAGCCTATCTGATGGCGGTATTTTTGGTCCCTGAAGTTCTTCAGAGTCCGGAACGCGTCCAGCTCATCGAAAATATTAAAGCGGCCGGCGCCCGTTACGAAAAGGGCAATGGTACCCCCCTGCACTATTCAGGCTTACCATTTATCCGGGTTGAAACGGCTGAAATGGTTAAGCGGGAACTGAATATGTTCATTTTATTAACCCTGGGCATTACCGCTCTGGTTATTTTTCTGTTTTTCCGGTCCTTTAAAGTCGTTTTGTTTTCGATGCTCATCGTTGGTATAGCTGTTGTTTGGGCACTCGGCAGTCAGGCCTTGCTGGGGTTCAAGGTGACCATTCTGACGGGCATGATACCCCCTTTGATTATTGTTATTGGTATTCCGAATTCGGTATTTATGTTGAACAAATACCATCAGGAGTTTCGCAAGCATGGCAACCGCATCAAATCGCTACAGCGCATGATCCGAAAAATCGGGAATGCCACCTTTTTAACGAATCTGACCACCGCCAGTGGTTTTGCCACTTTTATTTTTACCAGTAGTCGCCTTTTGGTAGAATTTGGCATTGTCGCCGCCATTAATATTATGGTGGTGTTTGTTTTATCTCTTTTGCTCATCCCCATCATTTATAGTTTTTTAGGGGATCCGCAGGAGCGGCATACCAAACATCTGGACCGCAAATGGATGACCGGATTCGTTGATCAGTTACTGCAGGTATCGCTGTATCACCGAAAAGGGGTTTACCTGGTGTCGGCTTTGTTGCTTTTAGCCGGCGGATATGGCATTTCACGCATGCATACCACCGGGTACATGCTGGACGATGTGCCCCACGATCATGCCTTGTATGCGGACCTTATGTTTTTTGAAGATCACTTTGGCGGATTAATGCCTCTGGAAATTGTGATCGATACGCAAACGCCCCGGGGGGTTATGCAAACGGGAAATATGCAAAAGATGGATGTGCTGCAGCAGCGCCTGGACTCTTTTCCCGAATTTTCAAAACCTTTGTCTTTTCTGGAGGTCGTGAAATTTTCGAAACAGGCCTATTATAACGGACATCCCAACTTCTATGATGTTCCCAATGCACGGGAGCGGAATTTCATCCTTTCCTATTTGCAGGGCGATGGTCAGGCAAGCATGGGGTTGGTGAATACTTTCATGGACTCTACCCGGCAAAAAGCCCGTATTAGTCTGCGCATGGCCGATATCGGAACTACACGAATGGGGGAGTTGGAGACCAAAGTCAATGGTTTTATTGAGGAGGTTTTTCCAAAAGAAGATTATGACACCATGGTCACGGGCGCCAGTATAGTTTTTTTTAAAGGGACCAACTATTTGATTCGTAATTTATTCCTCAGTTTATCCCTGGCCATTGTTTTAATTGCCTCTTTTATGGCATGGATGTTTAGTTCAAAGCGCATGGTTATTGTTTCGCTACTCCCTAACCTGCTTCCTTTAATTACAACGGCGGCCCTTATGGGGTATTTTAACATTCCCATTAAACCGTCCACCATCCTTGTGTTCAGCATTGCCTTTGGTATTTCGGTGGATGATACCATTCACTTTTTGGCCAAGTATCGGCAAGAATTAAGTGAAACCAACTGGAACATAAGGGCGGCCGTTATTTTGGCCACCAAAGAAACCGGTTTAAGTATGGTTTACACCTCCATTATTTTGTTTTTTGGCTTCGGTGTTTTCAGTATGTCGGAATTCGGAGGGACGTTGGCACTGGGCTTGTTGGTGGCATTTACCCTCTTTGTGGCCTTGTTTGCCAATCTAATTTTATTACCTTCACTACTGCTTACCCTTGAAAGGATGATTACCAACCAATCGTTTAAGGAACCGGTAATGGGCATTTATGAGGAAGGGGATGAAACAGATGTGGAGGACGACTGGCCTTTGAAGTCCGGTACCGAAAGTGAGCGGCAATAATATAAAAAGAAGTTTAACATAGCCCCCTTATTATGATGTTATTAGAAACGTATCGTGAAAGAATCGACCAGGCATTAATGTCCCTGGTGCAACAACGCGAGCCGGCCGGATTGTATGAGCCCATTCGTTATGTTTTATCCCTGGGAGGTAAACGCATTCGACCAGCTCTGTGCCTGTTGGGTTGTAGCTTATACCATACAGAGAAAGTGTCTGACAGCTTATACCCGGCTCTGGGGCTGGAGGTCTTTCATAATTTCACACTTTTGCACGATGACATTATGGATGGTTCAGAGATGCGGCGCAATGCGCCCACCGTGCATAAAAAGTGGATGATAATACAGCCATTCTATCGGGAGATGCCATGATGATTCTGGCCTACCAGCTCATCAGTCGGACCCCCCAAAAAGCCCTGGGTCCCGTTTTGGAACTGTTTAGTCAGACAGGCCTGGAAGTCTGTGAGGGACAGCAGTACGATGTGCTGTATGAATCACGAAACGACATTACCGAGACCGATTATATTGAAATGATACGACTTAAAACCGCCGTATTGCTTGGGGCGAGTTTAAAAACAGGTGCCATCATTGGGGGCGCTTCGCCAGAGGCAGCGCATCACCTCTATCAGTTTGGCATGGATGCCGGCATTTCGTTTCAGTTGCAGGACGATTGGCTGGATGTTTTTGGGGATGCCGCCACCTTTGGAAAAAACATTGGGGGAGATATCGTTACCAATAAAAAAACCTTTCTTTTAATTAACGCCTTAAACAACCTTTCAGCCGCGGGAAAAAAGGAACTTCAGTTTTGGATCGATAAGAAGGATTTTGATCGGGACGAAAAAGTTAAGGCCGTTCGTAACCTTTATGAGGATGCCAACGTTTCTATTAGTGCTAAAAAGCGTATGAATGAATTTCTTCAGAAAGCCTTGTTGCATTTAGAACAAGCTGGTGGATCTGCTGCCATTCAGGAGGAATTAAAAACCTTTGCCTACGGGTTAATGGAACGTTCCAGATAGGAAAGTCTGTTTTTCGTTTAGGTGGAGGAGGGGTTTATTTATTTTAACGGATTTAATGGGATTAGGTCTGATAATTTTGTGTAACTTTTAGCTATCAGTCGCATACTATGCCAAACGCATTATAACTTTATTATTTTAACATGGCACAATTAACAGGAAAGGTCATCCAGGTAATAGGTCCGGTAGTCGATGTCGAATTTGATATACAATTTCCTGAACTACCCAATATAGACGATGCCCTTGAGATTTTGGCTTCCGACAACAACAAAGTTGTCATTGAGTGTCAGCAACACATTGGAGAACATACCATTCGCTGTATAGCCATGGATTCAACCGATGGCCTGCAAAGAGGAATGACCGTTGTTTCACGCGGGATGCCCATTTCCATGCCATTGGGTGAACCGGTTAAGGGCCGCTTGTTAAATGTGGTTGGAAGAGCCATTGACGGGCTCGGAGAAGTTAAAACGGAGCGACGTGCCCCCATTCACAAGGAAGCGCCGGATTACGAAGACCTTTCTACAGAAACCGAAATCCTGTTCACTGGAATCAAGGTCATCGATTTGATTGAACCCTATTCCAAAGGCGGCAAAATTGGCTTGTTTGGGGGTGCCGGCGTGGGAAAAACCGTGTTGATACAGGAATTAATTAACAACATTGCCAAAGGATACGCCGGTCTGTCTGTTTTTGGCGGAGTAGGAGAACGTACCCGTGAGGGGAATGACTTGCTGAGGGAGATGATAGAATCCGGTATTGTGGATTATGGGGAAGAATTTAAAAAGAGCATGGAAGCCGGCCATTGGGATTTGAGCAAAGTAGATCCCGATGCCCTCAAGGAAAGTCAGGTGAGCATGGTCTTTGGGCAGATGAATGAACCTCCGGGCGCCAGATTACGCGTGGCCCTGTCGGCCTTAACCATTGCCGAAGGATTCCGGGATGGTGACGGTGGTGACGCGGGAAGAGACATTCTGCTTTTTATTGACAATATTTTCCGCTTTACACAGGCGGGATCTGAAGTATCGGCTTTACTGGGTCGCATGCCCTCTGCGGTGGGCTATCAGCCCACCCTGTCTTCAGAGATGGGTGCCCTGCAGGAGCGGATCACCTCCACAAAAAACGGGTCCATTACTTCCGTTCAGGCCGTATATGTGCCGGCGGATGACCTGACCGACCCGGCACCGGCAACGACTTTTACCCATTTGGATGCCACCACCGTTTTGAGCAGAAAAATATCCGAACTGGGTATTTATCCGGCAGTGGATCCCCTGGACTCAACCTCCCGGATACTAACCCCTGAGATTGTGGGGGAAGAGCATTACAGAACGGCGCAAAATGTGAAAGAAATCCTTCAGCGCTATAAAGAATTGCAGGATATTATTGCCATTCTGGGTATGGAAGAACTGTCGGAGGAGGATAAAGTGGTGGTGCACAGGGCCCGCAGGGTTCAGCGCTTTTTATCCCAACCGTTTTTTGTGGCCGAACAGTTTACCGGATTGCAGGGAGCCCGGGTTTCCATTGAGGACACCATTAAGGGTTTTAATATGATACTCAAGGGTGAGATGGACAAATATCCGGAATCGGCCTTTAATTTGGTGGGGACCATTGAAGAAGCCATCGAAAAAGGGGAGAAACTTTTAAAGGAGGCACGTAGAAAATGATGGACCTGTATCTTGAAGTGGTGACCCCCGAGGAAATTCTATTTGAAGGTCCAGTCGGATGGTGGAAGTACCGGGTACTACGGGACGTTTTACCATTCTTCGTGATCATGCCCCCATCATATCTACCTTAATTGAGGGAAACATTCGTATTATTAGTAAAGATGGTGTTGAACGGTTTTTCCCTTGCCGTAAGGGTGTTGTTGAATGTAAGGACAACCACATGACGGTACTCATGGAACATCCGCCTCAGGTTTCCGTAAAGCCTGAAGATTTGTAGTTTAGCGATGAGCTGCCATATGTTTTGGGACGACTAAGAGATATGTTTTTGACCTTTTTAATGTCCTTGCTACTGCAACCGCAGTTGCAAGGGCATATTTGTTTCGTAAAATTTGATACCTTTGTTTGCCTTATAACTTTTAAATACAGATGCTATGAGTTTTAGTCAACTTTGCAACACCATTTTTGATGCCACCACGGAGCACTATCATGAATTTGATAATGTTGATGCTACACCTGTGAATCCCTATAAGGAAGGATCCATTGAATTTTTATTGTTCTCCAAAAACTGGATAGATGCCGTTCAGTGGCACCTCGAAGATATCATTCGTAATCCTGAAATCGACCCGGTGGAAGCGCTTAAAATCAAGCGTCGGATTGATCATTCCAATCAGGAAAGAACCGATCTGGTTGAGTTTATCGATGGCTATTTCATGGAGAAATACCAAGGGGTTGTACCCCAAAAGGAGGCCGGATTAAATACCGAGACGCCTGCATGGGCCGTGGATCGCCTATCCATCCTGGCACTGAAAATTTATCACATGAAGCAGGAAACCCTGCGCAGCAATGCTTCACCGGAGCACAAAGCCACCTGTCAGAAAAAACTGGACGTTTTACTGACGCAAAGGGTGGATTTGAGTGGTGCCATTGATGAATTGTTGGCCGACATTGAAGCAGGTCGCAAGTATATGAAGCTGTATAAGCAGATGAAAATGTACAATGATCCTGCTTTAAACCCCGTTTTATATAAAACCGGAAAGTGAGCAGAGTAAAGCGTATACTGGTTTTTAGGTTCAGTGCTCTGGGGGATGTGGCCATGACCATTCCTGTTTTGTGGTCTTTCACAAAGCAGTATCCGGACTATGAAATGGTCTTTGTTTCCCGACCTTTTGTTGGAAAGCTCTTTGAACCCTTAAGCAATGTCCGTTTTATTGGCGTTGATTTTAATGGTCGTTATAAAGGTTTTGGCGGATTGGTTCGGTTGTTCCTCGATTTGAGGAAGGAGGGACCGTTTGATTTTATGGTCGATTTGCATGGTGTTTTAAGAACGCAAGTGCTTAAAACGCTGTTTCGGTTGGCCGGCGTTTCCTCTTTTTCCATCGATAAAGGCCGGGCCCCTAAAAAAGCCCTTACCCGGAAAACCCATAAAATTTTTAGGCCGCTCGCAACTTCCTTCGATAATTACCGTCAGGTTTTTCTAGAGGCCGGATTAGACTTTCATTTGGGACCTTTCCCCGGACGGCAGTTATATGGCCTGGCTAAGGAGACAAAGACCTTTGAATGCATGAAGGGAGAAAGTGTTAAGGTGGGTTTTGCCCCCTTTGCCAAACATCCCTGGAAAATGTGGCCGGAAGAAAAGGCCCGTGTTTTGGTGGAAGAGATGGAAAAAAGAGGCTTCCGGATATTTCTGTTTGGCGGTCGGGGAGCTGAGCAGGAGCAGTTGGCCAAGTGGGCCCTTGGCAGAAGTCAGATTCACAATTTGGCTGGTCAATACGGCATGGACGATGAATTGCGTTTGATGGGGCAGTTGGATGTCATGGTTTCCATGGATTCGGCCAATATGCATCTGGCCAGTCTGGTGGAAACCCCTGTGGTCAGCATTTGGGGTGCCACGCACCCCTATGCCGGATTTTATGGCTGGGGCCAGGATCCCGATTCAGCTGTTCAGACAGAATTGGCCTGTCGTCCCTGTTCGGTTTTTGGCAACAAACCTTGTCACCGGGGCGATTTTGCCTGCATGCAGCGGATTTCGCCTGAAATGGTTATTCAAAAAATTTCCCGTATCATCCAGGCATAGTAAGGGGAAGCAAATTTTTAAAAGGCCGAATAATGGTCGGTAATTAATGGCAGATGCGGATACTTTTTCTTAATTCAATTGGGTCAAAAAAATGGGGAGGTGGCGAAAAGTGGATGCTCATGACGGCCTCGGGACTTAAAGCCAGAGGCCACGATGTCGTGATTGGCTGTGCCCCCCATTCGTTGATCTGTCGCAATGCCAAAGCCAAAGATTTAGCGGTTGCTCCCATTTCCTTTAAAACCGATTTTGATGTGCCCGGATTCTTCAGGTTGTTGAGATTTCTGAAGCAAAATCAGACGGAGATCGTGGTTTGCGGACAGAATAAAGACACCAAAATTGCGGCTGTGGCCGCTTGGTTGGCAGGCGAGGTATCGGTCATTGCGCGACATGGATTGCAACTCATTCGTAAGAAATGGAAATACAAATTCATCTTTACCAAAATGATCCATGGGGTCATTACCAATTCGGGCTCGATTAAAAAAGAGTACGACAGTTATGCATGGTTTTCCCCCGATTTTGTGAAGGTGATTTTTAATGGCTATACACCGCCGGATCAGTTTAAGGCCTTTGATTTTCGAAAGCAATTCGACCTTACAGAGGATGCTGTTGTAATTGTCAGTACCGGTCGACTGGCCCGGCAAAAAGGCTATGAAGTGCTCATTGAGACAGCTGGTATGGCCAGAGATGCGAATAAAAACTGGGTGTTTTTTATTGCCGGAAAAGGCAAGCTGGAAAAGAAACTGAAAAGCCGGGTGGAAGTCGCTGGGCTGACGGAGCAGGTCCGCTTTCTGGGTTTCATTGAGGATGTGGTCCCCTACGTGAAGGGCGCCGATTTATTTGTGCTTCCTTCCTTTTATGAAGGGATGCCCAACTCGGTGATGGAGGCCATGGGACTGGGTAAATGCTGTGTCGTAACGGCCGTCAACGGCAACAATGAATTAATACGAAATGAGGTAGATGGCCTATTGATCCGACCAGGAGATGCGGCCGCTTTATATGAAGGCCTGCAGCAGGTGACCAGTCAGCCGGATTTGGCTCATCAATTGTCTGTCAATGCCTTAAAACGAATGAGGGAAGATTTTTCAGAAGAGAAAATGTTGGATGAGGTGGAAGTTTTTTTAAAATCTAAAATTGAAGGATAGTTTGGAACCTGAACAAAAGTATAAGAAGATTTTAATTACCGGTGTAGCCGGTTTTATCGGATACCACCTTTCCAGGTCGTTAATGGAAAACGGCTATGAAGTCTTTGGTATCGATTCCATGAATGGCTATTATTCAACGCAAATCAAACACGATCGCATCGAACTGTTGAGGCGTTCGCCCAATTTTGGTTTTTCGGCTGTCAACATTTGCCAGCGAACCGATCTGGAAGGATTGTTTGCCGCCAATAAATTTGACATGGTCATTCATCTGGCCGCTCAGGCAGGCGTGCGTTACAGTCTGGATGCCCCGCATAAATACGCAGAAAGCAACCTGATTGGTTTTGTTAATGTCATTGAAGCCTGTCGGCAACACGGCATTTCCAAATTTCTGTTTGCCTCTTCAAGCTCGGTTTATGGCAATCGCTCCGATGGACCCTTTTCCGAGAATGGCCCGACCGATGAGCCGGAATCCCTTTATGCCGCCACCAAAAAGGCCAATGAACTGATGGCCTACTCTTATGCCAAGCAATTTGGCATGCAGACCATCGGTTTGCGTTTCTTTTCCGTCTATGGCCCCTGGGGCAGACCCGACATGGCCTACTTTTCCTTTACCAAGAAAATTCTCAAAGGGGAAACCATTCCGGTTTTCAACAAGGGAGAAATGGTCCGTGATTTCACCTATATTGATGATATTGTGGCCGGTGTTCACCAGCTCATCGACCGTCTGGATCTCCTTCCCAGCTATAGGATTTATAACCTGGGCAACAACCATCCGGTCAAAATAATGGATTTCATTCAGGCGCTGGAGGCGGCCATCGGACAAAAAGCCCAAATCGACTATTTGCCCATGCAGGCGGGGGACGTGATTTTCACCTGTGCCGACATTTCAGCTGCCCAGAGGGATTTTGGATATAATCCCGGGGTAGATCTTCAAGAAGGCTTAAATCAATTTATGATATGGTATAATGATTATTTTTTGGATGGCAGACTGACTTTTAGTTATTAAAGAATTTAAAACGATGGGTAAGAATAAGTTTGGTTACTACTTCAGGAATTATCTGCGCCTTTTGGCACCTCGCGGGGTTTTTCAAGGAGAATACCGACGTATTCTTAGTCAGGTACAGGAGGGTGATCAGGAGAACCTGCTTAAACGGGTCAATTATTATAATAAACTTCTGCCCGGTGCTGAATTAAATTTGGATGAATCCACACGTATAGGGGACTTTAGATACAGACATCAATTGAAAACTTATTTTTTTGATCTTATTAAGTATCTGCGGTACTTTCCCGAAAATTGTCGGTTTCAATATCGCTTTGGTGATATCACAGAAGTTCCCTCGGAACCTGCTTTTGTGAAGAGCCGGCCCGTTGGTAATGATAACCGAAATTCGGTTTTACTTAAATTGAATGAAGTAAGGCATTTTAATTTCGTAAAGGATCGAATACCCTTTGAGGAAAAGGAGAATAGGCTATTTGGCAGGGCCAAGGTTTTTAAATTGCAGCCACACAGGGAATTGTTTTTAGAAAAGTATTTTAATCATCCACTGTGTGATATTGGTAAGATAAATGATGATGGAAGAAATCCGCAATGGCTCGTTTCAAAAGCTTCTATTCGTCAACATCTTAAATGCAAATTTATTTTGTGTTTGGAAGGTAATGATGTGGCCACAAATCTGAAGTGGGTTATGTCATCCAACTCTCTGGCAGTTATGCCAATTCCCAAATTTGAAACCTGGTTTATGGAAGGAGCCTTAATACCGGATTACCATTATGTGGCCATCGCGGATGACTTTTCTGATTTGGAGGAAAAGCTGAATTATTATATGGAGAATACGGATCAGGCTTTGAAAATCATTGAGAATGCGCACAGGCATGTAACACCGTTTTTAGATAAAAAGCAGGAGGAAATAATTGCTTTATTTACAATTCAGCATTATTTTAAAAGAACGATGCAAAGTTGCTAGATGACGAATATCCATATGCATAAACTTGTGACCATCAACTGGGAGGTTGGCACAATTTAAAATTTGAATGAGTATGAAAATAGGATTTGATGCTAAAAGGATATACACAACCGGACCGGGTTGGGCAACTACAGTAGAGATCTTGTTCGAATAATGAGTCAACACTATCCTGATAATAAATATCTGCTGTACAATCCGAAGGAATCTAAAAACAACTTGTTTTTGAATTCTTTCGACAATGTGACCGAGAAGAGGCCTAAAAATAAACGGGATACTTTCTTTTATAATTTGTGGCGTCAAAAAAATGTTTGTAAAGATCTACTGCATGATCAGGTTGATATCTTTCATGGATTAACAGGTGAAATTCCTCTTGGAATTCGAAAAACGGGCATCCCCGTTGTTGTAACCATTCATGATCTGATCTTTTTGCGCTTTCCCAAATTCTATTCATTTATTGATTATAAAATTCATAAGTATAAAGCCCAATATGCTGTTAACAATGCAGATATGGTCGTAGCGGTCAGCGAACAAACCAAACAGGATATCATTGATTTTTTCGGCATTGATGCTGAAAAATAAGGGTGGTCTATCAGGGATGTCAGGATGTTTTCAGAACGTCTTTTTCCATCCAGGAGCGGAAAAAATTGCTTGAGCGTTTTCGGTTGCCGGAAGCGTATATTTTAAATGTGGGAACAATAGAGCAACGAAAAAATGTCATGCTGGCTGTTAAGGCCATCAAAGAGGTCAATATTCACCTCGTTGTTGTCGGGGCTAAGACGGCTTATTATAACGATGTTAAGGCTTATATACAGAGCCACGGGCTGGAGAATAAGGTCACTTTTTTGACTGGGGTTTCGAGCAAGGAATTGGCTGCCCTTTATCAATCAGCGCAAATGTTTGTTTACCCTTCTCTTTTTGAGGGTTTTGGGATTCCTATCATAGAAGCACTTTATTCAGGAATACCCGTCATTACTTCGAAAGGCGGATGTTTTAAAGAGGCCGGGGGGCCTGCTTCTGTCTATGTAGATCCCTCCAATGAAATCGAGCTAAAAGAGGCGATTGTCAATATTCTGGAAGACGAACAACTAAAACAGGATATGATAGTCCAGGGAAAACAGTATGTTGAAAGGTTTAATCCCCGTTACATCGCTGACAGCTTTGAAAAGATATATTCTGAACTCAATAAGAACCTTTATTAACCAGCGCCACCATGCTTGAATTTGGCATTCTTCACATTAATATGGCAAATACCTGGCGAGGAGGCGAACGTCAGGTGGCTTTACTTATGGAGAATTTAAAAGGTAAAGGGGTGGGCCAGTTGTTGATATGTATGAAAAACAGTGCTTTACAGTCTTATTGTGAAGAAAATGATCTGGCGTTTAAAAGTTTTTCTAATATCGGACTGTTTCTATTCGTCCCTTTTCTGATTGCCCTATGGCATTTAAAGAAGAAGTATGCCATTGTTCATTGTCATGAATCTCGTGGTCATACCGTTGCCTTCCTGGCCCGGTTCATTTTCAGAAGTTCCATAAAAACGGTTGTTCATCGACGGGTTATTTTTCCAATTAAACAGAAGCGAATCACTTTACTGAAGTACTCCTCCCGGTACGCTGATGAAATAATTTGTATTTCGAAGGCCGTTGAGCAGGTGGTTAAAAAATCTGTTCCGGATAGCCGGACCACGGTTATTCCTTCCGGGGTGCCTTTCCATATTGAGAAGGGCGAGGGTTTTAACTTTAGAGAAAAATATAATATCCCGTCGGAAAATAAAATCGTAGCATACGTGGCTGCCCTATCTTTTGAAAAGGATCATTTCACTTTTCTTGATTCTGCCAAATTGGTTTTGGATAAATTGGAGAAGGTTCATTTTGTGATTATAGGGAATGGTTCATTGTACAACGATTTATTGGCGTATTCTTCCCGACTTGGCATAAGTGACAAGGTGACTTTTACCGGGTTTCTTAACCATGTGAATCAGATAATTAATCAGCTGGACCTCCTTCTGTTTACTTCAAAATCAGAGGGACTGGGTTCAACCATATTGGATTTCTTTGTCCACCAAAGACCGGTTGTTAGTGCTAAAAACGGAGGGGCTGAAGAACTTATTGAGGATGGGAAAACAGGATTTTTATGCGATATTGGCGATGCTGCCTGTTTTGCTTCAAAGGTGGCGGAACTTTTGAGAAATGAAGAAGCGGCTGAAAGAATGGCGCAGAATGCTTTTTTGTTCGCCAAAGAAAATTTTACTGTAGAGATGGTAACCCAACGTATTTTTGATCGCTACAATCTATTAGTCCTCAGGCCCTAATCTACAATGGCCTTTCGTTTAAGGCTAGGCCGAATTGGTCATGGAATAATGCGACGGAATGATTTTTTGGTTAAGTATTTTCAGCAGGTATTTTGATCTGGCGATGTCGGTATGAAATTCTTTGGTGTGTATTTCAGCTCTTTTGGCTATTTCTTCCCTTTTCTTTTCGTTTTTAAGGTAATAATCGCAAACCTCGATGAGATTCGAAAGATCCTTGGGAACAAAAACAGCCTGCTTTTCATGTTCATAATTGTTCGGGATGACAATACCTGGTTCCTGAGATACCATGAATCGGCCTAAAGCCGGGACTTCCCAATACCTTAAAGTATCCCATCCACCCCCTCTGAAATTGAGTGTGATTTTGGCTTTTTGCAGTTCTTCAAGATACCGGTTACCCTTTCTTTTATATTTATAGAAGCTTTGGTTGGATGTGGTACCATTGGCCTGACAGTCGAATTTGTCAGATAGGAGGTTCAAGGCTTTGGTTCGGACGGGATGAGATTCTACGGCCCAAAAGGTCACATCATAAATAAACGCTGACTTTCTAATGTCTTTAATGACGTTGTAGTTGAAGGCAAAAGGACAAGGGAAAACATTTTCGGGGTAATCTTCATTTTTTAAATACTCTCGTTTAAAAACGTAGTCGAAAGGCCTTTGGTTGACCTGGTTCCATAAATTTGACTGTCCAAGTCTGCTCAGATCTCCTCCAATGAGCGATGCATCGCCCCCATCAATAAATACCGTTTTTGTATGAATGGATATGAGGGGCAAAACAGAGAGGTAGTCTTTAAAAGCATCCGGCTTACAAGCGGCCAGAATGATAACGTCGTACTGACTTATTTTGTTAAAAAAAAGCTTTTTGCTTAGCAGGGCCTGATTTGAATAACCGATGTTACGGGGGTATTTCTTAACGGGTAAAAAGAAGTTTTTATAAAAGGAAAAGGTATGTACATTTTTCCAGCCGAGTTGTTTTACCAGTCCTGAGAAGATGGCATCCTGAAGGTAATCGTATTTTCTGCTGGCAATAAAAAGGATTTTCATGTCAAAAATTGGATTTGTTCTTTGTTTCATCATGGCTTGGAAAGTCTTTCTTTGGGATTTGTCCAATTCCAAGAGGCGCCTTGATGGTTCTATTTTTAATGGTTTCTGAGAATATATTGTTGTTTTCTTTCAGCCTTATTCTGCTTAATGGCTTATGAAACAAATGATATTGTACCAATCTGAACTTTGGCAAAAAGACTTCATATCCCAAAAGTTTTAAGCGGTATTCAATATCGGTATCTTCTCCAACGCAGGGTAATTCATAACGCATGTCAAATCCATTGATGTTTAAAAGGCCATGCTTGTGTACGGAGAAATTACACCCTTTAACGCCTCGCTTATAATTACCGAAACGTTTGTTTATGGCGGTGATGGGTATGTAAATGGCGCTTTCAACATGTCTTGATTTTTTTATTAGACTATCAATAATCAGGCCCCAGTAAAATTTAAAGGAGGACAATTTACGGTGTTCAATGAATGTTTCATTCACTTTGTTGGACATTCTTTCAGACATCAAAACCCGTCTTCCTGCGACAATTCTGTTTGGTTGACTGAAAAACAAATGGTCTTCCACAAACGATGGGTGAGGAATACAATCGCCATCTATAAATATCAGGTATTCCGATTCCGCAGCCAGAATGGCCTTGTTTAATATTCGGTTTTTTCTGAACCCTTTATCCGTATGCCATTCGTGTTTAATGGGATAGTTGTATTTTTTGAGCAGCGAAGACAGTTCTTCTACTACTTCTGTTCTGGAACCGTCATCTGCAATGATGACTTCAAAATCTGCTATGGTTTGTTGATTAAGTGCAGAAAGAATTAATTTTAAAGCCTTAAGGTTGTTATAGAACGAAATGATTACAGTGGCTTTCTTGGGCATATCTGTTAGTTTTTTTGGCAAAGATATTAAATTCTTCATAAGCTGGTCTTCTGGGCTGTCGTCTTCAAATTAAAACGGTTGGGGTTTATAAATTTCTTAAGGTGCTCTAATACCAAAATAAGTTTTCTTAATTTTGCCCCAAAGTTATTATATGGTTAATTTTCTCAGATATCTTCTTAAAACGGCCTTGTTTTGGCTGTTGTTTTTTGCCTTTTACCGTTTGGTTTTTATCCTGTTTAATTGGGCGTATGCGGCTGAAGCACCCCTCGGTGTAATGGCCAAGTCCTTTTTGGTGGGCATTCGGCTGGATTTGTCGATGACGGGCTATTTGTTGTTGTTGTTGAGCGTTACGCAGGCTTTTATGGTGGGTATCGGGCGGCAATTTTCGTACCGGATTTTGCAGGGCATTCAGGTGTTTTTTATCCTTGCTTTTACCACTTTGCTTTTAGGAAATATTAATCTTTACGCGTATTGGGGAAGGTTACTGGATGCGGAAGGCTTTAGTTTTTTGAAAACTCCCTGGATTATTTTGGCTTCCGTTCAGTGGTACGAAAGTCTTTTGTTTCTGATTTTTTGGATGGGGTTTTCATGGGGAGCCATAGCGATCAACAAATGGTGGATGCGTCCGCTACAGCCTTCGAAAAAACTATCATGGCTATCCGCCGGATTGGCCGCTCTCCTGGTTTTATTTGTGGGTGCACTCATGATCATTCCGATCCGGGGTAGTTTTGGAGTGGCCCCTATCAATACCGGGGTGGGGTATTTTTCAGCCCATAATTATGCCAACCATGCCGCCATCAATCCGCTGTGGAATTTGTTTTATAGTTTTAAGCGCATGGACGCCCGGATGCACCATTATCGGTTTATGGAGGAGGAAAAGGCTGAGGCCATTTACCGGGAAATGCAGTCGTCCTCTAATGATTCTACCCTTCACGTGCTGAAAAACGACCGCCCCAATGTGGTGGTCATTTTATTGGAGAGTTTTTCGGCCCAGGTGGTCGGGGCTCTGGGAGGCGAAAAGGTGACACCTAACCTGGATGCCCTGGCCCGGGAGGGCCTTTTGTTTTCTAATATTTACGCGGCCAGTGACCGTTCGGATAAAGGGCTCGTGTCCACTTTGGCCGGCTACCAGGTCTTGCCGGGCTATTCCATCATACAATATCCCAACAAGTCGCAGTCGCTCCACTTCATGCCTCAAGTATTAAAGGAAGCGGGCTACCGTCACCTGACTTATATATATGGTGGAGACATTGGTTTTAAAGGCATGAATTCTTTTGTGACTTTGTCTGGTTTCGACAAGGTGGTCACCATCGATGATTTCCCCCTTTCAACCCGGGGGAAGAAATGGGGCGTTCATGATGAATATACCTTCGACCGTTTGCTGGAGGAAATGGCTGTCAGCCATAACAACGAACATCCTTTTTTCAAGTATTACTTCACGCTGAGCAGTCACGAACCTTTTGATGTCCCCATGGAGCGGGTTCATGATGATCCCTATCTCAATTCGATCTATTATACCGATCAATGTCTGGGGGATTTCTTTAAAGACGTGAAGGAGCAAGGTTTGTGGGACAATACCTTGTTCGTGCTTATTGCCGATCATGGGACTCCCGGACCAAAAAAGGCCACTTCGCAGATGCGGGAGCGCTACCATATTCCCATGGTGTGGACGGGCGGTGCTTTGGCTGTTCAGGATTCGATAGTCACTCATTTGGGAAGTCAGAAGGACTTGGTGTCCACCCTATTGAACCAGCTGTCGATTAATTCAGAGATGTTTGAATTCAGCAAGAATTTATTGTCGCCGGGTACCGGGGAGTATGCCTTTTTCACTTATCCGGATGCCTTTGGATATATTACACCCGGGTCGTATCAGGTTTATGACAATTCGGCAAAAAAGTATGTGATGAGCGACGGAACTATTTCTCCCTTGGATAGCCTGAGGGGAAAAGCCATGCTTCAGAGGGTTTCAGCGGACCATTTAAAGCGTTAGTTTTATGAAGGAAATGACCAGGAAAGATTTTGAGTTGATGGCGCCAGCGGGTTCTTTTGAATCCTTAATGGCGGCCATTCAGGGAGGGGCTGATTCGGTCTATTTTGGGGCCGGTCGATTAAACATGCGGTCCAGGTCGTCCAGTAACTTTTCTACCGATGATTTGAAATTAATCGCCAAGATCTGTCAGATGCACGGACTGCGGTCTTATCTGACCTTGAATATAACCCTTTATGATGAGGATTTGACCGAGATGCGTCGTCTGGTGGATGTGGCTGTGGAAAGTCGTATTTCAGCCATCATTGCCAGCGATTTGGCCGCCATCCAATATGCCCGGAGTAAGGGGATGGAGGTGCACATTTCAACGCAATCGAACATTTCCAATATTGAGGCGCTTAAGTTTTACAGTCGGTTTGCCGATGTGGTGGTTTTGGCGCGGGAGCTGAACATGGATCAGGTGAAGGCCATCTATGAAGCATTATTCGGGAAGATGTGCGCGGGCCGGCAGGTAAGCTGGTCCAAATTGAAATGTTTGCCCATGGGGCTTTGTGCATGGCCGTTTCCGGAAAATGTTATCTGAGTCTCCACCAAATGAATGCTTCGGCCAACCGGGGCGCCTGCCTTCAGCCCTGTCGCAGAGCCTATACGGTAACGGAGCAGGAGTCGGGGGACGAGCTGGCCATTGACAATCAGTACATCATGTCGCCCAAGGATTTAAAGACCATTCATTTTCTGAATAAAATGATCGATGCCGGTGTCCGTGTCTTTAAAATTGAGGGCCGGGCCAGAGGACCCGAGTATGTCAAAATGGTCTGCCGTACCTACAATGAGGCCTTGCAGGCCTATGTGGACGGCACTTACAACCAGGCTGCCATCGATCGGTGGGATGCGTCTCTTTCTTCTGTTTTTAACCGGGGTTTTTGGAACGGTTATTACCTGGGGCAACGCTTGGGTGAGTGGAGTGCCAATTACGGATCGCTGGCCACCAAAAAGAAGTTATACATTGGCAAGGGAAGCAACTATTTTCCAAAAATCGGTGTCGCTGAGTTTATTATCGAGACCCATGATCTAAAGGTGGGAGATGATGTTATCATTACGGGACCCACCACAGGCGTGGTGGAGCTAAAGGTGGCTGAGCTGCGTTTTGATCTCGAACCGGTGGAGGTGGTGAAAAAGGGACAGCGCTTTTCAATGGCAGTAGGTGTGAAGGTCCGGCGCAATGACAAGCTCTTTAAAATAGTGGATGCTAAAAAAGAAGGAGATGCAGGCAAAGGGTAACTTGATTAAAATGAAGAGTTCAGTGGACAACGACCGGCAGGTGGTCTACCGACTTTCACTGGGGCAAGCAGAAATCAACATGAATGATTGTCTGGGGAAACGGGTGAAGTTTTCTTTTACCGGGACCATTCATTGTATCTCTTGCGGAAAGGTCACGCGCAAATCTTTTGCCCAGGGCTTTTGTTTTAATTGTATGCAAACGGCTCCTGAGGCGGAAGACTGTGTTTTGCGACCGGCTTTATGTAAGGCGCATTTGGGCATTGCCCGGGACATGGCTTATGCGCAGGCGCATTGTCTGAAACCTCATTTTGTATATCTGGCCAATACAGGTGAAG
This sequence comes from Geofilum rubicundum JCM 15548, assembly GCF_000974365.1. GTDB lineage: Bacteria > Bacteroidota > Bacteroidia > Bacteroidales > Marinilabiliaceae > Geofilum > Geofilum rubicundum. The sequence goes on from NZ_BAZW01000002.1 coordinate 18,161, forward strand.
TGAAGGTGGGGGTAACCCGTCAATCACAAATACCAACCGGTGGGTGGACCAGGGCGCTTCTGCCGCGGTAAAGTTATGTGAAACCCCTAACCGGCATATTGCGGGACTGGTAGAACAGCATTTGAGTCAGCACTTTTCGGACAAAACGGTGTGGAAAAAAATGGTGATGAATCAGGTTAATGAGACCATTGATTTGGCTGAATTTCGTCAAAACGCTTTAGGGTATTTAACGCCGGGGATGCTTCGTTTTGAGTCTGAAGATAAGCGTGTTTATACGTTTAATTATCCGGTGATCCACTATCCTGATGCGGCGCAAACGGTCTCGTTTGATAAGATCCTGGACATCGAAGGGGTATTGGAAGGAATTAAAGGACAATACCTGTTGCTGGACGGTAACAGGGTGCTGAATATCAGAAGACATTCGGGCTATGAGATGGTAATGGATTACTGATTCTCACTAGCGGCCTCCCATGGAGCAGGATGCAGCGTTCCGTTTCTGGACATGCGTTCAAACAGAAATTTCAGCTCCACAAATACGGGTCGGTGGCCGGTATATAGACTTTCTATCTCCTTTGACTGCATGTAGTTGAAGGAATGTACGTTGAAGTAGCTGTTCACAAAAATATGATCGGTATGACGGGTGGGCGTGTAGCCATTGGTCGAACCCATTTTGTGGTCTGGTTTTTTGGATTTTTTGGCGAGTTGGGCCGTGTTTCGAAGCGAATGAAACCGATCCCAGTTTAAGGTCAAAAGGGTTTCGACGGGCGTTTCGGCACTTGCATTGAAATTTCCCGTTACCACGACGGGGGCATCGCCGGCAATTTCGTTCATTTTCTGAAGAAAGAGGGTGGAACTTTTTATTTGGGCGTCTTCGTTCAGGTGGCAAAAATGGGTGTTAAATACAAAGAAAATGTGACCTGAGGTTTTGTTTTGAAGCTTTGCCCAGGTGACGATTCTAGGATAAATGGCCCCCCAACTTTTGCTTCCCGGAATATCCGGCGTTTCTGAAAGCCAATACTGGGATTTCGACAGAAGGATAAATTGGTCCGACTTAAAAAAAATGGGGGCCAATTCCTCAATGTCGGTCCGGTCTTCACCATCGCCCAGAACACTGTCGTAGTCCGTCAAAATCCCTGTGAGTGAAAAAAAACGGTCAAAATTCACCTCCTGCATGCCAATTATATCAAAGTTTTCGGTTTTCACCAAAGACTCGATGCTCAGCAATCTTTCATCCCATAATTGGGCGCTTTGGCTATCATAGTCGTTACCGGTATAAAAGGAACAAATGGTGAGTGAGTCCGAATTGTGGCAAGACGATAAAATCCCAATAAATAATATGGCCAATAGCTTTATATGCATAGATGACAACCTTATTGATCAAAGGTATCACATAAACTTAGCTATGTCAGCACAATTTACAGCAACGGCAGGTTTTCTTTGACCGTTTAATTAGAATGGTCGATGTGTTATTTGATGTCCACCCACTTTTTCGATTTGGCCGACTTGCGAATGGCGTCAATGACCACCATATTGTTGAGGGCATCATGGCCATGCACCGGCATGGGAAAGTCGTGGATTAAGGCGTTGGAAAAGGCCTCAAACATCAAACCATAGGGGTCGGCCACCGGGAAGGATACTTCGCGACTTCCCTGCCCTGTTTGAATGGTAATGGTGGAAGGGGTGTCCACATAGGTGTTGAAGGGGATGGGAATGGATATGGACCCTGCCGTTCCAATGATGTCCACCTTCTGAAAGGGTTCAGAGCGTGTAGAGATCTGAAAGGAAGCACGGGCAGAACCAAAGTCCATCAAGGCGGAGGCATGAACGTCCGTTTGAAACTGATCGTCAATCTCCATCAGGGAAACAACCCTTTTGGGCTCAAGCTGCGTTAAAAAACGCGGCACAGAAATCGCATAACAACCAATATCCATTAAACCGCCGCCACCGTATTCGCTGATGTTTCGAATGTTATTGGGCGAGGCATTGTTGTAGGAAAAGGCCGTCTGGATGTAGGATACTTCACCAATTTGCTTGGTTTTGATGATGTTTCTGACATGTTGCCACAGGGGATGAAACTGGTACATAAAGGCTTCCATTACCGGGACTTGATTAGCCTTGGATGTTTCCAGGATCATTTTGGTTTGTTTGGTGTTCAGCGCCAGAGGCTTTTCGCACAAAACAGGTTTGCCGGCTTTGATGGCTTTGATGGCCCAATCGGCATGCATGTGGTTGGGGAGCGGGATATAAACGGCGTCAATTTCCGGGTCATTGATGAGCGCTTCGTAACTTTCCGATACCACCGGAATGTCATAATCGGCAGCCGCCTTTTCGGCTTTATGATTCTCGCGCGAAGCTATGGCATAGGGCTGGCAGTTGCTGCAGTTTTGAAGTGGTAATACGATTCGTTTAATAAAATGGTTGGATACGCCCAGTATTCCAAAATTAATTTTTTTCATGATTTTATTTTTTCAGTTCTGATAAGCTATTTTGTATTTCCCCATATACGGGATCTTGTTTGACCGGCTATTCTTTGGTTTTTTTTGTGCCTCGTTCAGCTTCTAAGTGTAACAAAGCATCCTGGCAATGGTTGACGGATTATTCTACCCGATAATTATACAGGTAGTTATGTTCGCCTCCCGTAATCAGATTAAAGCGATAGGCCGAAGTCTTTAAAAACCCGATACTGAAGCGACTCAGACCTTTTAACGGAAATCCATTGTAATGGCTTCCATCTTTGTTGATGAGGTGAATTTTTCCACCGGACTGTTCAACTACGCCAATTTTGATATCCGATGACGAAAACTGATAGATGTCTGCCATGGCATGAATGGGCTTTTCAAAGGAGATGTTAACCTTCTCCTGGCCGTTGTGGTTAAAGAGGAGGAGTTGATCTTTCGTGACATAAAGATATTCAGGTTGGGGGGATGATCCGTTGATCAGGGTGAAATGATGGTTGGACGGACCATCGAATAGCTGTGTTAAGGTCGTTTTGCCTGAGGGCAAAGCGATATGTACCAGTTCGCCGGTAGTGGTAGTGGTCACCAGGGCCGGTTGATCCGAGTTTCTCCCTTGTAAATAAAAGGGCGAGTTGGGGTTTCGGAAGAAATGAATGGAAGGGCTAACCCTGGGATCTCCCCGGCGATTGAGTATGTAATTTTTGTATTCGTCGCTAAAAACGAGATAGTCTCTTCCCTGATTGTTGAAGTGTTGAAGGGGCGTTGTGACATGACCTTCTGTTTGTGGCACGGACCAGCCCGTAATTCGGTTTCCTGTTTTATCGTATAAGTAGACATGCTTATCTGCGAGCGCTATGAAAATACGGTATTCCAGATCCTTGTCGTAGTCGAATACCGATAAACCATTGGTGGCTTTGTCGGGTAAATTCAACGGGAACCGGGCCACATGGTTGCCGTTTCTGTCCAACAGGTAAATTTTATCGGGCGTGTTAAAGAGGTATTGTAATTTGTTGTTTTTATAATAATCAATCTGCGTTATTTCACTCAGAATGGGGCCGTCCAATGCCCTTTTCCATAAAATCCGGCCCATGTGATTGATCAGGTATAGGTTGTGTTTATGGTCCTGAACCAAAATTTCTTTTTCACCGGTTTCATGATTGTCAACAAGGGCCGGCTTGGTCGTAATGGTTGAATCCAGCCTGCTTTGCCAGATGGTCCGTGGTTCTTTGTCGCGATGGGGGGCGTGACTGGCATGTATGGAGGTGTAAATTAAATCTGACGAGGCAGAGAGCTGCAAACCTACGCCATAAAAGTTGCCCAGGGCCTTGTTTTGCTCCCGGGTGGGATTAATGGCTTCCCGGTTGATATGGTCACCTGTCAGGCCCATGATGTGGCCCATTTCCGCAAACATGAAAAAATTCTCCCGGTAGGAAAAATTTTCGGTAAAGGGATGGAAGTAGGGATGAGTGCCCATTGTTTTATGGAGGAGATTGGCGTACATCAGCTGGTTTATAGCGGATATGGAATTGGCAAAAACCAGGTAGTTTCTGTAAAAGGCAAAGTAGGTAGCCGGCACTTCTGGAAACAGGGCACCCCAATAGGCTTTGATGATGGACGTTTCAGGCGTTCTATAGACGGGGAAACGGGTTTGGTCATCCAAACTGGACCATTCAACCGGACCGGTGTTTTGTCCGGTGCGCGCCATCATTTGGGTGAGGACTTCCAGTGCCTGGGTTTGTCCGGTGGTGCTGAATACCAACAGGGGTTCATAGACTGGTTGGTCCTCTGAATAGCTATAAACAAAGGCGCCTTCGCCCTCAATAAAGGAAAAGAAAAGTTCATCGAAGGGGACTTTGTGCCTGTCGGTAAATTTTTTACTGAGCGGATCAAAGTTTTCGTGTCGGGAGGTCTGTTGAATGTAGGTGTTCAGATTCTCATTAAAATGGCTTTTCGATTGTAAGGAATAGCTCATCATGAACTTGGCCGAGGCCGGTAAAATGTTGAATATTTCTGTTTTTTGGGGCTCTATTCCCTTGAAGATATTAACAAAAAGCGAATCCTGACGGCCTCTGGTAAATCCATTCAGATAGAGGGCATCTTTTCTGACGTCCACATCCAGTTCTGTCCACTCCGCCAGATGTTCCATCACGGGCGCCTTAAATAATCCCTGACTAAAAGCCGCCAGATTTTTGAAGTTTATCAGAAGAGAGGCCGCATTGCTGGATACAGCGCTCCTTTGCAGATTTTGATAGTTCGGATCAAAAGCCAGAGATTGTTTGTTCCGGGTCTGGTTCATTGAAAGATCAATCAAGTAGGGGGATGGGCTTACAATGATGTTGGTCTGGTTGAGGGCCAGATAACCGTCAAAAGGCCAGTTTTCTTGCTTTTTAAAATGGAAAATGGTTCCGCTTTTGCTTTTGAGGGCTTGAAAACGGGCGTTGTTGGACTCCAAGGCGTTCTGCACCTCATTGATTTCTGAGCGGCTTTTGAGCGGGGCACTTACCAGCCATTGACGGTTATCCGCTGTATCTGTATGAAATGAAATATGGTAGGGTCTCGACAGGAGTTTTTGACCGATGGAAGAATGGAGTAGCTTCGATGAATCAACAAAGTGGATGAGCTCGGTTAAATGGCGGTAATTTTGAAAAAGGAGGAGGTCCTGTTGGTATTCGGGACTGGAAAACAGAGCTTCTTTAAATGCTTCGGGTTGGTGGACTTCCAGTACTATCGCTGATTGGTGGGGAATGGAAAAGGCCGGATTGGCCGCTTCAAATTGTTGGTTTTTATGCAGGTATAAAAAGGAAGCTATAATGATAGCGCAGAGTATTACTATGCCAATGATGGTAAGGTATTTTCTGGCCATAATTCATCGGTTTTTTGAATTGAAAATTGTTGGTTATCTAATGATAGCGATTTTCGTCACCGCTGATTGGCTACCGTCTTCTGAAGCCACAAAAACGAGATAGATGCCTGATTTTACCGCTTCTCCCCATAGGTTTCTTCCATTCCAAAAGGCCTGTCCGCCCACCGAAGTGGTTTCAAAAACCAGTTTTCCTGCAACATCGGTGATTTTTACGGTTGTCTGGGCCACCAAACCGGTGATGGTAATATTGCCACTAAAGTCGGGCCTTACCGGATTGGGAAAGGCATACATATCAGCGTAACTGTCATTTCCTTTGGTGGCGCTGCCCTTATAGGATATGACCCCTTCTCCGGTCGCCATGAAAATTTCTCCCGTTTTTTCATCCATGGCGATGGAGTTGATATAGTTGGAAGGAAGCGGACTGTTATCCGTTGTAAAGGCGCTTATTTGTTTCGATCCGTCCGGAGAAACGAGATAAACACCCGCCCCTTGTGTACCCAGCCATTTTCGGTTACCCGGATCTACCAGTATGCTCGACACGATTTGCCCGTCCAGCAGATAATCCGCCAGGGAGGTACCATCCTCACGGGCAATCTTTATTCTGGAGAAGACCGGTTTTTCTCTGGTGAAAACCGAGTAGGGCTGGTATTGAACCACGACTCCCTTATCTGTGCCCAACCAGATATGCCCATTTTGATCTTCCGCCATGGCATAGATGCTGTTGGTTATTTCAATGCCTTCTTCATCCCAGAGTAAAAGCTGCCCTTGATTTCTGTTATCGGTGTCTTCTGCTTCCGGGATGGCACTTCGGTAGATGTCGTCACTCTGGGTGAGTGGGGTGCTGTTGTCGTTCCAGACAAAAAGACCTTTGGCGTTACCTCTGAAAACGGAGAGCCACATATCGCCGGTTGATGCGGCCATCATGGGCGCCATGCCCATGTTACGACTAATGGCGCCATAGGAATATCTCTGCCATTTGTCTTCCTGTGGGAGATAAGCAACAATGGCGTTTTCAACCGAGGAATTGGTCATCCAAAGCGTGTTGTTTTGGTCGAAAGCCGTGGCGGCTACTCTGATAAACTTCCTGTCATCGTTGAAGATATTGGCCAGGCCATTGTCGGTGGTCAAATAATTTTCTATGACCGTCGGGTTAGCGGTGGAGGCGTTGATTTCAAACAGGCCATTTCCCCAGGACGAAACGAATAGCTGATCGGGATTATCAGGATGCGGGGACAGGCTAAGCAGGTCTCGGGCACCTTGGAACAAGGGATTGTTTTGCGTGGTTAAATGTTGCCAACCGTGGGGGGAAAGGATGGAAAGGGAGGCACTGATTCCCGCATTGTTCCAGTATTCGGCCAAACCTCCCGGAACAAGCCATAAATTTTCTCCTGAAAATTTGAGCTGGTGCGCCTTGTTGCTGACCGGACCATGGGGTAGATACTTATCCCACACATGGCCTTCTCTTTTATTCAGGAGCCCATGGGTGTTGTCAGCCACCCAGATACCATTGTCGCTTGTCATAATGGCATCCCGGAAGGCAGGTGTCTGCACCACTTCACCAATGACGGGACTTCCGATGCTTTCTGTCAGGGAAAAGGCGGTGTCGTAGATTCGAATGGATGGTGCTGAAGTGACAATCAGATGGTTGGATGTGGCCGCCATTTTATGAAAACCATTGAGCGAAGCAATGGTCTGAATTAAATCGTTACTTAAGTAAAGCAGGGTGTTCGAAGCCCCTTTGATTCCCCGTGAAAAAACCACGCCTTCTGAAAATTGCAGGATGCCGGAGTAGTTATTCCGGTCGGTAGAAATGACCTCCCAGGCTTCATATATGTGCATGTTGGGCGCATCTTTCAGAACCCTTCTGACGCCGGATTCCGTGGCAGCATAAAGGTAGGCATCGTCAAAGGCCAGCTGATGGATGGTTAAATTGGTGGCATTGTCGCCAATGTAGAAGGTGGATGAAATTTCCCTTTTATCAATATCTAAAACCATAATGCCAAAATCCGTGGCCACGTATGTCGCTTCGCCCTGAGTTAGGAAATGATTGATCCTTTTGCCGCCTTCCAGTTGTTTGTTTCTGAGGTCGTTGATATTGATGATGTGATGGTCTTTGATGATGTCGATATTGCCGTTTTCATACCCGATCAGAACGCTGGAATTGGCGCTGTTATAACTGAGGGCCGAAATGTTATAGTCCGAAAGCCCATTCACTTTTGTAAAGGTTTGAATGGAAAAATCATTTTTTTGTACCATCACCAAACCAAGCTTTGTGGCTCCAATAATTTGGTCCGGTGTTTCGATGATTTCAAAAGTCTGATTAAAGGCAAAATGAGATTTCCATTCGCCAACGAGCATCTCTTCACTACTCTGTGATAGTGCCATTTTTGGAAGGAGTAAGGCCAGAAGGATGAAAATGAGATGCTTCATTTTTAAGATATTTGATGGATAAAATTAATGAGTTGCTCCACCGCTCGTCCACGGTGACTGATGCTGTTTTTGGTGGCTGCATTCATCTGGGCAAAGGATTGGTCAAAGCCTTCAGGTTTAAATATGGGATCATATCCAAAACCACCTTGTCCCATAGGTACCTCCAGTATTTCACCATTCACAATGCCTTCAAAAAGGAACTCCTGCTGCTTATAGATAAGCGCTATGACCGTTCTGAATCTGGCTTTTCTATTGGCTTGTCCCTGCATTAAGGACAGTACTTTTTGCATATTGGCCACACTGTTTTTTTCTTCCCCTGCATATCTGGCGGAATAAACCCCTGGTTCTCCATTTAGGACATCTACTTCCAGACCTGTATCATCGGCAAAGGTATCTAATTGAAACTTTCGATATATGGTCTGGGCCTTAATCAACGCATTTTCAGTGAGATCGGTCCCGGTTTCATCAATTTCTTCAGAAAATCTTAATTCATTAAGGCTCACCAATTCAACGGAAGGAGTTATCAATTGTTGTATCTCTTCCAGTTTATGTTGATTATGGGTGGCAAATAGGAGCTTCATTTATAAACATTTTTATGGACATTGGTCATTACAGATACACCTTCTTGCGAAATTAAGAAAAAAAAACCTCCGGATGGTCTCAGGAGGGCTTTTTGTCTGGCAAGGAAAGAGGCATTATCCAAAATTGCCATAACCATATTTCATTAAGTCGTTTCTGGGGTTGATAACCATCACCGGTATCTTTGCATCATTGGCGATCATGTATTGCTCCTGGGCGCCCAGCACATAGTCGTGAAAGGCAATGTCCCGGGTGGTCATGATAATAATGATATCTGCTTCCCGGTTTTTGGCAAACTCGATGGTTTCCTGACTAAAAGAACTTTCATTTTTGGAAAGCACCAATTCGAAATCAATTTTGCGCTCCTCTAAAAAGGACTTGCAAAAAACTAAGTTGGCTTTAGTTCTGGGTTCTACCACGCCTTCTTTGGTGGTGGCTGAGTAAAGCAGCGTTTTAGAAGGAAAATATTTGGCCATGAATTGCACCCACTTCAACTTTTCTTTGTTCTCTGATTTAAAGTCGACCGGAAAAACCAGCTTGAGGGGCTCTTCGTTCGATTTTGGGGGGCCTTGCACCACTAAAAACGGAATTTTTGAACCAACAATAACCTTGAGCGCCCAACTGCCGGTAACCTTTTGTAAGCCTTTCATCCCATGTGTTCCCATCACTATGAGTGTGGCTTCAATTTCATGGGCTACCTGGTTGATGGTCTTGAAAATAGAACCTTCCCGTATCAGGCCAATGGGCTTAACATTGTATATCTCGTGAATCTTTTGGATTTCAGCCTCCAGCTGTTGCTCCATCTCTTTTTGCTCAGATTCTTTTTTGACGATATGCAGTAGGGTTATCCCTGCATTCAGATTTTTGGATAAGTTGACCGCATGTGCAACAGCATTCATAGTTACCTCAGTGAAATCGTAAGGCACAATAATGCTATGATTTAGGGTTTCCATAATTGTAACAAATTCAGAGGTTATTTTGGGAAATAAATATACTACTTTTGTCAAAAGTAACACTCTTTTATGAAAAAAAAATTAAAATCCATTAATTTGTGGCATTGGAAACTTTTATTTCCAATTTCTGATCAGGTGGGCCTCAGGCCCTGTTTGGGTCTGTTGGTAAAAGAGCTGAGGGGTATGGTCAAAAAAAAGACCTATGGTTACATAATAGTTCTAACTTTGAATGTGTACTTAGCGGGAGCTTTGAACCGTTTTTAAATAGTAGTTTGATACGGACTTTACATATATACAGAGGTGTCTTTATGAGTGATCAAAACTTTGGTGATTTGTTGGGTGGTATCGGTTTTGGTGCTGCAATGGCAGAAGGAATAATTTATGGAGCTCTGCTTTTATTGCTGTTATTATTGTTGTTGTTTTATTTAAGAAAACTATTTTTCCAAAAAGTGGAAGCGTTAACGAATATCCGGGTGGAGCGGGCCATGAAAGTTAAAGAGAAGGCCTTACGCATTCGTTCGGGACTGGATTCTGAAACGGTTGGAATGACCGGGGGCAGGGAGAAGGTAAAATCCACCAAATATAAAAGTGTAACAGTGCTTTTTGCCGACATACAGGGGTTTACAAAAATTGTCGAACATCTGAATCCAGATTCTTTAATAGATGAACTGGATCATTTCTTTTTCAGGTTTGATTCCATTGTGGAAAAGCACGGTATAGAAAAAATTAAAACCATTGGAGATGCCTACATGGCAGCCGGTGGAATACCGGATAAAAGTCGGATTCATTCCGTAAAAATGGTGCTTGTGGCCATGGAGATTCATGATTATATGTTTGCTCTGCGGGCCGGAAAAATTGAACAGCATCAGGATTTTTGGGAGCTTCGCGTCGGGGTACATACCGGACCGGTTATTGCCGGCCGGGTCGGGCGCAATAAAACCTCACTCGACATATGGGGTGATACGGTCAATATTGCCAGCAGAATGGAATCTTCGGGGGTACCCGGAGAAATAAATATTACAGGAACCACTTATTTGTTGGTAAAAAGTTTTTTTGTGTGTGAATATCGGGGTAAAATGCCGATAAAATATAAGGGGGAGATTGATATGTATTTTGTGAAAGGAATTATTCCGGAATTATCGGTCAATGGCGAGGGCAAAGAGCCCAATGAACTTTTTCATATCCGTTTGCAGCATATCCGGTTCAGTGATTTGGAAGAGGCCATTATGGAACGTTTGGAAAAGGAGCTGCCCAAGGACATTTACTACCACAATGTGAAACACACCATTGATGTGGTTACTCAAGCCGAGATAATTGCCAGAGGCGAAGGTGTTTCAGAGGAAGAATTGCTCTTGCTTAAAACGGCTGCTCTGATGCACGATACAGGTTTATTCTCTCTTATGAAAAGCATGAACAAAGTAGTATTGAGTTGGCCCGAGAGGTCCTCAGGCGCTTTGATTATTCAGAAGAGCAAATTGGCCAGGTGGTGGAACTGATAGAAGTGACACACCCCAAAGCCAAACCGGTCAATAAACTTCAGTACATTTTAAAAGATGCTGATTTGGACTATTTGGGGCGTTCCGATTTTATCAGTGTTTCCGATCATCTTTATCACGAGCTTCAGGAATACAATGGAAAGATGTCATCGCACGAGTGGAATAAAAAGCAATTTGACTTTATCTCCAAACATAAATATTATACAGAAACGGCGCGTAAAATGCGTCAGGTAAATAAGGATAAACAATTGGAGAAGCTTAAAATAATGACCCAGGTGAACGCTAAGGAAGATGCTTAGTGACCCAACTATTACCCCATGATTGTTTTCATACTCTTCTATTTTTCTTACATTTGTTGTACTAGATCCTCAAATCTAAACAAACCTCTTAGTTGGAGCATTAGCGTTCAAGGTTTTGAATATTTATAACTGTCATCTTAATGTTTAAGAAAATGAAAAATGTAGAAATGGAAAGCAAGCTTCCAAATATGATTGGGCCCGGAACCAAAATAGTTGGCAATATCGAAACCAATGGGGATATTAGGATCGATGGAAACATTGAAGGTAATATCAATTCAAAAGGTAAAGTGGTCGTTGGCAATAATGGGTTTGTGAAGGGCGAAGTTCTTTGCAGTAATGCTGAAATTTCAGGAACCGTTCATGGAAAAATGGCCATAACCGAACTCCTTTCTCTGAAGGCCAGTTCTAAAGTCAACGGCGATATAAAGTCAGGTAAGCTTTCTATTGAGCCAGGCGCTTTATTTTCAGGAACCTGTTCTATGGGAAGCACCGCTTCATCGGGCCCGGTCATCAACCGGGAAGAGAAAAAATAAGGATCACTCAACTTAAAATGCCAACAAAATGATAAACCCGGGAGCGCCCGGGTTTTTTGCAGCATGATATTTTGTTTGTTTCCTAATATTTGTAACTTAACTGTCCAATAAACTCGTTTTATGGTAAAGGTTTTAGTTAAAGAATTGATCCTTGGCTTTCTGTTTCTTGTAACCGGATTGTTTTTTTTCACCAGTTTTGAATTAGAAATTTTCAAAAAATGGGTGGTTTTTTCGCTGGTGACGACCTTACTGATGATGGCGGGAACGTTGTTGGTTAATTTTTTATTAAACATTGGGTTTGATATGCCTGGCCTGGCTTTGGCAGGGATTATTCTGTTGAGCCAGATCCTTCTTTTGTCACTTTTATTCATTTTTCTTGAACCTGACAGGACAAATCACCGTATAGTGGCAAAAGCCGGTACCCTGTCTTACCTTCTTTTTTTAGGGATAGATATTTACTGGAAAGTGAAATGGATGTTTCCGCCAAAAAAGCGAAAGCGTTTAATTCATAAGGAGAACAAAGATTTTTAATTTTGATAATTGGTCCTGGAAAGAATGAGAGCTCTTAAAAACTTAGTCTTTCTATTGTTGTTTTTTGTGCCGGTTTTAGCTTTTGCGGCACCTGAAGAAACAAAAGAAGATGCGCCAGAATTTGATGTGACCGGCATGATCATGCACCACATTGGAGATGCTTACGATTTTCATATCATTTCTTTCACCAACGGAAGGGGAGAAAAGGTGCATGTTTCTTTGCCATTGCCGGTTATCATTTGGCATGAGGGCCACTTGCAAATTTTTATGTCTTCCAGGTTTCAAGGAGGAGCGGCCCTGGTAGCTGCCGGAGATGATTATCTAAAACTGTACCATGAAAAGGTTTACCTGACCGATGCTGAAGGCACCATCTATTATGATGATGCGCACCAGGTGCTGAATCCAAAACCGCTCAACCTGTCCATCACCAAAAATGTGGCCAGTATGCTTTTGGCTTCTCTGTTATTAGCCATGGTTTTTATTTCGGTGGCGCGGGTTTATGCCAAACGCGGCGGACTTTCTGTTCCCAAGGGGCTTCAATTGGCCATAGAACCTGTTGTGCTCTATATCAGAGACGACATTGTGGGCGCGCAGATTGATAAGGATAAAGTGAACAAATTCCTGCCCTTTCTGCTCACTGTTTTTTTCTTCATTTGGTTCAATAATATGCTGGGCTTAATCCCCTTCTTTCCGGGAGGAGCCAATATGTCCGGCAATATTTCCTTTACCCTGACGCTGGCCGTTTTTACATTTTTTGCCACCAATCTTTTTGGATCCAGGCACTACTGGAAGGAGATATTATGGCCGCCGGGGGCTCCGGTTTACGTCAAATTGTTTTTAATACCCATAGAATTTATCGGGATGTTCACCAAACCTTTTGCGCTCATGTTGCGTTTGTTTGCGAACATCACGGCAGGTCATATTATCGTGTTAAGTCTGACTTCCATTATTTTTGTCCTGCAATCCATTTACGTGGCGCCTTTATCTGTTTTATTGTCGCTCATGATTTTTTCACTGGAATTTCTTGTGGCCTTGTTGCAAGCATATATTTTCACCTTATTATCGGCGCTGTTTATTGGGCTGGCCGTGAATGAACATCACTAATCATTAAATTTAAACAACATGGAAGGAATGAGTTTAACGGTAATTGGTCTGGGCATCATTGTTTTGGGAGCTTCTCTAGGTATTGGCCGAATTGGACAGGCTGCCATGGAAGCCATGGCGCGTCAGCCTGAAATTAGTTCTAAAATACAGACCGCAATGATTGTTATTGCCGCGCTTATTGAGGGAGCCGCACTTTTTGCGATCGTCGTTGCCTGGTTAAAAGGGTAGTAATGTTATAAAAAGAATGAATTATGGGGATTCTGACGCCGGATCCCGGGTTGGTGTTTTGGACCAGTCTTTCATTTATTACGCTTCTCTTAATTTTAAGAAAGTATGCCTGGAAACCTATCCTGCGTGCGCTTAAAGTTAGAGAAGAGTATATTGAATTCTCTTTGAAAGACGCTGAACAAGCGAAAGAAGAGATCAGAAAGATGGCTGAAACCCGCAAGCAGATGATGAATGCAGCCCGTCTCGAAAGAGAGGGCTTGATTCGTGAGGCCCGGGAATTGAAAGAAGAAATAATTGAAGAAGCACGAGCTGCGGCCAAACTGGAAGCTGCCAGAATGGTTGAAAAAGCGCGGGAACAAATTGACCGGGAACGAAAAGAGGCGGTTGCCAATATTCGTCAGCAGGTGGGCTTGATGTCCCTTGAAATTGCTGAAAAGATTCTGAAGGAAGAATTGGTGAGCGAAGAGAAACAACAGTCCGTCATTGAGAAGTATCTTCAGCAGGTTGATTTTAATTAAACAAAGATAATTGTATGAATGCCAGTTTAATTACAGTAAGGTATGCCAGCGCTCTTTTCCAATTGGGGAAGGAGGAGGAGCTGTTGCTGGATCGGCTCTATGCCGACTGTTCTTTTTTACTGGCCAGTACTCGGGAATCAAAAGAGTTGACGCAGTTTCTGGAAAATCCCATTGTCAAGCCCGGTGTTAAGAAGAAGGCCCTGGAAAATGTCTTTAAAGATCATCTGGATGACCATACGCTACGCTTTCTGAATATTATCATTGATAATAACCGGGAAAGTTTATTGGCGAATGCTTTGGTGGATTTTATAGATATGTATCGGGATTATAAAGGGATAAAAAGTGTCACTGTTGTCACAGCAGTACCTGTTGATGAGGTTTTTAAACAGCAGATTCGTCAGGTTATTGAAAGCCATTTCTCCTGCAAGGTGGAGTTGGAATGTAAGGAAAATCCGGATATTTTGGGCGGTCTTATCCTAATGATGGATGGGAAGCAGGTGGATGGCAGTGTGATCGGGCAATTGCGTGCCCTGAAAAAGAAAATGATGATTAATTAGATAATCACGTAATGGAACAAATTAAACCTTCAGAGGTATCGGGACTTTTGCGAAAGCAAATTGAAGCTTTTCAGGTTGATTCGCAGCTGGAAGAGGTAGGCACTGTATTGCAGGTGGGCGATGGTATTGCCCGCGTGCACGGCTTGTACAATGTTAAATCCAATGAACTGGTAGAATTGGATAAATGTATGGGTGTGGTGCTCAACCTGGAACAGGACAATGTGGGTATTGTGCTGTTCGGACCTTCCCATTTGGTGAGCGAAGGTGATACGGTCCGTCGAACCGGCCGCATTGCCTCCATCCCCGTTGGTGATGGCATGGCCGGTCGCGTGGTCAACTCCCTGGGAGAGCCGCTGGATGGAAAAGGGCCCATTTCGGGAAAATTGTACGATATGCCCCTGGAGCGAAAGGCACCGGAGGTGATTTTTCGTCAACCGGTTAAAGAACCCCTTCAAACGGGACTCAAGGCCATTGATTCAATGACCCCTATTGGTCGTGGACAGCGCGAATTGATTATCGGCGACCGCCAAACGGGTAAAACAGCCATAGCCATTGATGCCATTATCAATCAAAAGTCTTTTTACGATAAGGGCGAACCGGTGTTTTGTATTTATGTGGCCATCGGACAAAAAGGGAGTACGGTGGCCCAAATTGTGCGCACGCTGGAGCAACATGGCGCCATGGATTATACGGTGGTGGTTTTGGCCACTGCCTCTGATCCCGCAGCCATGCAGTTTTATGCACCTTTTACCGGTACGGCCATTGGCGAGTTTTTCCGGGATACCGGTCGGCATGCCCTGATTATATTTGATGATCTGTCCAAACAAGCCGTTTCTTACCGTGAGGTTTCCTTGTTGTTACGTCGTCCGCCCGGTAGAGAGGCTTTTCCCGGAGATATTTTTTACCTGCATTCCCGTCTGTTGGAAAGAGCGGCTAAGATTATTGATTCCCAGGAGATTGTTGAGAAAATGAACGACCTGCCGGCGTCCATTGCTTCCATTGTCAAGGGAGGAGGTTCCCTAACCGCCCTTCCAATTATTGAAACGCAGGCCGGTGATGTTTCGGCCTACATTCCCACCAATGTTATTTCTATTACCGATGGCCAGATTTTTTTGGAAGTCGGTTTATTCAATGCCGGGATTCGTCCCGCCATTAATGTTGGCATTTCTGTGTCCCGCGTTGGCGGAAATGCGCAAATCAAATCGATGAAGAAGGTGGCCGGAACCTTAAAGCTGGACCAGGCGCAATACCGCGAGCTGGAAGCTTTTTCCAAGTTTGGTTCTGATTTGGATGCGGCTACCATGGCTGTGTTGGATAAGGGACGGAAAAATGTACAATTATTAAAGCAGGCCCAATATCAACCGATGCCCGTGGCCAATCAGGTGGCCTTAATTTATTGTGGCACGCGTGGATTGTTGCGGGATGTGCCTTTGGAGAAAATGGCTGAATTTGAGCATGATTTTATTGAGCATCTGGAATTGCGCCACAGTAAAGTGCTGGAAGAGATTGGTGCGGGAAAATTGGATGAGACTACCGAGCTTTGATGCGCGAGGTAGCCGAAGACTTAAGCCTGAGGTACCGGGCCCATGAAGAATCCTGAGCGACATGGCAAACTTACGAGACATAAAAACAAGAATTGGTTCGGTTAAGACTACCCGTCAGGTGACCAGTGCCATGAAAATGGTTTCTGCTGCACGGCTTAAGAAGGCACAGGATAATATTTCACATATTCGGCCTTATACCAGTCGGCTGGCCGGAATTATCCAAGACCTGACATCCACTCAGGAGCAAACGCTGTGTGGCGACTGCTCTGTACCAAAAGATTCAGAAGGACCTGTTCTTGTGGTGGCCATTGCCTCGAACCGTGGCTTGTGCGGGGGGTTTAATGTGAATGTGGTTAAGGAGGTTCAGTCTTTATTGGATACCACCCTGAGGGACGATTTCCGCCAAGGAAAGGTGCTGATAGGGGTGATGGGAAAACAAGCCGAAAAGATGTTTAAGTCGCGTAACTTACCTGTCGATTTTGTCTATCATGACATGCTTATCGCACCCACCTATTCCTCTATATCCGATTTTGCCAATCAGTTAATGGCCGATTTTCGGAAGGGAGAATTAAAACGGGTTGTGTTGGTTTACAACGAATTTGTCAATGCCGCCGTACAGGAAGTGCAGACGCACCAGTTCTTGCCTTTTTCAATTCCGGAACAGCCCAAGGGGGCTGAGTTGATGGATTATCTGATAGAGCCGGATCCGGCTACCATT
The DNA here is from genome assembly GCF_000974365.1 of Geofilum rubicundum JCM 15548. Classification (GTDB taxonomy): domain Bacteria; phylum Bacteroidota; class Bacteroidia; order Bacteroidales; family Marinilabiliaceae; genus Geofilum; species Geofilum rubicundum. The sequence continues at coordinate 34,970 of NZ_BAZW01000002.1, forward strand.
ATCCAGCAATTGGTACCAAAGATGTTACAGACCATGATGTATCAGGTGGTTTTGGAGTCTGCCGCCTCTGAGCACGGCGCCAGAATGACCTCCATGCATAAGGCCACCGACAATGCCACCGATTTAATTCGCGATTTGGAATTGAGTTACAACAAAGCCCGTCAGACCGCCATTACCAATCAAATTGTAGAGATAACCGGCGGTGCTGAGGCTTTGAGTAAAGGCTAATAATTGAGTGATTTGCCGGTGGCAGCCAGAAAAATATTGTGCCTTTTTACAACCGGCAGGATTTCGATGAGTCGACTGAGCTGAATGAATCCGATTTTATAGGCGAAAACCGGGCCTTTGTATTCTTCTGAAACCGACTGAAAATCAAAATGCCTGAGAATGTCTGCATCGCTATACCTGAGATAAATCTCAATGGCGTGATCCTTTGAGTATTGAAAACCACTGAAATAATTGGCCTTTTTGTATTCATAGCGGTAATTGTGCATCAAAGCTGTGATGTCTGACAGCACAGCCGATCCGGTTGGATGTCCCCCGGCTCCCTTGCCAAACATAAACTGCTTATCGTAGGCCAATCCTTTAATAACGACCCCGTTAAACTCCTCTTCCACACTGTAGATGTATTTGTCTTTCCCCACAAAGCGGGGTAGGACAAAGAGGGATATGCGGTTTTCTCTGAGTCGCTCCACCTGTCCCACCAGCTTTATTTTAAAACCCTTTTCCCGGGCATAATTGATGTCAAAGTCCGATATGTTGGAGATGCCATACGTCAGTACTTCTTTGGGGTCAACGGCGATACCAAAACTGTGCATGGTCAGAATAATAAGTTTGAACAAGGAGTCGTAGCCCTCCACGTCAAAGGTGGGATCGGTCTCGGCAAATCCTTTGTCCTGAGCTTCTTTCAGCGCCTCTCCATAGGCCTGGTTTTTATCGAAGACCTGTGAAAGAATGTAGTTGGAGGAGCCGTTAAGAATGCCGGTGACCGAGAGCAATAGGTCATTGTCGTAATACTCTTCCAAATTCCGAATGACCGGAATGCTCCCGCAGGCCGATGCTTCATACAACAGCGAAACCTTGTGTTCCTTCTGCAACTGAACCATCTCTGTCAGGTTCTCTGCCAGCATTTTCTTATTGGCAGAAACCACATTCTTTCCCAGTTGCATGGCCCGTTTAACAATGTGGTAGGCTTCTTCAGAATCGTTGATCAGCTCAACAACGGTATTGATTTTGGGGTCGTTCAGAATGTCGTCGGCATCGTAGCAGAACAGCTTGTCGGGCAGACTTCTGTTCTTTTTTGATTTTACACAAATTTTTGAAATGGCCTTATCCAGAGCGGGGGATTGGCTCAGGACCTCGTAGAGGCCCTGACCAACCACGCCAAAACCGAACAGTCCAATATTTAGTTTCTGGTGTTTACTCATATTTATAGATTCATTAGATGCTGTTCTCGGAAAACTTGCCTTCTTTACTTCACTTGCTCAAACGCCTGTATAAAATCATTTTTGATGTCTTCCAGATGCTCAATACCTACGGAAACGCGCAATAAACCTTTCTCCACTCCGGCCGCTTTTTGCTCTTCGTTGGATAGTTGCTCGTGGGTGGTGGAGGCCGGGTGAATGATCAGCGTCTTGGCATCGCCCACATTGGCCACATGACTGACGAGTTGCAGGTTGTTTATAAACTGGTCGGCTGCGGAAACAGGTCCTTTTATTTTAAAGCTTAACATCCCCCCAAAGCCTTTCTTGAGATACTTAAGAGCGGTGGCGTGGAAGGGGCTGCTTTTTAGTCCGGGATAGCTGACGTATTCTACCTGGGGATGCTGCTCCAACCATTGGGCCAATGCCAGGGCATTGGACACATGTCGTTCCATACGCAAAGAAAGGGTTTCGACACCCTGAATCAGTTGGAAGGCATTGAATGGGCTAATGGCGGGACCGTAATCGCGCAGTCCCTCGACTCTGGCACGAATGCTAAAAGCGATGTTACCAAAGGGACTGTCCGCGCCAAAGACTTCCCAGAATTTCATGCCGTGGTAGCCCTCCGAGGGCTCGGTGAACATGGGGAATTTGCCATTGCCCCAGTTAAAGTTGCCCCCATCCACGATGACACCGCCGATGCTGGTACCGTGTCCGCCAATCCATTTGGTGGCCGATTCAACAACAATGTTGGCACCATGCTTCAGAGGCTGGAAAAGATAGCCCCCACCACCGAAGGTATTGTCCACAATCAATGGAATGCCATGCTTGCTGGCCACCGCCCCCAATGCTTCAAAGTCGGGAACATTAAAACGCGGGTTGCCGATGGTTTCCACATAAATGGCTTTGGTTTTTTCGTCGATGGCCGCTTCGTAATCTGCCGGCTTATCACTGGCCACAAATTTAACCCGGATGCCCAGGCGTTTAAACTGAACCTTAAACTGATTGTAAGTACCGCCATAGAGGTAGGAGGTGCTGACAAAGTTGTCACCCGTTTCCACAATATTCGACAAGGCGATGAACTGGGCCGCCTGTCCGGAAGCCACCGCCACCGCCGCGACGCCCCCCTCAAGGGCAGCGATGCGTTTTTCAAACACATCGGTCGTCGGGTTCATGATGCGCGTATATATGTTTCCAAACTCCTTCAAGCCAAATAAGTTGGCCGCATGTTCCGCATCTTTAAACAAATAAGAGGAGGTCTGATAAATGGGCACCGCCCGTGAAAGCGTCGTGGGATCCACTTCTTGTCCCGCATGCAATTGTAATGTTTCAAAATGTAAATCAGCCATGGTTGATTCTGTTTATGTGTAAATAATTGGAATGTTTTTAGTCACAAAAATACCGCCAATGCCCGGTAGCATTGGTGTCTGATGGGCTTCATATGGTGGTCGTGAATCAGACAGCAGGCACCGGGAGTTTATCCAAAAGTGTACATTCGGTGCATGGTCATGGTGCAGTTGGCAGTGGATGTATAATGCTTCATACCTTTATTCATCTAAATGCAAATATGGTTAAAACCTGACATAAATCAAATAACACACAGCCCCCATTTTTGTTTTCAATGTAAAAAGGAGGTGTGAAGTATCTTCTATTCGCCTTTGAAAAATCGCGTTTAGAAAAGCTGGTGATAAGGCGTTAATAAATATGCGCTGTTTGAGCGTAGCGAGTTTCGCAGATTTTAGCCGTATTACCGGCTTTTTAGTGATTTTTCATTAGCGACGGCCTTTTTGCATTCTTTTTGGGGCTGTAGCCAAAAAGAATGAGCCCGTGCGGCTTGAGCACGTATAAAATATGAAAATTATTTGAGAAAAAGTATTTTTAAAATAATACCACTTTCGCCGAATGGTTTTGCCATCCTCCTTGTCTAAAGAATAAATCCTGAAAGACAAAACCAGGATACATGTAAAACTATTAAATGTTTAATTATGAAACGAATTATTTTATCTTTAGTGTTGGTTGCCGGATTCGCCTTTTTGGGAACCATGGAAATGGATGCCCAAAAGGCCGAAGCCGAAACAGCAAAAGCCACAGAGACCACTGAGCAGACTGCCCGTCCGGGCTTTATCGATGCCAATAAAGACGGTGTTTGTGACCATTACGATGGAAAGCGCGCAGGTAAAGGATTGGGTCCCGGAAATGGAAACGGTGAAGGCCGGGCTACGGGTCAAAAATTGGGTCGCGGAAAGGGACTCCGGGATGGTAGTGGACAGGGCTTGCGAAATGGCAGCGGCAGAAGGCAGGGAAAGGCAGATGGTACCGGAAATGGTCAGCGTCTGCGGGACGGCAGTGGACCGGGTTGTACCCAAGCACCTACTGAATAAGTCGCCCCTCTTTAAGAGCTTGTTTCTCAAGGTGTAATCAGGAAAAGGTCACGGCCTTTTCCTGATTATCTATAAATTTTAAAAATCAGGCGGTCAAGTGAAAATGCAGGATGACAATGCCATAATTGCCCTCATCAGAGCCGGAGACAAGGAGGCCTACCGACAACTGGTAGAGCGCTATCAGCAAAAGGTGTTTCAAACCTGTATGGGATTTGTCCATAACGAGGCGGATGCCGCTGATTTGTCGCAGGATGTTTTTATCAAGGCCTATGAGAAGTTACACTTGTTTAAAGGGGCGTCCCAATTCTCGACCTGGTTGTACCGCATGACCACCAATATGGCCATCAATTATATCCGAAAGCGGAAGTTTCGTTCCTGGTTTCAGAGAATAGACGATGAAAAAAACGAGATGGACATCAAAGGTGGGGAAGGAGCAGACGCGCATTTATTGCGCACTGAGCAAAAGAAATTGTTGAGACGGGCCCTCGAAAGACTGACCACCTCTCAGCATAAAGCTTTTGTTCTGAGTCATTACCAGGATTTGAGCAATCAGGAACTGGCAGATGTGATGGACTTGTCGCTTAAAGCAGCAGAAAGTTTATTGTTCAGGGCGCGGGCACGTATGCAGGCGACTTTGAAGCAAATGGTAAAATCTGAGAGACATGAAATGTAGCACGTTTGAACGAGAATTATTGGCACATCACCAAGGACTGGATTTGGGGGTTGAAGCCCGTTTGCATGCTGAATCATGCAAGCATTGCCGATATTTGTGGCAAAGTCACCTGGCGGTGCTTCATAGGGTTGGTGAAGAAAAGCAGGTGGCTGTGCCGCCGTTTTTATCCACCCGGGTAATGGCTGGTCTAAAGGAGCCTGAAACCAGGGTTCAATTACTTTCTGTCTGGAAGCAGGCTTTGCAGGTTGCGGCGGTTTTATTAGCTTTGGTTGGTGGTTATTCGGCCTCTGTTAGGATGGAGGAACGTTCTGCCACAGAAGATTTTAGTGTGGTCTTATCGGACTATTTTTTAATGGAGCCTGGGTCAAGCATTGAAGAAGGCTGGTTATATTCAGAGACTTATGAACAGGAATAAAGTTGCCATTTGGTTAGGTGTTTTGGTGCTTGCATTTGTGGTGGGCTGGCTGGCCTACAAGACCCTGCCTGAGAACAAGGATGTGGCTGCGCCCTCAGAGGTTTATGGCGTCGATACGGCTTCGTGGCGAGGTTTTCAAAGGTTGGCGGAACACCTGGATTTACAAGATGACCAACGGGTTCTGTTTCATGAACGTGAAAGGGCTTACCGGGATAGTCTTTATTATTACCGTCTGCTTTTGAGTGATTTAGAGGCGCAAATTGTGCAGGCCTTATCCCAAACAGACCCTGATATAGAACAGCTTAGCAAATATGCCCATGAAAGCGGTCGCCTACAGGAGCGCATCAAGCGATTAACCATCCATCACTTTTTGGATTTGAGAGAATTATGCACACCCGAACAACAGGAGAAACTTACCGTTATGTTTTCTCAAATGCACCAAGGCTTTGGGCAACATCAAAGGGGACAGGGCAAGGGCCGGGGCATGCAACACGGACGCCGCCACAAAGTGCCAAATTAGTACCCCAATTTCCCGAAAAGTCCCGTTGGCCTGCGTGGTTTTTGACCAAAGTACCAGGTGATGTCAAAAAAGGGAAACAGAGCGGGGTTGGCCTCGCCCAGTTTGCCGATAGAGAGAATATAGCCGGGAGATATGCTCAGATTCCTGACTAAAAAGTAATGGATGGCGGCATGGTGCTCCCAAACGTTGTGAAGATTGTTTTGACCCGAAAAATATTTTAGTCCCCCCTCCAGATTCAGGTCGGGCAGCAGACGCGCATCCGCTCTGAGTCGGGCTATCACCAGCAGTCCCTGGCCGTTTAGCGCAGTGCTTCGGGCACCCAGAAGATGCTCATCGATGGGTGATAAATCATTGGTCGATAAGGCCGTTCCATAATCCAGAGACAGTCCCGCACTGATGATCAAATAGGGCTGTCCGGTCACACAGCTATACTCGCTAAAAAAGGGTTTGCTGACGATCAATTCATTTTTTAGTGCGATGATTTGGGGTACACTCACCGTTGTGTCGGCAATGGCGTGGTGCCCCTTTTGTTGTGCCCATTTGAGTCCGTGCGAAGGAAAATAAGCCCCATGCCGCGTAGCCCACCACCAACTTCCGGAGTGCCACCTTTTTTTGATCATTAGGTTGGGCGACCAATACAGCGCTCCCAACATGGATTGTAATTCGAGTTGTCGATCAATGCCCAACCGTGAGGGCGTGGTAATGCTCAGATTACCTGTGTACAAGTTGCTGATATAGGCCGTTTCTGACGACCAGATATGGTCTTCGCGGTCGAAGTTACGGCTGCTGCCCATGGGCTGCAGCGGGTTAAAGGCATTTCCCTGATTTTGGCCGGCCTCTTTCTGCCGTTTTTCAAGGTCGCGGGTAGCGCGCTCTGCCTGCCCTTTCTTTCTGAATGGCCAAATCTGGCCTTCCAACTCACCCGGAAAAGTGAGGGTTGACAGTAGTAATACAGTTATCCAAACAAGCCTTTGCATAAGCCTATGATTTTTAAATGATACAGATGTTGGGGCCATCTGTTTTGGGGCTTGCACTTGAATAATATAATAACGTTAAATTGTCAGAAAATTGTGTGATAGTCATCGGCTTATGCCTTATTTTTACTGATTCATTTACGCTGGTTTGGTTTAATTGTCTTTTCCATTCGCTGTTTAACGGCCAAAAAGAACCATTAACCGAATAGTGGTTGAGGGCCAGTGTTGAGTTGGGTATTTTTGAATAAATTTAGAAAAGTAAGGTATGAATATTTTAAGAAATGGCTGGTTGTTGGCCATTGTTGTATGTATCGGTAGTTTTAAGGCTGTGGTGGCACAGGAAGCCACGCACCGTTTCAGCCTGGAGCAGGCGTTGGAATACGCATCGGAGCATGGTTATACGAATATCAGTTCGAATTATGATGTGGAGGCGGCCCAAAGAAAAATATGGGAAACCGTGGCATCCGGCTTGCCACAGGTCGATTTCTCAGGAAGATATAATCATTCCATGGATCTGACCCAGAGCCTCCTGCCCGTCGAGTTTTTTCCTGAAGAGAACTGGCCGGATGGGGTCCAGTCCGGTGATAAGATCCCGGTGGCCTTTGGTACGGCTTACGATGCCAGCTACACCTTGGGGGTTACCCAGATGATTTTTGACGGTTCCTATTTTGTAGGCGTTCAGGCTACCAGGGTTTTTGTGGAGCTGACCGAGCAAACCCGCCGAAAGACAGAAATTGAGTTGCGCAGTAAAGTGGCGCAGTCCTACTTTTTAGTACTCAGTGCGCAAGAGAATAAAGTCGCCTTTGAGGAGTTGCTACAAAACAACGAAGCCATTTTGCGGGAGACCAAAGCGATGCATGAGACGGGTTTTGTCGAAGCATTGGACGTTTCACAAATGGAATTGCTGGTCAATGATACCCGCCAGCGCATGAAAGAGGCTGAGCGCAACGAAACGGTTGCCCTGGCCGTCCTAAAATATGCCCTGGGAATGAAGGGGGAAGAGCAGCTTGAATTATCGGATTCTCTTTCACATTTGTCCCGGCGTATGTTGGGTTCCGGTCTGCCACAACCCGTTCTGGATCAGGAGAAGCATGTGGACTATCAATTGGCAGCGGTGAACGAAGAGAGTCGGAAATTGATGCTTAGAAATGAACAGGTTCAGTACCTGCCTAAGATCAGCGCCTTTTACAACTACCAGAAAATGGGTTATGCGGATGAGTGGAATGTGTTTGGAGAAGAGTGGTATAAGGCCCAGTTTGTAGGTGTGCAGGTGTCCATTCCCATTTTTTCATCCGGCATGCGGCATGCCAAAGTGCAACAACAAAAGCTCAACTGGCTCAAGAGTCAAAATGAGAAGGAAAGGACCATGCACGAGTTGGACAATCATTTTTACACCGCCATGGCAGATATGAAAAACAGTCATGAGCAATATCTGTACAGCATTCAGAATCGCGAGCTGGCGCTGGATATTTTGGAAAAAACGCGGACCAAGTTCAGTCATGGCGTTTCAACCAGTTCGGAATTTACCCAACAGCAGGGACAATACATTCAGGCACAATTGAGCTATGTACAATCGGCCGTTAACCTGATGAATGCCCACATATCTTTGCTGAAAGCCTCCGGAGATTTGTAGGCGGTTCAGCACCGATTTTAAAAAGTTTAGTAAGGATCCATATAATACTTAATGATAATGACAACACGTTTTGTTTTAATAGCACTGATTTTATTGGCTTTAGCTGGTTATGGCTGCAGCTCAAAAGTAGCGGATGACCGTCAGGAAAAAGAAGAGCAACTGGCCGCCTATCAAGCAGAAAGGGACGCGCTTCAGAAAAAGATCGCCGAATTGGAAAGCGAGCTGTCCAACGAAGCGGAAAAGGGGATGGTTAATGTTTCCCTATCCAGGGTAAAAGAAGAGCGCTTTGAAAATTTTATTGAAGTTATGGGGATGGTGCAATCGGATAAGAACCTGATGGTCAGTCCCGAAACCTCCGGCAACATCATTGAAATATTGGTGAAAGAAGGGGATCGGGTGAACAAGGGAGCCGTTTTGGCCCGTTTAAATACGGATGCCCTCGATCGTTCCATTCAGGAACTGGAAGTTAATCTGAATTTGGCCCAAACCATGTTTGAACGTCAGGAACTGCTTTGGAACCAAAGCATTGGTAGTGAGGTTCAGTATTTGCAGGCCAAATCTGAGAAGGAGGCATTGGCGCGTAAGCTGGAGGGACTAAAAGCTCAACGGGCCATGTCCGTTATCACCTCACCCATTTCCGGGGTTGTTGATGATTTGCTTCAACGCAAAGGAGAAATGGCCGCTCCATCCATCCCTTTTGCCAGGATCGTGAATCTCGACCAGATTTACATCATCGGTGATGTGGCCGAAGTTTATCTGAATAAAATTGAGGAAGGGGATTCGGTGCAGATTGAGTTTCCGGTTTTGGATTTGACCGTGCCGGAAGTGATTACCCGTACTTCCTCTGTCCTGGATGCCGACAGCCGTACTTTTCGGATTCGGGTAGATATGATGAACAGGAATCAGAAGATCCTGCCCAACCTGATGGCTGTTTTCAGGTTGCAGACCTACGAAAGGCCCAATGCCATAGTGGTTCCTTCCATATTGGTCAAGAAGGATTTTGACGGGGAGTTCCTGTTTGTAGCCGATGCCAATGAAGAGAATCAGGACGTGGCCCGCAAGCGTTATATTACCAGTACCATTAATGACAACAACCAAACCGTGATTGATTCCGGTTTGAAACCGGGCGACCGCATAATTACCGAGGGCTATGCGCAGGTGACCGATGGGGCTTTGTTGAATATTTCAGAGGTGAATTAAGAAATTATTGAAGATGGAACATATACAAGACGGTGATATCAGCCACCGGCATTTTAAGCCCACTTATTGGGCGCTGGAGAACAAAAACACCATTTATATACTGGTTTTCTTTCTGTTTCTGGGAGGAATTCTGACCTACAGAGGCATGCAGCGGGAGTTGTTCCCTGAAATTGTGGTGCCCTACATCATGGTGCAAACCCCCTATCCGGGTAACAGTCCACCCGATATTGAAAACCTCATTACCCGTCCCATCGAAAAGGAGCTGAAGGGATTAAATGGGGTTAAGCGACTTTCTTCTGCTTCTTTTCAGGATATGAGTCTTATTCTGGTGGAGTTTGAAACCGATGTGGATGTCAAGACCGGCTTGCAGGATGTCAAAGACCAGGTGGATAAATCGCTCAGCGATTTACCCGACGATTTGGACACGGATCCCATCGTGGAGGACCTCGATTTTTCCGAGTTTCCCATCTTGAACATCAATCTTTCAGGCGATTACAGCATTTATGAGCTGAAAAAATTTGCCGAAGATTTACAGGATGAGTTTGAATCCCTTCGTGAAGTGCGGGAAGCAGATATCAAGGGGGTGGATGAACGGGAGATTAAGATTCATGTGGATCCGCTGAAGCTCGAAGCTTATAACCTGTCGTTCATGGACATTGAGCTGGCCGTGATGAGTGAAAATGTGACCATTGGGGCCGGGGAAATTTTGGTGGATGGTACGCGCAGATCGCTGCGCTCAGAAGCCAATTATAAAACCATGGATGAGCTGGGAGCTACCATTGTTAAATTTGAAAATGGCGACATCGTCTATTTGCGCGATGTGGCGAGATAGTTGATGGGTTTGAAGACCAGAGTTCCATTTCGCGCCTCAATTACCAGCCGGTGGTCTCCTTGAGCATTGTGAAGAAAAGCGGAGAGAATCTGCTCAATGCCACCGATAATATTTTCAGAATTATTGATGAGCGCCAGGCCAGCGGACAGTTGCCCAAAGATTTGAATGTGACCGTAACTGATGACATGTCGGTGTTTATCCGGGATCAGATCAGCAATTTGGAAAACTCCATTTTGATGGGTATGATTTTGGTGATGCTCATCCTCTATCTGTTCATGGGTATTCGTAATGCTTTGTTTTCGGGCATGGCCATTCCCATGTCCATGTTTATTTCCTTTCTGATACTGGGGGAGATGGGCTACACCATTAACACCATGGTGCTTTTTAGTCTGCTATTGGCCTTGGGAATGTTGGTGGACAATGCCATTGTGGTGGTTGAAAATTCCTACCGTTTGTACGAAGAAGGGTATTCTCGTCTGGATGCGGTGAAAAAGGGGGTGAGTGAAATTGCCATTCCCATTATCACTTCTACTGCAACCACTTTGGCTGCTTTTTTCCCCTTGTTGTTCTGGCCGGGCATCATCGGTGAATTCATGAAATTCCTGCCCATCACATTGATCGTCGTTTTGGCTTCATCCCTTTTTGTGGCCCTGGTTCTGAATCCCGTTTTTGCGGCCCTTTATATGAAGGTGGAAGATCCCTTTAAAAAGGTCAATCATAAACGTTTATTTCTGGTTACCGGTCTGTTGGCCCTCGTAGGTGTGGTCTTTTTTCTCACAGGAAACATTCTGGGTGGTAACATTTTTGTTTTGCCCCTTTTAATGAGCGCCTTAAATGTGTTTGTGTTGAAGCCCGGTGCACAAAAATTTCAGAGCCAGCTCTTGCCATGGATGGAGCGAAAATATGAAGCCACGCTGCGCATGGCATTGGGGCGGCGTACCTCCACCGGGTTGTTTTTTGGCATGTTTGTCTTACTCATTTTTTCCATTGTGTTTTTTGGCGCCACCACACCCAATGTGGTATTCTTTCCTGAAAGTGATCCCAAAACGGTTTACATAACCATGGAATTGCCTCTGGGTACGGATATCGATAAGACCGATGAGGTGGCCAAAAGGGCGGAAGCTGTAGTGGATGAGGTGATCGATCCTTATCGGCACATCGTCAAGTCGGTTGGGGTCAATGTTGGCAATGGGAAGGGCGACTTTTTTGAACCCGGTCGGGCCCCCAATAAGGCCCTGTTTACCATCACTTTTGTCGAATTTGTAGACCGGGATGGTATAAGTACCTCCAAAATAATGGGTGAATTGTCCGAAGCCTTTAAAAATTTTACCGGCGCCAAATTCTTTGTCGAGAAAGAGGAGGAGGGCCCGCCCGTTGGAAGGCCTATCAACATTGAGGTTTCCGGTGATGACTTTGCCCAACTGGTGCAACTGACCAATGATATTCAACAAACCATCAATGAGCAGCAAATTCCCGGTATTGAAAACCTGGAGCTGGACATCAATATGAGTAAACCTGAAATGCGGGTGAATATTGACCGGGAAATGGTTCGCCGCCTGGGTTTGTCCACCGAAATGGTCGCCGGTGGTTTGCGCACCGCCCTGTACGGAGCCAGAGTCGATAAGTTTAAAGACGGGGAAGATGAGTACGACATTGTCTTAAGATTGAACGACGATTACCGTAACAATGTCTCTTCCTTGATGAATATGAAATTGAAAGTAGAAAAGGAGGGCGTAGGACACCACATTCCCATTTCATCGGTGGCGAAGTTTACCTATGACACCACTTATGAAAACATCAAGCGGAAGAGCAATACCCGGATGATTACCCTATACTCCAATGTGGTGGAGGGTTACAATGCGAATGCCATTAATGAGCGTATCCGGACGGTCATGAGCAACTATGAAATGCCCGCCGGTTATAAATGGGAAATGACCGGTGAGCAGGAAAGTCAGGACGAAACATCCGACTTTCTGATAAAGGCACTGCTGATTGCCATTGCCTTGATCGCCATGATATTGGTCACCCAGTTTAATTCCGGTGCCAAGCCCGTCATCATACTGGCCACCGTGGTACTGAGCACCATTGGCGTGTTTTTGGGAATGGGTATTTTTGGTTTGGATTTTGTGATTTTGATGACCGGTGTCGGGATTGTGTCGCTGGCCGGTATTGTGGTCAACAATGGCATTGTGCTGATCGACTACATTGATATCAAGCGTGAGCAACAGCGGGACACTCTTGGTCTGCCACCCAAAGGACGCTTATCGCGCGAGGATGAAGCCAACGCGGTAGTGGCCGCCGGAAAAACCAGGTTACGACCGGTTATGTTGACGGCCATTACCACCATATTGGGCTTAATTCCTCTGGCTGTCGGCCTGAATTTCGATTTCTTCGGACTGTTTACCAAACTGGATCCCAATATTTACTTTGGGGGCGACAATGCCGCCTTCTGGGGGCCAATGGCCACCACCGTTATTTTTGGCCTGACGACTTCTACCTTTCTGACCCTGATTATGGGGCCGGTGATGTATAACCTCGCTGTCCGGGTGCGAAACCGGATGGTCAAAGAAAAGCCATCTACGGGAGAAGTTGCAGCAAAGTCGTCCTAAAAAGTTCTTAGCGTATGAATTAAATGTAAAAAGCCGGTGCCAACCGGCTTTTTTTGTCTGCTCTGAATTTGGTTTAAGCACAAATCATTTTTCCATAAAAGTGATTTTATCACTATCTTTAAGAGAGTGACACTTTTGCTTCAACCAATATGGGAACTGAGCATCTTTTTCGGACCACCAAAATAAAGAATTTATGGGGCTGTTTAATTTTAAAAAGAATAAGAAGGATGAGCGGGAGCGTTTCCGTATAAAGCATTTGCCTTCGCTTTTGAAAGGAACTGCCAAGGCCTGGAGCCAGGACGATCCATGGCGGCATAGTGCGATTGTTGCTTACTATGCCATTCTGGCCCTTCCGGGCTTGATGGTGATCATCATCACCATGTTGGGTTATCTTTGGGGAACAAAATCTGCAGAGGGACGAATATACGATGAAATTAATTCCGTTATGGGTCAGTCGGCCGCCGATTCTATTCAGTCGATTATGGAAAATGCAGCCATGGGGGATAGTTCACTCATTGCTACCATCATTGGTATCGGTGCCCTGATTTTTGGTGCTACAGGCGTTTTTTTTCATTTACAGATATCCATTAACAAAATATGGCAAGTGGAATCGGATCCGAAGAATCAAATACTTAGGTATTTGATTGACCGTTCCAAAAGTTTTGGATTTGTGTTGGTGATCGGCTTTTTGATGCTGATCAGTTTTGTGATTTCTGCGCTGCTGATGGCTTTGCAGCAGTATCTGCAACAGTGGTTTCCATCCATTATTTATCATTTGTTCTGGATCGCCGAACTGGTCATTTCCTTTGGTGTTATTACCTTGCTTTTTGCGCTGATATTTAAATATTTACCGGATGTGCATATAGGCTGGCGGAGTGTTTGGATCGGGGCTTTGATCACCTCCTTTCTTTTTGCCTTAGGGAAGGAAGTGCTCAGCTTTTATTTTGGACAGTCCAACCCGGGAAGCGTTTACGGGGCAGCAGGGTCCCTGATTATTATACTCTTATGGGTGTCCTATTCGTGTCTCATACTTTTCTTTGGGGCCGAGTTTACATGGATCTACACCAAACGCTATGGCATAAAGTTCAGACCAAAGAGTTATGCCAAATTCGAGCCAAAAGAAGGTTGATAAGTCTTTCACCGGTTTGATTTCAATTTTAGCGGCCAGACATATCAAAGGTTCTTACCTCGCCTTGGGAGAAGGTGTGTATTTGATCCAATACACCAATGTTTACCTTGTTGGAATAGCCTTCCTCGAAGGCTATTCGGAGTTTGTCATGGTCCACAGAGATAGCTATCCAGTGGTGTCGGTACTTTATCTGCAAATTTATTTTTTGCACATGTTCCGGCAAATCGGGCTTTATCCATAAAGCCTCTTCCGTTACTTCAATGCCGGTAAAAACCCGTTGAATCAGATCCAGTGAGCCCGCCATGGCACCTAAATGGATGCCTTCTTCGGTTGTACCTCCCTGGATATCTTCAAAATCGCTGATGAGCAGTTTTTCAAAATTTTGCCAGGCCGTTTTCTTGTCATATTTATAGAGTATCCATGAAAATACAAAGCGGCTGAGTGTTGAACCGTGTGAGGTGCGTGCCTTATAATACTCAATGTTACGTTCCATCATTTCCTGGGTAAAATCATGGCCCAGGTTCCTAAATATTTCCTTTAGCTGTTCCAGATTGAAAAGATAAAACAACATTAAAACATCTGCTTGTTTGCTGGCTTTGTAACGATTGGGGCTGTCATTTTCGCTTTCAAGAACCCGGTCGAGTCGTTGTATGTTGTCATATTTTTTTCTGTAGGCTTCCCAAGGGAATTCTTTCAGGTCCTCGTACCCGTCAAATTGAAGGATCAAATTGTTTTCACCAAAAGGCACAAACATCTTTTTACTGATCGCCTCCCAAAGGGACAGCTCCTGCTGATCAATATTCAGGTCATTCATCAGTTCGCGGACACGACTTTTTTGAATTCTATCTTTTATATGCAGGGCCTTTTGCATCAACCAGGCCACCATTACATTGGTATAGGCATTGTTGTTCAGGCCCAGTTTTTCTGAATCGGGATAGGAGGTATGGTATTCATCGGGACCAACCACACCATGAATTTCATAAAGGTCCCGGGCTTCATCGTAGGTGACCCTGCTCGCCCAGAAAGAAGCGATGCTGAAAAACATTTCTGCACCAAAATTGGAGAGAAAGGCAATATCGTCGGTGGCCTGATAGTAATTCCATATGTTATAGGCAATGGCGGCATTGACATGCCTTTGCAAATGGGTATCATCCGGTTTCCACCTGCCGATTTGGGGTTGAGGTGCATTTCCTGGCTCTCCTCCCGACCATTACTGCCACTTTGCCAGGGAAACATGGCCCCTTTGTATCCCGCCTGTCTGGCTGCATAGCGCGCTTCATCCAGCCTGTGATAGCGGTACATCAGCAGGGCGTAGGTAATTTCCGGAAAGCGCAGATTGAGAAAGGGGAAGATGTATATTTCATCCCAAAAAATATGACCGCGATAGGCCTCTCCGTGCAGTCCTCTTGATGGGACGCCTACATCCAGGCCGATGGAGTGAAGCGATACCGTCTGAAGAATGTGAAAGATGTGCAGCCTGAGTAACTCCTGGGTCTTATCGCCGTCAATGACCCCAATGTCCGCCCTCCGCCACAATTTTTCCCAGGCATTGATATGGGGAAGCCATATTTTTTTAAAACGCCCCATGCGTTTTAGATCTTTGCAGACTTCGAGGGATGGTTCGGCAGAAGCGCGATCGCGAGAAGTGTAGAGTGCAACCATTTTTTCGATGACATAAGGTTCGCCTTGTGTCAGCTTGAAGCGATGTTTCTGATCAATATACCTTCACGTTGATGGGTTTCCTTTAGGGTATCAATTTTAGAATTTTGATGGTATATGCAGGTACGGGCACCCAGGGCCACGGCATATTTCGACTGTCTGGTGCGCACCATCAGGAGGAGGCTTTCATCATCCACTTCGCGGGTATTTAGTGGTTCCAGATGTTGGCTTTCCAGATCCGCGTAACGTTCTACCCCTGCATTGGTGACCGTTCCATCCAGCGCCGTGTACAATTCGATATCCCTGCTCCAGTTCTCCGCTGTGAGCTGCCATTCAATGCCCGCCAGGTGCATATCGTGCATGCTTACCAAGCGCCGGCTTTGGATATGGGTGCATCTGCCCTGGCTGTCCTCTACCCTGAATGCCCGTATCAAAAGGCCTTTTTTCATATCCAGTGACTGGGTGTATTCATGAACTTTAAATTGGTTCAAATCCATCCACTCACCACCCTCCGGCCTGAAATTCAGACACAGCCAGTTCGGAAAATTAACAAAGTCCTCATTCTCAATGCGCTTTCCTGAGATCTCCGTTGTTGCCCGGTTAAACCCTCCTGCCAGATAGGTGCCGGGATAATTATGGGCATCGTTGCTACTTTCTTCCGCTGCACCCCGTGTGGCAAAATAGCCGTTTCCCAGGGTGCATAAAGCTTCACGTAATTTTTGTTCTTCAGGTTTCCAGTCGTTATAGGTTATACAGTAATCTTCCATTCCTGAATCGTTTTCATGATTAATCCCTAAGGGTAAGCAGTCGGTCTTTTAGCTGCTCTAAAAACGCAATGACCTGATCGGGATCCTCAAGCCGGTAACTGGCTGCGGTTGTTTGATCGTGGGAGCCGGTAATAATGCCAACTCCATCCTCTTTTACCACGCTCAGTGCATCCTCATCGGTGACATCATCACCGATAAAAACCGGTATATATTTGTCCCTGTCCAGTTGCAGTTTTTTCATTAGCCAGATAAGCGCCTTTCCTTTGTGCCAGTCAATTTCCGGTTTTAGTTCCAGGATCTTCTTTCCGCTTCCTTTTTTTAGTTCTTTTTGACTGTTCAGTACTTCCGAGACCGCTTCCCTGATGTGGGGGAGGACATGGTCCCTGGCATTTCGGAAATGCACGGCAATGGCATACTTTTTCCTCTCGACTTGTACGCCTTCGATGGATCCCAGTTTTTCCCTAAGCTGTTTTTCTGCTAAGTCCAGAGCAGGAATGATGGTCTCTCCAGATGCATGCGCCATTTCAAGGCCATCCGGTCCGCTGATATCAAAACCGTGACTGCCTGCATAAATGATGTTTGGAATGCCGGCCTTGGCACTGACATCCTTCCTGTCGCGCCCGCTAATAATGGCCACGGTGATTCGTTCTGATAATTTCCCGATGACTTCCCGGGCTTTTTCCGACAATAAAGCCTCATCCGGATTGGAAACGATGGGCGTCAGGGTGCCGTCGTAATCCAGAAAGAGGCAAATTTGCCTGCCACTGGTGCTTTCCAGAATTTTATCCATCTGCGCCAATGCATTGGGCAGTTCTTCAGGTCGCTTGTTCATTTGATCGTCTTTCATTTTCTCCGGTTCCGTCCCCCTGTTCAGCTTATCAGATGTGATTATTTGGAAATAACCCATTCATTATCAAGCCTCATATCGGATGACTTCAACCGGACAGCTGTCTGCGGCCTCAATCACCTGATCCTCGAAAACGTCTACTTTGGCATTCTCAATGACCACAGCCGTGTCATCTGCCATTTCAAATACTTCAGGACAAATGTCGACACAAAGTTCGCAGGCGGTGCAGCCTTCTTCAATCCATACTTTACTAATAGCCATAACATCTTATTTTGGTGAAACAATCCTTTTTTAGATACCAAACGGCGGCATCCGTATTGATTCGAACAATTACTATACCATGCCTATTATACGGTTGTACAAACCATGAATGGTGGAAAACAGACCCTGTATGTGTTGACATTTTTCCCCACCAGTCCAAAGCCTATGTGTCTACAGGCCAAAATGACTCATTTCTTGTTGGACTTAAGAACTGGGGGTTCGGGGGGCATTTTTTTTTCAACCCCGGCGTAAAAACAGAAAAGCCGGCACGAGCCGGCTTTTCTGTTCGAGAAGATTGCTTCCTTATTTTCTGGAAGACACTTCTTCCAAGGCCTCTGAAACATTGATGGCATAATCGGCCAGTTTTTCACATTCCGAGAATAAATCGTTAAAGAGAATGCCCGCTTCGTTGGAGTAGACCGCTTTGGATAAGTTGTCCAGGTGCTCGGCTTTGAGTTGACTGCGGTAGTTGTTCACCTGCTCTTCGAGCTGAATGGCCTTACCGAGAGAAACCTCAGATTCATCCTTGTTCAGGTTGCTTCGCATCTCTTCCAAAGTCTGCTCCACCAGATTAAACATCAACTCGAGTTTGTTCATGGCTTCTTCGTTGAAACTGATCTTATTCTCCCGCATTCGGTTCACCGTGCGGGCCAGATTGTAGTTGCAGTCGCCCACACTCTCCAAATCACCCACCAGCTTCAGCATGGAGCGCATGCGGCGTTGTCCGTTGTCGCTCATTTTGTATTGGGACACCTGACTCAGGTAATTGGTGATTTCCACTTCCACATTGTCGCAGATGTTCTCGTATTTTTGAATTTTGGTATAGAGCTTATTGAATTTTTTATCGCTTTTTTCATACAGGAGTTTACGGAAGAAGCCATACATTTTGATGGTGTGCTTCGAGAAGAACTGCACCTCTTTTTTAGCCTGTAAGAGCGATAATTCTGGTGTGGACAGCATGCCCGTGGTAATAAATTTCAAGCGGAAATCTTCCTCACTGTCCTTGTCCCGCTGGGGAATCATTCGAATGACCACCTTCTGTAATAAAGGTGTAAACCAAATGAAAATAAGCACATTGATGATGTTGAAAGAGGTGTGAAACAAGGCCAGGGCGGTGGGGATGGCCGCCGGGGAATCAGAGGGAGAAACCCCGCCCTGGTCGGTTACAAACTGGTCAATCACCCCGGTATAGGTGTTGAAAATGGCCAGCATCCAAACGATGCCCAGAACATTGAACAGGAGATGCACACGGGCGGCCCGTTTGGCACTTAAATTACCCACCGATGCCGCAATGTTGGCGGTGATGGTGGTGCCGATGTTTTCGCCCAAAACCATGGCGGCCGCCATTTCAAAGGAAATCCATCCCTGATTGACCATCACAAAGGTCAGCGCCATCGTGGCCGATGACGATTGAATGACGATGGTCAGTATAGAGCCCAAAGCCAGAAAAATAAGTGTGGAGCCAAAGCCAAAGCCCATGAATCCTGTGACAAAACTCAAGATCTCCGGGTTGTCATTGATGTTGGGTACTGATCCCTTCAGAAAATCCAGTCCCAAAAAGAGAAGGGCAAAACCAACAATGAATTCGCCCCAGGAGCGACGTGTCACTATTTTAGAAAAGATGAGCGGAATACCGATGGCAATCATGGGCAGCGAATAATCACTGATTTGCATTTTGAAGCCAAAGATGGTGATGATCCATCCGGTAACGGTTGTTCCTATGTTGGCCCCCATTATAACCCCAATGGATTCTTTAAGGGTAATGAGTCCCGCATTGACAAAGCCAACCACCATGACTGTGGTGGCGGAGGAGGATTGCACCACGGTGGTCACAAAAAATCCTGTCAGTACGCCAAAAAAACGGTTGGAGGTCATGGCTGACAGGATACTTCTCATTTTTTGCCCGGCTACTCTTTGGAGCGATTCACTCATCATCTTCATCCCATAGAGGAACATCCCGAGTGACCCTACCATGGTCAGAAAGTCGTAAAAGGAGTAATTCATTGTCGTTTAGTTCTTGGGGTTCACTAACACCGGGGCAAAAATATGTTTTTTTTCTAAGGATGAAAGGCGAATCCGTTTTCTTTTTGCATATATAAGGGTAAGAAGCTTAAAATCTTTACTTAAAAGCAACAGATCCACAGCATCTTTAATATTAATATTTATTAATTGTTATTGGGCTGCCATGACAACGACCCGATATTATCCCTAAGTTTGCATGTTTTTTTACTACTTAATTGAATCTCTATGGAGCCGCTCTTTCTTCCCAAAATACTGACTACCTTTAAAGAAGGTTATACCCGTCAACAATTGCTGCGTGATGTCATGGCTGGTACCATTGTCGGCGTGGTGGCTTTACCTTTGGCCATCGCCTTTGCGATTGCCTCGGGCGTTAGTCCTGAAAAAGGCTTGTTGACAGCCGTCGTGGCCGGCTTCCTGATTTCATTAATGGGGGGCAGTCGGGTTCAAATTGGCGGACCAACCGGCGCCTTTGTGGTCATTGTAGCCGGCATCATTGCCACCTATGGACTGGATGGGCTTATCATATCCACCATTATGGCCGGGGTCATTATGATTGTGTTTGGGTTGTTCCGGCTGGGCGCGGTGATTCGTTTCATCCCCTATCCCTTAACGGTCGGTTTTACCAGTGGTATTGCCCTGCTCATTTTTGTTTCACAGATCAAGGATTTTTTTGGTTTGCAAACAGGGGAGCTGCCCGCCGATTTTGCCGCAAAAATGAATGTGCTGATGGTTTCCTTCCATACGGTTCAATGGTCTACCCTGCTTCTGGGGCTGGTCAGCTTTGGCCTAACCATGTTTTGGGGTAAAATTTCCTCACGTGTCCCGGGTTCCCTGATCGCTTTGTTATTGGGTGCTGTTTTAGTGGCCTTGGGCGTCCTTAATGTGGACACCATTGGCAGCAAATTTGGAGAAATACCTTCTGCCATTAGTATGCCTTCACTTCCCAATTTGAGCTGGGATTTAATCATCCGGCATATCGGACCGGCTTTTACCATCGCGCTGCTGGGCTCTATCGAGTCGCTTCTTTCAGCGGTAGTGTCGGATGGTATGATTGGCGGACGCCACAGAAGCAATACCGAACTCATTGCCCAGGGTGTGGCCAACATCGGGAGTGGTTTGTTCGGCGGTATTCCTGCCACCGGGGCCATTGCCCGGACGGCTACCAATGTCAAGAATGGGGGTCGAACGCCGGTGGCCGGACTGGTCCACGCCGTTGTATTGCTGATTATTATGCTCTTTGCCGGCAAGTGGGCGGGACTGATTCCTTTATCGGTGCTGGCAGGTATTCTGATGGTGGTGGCTTATAACATGAGCGAGTGGCGGTCCTTTGTCTCCATTATGCGGGGTTCCCGTTATGATGTGCTGGTCTTGTTGACTTCCTTTGTATTAACAGTGGTGGTTGATTTGACCATTGCCATTCAGGTAGGTATGGTACTGGCCGCGCTATTGTTTATGAAGCGCATGGCAGATGTGGGTGAAGTCAGGACGCTGGTGAATTATCCCGATGATGAGGTGGATGATGCCGCCATGGTTCGTTTGGAACTGCCTGCCTCTTGTGTCGTTTATGAGGTTTCGGGGCCCCTGTTTTTTGGGGTGGCCAATAAGTTTAAAGAGTTGATGCACAATATACCCGACCGCTCCACCATCGTTATTATTCGTATGCGTCATGTGCCCATGATTGATGCCACCGGCATCCATAATTTAAAGGCACTTCTACAGCGGTTCATATATCTCAAAAAGCAGGTTATTCTAACAGGCGTGAATCCCGAAGTTGCCGAGGCCCTGAAACAACATGGTATTTGGCAATTGATAGGTGGGGAAAATGTTTTGCCTTTGTTTGAAGAGGCGGTGTCAAAAGTGAAAGGCTTGGCTGCCAGGGATTAGGGCCTTCCGTCTTCGTGTCGACATTTCTTTACATGCCCTTCTTCTCAGTAATTCTTGCGGAAACAAAGTGTTAGTAGCTTCCGGGAATTCTGTATAATATCGTATATTTAGAGCAGTTTCATTGGGTAATCGTTTTTTAAAACTGTTGTAAGGTGACGAACTAATTATGCGGTGGGCTTGTTATATGCCTATGGTTGGATGGAGGAGGAAAGGAGTCCAATACAATTAATGATTCGTTGCTGCAGGTGTTGCGGAGATTAAAACAGGAATATCTATGGGTAATAAAACGCGTCTCAATAAGGAGCTTGGTTTGTTTGATGTGTTCGCGATTAGCACGGGCGCCATGTTTAGTTCCGGATTTTTCTTGCTGCCGGGATTGGCTTCACAGTATACCGGACCCTCGGTTTTTGTGGCCTATTTGGTAGCGGGGATCATGATTATGCCGGCCATGTTTAGCATTGCGGAAATATCAACCGCCTTGCCCCGCTCCGGGGGTGCGTACTTTTTTCTGGACAGAAGTCTGGGCCCGCTAATGGGCACCATTGGTGGATTGGGCACTTACTTTGCATTGATGTTCAAAACGGCCTTTGCCATTATTGGTATCGGTGCCTACGCCTCCTTTTTCTGGGAAGTCCCGGTCAAGACCATTGCCATCATGGCCACCCTCTTTTTTATGGGGCTGAACTTGGTGGGGGCCAAGAAGACGTCCGGCTTACAAAATATCTTTGTCATTTTTCTTCTGGTGGTACTGGGAACCTTCATTGTGGATGGTTTGTACAATATCTTTTTTACCGACAGGGTGGATATTCCCGGTATCAACGATCATTTTGATCCTTTTTTTACGGATGGATTTGAAGGGGTGATTATTACTTCGGGTTTTGTCTTTGTTTCCTATTTGGGTCTGACCCAAATAGCCAGCGTAGCCGAGGAGATAAAAAACCCGGAGCGCAACATCCCCCTTGGGATGCTACTCTCCTTAATAGTTACCGGCCTGGTCTATGTGCTGGGTGTTTTTGTCATGGTCAGTGTCATTGAGCCCTCCGAGTTTGCCAATGATTTGGCGCCGGCCGCCACCGCTGTCAAAAAGCTTTTTAACTGGTTGCCCGGAGATTTAGGGGCCTACCTGATGACAGGTGCTGCCATGGCGGCTTTTGCCAGTACGGGCAATGCCGGATTGCTCTCTTCTTCGCGCTATCCCTTTGCCATGAGTCGGGATACCTTGTTTCCGGCCGGCTTTTCCAAAGTGAATAAAATGGGAACGCCTTATGCCGCTATATTGCTGACCACAGCCTTGATTTTATTGTTTATTTTGATTCTGTCGGAAGAAGGGATTGCCAAACTGGCCAGTACCTTTCAGCTGTTCATTTTCATGTTGATTAATTTGTCGGTGATCGTCTTTCGCAACAGTAAAATTGAATCTTACGATCCCGGCTACCGGTCGCCCTTCTACCCCTGGATGCAAATTGCCGGGATTATTATCTCCTTTGTATTAATTATTTACATGGGGTGGATGGCTATTTTGTTCAGTGCGGCCATTGTTTTGGTGGCCGTTTTGTGGTACCGATATTATGCCAGATTGAAAGTTAAACGGGAAGGGGCTATTTTTCATTGGTTTGCCCTTTTGGGCAAATACCAGTATCCGGACATAGAGAATGAGTTCATGACCATCTTAAAGGAGAAGGGGCTCCGACAAGGCGATCCTTTTGACCAGACCATCATCAATGCCCGCATTGTCAATCTGGAACGCAAAATCAACTTTGAAGCGCTGGTGGAAGAAGTTTCCGAAGTCTTTTCGACCGAGATGCATGTCGATAAAGATGTTTTGGTGAAGGAGTTTTACGCCACTTCTCCCATTGAACCTGCACTGGTTATACCCGGGGTTTCCATCTTATATGCTAAAAACGATGGGGTGGATCATCCATCCCTGCAAATCATTATATGTAAAAATGGTATTCGAAAACCGGTCAGCAAGGGGGCCATTTCTTCTGAGGATTACATTAAGGTCTTCTTTTTTCTGGTTAATTCGTCTGAAGAGTCCCGCCAGCAGTTGAGAATGCTTTCCCGGTTGATAGACATCGTGGAGCGGGATGAATTTTTGGAGGAGATGTTGAGAATTACCAGTCACCGGGAAATGAAAGAATTTCTATTGCACAATGAGCGATATATTACTGTTCAGCTTTTACCGGGAAGTGTTCAGGGTGAAACCATTGGCAAGGCGCTGAAAGAGGTCAAATATCCTACAGACGTTTTGGTGGCCCTCATCGAAAGGGGAGGAGAAACCTTTCCGCCGCACGGGAATACCATTCTGCAAGAGAACGATGTATTAACCATTATTGGTGAACCGCGGTCGATTGCTCAATTGTTCGATCGTTTTGTACGGCTCAATAAGGACAAGGACAAGGAAAACGGGAAAGCCTTGAATTAATCCCCAGGCTGTTTAGGGCAGGCGATGGCTACTCATTGCGGCGCTCTTGCAAGTATTTGGAAGGTGAGAGGCCATAAAACTTTTGAAAGCTGCGCGAAAAGTTGCCCGGCACGCTGAATCCCACCATATAGGCGACCTGAGAAACATTGTAGTCCCCTGAAAGCAACAATTCGGCGGCTTTTTGCATGCGTACCTTCAGCATAAAGGCATGGACCGTAACCCCGGTCAGCGCCTTTATTTTTTTGTACAAAAGGGTGCGACTCATTTGCAATTCTTCCGCGAGGGTTTCGCTGGTGAAATCGGTCTGATCCAGATGGGTGTCCAAGGTTTTTACCACCTTGTCAATAAATGCCTGGTCGGTCACATTATTGGTGATATTCAGCAGGTTTAGTCCGCTGTCTCTGGAAAAAATTTCTTTGAGTCTGGTGCGGTTGATGAGCAGGCTCCGGATTTGGCTCTGGATGACTTCCAGACTAAAGGGTTTAACCATGTAGGCATCTGTTCCGCGGTCGTAGCCCTCTACGGCATCGCTGTTTTCCTGCCGGGCGGTAAGCAGGATGATGGGGATGTGACTGGTGCTGATGTCGCTTTTTAATCGTTGACATAATTCCATTCCATCCATTCCTGGCATCATGACGTCACTGATGATTAAATCGGGCAGCAACTCAATGGCTTTGAGGAGGCCTTCATGGCCATCGGCCGCCATTTTTACCTGATAGGTGGCCGATAAGGCTTCGGCCAAATAGGTGCGTACATCGGCATGGTCGTCAATGACCAAAATCAGGGGTCGCTCGGATGGACTGTCTGTTTCGGTGGAAGGAGTATCCAAGGGAGTGGATGCCGGTGGTTGAATGGCCGGGAGTTCCCCATTTGGGTATTCCTGGGGCAGGTAAACGATAAAGCAGCTTCCTTTTCCTTCTTCACTTTCAACCGTCACTTTTCCGCCGTGCATGTGGACCAATTCATGCGTGAGGGCCAGGCCTATGCCCGAACTCTTTCCTTCGGCTGGTTGGGCATCCTTTTGATGGTAAAACATTTCAAATATTTTCTCTTGCTGGTCCTTGGGAATACCTATTCCGGTATCACTGACCCGGATGAGTATTCCGGAATGCGGGTCTAAACTGTTTGTTCGCATGAGCGAAAGGCTGATACGTCCACCATCCCGGGTGTATTTCAGGGCATTGGAAAGCAGATTATAAATGACGGTTTCTAATTTATCGTAATCATATTGGGCGATGAGCGACTTTTCCGCCGTTTCAAAAGCGAAGGAAATCTTTCGATTCGCCGCCTGCATCCGAAAAGCTTCCAATATTTTGGACAGGTGGTCGGCCAGATTGTTTTTGGTGAGATGGAGCTCTGCTTTTCCGGCTTCAATCTTCTTGAAATCTAGTAGTTCGTTGATGATGTGCTGCAAGCGGTGGGCACTTCTTTGAATCATTTGCAGCGACTTCTCCCCTTTGGGCAGGTACCATTTTTCTTGCAGAATGTTCTCCAGTGGGCCAAGGATGAGCGTGAGGGGCGTTCGTATTTCGTGGGCCATTTGCGTGAAAAACTTTTCTCTGAGGCGTTAAATTCCTCCAGTTTGGAGGCTTTAAGTCGCTCATAAGTGACTTCCTGCCGATATATTATGCGTAACTCTATGGTTCTGTAAATCCAGTAAAAAACCAGAAACAACAGAATAAAATACAAGCCATAAGCCCATTGGGTTTTCCACCAGGGGGGCAATATCTGTAGGGTAAGCGTGGCTGGTTGGGGGCTCCATAAACCATCCGGATTGGCCGCCATCACTTTAAATAGGTATATGCCAGCCGGCAAGTTGGAATAGGCGGCCGACCGTTTTTTAGCGTCGACATATATCCAGTCGCGGTCAAAGCCTTCCAACATATATCGGTATTGGTTGGCGGGCGGATTGGAAAAATGCAGACCGACAAAATCCAGGGTCAGTGTGCGATCATCGTAGGCCAATGTAATGGAGTCGGTTAAGTAAAGCGGTTTTTTCAAAATGACCCGCTTATTCCATCGTTGTCCCACCCCAATTTTCTGATTCATAATTTCCAGTCCGCTCAGGTAGACGATGGGTGGGTAAGGGTTCTTTTCCAAATCAGAGGTGAAAAAGGAATTGAGTCCATACACCCCACCGAAGAACAGCTCCCCACTTTCCGGATCCCGATAGCCCGCATTTTGCGAAAATTCGTTTCCCTGCAGGCCATCAAAGTAGTCGTAAGAACTGATGGTGTTGTTGGCCAAATGTATTCTCGAAAGACCTTTTT
The DNA here is from genome assembly GCF_000974365.1 of Geofilum rubicundum JCM 15548. GTDB lineage: Bacteria > Bacteroidota > Bacteroidia > Bacteroidales > Marinilabiliaceae > Geofilum > Geofilum rubicundum. The sequence continues at coordinate 60,892 of NZ_BAZW01000002.1, forward strand.
TGTGACTGACCCATACCGAACCGGCGCTGTCACAGACCACCCCCACAATTTTGCGGTCGGGCAGTCCTTCCGCCTCCCCATAACGTTTAAATGTGCCTGTTGAGGGGTTCAGTCGGTTGAGTCCGTTGGGCGTACCTATCCAGATAAAACCCTTCTCATCCTGATCCATGCAGTAAGCATAATTGCTGCTGATGGTTTCCTCATTGAGCGGATCGTGCCAATAAAATTCCGGTACAAACTGTTCTTCACCTGCCTGATTAACCCCCCGCTTTAAAAGCGTGAGCCCTCCGGCTTCCGTGGCTACCCATAGATTCCGGTATTTGTCTTCGATGATGTCTCTGACCCGGACACTCGAAAGCGGCATGTCGTTGGACAAAGGTTGAAACCGGTCTTCCTCCCGTATGTATCTCGAAATTCCCCAAAAAGTGCCAATCCACAAATCACCCTTATAGTCCTCCATAATTTCAAAGACCCAGTTGTTGGGAATCCAACTCGTGGAGCGTAGCTGGTAGTGCCGAAATTGCTTTGTTTCGGGATTGTAGGATCTTAAACCACCCTTGGTTCCGATCCAGATTAAACCAAAGCGATCCTGGTAAATTTTTCGGATCTGATCTGAGTTTTCATCGCCTGCGCGACCATCTTCGAATTTGTAATGTTCTATGGTATTTGTTTCACGGTCGATGGCATAAAACCCGTCCTCCCGCGTGCCTACCCATAAATGCCCTCTGCTATCAGTTGCGATGGCACGTATCTCACTGGGAAAGTCGATGTCGAACTTTCTGCCAATGTTGACAATGGGTTTTTGGCGGGTGTCGGCTACGTTCAAACCCCTGCTGATGGTGCCCACCCATAAAACCTCCCTGCTGTCGAGGTACAGTTCCGTGAGTAAATCGTAGCTGATCGACCAGGGATTAAGCGGATCAGGAAGATAGTGGTGGGTGCTGCTGTCACTGCGGTTGAATTGCACCAGGGCCATCTCCTCCGCCTTTATTTGCCAGCGGTATTTTGCGGTCTGGGCCACACTTTGGACAAAGGGCCGGTAGCGGTGTAAAGAATCGATGATATCGGGATGAACATCGTCCGGATGCCATCGTGAAAAGTTATCATCTTCGAAGTTATAGCGGCAAAGCAAGTAGGCGTCGGAAAATAAAACCCAAATGTCGCCTATGGTATCGGCGTACACCTGCAAAATTCGGTTGTTTATGAGGGAAGTGCTGTCGCTTTCATCCGGGTGATAAATGGTAAAATCGTAACCATCATAGCGACAAAGACCGTTCCACGTGCCAAACCACATAAACCCATAGCGGTCCTCGGCAATGCCCATGACACCGTTTTGAGCCAGACCGTCGTTGACGGTCAGGTGGTTAAAGCGTAGCACCTTTGCTTTTGTCGGAAACAGGCCTGCGGCAAAGATTAGAATGGTGGCACACAGCACAAGACTTTTTGACATTGATTTTACCCTTAAAGTAATTCCAGCCTAAAGCTAATATTTTTTTCCTTAACGGAGGTAGGGGTATTATATAGACAGAAAGGGCAAACCCGCATGAATACTGGTCTGCCCTTTGTTTAAAAAAAAGGATTGGACTTTTATTCCAAAACCACCTTGGTCTGATATAGCTTTCCTTCCACCATCACCCACACGATGTAGAGACCCTTTTCAAGGGCGCTTAAATTGAGAGGAGCCTGGGCGACTCCTGTGTAAAAGGCGGTCATCACCCGTTGACCCAGCAGGTTTTCTACCTGTACTTGGCTGTCTGCATTCACGCGTGGCAAGGTGAGCATGAAGTGACCTTTTCCCGGATTGGGATAGATGTGGAGGCTTCTGTGGGAAGCCGGCTCTTCGAAAAGCGAAGTGGCCGCCTGAACCTTCACCGTTCCCTCTGAGGCAAAACTGCTTAAATCCCACATGAGTCCCTCTCCGGGTGTTTGCGGCTCTATGGCCGCAAATTCACCTGTGATATTGGTGGCACTCGCAATTTTAAAGGACATGCCGGCTTCATAGGGGGACGTGGTGACGTTTTCCATCACCAGCGTTCCATCGGCAGCTAAAGTGCCCGAGATGAACATGCGGTCGGCTCCCTCGTTGGTGGCATTGACCCGTACCTGCAAGCGTGCCCCGGATCTCATTTGTACGTCGGATAAGCGTATGGATGAACCGGCTGATGGATTCTCAACAGGATAGTGCCCGGTGTGCAGCGACCCGCCGGATTCGATGGTGACGGTTCCCTGAATAAGGCCGTTTCCGCTCAAAAAGGCTCCATTTTTAACGATGACCCGTGAGGTCCCTGGTCCGTTGGAACTTCCGGCGACCAAAACGCCACCTTCGCTGATGGTCAATGAGCCGCTGGATTCCAGCTTCGATGCGATGGTCATGGTTCCGCTTCCGGTCTTTTGAATATTTCCCCCGGTAATGGTACCACTGAAGGTGAAGTCCTCATTACGGCTGCCTAGCATCCAGAGACTGGCTCCCCATAAGCGCCCCGAACCGGTCAGCGCACCAATTGAAACGGTTTGGGTACGCATATCTTCAAAATATCCTTCATGGTGTAAGTCAAGCACGGCATTGGCATAGCCATGCGTGCTGAAATTGCGGAATGGGTTGCCGGTCAACAGTTGAATGGTACCGCTGAAGTTGCTCCAGTTTCCTTCAAAATCCGATCGGATCCAGGGAACACTGACCCTTAGGGTACCGCTCCCTGTTAGCGTGTTGGCATAGGTGCAGCGACCATCTGTAAAAAGCGTTCCGGTTTGCCCTTCTTCCACCACCAGCGGGTAGCCCGAATAGCTATAAGAGCCTCCGCTGTCATGATCCCGCAATATGCCCCCTTCAAAAATGACTTTTTTCCCGGGCAGGGCATGTTCACTGGTTAATTGAACCGTTCCCTCTTTTAATATAAGCTCAGAGAAGGTGTTGGCCTCCCTGAAAGCCAAATCGTGCGTGCCGGTTTTTGTAAGGTGCCCGTTCCCAATTATCAGCGCATTCCATTTGGCTGGGGCAGCTGTATGAATGGTGGCGCCATTGGCCCCAATGGTCATGGCGCGCTCTGAGGTCGAAGCCTGCGCTATCCGCAGGGTGCCCCCGTTAATTTCAAGGAGCTGAGCATTGGTCGATACCCCGCCAATGGCCCCATTTCCATCAATGGCATTGGGCAGACTGTGCACTTCAAGTGTTCCTTCTTCTACCAGAATTTTTCCGGTAAAACTGTTGACATTTTGCACCGATAACACACCGCTTCCATTTTTAGTTAAGGTGGTGTTACCTGCAATGGAGCCGCTTCCGCTTATTACAAAATCCTTGGTGTGGTTAAAGTCGAGCGATGCCGGTAGCAGGACTTCGGTTAAGTTCAGGGTTTCACTTTGGGCATCATCGTTGACCAGCACCCGGTCGCCCGTCACAAAATACGTGGCTGCCCCGTTGGCCAAAAAGTTTTCCGTCAGCGCCAAATCCCAATCACTGCTGATTTGTCCCACCCAACTGATATCCGCCGGAGCACGGGCTTCGCGTATGACCAGACTGATGTTGCCATTGCTGGCTTCGAGGGAAGCAGGCAGGGCATCCATGCCCGCCAGTTCAATTTGACTCAGGTCAAATTGGGCCGTGCCTGAACAGGAAATTAACAAGTAGGTGCCGGCTGCCGGTTGAGCTTCAGTATCCAACCGAATGGTTATCACCGCTCCATCTGTGAGTGTCATATCCCCATCAACCGTTAAGGCATCATGGGTGACGGTTTCCGTTCCATTCAAATCAAACACCAGTTCGGCCTTTTCTTCCAGCATCAGGTTGTTTTGGATGGTCAGTTGTCCTGTGCTATTTTCGCCACCAACCATCAATTGGGCACCATGCCTTAAAGTCAATCCCCCTCCCAGTGTTCCATCCGCCGCCAATTGTCCGTGCCTATTCACCCAGACAGGGCTGGAGGTGAGTTGACCACTCAGGTTCATTTGGCCGTCCCAAATTTCGGTGGGACCTGAATAGTCGTGCGTACCGTTCAGACGGAAAATCCCTGAACCCTGTTTGGTCAGATTCATACTACCGGAAAGACTGGCGCTTTCTGCCTGAAGGTCCAATTCTCCGTAAGTGACCACACTGAGCGCACCCGGAGCTACGGTCTCGCTTAGGCTCACCGTTTCCTGGGCCAGTTCCTGTCCGCTAAAATGAATGTGGCTGCCATCTTCGTAGGCCAGCGCTGCGTCGTCTTTGTTCCAGTTGAGCGCGGTTTTGTCCCAGGTTCCGGTACCTTCATAGACCCATCGACCATTGGTCATGATGGGTGGTGGTGGCACAGTTATGCCCTCTGTCTCGCCTATAAAGAAGCTCGTGTGAGGAGGCTGGTTATAGCCCACATTTTGCCAGGCAATGGCCAGTCGGTATTGCCGGTCGTGCATCAAAGAGTAGATGCCGTGTTCACTGGGATCAACCGTGGTGTAGATGCGTATTTTGGATGGATCGCTTGTCCGGTAGATCAATTCCTCCCGCCAGTCGCCCAACAAATCCGCCTGCAAGGCCGGATTGCCCTTGGACCCATTGTTGGAGTGACCGCCAGGTGCGACAAAAACGGCCTGACCGGTTGTGGGTTTGGTAACGGTGGTATGGTCGAGCAGCTCACTGAGCAAATCACCATCCCAAAAGATGCGAAAGTTGACCGAAGTGGCCAATCCCAAATGATTTAAATCCTGTTTGGATGTGGCTGAATAGACGGGACTGCAACCCCATACCTGTGCCCCTGATACTTCATTGGTCACATTGGCGGCCATGCAGCGCCCACAATCACTGTTCGATATGTGACGGATGATGATACCACCGTCGGAAGCGCCGTGGAGGACCGATCCGCCTTCACCTGATTCGAGACAGCGAAAGACTTCCAATCCTTTTCGATAGGGATCAAAATCGCTCACATGCATGGCATCCCCGTGTCCCAGTCGGTAGAATACAGCCCTGTGCCATCGTCGTCGATGGTGCAGGATCCAAAAATGATTTCATCCCGTCCGTCGCCATCCGCATCTGCCACACTCAGGTTGTGATTGCCCTGTCCGGCATAGGCGCCATTTCCAGGGGTATTGCTATCGAAAACCCAGCGGAGCGTTAGCTGGTTTCCGTCAAAATCATAGGCCGCCAATACGGCACGTGTGTAGTAGCCACGCGTCATGACCAAACTTGGTTTTTCACCGTCCAGATAGGCCACGGCCGCTAAAAAGCGGTCCACCCGGTTGCCATAACCATCTCCCCAGTCACTCACATTCCCGCGGGGAGGTTGATAGGCCACGGTGCTGAGTTCTTCTCCGGTGCGACCGCTAAAAACCGTCAGGTATTCGGGACCACTGAGTATGTATCCGCCAGAATTTCGGTAATCGGCTGTATGATTGGCCAAGGCTGCCGGGCCCTTACTGATGAAGTTGCCCAATCCGTCCTTGGTGCCCGGGGCCGTTTTGCAGGCTATTTCGGCTATGCCGTCACCATCCAGATCATACACCATAAACTGGGTATAATGGGCGCCGGCCCGGATGTTTAATCCCAGGTCAATGCGCCACAACTTTACTCCTTCAAGCGTATAGCCATCCAATAGCACGGGGGCGGTATACCCCGAATGAGAATTGTCTCTGGCCAGGGCTTCCCATTTAACCACCAGGTCAAGGGCCCCATCGTCGTTGAGATGCCCGGTGCTCATATCGCCCACCGTATAGCTGTAGCTTTCATTGGCCGGGGTTGTGCCGCCGGCAGGTAAGTCCAGACCAATTTCTTGATACTGGTTGGCCCAGACACTAACCGGATCCGAAGCAGCTTCTTCTATTTCATTGACTACCGGAGCCACCGTATAGTTGCTCCCAATCGTTCCCTCTGTATCCACAAAATTGGACACCTCCAGCGGAAGGTCGTTCAGTTTTTGCCCGTTGCGATAAACATTATAAGTCGTTTGCTGCCATTCATCTCCAGGAATTCTCCAGCTCACAAAAACCCCGGAGGTGGTCTGCACAGCCACAAGACCGCGGTCGAGCTGCTCCATGGCATGCTGGGCAAATACCTGCCCTCCGATAAACACACAAATAATCAACAGTAAAGTCTTCATTGGAATCTGATTTATTGAAATTTACAGAATGTTTGCAATGATACCAATTTCGTAGTTCTTACAGGATATCATATCGTACATTCTGCCATCAATACGTTCAGGGATGTTAAAATCTGGCTGTCTCTCTCCATGTGATTCGGATACCTTGCGGAAAATCATCATCCTAAAGAATTAGTGTTTCGTTAACAATTTCTTTCCATCATTTTACCAAGGGACCTCTATTTTTACCTGCGCTAAATTTTTAAACTAAACCGACGATTTATGAAAAATCTCAACATTTTAATTTTTCTTTTCTTTTTGGCCTTCAGTGCATCTGCCTTCTCGCAAGAAGAAAGTTTAAAGGCATTTTATACAATCAACCTCATCCGCTATGTTGGTTGGAATGGCCATTCACTTGAAGGGGATTTTGTGATTGCGGTAGTTGGTAATTCCGAGGTGGCCAAGCAACTTCGGGCTTATTCCGATGGCAAGCGATTCGGACATCAGAATTATTTGATTAAGGAATACGACGAATTAGAAAAAGTTAATACTTGTCAGGTACTGTATATTGGTAAAAACACTAAAGTATCCGGAGGACAAAGATATCTGCTGGAAAAAGCCCGGGCGGTGGGCTCTCTTATCATAGCGGAATCTGATGGCATGATTAATAAAGGTGCTGCGGTGAATTTTGTTCTTAGAAATGAAGGTTTGCAGTTCGAGTTAAATGAAAGCAACGCTGGCTATGCCAATTTGCAATTCAGTTCACGATTGGCATCAATGGCTGCTGCCATCGTTTTAAACTGATGGTTGATGTATTAGTATCAATTCGTTCAACTTCTCCCAGTAAGTAACAATCAATCTATTAACCTGTTTTAAGTATGAAACGAACATGATTGCTGGGAAACACAAACAGGCATAAGTATAGCAATCATGGAGTTCCATACGACAACGAATAATTAACTTATATACGTATGAAAAATGTAAGAAAATCAACATCGTATTCTATCATAAAGGGCTTTATAGCCATCTTCTGTTTTTACCTGTTCTTTGTGGCCTTAGATAAGCCGATGGCTCAAACCCAGCCAAGAGTTGATCTTTCAGGAGCCGGTGCCTCTTTTCCGGCACCGCTGATCGCTGCCATGGCAGAGCAATATGAGATGTTAACCAAAGGGCGTGTGACTGTTCATTATGAGTCCGTTGGCTCAGGTAAAGGGATACAGCAGTTTATGGAGCAATCCGTTATGTTTGGCATGAGTGAGGCTTTTTTGTCGGACGAGAAGTCCCGGGCCGTAAAGGAAGCAAGTGGCAGTCAAGCCTTTAATTTACCCATTACCCTGGCCGATGTAGTGCCTACCTATCACTTACCCGGAACAAGAAACGGGCTGGTTTTTAACTCAGATGTTCTCGTGGATATTTATCGGGGAAAAATATCCAGGTGGAACGATGATAGAATATTGGCCCTTAATCCCCATATAAAAATCGACTCCTTACCTATAACGGTAGTCCACCGGTCAGATGGATCCGGAACCACCCATATTTGGACAAGCTATTTCACAAAAGTATCGGATGAATGGGCGGAACTTGTTGGCATGGGGACCAGCGTTAATTGGCCTGTTGGAATTGGGGGCAAAGGAAATGAAGGTGTGGCCCAGATTGTTTTGAATACGCCCGGAGCCATTGGTTATAACAGCTTGGCCTATGCTTTGCTCAATAATATCTCTTATGGGTTTGTCATTAATTCCTCCGGTCATGTTATTGAGCCAAGCTTTGTCGCCACCACCGCCGCTGCTGATATCGATTTGCCCGATGATACCCGGATAAGTTTTACCAACACCTCTTCTCCCAATGGTTATCCGATAGCCGGATTCACCTGGATGTTGGTTTATGAGCATTTAGATAAAAACAAGGCCCTCACCAATCAGGTTCAGGCGGAAGAGTTGGTCCGATTTCTTATTTGGTGTATGACCGATGGCCAGGATTTGGCAGAGATGCTGGGCTATGCCCGTTTGTCAGAGGCCGCCATAGACAAAAACAGGCAGATGATTAAGCAGCTGAAATGGAAGGGGGAATTAATTGGAGCGGAGATTTTAGGTGGATTATAAGAGCAAAAGAAGGCCGTAATTCTTGACCATTGCTTATTTGCTTCCATCATCCAAACCAAATCTTTTCAAGATTTTTGGTGTAACCGATGGAGATTCTTTTACAGCTCCAATAATAAGCTCAAGATCGTCTTTCTTTATGGGTGAGAATGAATTCTTCCAATCAAATTGTTCTTTGAATTTCTCTATTTTTATGGGTTTTATGGAGCTACAATCAACGAAACTATTATGGCGGAGAAAATCATAATCAACTGCCGAAATCGGATATTGAAGGTCTTTTAAGCTATTGGGTAAATTACGATTGACTTTTGAATTAATTAGAAGGACCCCGATGATTATATCATTATCAAATCCAATGACAACAAATAATTTATCCCTTGTGGTTTCTCCTGGATTTTTTGGAGTTACACCCTCTTCTATAGAAAGCGTCATCTTAAATACACGACCAATATCAAGCGCTTCCTTGATTTGATTTTCTCTTTTTTCGCTATTATTTAAAAGGTCTCCAAGGGCAGGACTCATAATTAACTTAAAATAGCGTCAATCTCTGATTGTTCCTTAATGTATGCTGACATTTCATCACTTACTCCAGCAGCTCTGGCAATATCTAAAATATCCATTTTTGACGCTGGTTGTAGTTTCCATGCCTTATCCCATGCATAATCATGCGATTTATCAGAAAGTTGTTTGAAAGACAGGTCTTTACTTTCTGCAATTGATTTATTCAGACAAACCACATCAGACTTAGATAATTCATCCATATCCGGGGCTTGTTTCCCATAAATAACGTAGTTTAAATCATCCTCTCCTCCAGCAATAATTGAGTTAGCCAGCTCCTTAATTTCGTCCGTTTGGAATGCATTGGCTTTACCCTGAGCCAATTTTACAGCGTCATAAATCTTTGAAGGAACAGGGCCATTCTGTAAAGCGTAAAATTCATCTTTGATTATTGGTCTGCCATATAAAGCAAGATGCTCTTTATTTGCGAAATACAATATTTTGAATGTACGCAGGATATCAACCCCCTCGAAAGCAGAAACAACATAGAGCAATGCAGCCTTTATTTTTAAAATGTCGTCATTCATAGCGAAGTGATTTCGGGGGTTACCTGTATAACATATAGGCAATCAATAGGTTTATTTTTAAACCTATTATTTTATTTTAGGTGTGCAAAAGTAATATAAAAATATTAATTCCTTTGCAGAATGCAAGTAGTCAGGCATATATTTAAGAAAACAATTTACTATCCTGTTTTTCTCTGGATGGTATCAATGAAAAAAATCTCTTCTATTTCTCTATAAATCTGGCAATGGTTTTCTCTTTCATCCGTGCTTTATCTATTTCATATTGAGATTGAAACTTCATCCAATAGGCTGCCGGAATTTCAAAAACTTCTTCAAGCAATATTGCTATATCGGCAGTAACGGGTCGCTTCCCTTTAATAATTTCATTTAAAAAGGATGCTTTTACACCGATTTCTTTTGCTAAGTCCTTTTGCTTTAAATCTGGTCTGGCTTTAAGTTCATCTTTTGACTCCTGCGCCTTCACTTATTGGTGCTTGATGGCTTTCAACACGATTTTTCTATTGCCGGCATTAATTTCTATAAAATAAACTCCGCCTGGTCCCGGTATATCCAATTGAACGGAACGCTGATTGTTAAACCGCTTTTCAGCAACACGTTGCCCGCCAATATTGATGATGTTAATGGTGAGTTGCTTATGAGCTTTTTTCAGATCCAAGAATAGTTGGCCGGTGGTTGGATTGGGATAAATCTTAAACGCTGGATTGAGGTTGTCTTCTGTGTTAATGTCGGGCCCTAATGATACCGGGATGGGTAAGACCAATATGTTGGCCACTTTAACGGATACCCCATCAATAAGCACATTGTATTCCCATTCACCGAGTTCTTCGGGTATATCGCTTATTTGGCGGGCGGTGATTTCTAAATCTGTCCATGGCATTGTTTGACCCGGCAGGCGTTTTCGTTTTTGCCACTTGCTGATGGTACCTTCTTCGCTTTCAGGAACAATCAACTCTCCTGTGCTTTCGCCTAAATAGATGGATTTATCCTGATCGGTAAAGTGCTTTCCTTCCAGGCTTCCGCTTATTGGTTCAGGAATGGGCGCACCTTCATTAATCAGCAAATGGTGAAAAAGGATGGCGCTGCGGTCGTATTCCTTGAATCCCTCCATCAGCTCCATGGAAACATAAAAGGCAGTTCCCTTGCTGCGGAATGGGGTTGATCCGGCCAGATAGAACCTAATTCTCTGGTCAGAAATCGGGGTGATTATTTTTTGCCAACCCTCCGTTAATGAACCTTCGGTTGCAATATCCAGCACTTTTATATGGGCATTGGACACAGATATTTCACCTTCTATGGATGAAACGGCCTGACGCGCTAAGGGAACAGCATCAATCAGACAGCGTGTAAGTGTTACGCTGTTAATCCTTTCAAGGGTATCTGTCGGAAAATAGACCCGCATATCCGATACGCGTATGTTCTTTAGGGTGGTAATGGCGCCTACGGCATCCTTTACGATCAGATCCATAATTCCGCCTTCGTAGGCGATTAACCGGCCGGCTTCGTTTACGCGCGCTACGCGTTGATCACTTGTGCTCCATGTGTAAGGCTCATGGCCATTGCTTGCGGTAAACATCAATGTGTCACCGGCTACCATCGTTGCACTTGCCGGGGAGATACTTAGAATGGGAAGTATTTTGGGACTGAAGCTTCCGTTGGTTGTAAACGCCGCAATAGCCTCGTTGAACACGACATTTGAGAAATTCAGCGTCGTGCTGGCAGTCGCGCCCGGCAGCACTTTGAAGCGAAGGACCACCAACTGGTCCGAACTTGCATTTAACGGTGTCGTGGAAGCAAATGCCAGATTTAGTTGTCCGCCGGGCACTTCGCCGGCACTGATGGTGCTGTGCTCCAGTAAGGTCCCGTTTGTTTTTGCTTCGATAAATTGCAATACATCCGCGCGGTAGCCCAGTGTTAATTGTCCGGACACGACATCCAGCAAGTCAAAGCCAGTGGCATTTACGGGAATGTCAAGCTCCCATCCCTGCCATTCCTGCAAATCGCCTGGAAAGGACAGGCTGAGGGCTGTTACCTTAATAAAGTTATCCGTTGTATCTCTCAGACCGGCTGCATCTTCCACGAAAACCTTAGTCGTACCGTGTCCCAGAGCTGTGACCAGACCACTTTCTGAAACAGATGCCACTTCGGGATGGGTGACTCCCCAGCTAAAGGGCGTCGTCCCACTTCCACTCAGGTTGCACTGCAGCGTTTGCCCTATGGCCAGAAAAGCAGTATTTGGTGATAGGGCGATCACCGGTTTATGGGCTATGCTAATGCTTCCATTCTGAAAGCTTGCGGTCGGCATCCCTTCGTTTAACACGCATTCGTTGGCCATAAAGTTAAGTGCGGCATTCCCCCCTGCCAAGGCCTCGAAAGTGAGGGTGATTAGGGTGCCGCTTCCTTCTATTTGGCTTGTTGAGGCTCCGGTTAATGTTACCTTGCCGACTGGCAAAGTGTTGTTTATATTGTTAAAACTTTGCAGCTTTGTGTCGTAATGTACCTCTTTAATTTCCAGCAGACTGGCATTATAGGTAAAGGCAAAGCTGTAGGCAAGCACATTTTGAGGAGACAAATCACTGTTGACCGACAAATGGACCTCAAAAGTTTCACCTGCGGTTACTTGCAATCCGGCAGACAACGAAAAAACCGGATCCTGAGCCCGAATGGCCTGTGCGGTAAAAGCCAGGCAGCAAAGTAGTATATATATGGTATGCTTCATTTTTTTTAAGTTTTGAAGATGTTGATTTTACCAACTTCCCTCTCCCCTTGTTAAGAGGGGGGAAGGAAATCATTCTTTTTCAGCCAACCTGTTTCATCCATAAACGCTTAGTTCTGTTTGTGAATTTTGCAGCTCATCATCACTTCTTCAAAAACTTCGTTCTTTTCGTGTCCTTACCATCTGTTAGTACGATATAATACAAGCCGCTTTTAAGAGAACCGACGTTGATGCTGCTCTCTGTAACGATTAGGGTGGTCAGCTTTTGTCCCATGCTGTTGAAAATGCTTAATACAGAGCCCATACGCGCACCGCTGAGGTACAGGACCTCCTTTACCGGATTGGGATAGCAAGTGAATGGGCTACCTTGAGCGGGACCATTAACAGTTGTGGGCACATGGTATCTTACGGTTCCGCTAACAACCGTTGCTGTTGCATCTTTTTCGTTGACACGGAATAAGTTTGCTGAGATGGCTGTTTCAAAAGGGCCATTTGCCTTATCTAAAAGGCGGAAGTGCACCAGGTTCCAATCGCTGCCGGCTTGTCCGTTGGTGGATGCTGCCGCTAAATAGAGGCGACCTTTTTCGTTGTCAATGCGTACGGCCTGCATAAAGTCTGAACCGGCATGAGGAGAGACTTCTATGGCTTGTAGCAGGGAGGGCTCAAAGCTCAGCTCAATATCTACGCCAACTGAGGTTGGCGTACCCTCCAAACCCAAGGGTAAATACAAATCTAAATCTTCGCCGATATCCCCTGACCCAATCGTTAAGTATGAACCGTCAGCTGAACTGCCCATTTGCGCTGATTTCAGACCTCCCGGCATGTTGGGACGAAGTCCGGCAACATATTCTAAGATTAAAGTTCCATCATAGGCCGTGACTAATCCATCGCCGCTCACATCTGCTGCCAATACCTGATGCGGTTCAAGAACGAGCGACGCTACGGCTGCTTGTAGTACCAGTGAAGCGTCATATGCCTGTAACACACCGTTAGCGCTTACATCTCCAAGCAGGGGCTGATTGAGTCCGTTTGTTCGGAATGGTTCGAAATTTACACCGGCGCTTACAGCCTGCCTGTCTCCCGATGGTGTGGCAGCAGCTACGGGGCCTTCATCGCTGGCCCACCAGCAATCTGTTGCCTGAATGGTAAAGGATTGGTTGACATTGTTTATCGCCCGCTGGCTCTGACCTACAAAGTCGCAGCTTGTGATTACCGGATTGGATGCTCCGCCGGCCTGCACGGCATTGCGGTTGGTGTAAAATGTAACCTTAGTCAACTGAGGACTTGCGTTCGTGGTGGTAACTGCTTCGTAAGCATTTTTAATAATCACATGACTTAGGATACAATCTGCATCAATGCTGGCATCGGAAAAGGCAAGGCCATTCCAATGTGAGCCGTTGGCCAAGGTAGCACTTCCATCGGCATTGGTATCGCCGCCATAATAATCGTCCCGAATAGAGGTAAATACAATGGGGCTTTCAGCTGTTCCAATGGCTTTCAGCCAACGATTTACGGTTATGCCGCGGCCGTCCAGAAATTTACATTTTACCCCCGGCTCTATGCTCAGCTCAGCGTTGACCGTGTAGTTTTCAAAAATATAAGGCGCATTCTCCATTTCACCGAAAGGTCTTGGCGCCAGTGTAACATTCTGGTTTAAGGTTTCGGCGGCTACTTTAATTCCCTTATAGGAAGTGCCGCTAAATGTGTTGCCTGCCAGCGAAGCCGGGAAGCAGAGCAGTGAAGTTTCCAGTGGATAGGTGGTATTGTTGAATAAGGAATTTTCAATCAGGGGTGCTGCTCCAATTCCGGTCATGGATACGCCACGATCCAGATTATCGAACACGACATTATTCATCACCGGAGCGGCCGCTGTAACATTCACCCCGGTACCGTTGCTTTTTAGTATCAGATGCTGAAGCGTCCCGGCTGAGCCACTTTTAAAGTCTATAAATATCCGGTTGTGCCTGGCGTATGCTTGTGTCACGGTTCCGTCCTGGTTAAAATCGAGCGGAGAGCCATAGCTGTCTTCACGTTCATCTGTGATTACGACCTTCTTCTCTGCCGTTCCGTTAATATTCAATGTGCCCAATACATTAAAACAAGGCGTTATCGTTGATGAGCCTGCGTTGCGGAATTTGAAACTTGCGCCGGCCGGTATGGTTAAGGTTGTGCCGGCGCCAATATTTAGCGTTGAAGTCAGCCAATAGCTGATGTCTTCATGACCTGCAAAGGTATATAGCGGCAGAGTTTCTGAGGTGTTGAAGGTTTCCCCCAACAGTTCGATACCCATGATGCTGACATTTGAAGCGGTATTCTCTTCATGAAGGCTTGCCGTGGCGAAAGCATTTTTCCGCACCGGAACCTGCATGTTATTGAAAGCCGTGCGTCGTATAACGGCGTTGGAGGTTCCCTCAATGGAGACCCCTTTCTCGGAACACTGCTCTATTCTGCTGTCTTCTACCAATGCATTGGCGTTTTGAAAGCGGATGCCGTTAGCTGCATAGCTCAAATCAGTATATTTGATGCTATTATCCCCTACGGTACCGTTAAAGTTGATACCAAAACTCCATCCTGCCCAATTCCCTTTGCCCGGCGTTGTGGCATTTCCGTTATTGTTGCTGTCTCCTCCCTGGGAATCGTCGTGTACAGATGTAAGGGTTATGCGCTCTTCAGCCGTTCCATTTAACTGTAAAACGCCTTTAACGGTATAACCGTAGTAACCTCCTATGTTCTTGAATATTAATCCGGGACTAACCTGCACGGTTACTCCGCTGGCTATTTCAAGATCAGAAGTGAGATATACCGCATTTGCCGGGGTGTTGCTTCCCTCTATTCCGGTCGTTTTTCCGAGTGTGGTATTGTATTCGATTTTTCTGTCTTGCAAAAAGATCCCCTGATAGGCATTGTTGATAAGTGTCACGTTGGTGAACTGCGGTTTGGCCGACCATGTCTGCACGATGGGCATGTATTCGCTCTGCTCTATGCTTACATCAACTGCCGCTCCAACAGCTTCAGGTCCGTAGTAAGCCAATCCTTGTCCGCAACTAAATATGCTTATGTTTTCAATGTTCACAGCCGAGCGCGAAAAGGTCAGCACCCCTGAGCGTGAGGTATTGTGAAGGGTTGCGGCATTGGTTAAAGGATCCACTCCCGAAGTATAGGTATAACTTGTCCTTAGACCATCGCTTCCTCCAAAACGGAAGTCCGTGTTTTTAACCTGACTAAAGACATTGTCGCAGCTGTTGTAAAAGCATATGCCACCCCACCTCCTTGCTGCAGGCGTTGTGGCATTACCGTCACCCTCAAGGTCAGCCGGTGTGCCGAAATTATCATCCCGTCTTTCAGTAAAAGTGATGCGTTCGTCAACTGTGCCGACCGCCTTGAGTCCGCCGCGTACATGAATATGCACACCGTCATTGATTTTAATGACAACTCCCGGGTCAATCTCAACGTTTACCCCTTCAATAATCTGCCAATGGTCCAGCAACAGATAGCTCAGATTGGTGTAACCTGCATCATCCACTTTAGTGATGCGACCGGAAGTTCCGGTTTTTTGTCCCATTAGGCCCAAAGCACGGTATTTGATATTTGTGCCCCAGCTGTTATTGTCCAGTACCGGGTTGGCTGATGCGTTCAAGGCCAGTGGCGTAATTTTTATGTTTTCGAAGGAGCAGTTTTGGATAAGTGGAGCAGCAGTGCCATAAGCTTTTATGCCGTAATTACTCTCATAGAATGAGCAGTTTTGCACCGTTGGTGAAACGTCAAATATTGAAAGCGTGGCTTCCGGATACACGTTTTCGCTCAAAAAATTGACCCCATGTGGACGATTTGAATAGCTGAAATTACAATATGTAAGCATTGAAGCAGCATCTGCTGTAGGATGGAATACAATACCTCCCCATTGATTCAAGGCCGGGGCAGTCGCCACCCCATTGTTGTTACTGTCGACGGGGTCGGAGTAGTTGTCATCGTGCATGGAAGTGAAGACTATGGGCAGTTCCTCTGTCCCCTCGGCCATCAATTTTCCGTGAACTTCAATTCTTCCGTTAGTATTAACACCTTTAATGACCACGCCCGGGTCGATGGTCAGTGTCATGGTTTCAGGAATTCCAATCCAGTTGTCATTGAAATACGCAATGTTGGTGGCATTATTGAAATTCAGCACCTTTAAGTTGGCGTTGGTGTTTATATGAGCGCTTCCTATTAAGTGGACCGCTTTGTTTTGTGTTCCCGAAAAATCTATCGATGAATTGATCACATTCATGTTCCCGTCAGCCCGCATGGACAGGGGATAATCTGCGCCCCCTAAAATGCTGTTTTCAAGATGAATAGTGCCACCCGCCATTACGGATAAGCTGCGTTGATTGTTTTCAAAGGTGCAATCCTTAATGGTTACACCAACGCCATCTGCGCTCACATCTAAGGCACTTTGTCCCCAGTTGTCAGAAGAAGAAGAATAGCCGGCATAGCGGATAATGCAATGCTCCATGCGGTTTTCGGTGATTGCTCCACTCATGAAACGGATGTGGCGCCAGTTGCGTACAGCAGGTGCTGTAGCATCTTGCACCCAGGTGCCGTCTGAGTCGTCTCGTGAAGAAGTGAAGATAATGGGCTCTGCATCTGTTCCCACCGCATGCAAAGAGCCGTTATTCACATAGATTCCTCCACGGGTTCCATTGAATTTGTAAACAACACCCGGTTCAATGGTTAGTTTGGCGCCATTAGCCACAGTTAAACTGTTACCATTGTTCCAGTAGGGAATGGTTAGTTGCGGCAAAGTCATACCGCTGTTCAGGGTGCTGAATTCCATATAAACAGCGTTGTATGTGATGTTGTTAAAGGAACAGGAACTGTCTATATTCATGTTTACAGCTCCTCTGATTCTTAAAGCGTGTGTGGCATATTGAAAACTGCAATTGCTCAGGTTAGCGGTAGATCCATTGTCGAAATAGATGGCGTTCCACAAACCCGGCGTAGTGCCGGTGTTTGAAGTAAACACAACGTTATTGGCGCTCAGTGTACCACCGGTTACGCCGGCGGCTATTACCATGTATCTTCCATCTGCAAATCGAACTTCAACACCACTTTCGATGGTGAGCGTGACGCCTGCACTAACAGTAATGTGATTGGTTACTATGTAGGGACTATTGGCCAGAGTCCAGGTTGTATTTGAACTGATGGTGCCCGACACTTCAGCCGCATTCAGGCTTATGAAGCCTGTCAAGACCAGGATGAGTAAAAGTGTTTTTTTCATAGCTTTGGTTTTTTGTTAATAGACGAGGTCGTATCAAAAGTAAGACTATACTCATTTGTGGGGCTTTCAAAAGGTAAAATATGCACGACAAAAGGTAAAATATCAGCGCATTTGTGATAAATTTGAAGGTCGTACATTTTTTTGGCTGGAGGTCTTGAGATATTTGTATATATGTTAAAACTAATTCTACTTTTAAGTCCTGTTTATGTTACCCTGTTTTGGTTTTTAACGCTAAACACCAATAGGGCAAAAGGGAGTGAACCCAAGTTCTTGCTCGGCAAATTTATGGGGGTGACTTGTCTGCTTTACTTTTCGCACTTGCTTTACTTTCTTCCGCTGCCCGAATTGTATCATTACGCCGATCCCTTTTATCATTTGTTTTCACTTTTGGTTTATCCGATGTACTATATCTACATTCGTCTGTTGACTGTTGATAGAGACTTTGTTTGGAAAAAGCACGCCCTGTTTTTATTGCCAGCCTTTGTATTGTTTTTGTTTTACCTGGCAGGTGTGTTGCTGATGACAAAAGAAGCGCATCTGGATTATTTGTACAATCTGTTGCTCTCAGGTGAAAAGCTAAATGGAATTTTCCTCTACCAGAAGATGGTTTATCTGACTTCCAGGGTTGTATTTATTGTGCAGGGCTTGGTATATATGTGGCTGTCAATTTCTCTGGTTAGCAGTAATAAGAATAATGTCCAGAACTATTATGCCAACACCTCAGAAGATAATTTGAATAAGATTTATTGGCTGAACATGACACTTTTTGTAACCATCATTTTTGGCGTCATTTTGTCGGCCATTGGAAAGGAGCGATTTGTTGGCAATGAAAATTGGCTTATCCTGCCTTCTGTTGTCTTTTCCGTCATGTTCTTTGTTATAGGGTGGCTGGGCAATATGCAGCGAGCGGTATTGATGGAAAGTGGAGATCTGTATCAGGCTTCTGTTAAAGAATGTGTTGAGGATGAGCATGAGTCGGATCAGCTGGCCGACATCAGGAATAAAATCGTACAAGCTTTTGAGGAGGGGAAGATTTATCTTAACAAAGACCTTACTATATGGGAGGTGTCGCGTGTTTTGGGCACAAACCGAACCTACGTTTCATCGGTCATTAATCAGGATTTCAAACAGAATTTCTCATCCTTTGTAAACAGTTATCGTGTAAAACATGCGCAAATGCTGCGCCAAAATAATCCGGACATCTGCAAGCAAGACCTGGCCGAAATGTCCGGCTTTGGCTCCCTGGCCTCCATGAAAAGGGCTTTTGATAATTTGCAGCTTTAAAGGTGGGGAAGGGCGGTGTGATAGTTGGGGATTTGGGGTGTTACAGCGGATGAAAACAACAAAGGGCTGCATTTCTGCAGCCCTTTGTTTAAGGGGTGGGCCCAGCTGGGCTTGAACCAGCGACCCCCTGATTATGAGTCATACCCCGTACTCATATCAACCAAATAACAAATTCATATAACCACACTTCTATCCCTTATTATTGTGGGCATACAGACGATTGTTATATTAGATGGTTGTTGTTTATTTTGTCTTGTTGTGTTACATTTGTGTTACAATTGTGTTACAATGAAAAATATGAGATATGAATAAGGCAACAGCAGAGATCTATCTAGATGTTTTAAGACCCCGAGAAAATGGCCAGTGTGCCGTTAAAGTTAAAATTACCCACAACAGAAAGCGAAAGTACATTGGGATAGGGATACATTTGACTAAAGCGGAATTTGAAAAGGCCATGCAGCATGCAGGGAACGGCAAGCGCAAAACATTGGAGCAGAAACAAACCTATGATGCTATTATATACCATTTGAATAAAGCTCAACAAGTCATTAATGGGCTTAAGATTTTTACGTTCGACAGTTTTGAACAGGCTTTTTTTGAAAATAGAAACATTGCCGATAGCGTTTCTTTTGCCTTTGATAAGTACATTGATTACTTAAGAAGCAACAAACGGATTTCCACAGCGGAAAGCTATAATGGAGCAAGAAATAGCCTTGAATCGTTTAAAAAGAAAATAACATTCGCGGAAATAACTCCGAATTTGCTTCGAAAATATGAAAACTGGATGCTAGAAAGTGGTAGAAGCATTACCACCGTTGGTATTTACTTGCGCAGTTTAAGGGCTATTTATAACCAGCAAGGTATTGATTCAAGCATTTATCCCTTTGGTGAAAAGGGTGGAAAGTACTCTATTCCAACAGGTAAAAATGTTAAGAAGGCGTTGACTGTTGAGGAGGTCGCCAAGATATATAATCATGAAGTTCCGGTGAATACGACAAAAGAAATGGCAAGGGATTACTGGATGTTTCTTTACCTCAGCAATGGCATGAATGTTAAAGATTTTTGTTGGCTAAAGTGGTCCAATATTGAGGGGGATATGCTTACTTACATACGAGAGAAAACCAAACGAAAAAGTGAATCCACCCATATCAAAGTTTCACTGAAACCTGAAACTCTGAAAATTATTAATAAATGGGGACAACCCTCAATGGTTAAGGATGCTTTTATCTTTCCATACATTAAGACTGAAATGACAAGTGAACAGCAATACAAAACTGTCAAGCAATTAACAAAGACCATCAATAAGTACATGAAGAAAATAGCGCATGAACTGGGCATTGACAAAGAGATAACCACCTATTTCGCACGACATAGTTTTGCAACAGTACTAAAGCGTTCAGGAGCAACAACGGAAATGATTAGCGAACTTTTAGGACACAGCTCTGTACTGGTAACAAAGAACTATTTAGACAGTTTTGAGGATGATAAAATTAAAGAACAAACCAACGTATTAACTTTAGGATTTAGCCAGGCGAATTAATTATTAAGGCTATCGGCATCGATATGTATAATATTATGAACTTAGTCCATCTGCCACATCACCCTTAAAAACAGCATTATGCTTATTATGAATACACTACAACGAATAAAAAAAGAGTTTATTTCGGACAATTGGGAGAATAGTAGTATTGCTCAGTTTAGGTTTAACCCAAGCGAAATCTGGTATCAAGTAGCAAGTTATCACTGGAAAGATGATAAGCTTAATAAAATCCATCCCGACCATGTTTTAGACACAGTGAACTTCCCCGTTATTATCAAAGGATTCACGGCATATCTGCTGCATTATTTAGGCGATGAAAATGAACAAGTAATAATCGATAGGTATTACAAGATGAGGCTGAGGGAATTCAGGGAAGCAGAGGATAAAAAACCTGGGTCATCCATGCGTAATTTGGATGCGGAATTTTATCACTTTCACATTTCACATGAAAAAGAGTTTGTGGTTTTTTCCAAACAAATTAACCCTTACATAAATAAAGACGATATTGAACTCATTCAACAATACACTGAAGCATATTTTAATTACATACAGCAGGTTTATTCACCAAAAAATAAAAAGGACAGACAACTTAGTGTGTCTGACTGGAGCATCGTTTTTTATTATCTGGATGAGGCTAGTTCACAGGAAGGTACTAAAACAGAAAGGATGATAAAGTTTATTCAAGAGAACAACGTAGTCAATATAGACGGAGATTTAACAACCTTTAATTTTCTAAATAAAGAATACCACAAAATAAAGAAACGGATTAATCTTAATGACGAAAATTCTAATAGCTCGATGAGTAATAAAAACCCACAAAATCCATTACCCCCTGAAAGAATTAAAAATATTTTGCCTTTTCTGAAAAAAAATGAAAATGCTTATGAAACTGCTGATAATGACAGACAATACTTAACCGATTTAATAGAATAAAGTTAAATAAATACCTAAAAAAACTGAGTGTTACCGGTTACGTTACCGGTTACGTGAATCTAAGTTGCAGCTATTATTTAAAAATATAATAGCTATGAAACAAACATTCACTTTTGATCAGCTCCCTCTGGCGATAGCATTGCTAACAGAAGAAGTTGGCGAATTAAAACGCCTGTTAATTGAAAAACAGGATGTACTCCCCACCGAGAAAACCGAGCAACTCCTAAATGTTCAGGGCGCAGCAAAGTTTCTAAATCTAACAGTTCCCACAATTTACAGCAAGGTAAGTAAGGGCGAATTGCCATATATGAAGCGTGGCAAACATCTCCATTTTTCCAGTAGTGAGCTGATGGCATACGTCAAGGGTGGGCGTAAAAAAACAAACGTTGAAATAGAGCAGGAAGCTGCTGCGTATTTGTCAAATAAAAAAAGGGCTGAGTTATGAAAAACAACTTTTCAAAAACCAACCCTTTACACAAATTCCAAAGTAAAGGTAGTCAAATAAATCCAACTTTTGAAGATCTTAATGATCCAGATGCCCTCAACAATCATTTGAATGTCTTCCTCGAAGCATTTGAAGCTGAGCAGAAAGCAAAAACAAACGCCTTCCCAATTGAGGTGTTTCCGAAGACCGTACAGGAGATAATTACAGCCACAAATGAAAGCTTGAAATTTCCTGTGGACTTTATAGCTGTTTCAATGTTGTACGCTGTTTCTGTCTCAATAGGGAATACCCACCGAATTGAAGTAATGAAAGGTTGGGAAGAAGGGGCTGTTCTATATATTTCAATTGTTGGTCGTGCCGGAACAAATAAAAGCCACCCGCTTCGGTTTGCATTAAAACCAATTCAGAAGCAAGACGATCTTAAATTTCAGAAATTTCAGAAAGAAATGGATGAGTACAATGCCATTGCAGCACTCAGCAAAAATGAAAGGAAAGAACAAGGCTATGACGATATGATTAAACCTGTTTGGGAGCAGTACTTAGTTAGCGACTTTACTCCAGAAGCGCTTGCAGACGTTCATAGGATAAACAGGAGAGGTCTTGGTGTATATGCTGATGAGTTAGCAAGTTGGTTTAAAAATTTCGATCGGTATAATAAAGGAAGTGAAGAACAATTTTGGTTAAGTGCCTGGAGCAGCATCTCGATTACGATAAACCGAAAAACAACTGAAAGCACTAAAATACAATCTCCTTTTATTTCTGTTATTGGAACAATTCAGCCTGGAGTGATTAATGAATTGGCAGCCAATAGAACTGAAAACGGCTTTTTAGATAGGTTGCTGTTTGTTGTTCCTGACGACTTGAAAAAAAGCTATTGGAGTGAAAAAGATTTAGACTCAAATGTAATTGAGAATTGGGAAAATATTATCTCAAGCCTTTTGAATATGCCAATGAGTCAAGACGGAGAAGGCAATCCAATGCCTATGCTTTTAAGGTTTACACCTGAAGCCAAAAAGCGTTTATCCCAATGGCAAAGACAATTAACCGACCTGAGTAATAAACCAGAAAACGAATCAGTGTGCGGTATTTTTGCAAAAATTGAAGTGTATGCTATTCGTTTGGCCTTATGTCTGGAAATGATGCGATATGCTTGTAATCAGAGTGAAAGGCAATATGTCAGTTTGGAATCGGTCGATGGGGCTATCCAGTTGGCTGAGTACTTCCAAAGATCAGCACTTAAGGTGCATGCCATTGTGTCAAATACCAACCCATTGGAGAAACTACCATCTGATAAGCAAAACCTTTACAATGCCTTGCCAGAGGCGTTTTTAACAAATGAAGGCGTAGAGGTTGCTAAAAATATGGGAGTAGCTGAAAGAACTTTTAAGCTTTTCATAAGCAATAAAGATCTATTCAACCACCTGAAAAGAGGCGAATACGAAAAACGGTTTTAATAAATGCACGTTGCACTTATAGCATGCATTGCACAAAGAAATTTAACTGATGCAACTAATGCAACTTGTGCAACGTGCAAATCCTAAATGCTAAAAAATGAATGATTATAGATATTTATTAGACAAAAGCAGTAGGAAGTTTGTTTGTCCCGACTGCAATAGGAAACGGTTTGTAAAATATATTGATACGGAAACAGGACTTTATTTACCAGATCAATACGGAAGATGCGATAAAGGAGACGGCCATTATTTTTTAAATCCTTATTCAGATGGCTATGCTAGAAATGTTGAAGAACAGAAAACGGGTAACGCAACAAATTTTATAAGCTCCTCGAGACCTCATCGGAAACCTCAACCACAACCCGAACCCGTTTATTTTGATTTTGAAACATTCAAAAAAACATTGCAGCCGGAACGTTATAAAAAAAACACCTTCATTCAGAACCTTTTACATAAAGTTGCACACCCATTTAATGCCAAGGATGTTACAAAAGTTATTGAGCTGTATCGGTTGGGAACGGTTGCGAAAGGTGATTGGATGGGAGCAATCACCCTACCTTATATTGATATAAGAGATAATGTAAGAACCATTCAAGTAAAGAGGTTTGATAATGAAAACCATACCACCCGAACAGGCAAATTGGATAAGGTTATTTTATCTGGGTTAAAAATGGAAAACAGAACACCCCCGGGATGGCTGACAAGTTATATCGAGTATGGAGACAGTCAAGGTTATTTCACCTGTTTATTTGGCGAACACCTTTTAAGCAGATACCCAAAGAATCCTGTTGCATTAGTGGAAGCACCAAAGACGGCTATATATGGAACATTGTATATAGGCTTGCCTAAAACCGATAAGGATTTATTATGGTTGGCAGTTTACAACAAAAGCAGTTTCTCCTTTGAGAAAACAAAAGTATTGGATACCCGAAATGTAATTGTGTTTCCTGACTTATCTGAAGATGGAAGTACTTTTAAGGAATGGGATACAAAAGCCAAAGAATATCAAAAGAAAATACCCAAAGCAAGGTTCTATACCTCTGACTTCCTGGAGCAGTTGGCAACAAAAGAAGACAGAGCTGCCGGCAGCGACCTTGCAGATATCTTAATAAAAAATGATTGGAGAAAATACAGAAAAAATATTCGGAAGGAGCCACAGGCTCCCACATCTATTGAAGGAACAAGAATAACCGAAGCTACTAGCTCATCGACAGTAGAAAAGAGTGTATTTAGCCATCGCGTAAATGAGAATGATGGCAGCTTTAAACTTGAAGCACACAAAGATTATACAAGAGCTCAAATATTGCAAGCCATTGCTGATATCCAGCCAGAGAAAGATTCAAAAGCCCTGTTAGCAGAAATGATAAGTGATAACCGACTTCATTGGTGCAGCACTACAGAAGTTATTTATTACATACCATTTTAGGCTCGCAGGGAATTTTGAATCTATTCTAATAATTGAAAGGGTGTTATGTTTTTCAATTTTGCCACAGTTTGGTGGGTTATTATAGGGCGAATCGATATTGTCAATTAAATATTAAAAATAACTACAATGATTACAACAGGAAGAGTAAATATGGATAAGGCAAGACGCAATGAAATCAAAGAAGTAGTTTATGCGTATCTATCAAATAAAATGAATGATGAGGAAGCTCTTCGAGCAGCCGCAGAAAAAGCTACCGTGATAATGGTAGGAGTGGAAGCTAATTCAGGAGTAAAAAACTCTAAGAAGGACATTGTGTTATACACAGCAATCTACTCAAGCATAATAAAGTTCGATCAGTATAGGGCTCAAATCAATCAGGACTTTTTTGAAGCAGTCCAGGATGATGAAATGTTTAACACGATGTTGAGATTCATTCAATTATCAACTCAAAAATTACTTCCAAAATTAAATAACATATATATCGAGTGGGTAGTGATGAAACAAGGTGTCTTTGAGCAGTATAGAGTACAAGACCTAGACCTACAGACATTAGAAGTTACAGAGATACTAAAATAAGAAATGGGACCTTTGATTGCCGGAATTGAAGATCACTTGAGGTCATTGCACCAAAACGAGAAATCCATAGACAACCCGTGCAAATTCGATTGCAACATCCTCGTGCATCCAAGTGCCTTGAGGAATATTACTTACAATACCACCTCAACAGTTGTATGTGTCTGGAAATCAACAATACCAGATTTCCTGGTATTGGTAAAAGCCGCTTATAGGTTTTTTCATTGTTTTAGTTTTAGTATAGTGTTTATAGGGCATTTTAGGCAACATATATTAATTGTCAATACTTTGTCTATACTATTTTAATGAAATGATTGCAAGTTGTTGTGAATCAATGATGTAAATTTACAGGCGAAATATAAAGGAGTAGTGTTACACGGTGTAAGTCGCAACTATTTTCCCCACTGTTGATGTAATATCCTGGCTTTTAGACAATGGCAGTGCTTCGAGAGCAATGAAGTGAACACGTGAATGTTACAGCTTCACACCCTGTATATACACCCCCCTGTTACACGTTATACAGGCTGCCTATACACAATTTGTTTGGATAAAAACCTTTATTCTGTTTCGGTTCCTTAAAATATCGGATTTAGTTATAGAAAATAATCTAGAATTTTACACTGATGGAAAAGAAGAAAAGCTTGCCATTATTAAGGAAGCAAGCATTAATGGGGTTAAGCCCACCCTGGACATGCATGGCATTTATCCAGCCTGCATACAGCATCAAACAAACTCTAGTTCAGGAGCTCTGGAAATTTCTGGTCATTGGCAATAAGTGGTATAGTTTTCGATTGAAATGTGGACTACTTCCTAATTAATATTTACAAATTGCTAAGTGTTTTACTCACAATACATGCCCAATAATCAGCGTATCAGTCCTCACCCCTAGAATAAGTCCTGCCTCCATGTTTCTGATATTTAACTTTTTGGAAATCGAATTTCAGTACTTCCGATAATCGGAATTTGTAAACCTTGCCATCGGTCGGCTCGGCTGCTAGTGTGCCGGACTTTACGTGACGGATGATTGTTCGAGCAGTGGTTCCGTGAATGTTTGCGACTGTTTTGGCATCCACCATGACATTGTAAAATCGGTCGAACACTTTCCCTTGTTCCTCCGTCACAAATTCCGCTATTACCTTGCGCAAGTCACTCTGAGATACTTTGTAAATAATTTCACATTCCATGATTTTAGATTTAAAGTTAAAATCCAGTTTCAATAATTTTCAAGTTGCTTTAAGTCCGGTTTCATCCAGGATAAACCAATTAAGATATTATTAAAGCTGTATCTTTTTTTCAAAAGACTCAATGACATCTATAAACTTCTGAGGTTAATGCTCTGCTGTTCTAGAGTTTATCTCCTTTGACATGTCCTGATAAAATGCGTAGGCAATAGCTCCGGCAATATTGGCAATGGTATCACTGTTTCTCCCTATTGATACGGCCAGGTGGATAACATCCTCATAATTGTGTCCGTGATAAAAAGCCTAGGCAGCATGGGTGATTACAGTCTTGGCATGTAAATCTATTTCATGCAGCCGGTTAAGCTGATCTATTAACACATTGGGTTCTACCATAACATCACTACCCAGAACATGTTTTTTCATGGTTTGATTTCGGTCTTTACAACTTAATGACCGAGCTCTATAAACCATTCGAGCTATTTTCCCTGCAGAAACAAACCCCCTCGCCTGTTCTGTGTGTAGTAATGGCAGATGCATCCGTAGCAGAAGAAATTGCTTCCATGCTATTAAACCAATATGCAACAGGAGGAATTCTCATTGAAGCACCACTACCATATGACTGCATTGCATCAAGAGGAGCGTAACTGTTGCTATTTTCCCAAGACATAAATAAGTATCCATAGCCAGCATCGAGATATCTAAGTGCATACTCTTTTAGCACCACTTCATATGGAGTGCCAGTCAATAACGCATCGGCAATGGCCATTGTTAAAACGGTATCATCAGTATATCTACTCGACTTCCCGAACAACCGGAAAATAATCCTTCTGGTATTGAATGATTGAAACCTTGAACCTATCACTTCCGGCGATCCCGCCAAATAATACTGGAACGTTCATAGTTTACAGGTTATCTCCAGTGGGGCCCAATATCCCTTACCCTCTCACTGCATTTCTTTCATAATGATCACCTTCCTTGAAATAGACATCATGGACAGCTGTTCAATTATTAATTGATTTCTCGATTCAAAATTTATTGATACATTTACTCCACGCGGGGGTGTATAATAATATAAAAATTCGCTAACAGCTGCATAAACGCAATTCTCGTACCTTTTGTGTAGTTTATGCTTACTTAAGCAGCAATTTCAAAAATACATGCATATGGATAAAACTGAACTTTTAAACAATTTGATTTCTGAAGGAGAAAGATTAACCTCAACAATTCAATTTGTTCCTTCTCCACCTAATATTATCAGAATGTATTCAGTTTATCATACAACAGAAGGGGAAAAATATCAAGATTGGCTGTCAACTACGCAGAGATTTATAAAAACATATTTTCCGAGTGATTTACCAGAAGTAAAAGGAGCTACACAAAAATTAAGTCCTGACAACCATCAAACAATAATTGGGATCCTGAGAGCAATAAAATTGCTTCCTGATGAACCGAAAATGAGTGAGATAAATAACCCGACAGGCACAAACATTGTAATTAACAATACACAAAAAGTAGTTTTAAATTTATTCACAGAAGCTATAAAAGATGAAATTTCTGGTAAAGATTATAAAGAATTAAAAGAAATATTGAAAAATTATGAAAAAGAACCAGACAAGGCTAAAACTAAATTAATTGAAAAATTAAAAGGATTTGGCAGTGATATTTTAACGAACATTGTTGCCAATATAATGACTAATCCTAATTTTTATAGTGGCTTATTTTAATTCAATTTCAAATGGCTATTGAAAAAGCAGACTTTTATAGTATTTTTCAAGAAGAAGGACATCCCTTTTATAATGATTTGCATAGTATAAATCAAGACCATTTTAACGAATGGATAGCTAATAAATTCCAATTGAAACTATAAATTCATTTGAGGAAGTTGCTCCATCACCTGAGATAATAGATACATTTATCGGAATTGGTTATAAACATAGATCATCTCAATGCCATTATTCTGCAAAAGCTATTGTTTCAGCCCCCTATATTTTAAGACTCGATTAGTGACAGAAAACACCAATTTTGAATATGGCACATATTAAGCGAACTTGAAGTGGCGAGAAAAAGGAATCGATGCTCAAAGACATTGAAAAGATTGGCATTATTAAGGAAGCATTAATGGGGTTAAGCCCACCCTGGAGAAACATGGCATTTATCGATTCTCCTAATATTCTTTGAAATAAGAAGTTTGAGGCCATGGGGGAAGAGTGTTTGACACTTTTCTATGAGAAGTACAATAATCAACAAATTCACAACTCCACAATGCACCTATCACCAAGGGTTATTTGATCGCAATGGCGCATGGGTAATGTAAAGATAACCGTCAATGAAAAGAAATGAACCTCCAAATTTAAACTGCTGGTCCCATACCTACAACCGTCGGTTGTTCTTTGACGATGCAAATATCGGTAGAAAAGTTTAAGGGTGCTGACCTCTGTAACGATGACCCGCTTAGTAGGGGGCCTGACCAAGAAGAACTCCGCTCAATTAGGATGGGATCAATAAAGCCAAAATCCTTCAAGTGTTGAGGGGTCAGCAGACTCCGGAATATTCAAGTAATATCTTCGCTATCTTATTGAGGAAGATATATTCACCCTTAAATCACATTTTGGTTTTGCTATTACATAGTTTAAAGAATTTGATTTTTTGTCAACGCTTGGACGACACAATCAAAAAACTTTATTAAGTTTGAAAATTAAGTCCAAATAAATACGACAAGATGAATTCTTTTGGAGAATATTTACGAAACAAACGGGAACAACTGGGACTTCCACTTAGAAAGGTTGCTGCCGAACTAGACATAGACACTTCTATCTTAAGCAAGATTGAGAGAAATGAACGAGTGGCGACTACAGAGATGTTGCCAACTTTGGCTAAGGCCTTGGAAATAAAAGATAAGGAGATAGAGGTTGAGTTCATCAAAGCGGTAATTTTATCAGACCTGGGAGAATTAAGATTTTTAAAAAATGGCTTGGAAGAAACGCTTAACAGTCTAAAAAGCCGCGAATAAAGATGAGTATAAATAGTAAAATAGACCAAACCGACTTGACCTTTTTCACAAATGAAGAAGGACATACTTTATTGAGCCGCTTTAAATCAACACTTAAAGACACACATTTTTTTGATGTATTAGTCGGCTATTTCAGGGCAAGCGGCTTTTATCAATTGTATGATGCTTTAGAGCCTATTGAAAAAATTAGAATTTTGGTTGGGTTAAGTATTGATAGGGATTCATACGATATGATGCAATACCATCAACAGAATGGAATAATCGACTTTGAATCACATCAAAGAACCAAAAAGAAATTTCAGGCAAACCTAAAAGAGGAAATTGAAAACAGTGAAGAGAATGAAAATAGACTGGAATTGGGCATTCGCAAGTTCATTGAATTTCTGCAAACCGATTGCCAAGATCCTACAATGGAAAAGGATTTTAATGGAAACGGAAAGAAATTAGAAATCCGGGCTTATCCTTCCAAAAACATTCACGCTAAAATATATATCGGAAAATTCAAGCCGGAGGACCGAGATTATGGTTTTGTTATAACTGGTTCTAGTAACTTTTCGGAATCGGGATTTGTGGCCAATCGAGAATTTAATGTGGAATTACGAACCAAAAGTGACGTGCTTTTTGCTGAAGACCAATTCAATGCACTTTGGAAAGAATCAGTTGACATTTCGGATGACTTTATTGATACTATTCAAAATAAAACTTGGCTCAACGACCAAATTTTACCATATGAATTGTATTTGAAACTCATTTATGAATACTTGGAAGAGGACATTAATTTAGCAGATGAATTTGAACCTTTCCTTCCAGATGGTTTTATGAAGCTCAAATACCAAAATCAGGCAGCTATTCAAGCAAAGAAAATTCTGGAGACCTACAATGGTGTTTTTTTGGCAGACGTAGTTGGTTTAGGAAAAACCTTTATCACAGCCTTATTGCTTCAACAACTGCAAGGACGAACATTGGTTATTTGTCCGCCCGTATTGAAAGACTACTGGAAAGATTCACTTTTCGATTTTGGAATCAGAAGGTTTGAAGTGGAATCATTAGGCAAGTTGGAGCATATCATCAAAAAAGGTTTAGAACGTTACGATTATATTGTGGTAGATGAAGCCCACCGTTTCAGAAATGAAAGTACTCAGTCCTATGCCGATTTGTTGGACATCTGCCGTGGTAAGAAAGTGATTCTGGTAACAGCCACCCCGCTCAACAATACGGTTGATGATATTTTTGCACAATTGAAATTGTTTCAAGCACCTAAAAACTCAACTATTCCCGGAATTCCTAATCTTGAAAAATACTTTGCCGGGTATAGAAATAAGTTGAATAAACTTGAGAAGACCGACCCTGAATACAAAAAGCTAATCAAAGAGGTCTCAAACGATATTCGAAACAGTATATTAAGGTATGTAATGGTTCGCAGAACCCGAGTAGATGTAATGACCTATTTCAGGAAGGATATGCAAATGCAGGGATTGACTTTCCCTGATTTGGCCAATCCGCAAAAAATAATTTACAAGTACGAAGGCGAATTGGAAACCATTTTCAACAAGACCATTAAAAATCTTCAGGAGTTTACTTATGCCCGATACACACCTCTACTTTTCTACATTGGGAACAAAGCCTTAAGTGAGTTTGAAAGACAGCAACAAAGAAACGTGGGTGGATTTATGAAGGGTATTCTGGTAAAGAGATTGGAAAGCAGTTTCCACGCTTTTCGCCAAAGTGTTGACCGATTCATTACTTCTTATGAAAAGTTTATTGAAATGTTTCACGGTGGAACGGTTTACATCAGTAAAAAGGTGGATGTCTATGACCTGATTGAAAGCGACAATATTGAGAGACTGGAAGCCTTTGTGGAGGACGAAAAAGCCCAAAAATATGATTCAAAAGATTTCAGAAAAGAATTTGTCGATAAGTTGGAATTTGACTTGGATGTTTTACGTGAAGTAAAAAAACTTTGGGCAAAAGTAGATGCCGACCCCAAGTTGGACCAGTTTATTCACGATTTAAAAAACTTTCCTGCTTTAAAGAAAAATAAGCTGGTCATCTTCACCGAATCAAGAGAGACAGGCAATTATTTGTATGAAACGCTATTGGATGAGTTTCCCGGAAAAGTTATGTTCTACTCAAGTACAGGAGGAAGACACTCCGATAAAAAGTTGAACTCAAACCACACCGTTTCTAGAGACATTATTGCATCTAATTTTGATCCCAAGCACAAGGAGAAAAGAGACGATGTAAAAATCCTGATTGCTACAGATGTACTGGCAGAAGGTATAAACCTGCACCGTTCCAATGTGCTAATCAATTATGATTTGCCCTGGAATCCGACAAGGGTTTTGCAGCGTGTAGGTCGTGTCAACCGTTTAGGGAGTAATTTTCCGAAAGTGCATATTTTCAACTTCTTCCCTACTACGCAGTCAGATGAACACCTTGGATTGGAAGTGAACATCACTAACAAAATCCAAATGTTTCACGATATTTTGGGAGAAGATGCCAAATACCTGAGTGATGGCGAAGAATTTGGCAGTCAGCAATTATTTAACACTTTGAATAGCAAAACGGCCTACACTGGTGAAGATGGTGAAGGCGATTCTGAATTGAAGTATCTGGAAATGATGCGTATAATCCGAGACGAACAACCCGATTTATTTGAAAAAATTAAAAACCTTCCTAAAAAGGCACGTTCAGGATTCAAAAAAGAAAAACTGGAAGCCGACCAATTGGTAACCTTCTTCCGAATTGGAAAACTCAAAAAGTTCTACATCAACGAAAACGGAAAGTCAAGTGAGATCACCTTTTTTGATGCTGTGAAAGAATTAGAATGTGAGCCTGATACTATACGTGCCAACATTCCAAGGGAATACTACCATTTATTGCAAACCAACAAAACTCGCTTTGAACTGGACACCTCCGTGAGGGATGAAGGATCGAAAGGTAGCAGTGGACGTTCCAATGCCAATTACATTGAAAACAGATTTAAAGACAAATCATTCAAATACTTTAAAGGATTTACCGATTCCAATGATGAGTTTATCAATGGTGTAAAAGAAATGCTGGCACAAGGGACGATAGCTAAGAAAACAGCACAGCTGATTAAAAACGAATTGGAAAAAACCATTGATCCGCTTCAAGTATTGCACATTCTTGAAAAACACATCCGTTTTGTGGCAATAGAAGGGTCAAAGAATGCCAAGAAGTTTCAAAAACGTGAAGTAATCCTTTCAGGATATATAACCAAGTAATATGGACAAGAAAACAGCTCAAATACTGATAGAAAATACGTTCAATGATTCGTTTAATGAAGAACGGTTCATGATTTTTGTGAAGAACTTATTGAATGACTTAGAACCAAAAAGCAATTTTTACAAAGGAAACTTAGTTTGGGACGACTACAAAGAGCATATCAATACTTACAAACGCATAGGGAAATACATAGATCCCGAAGGCGAAGCACTGGACGTGCTGATTGTAGAAGTGAAAAGCGTCGCCAAACTGGAACGGGCAAGAACAGCCCTGCGAAATTTTGTCATCAAGCATCTGAGCAAATTTGGGAAAGATTTCGCTTTGGTGGCCTTTTACAGTAAAGAAGACGAAGGAGCAGATTGGCGTTTTTCATTTATCAAATTAGAATACCGCTCGGAAATTGACGAAAGAAAGGGCAAAGTGAAAACCAAGAAAGAATTTACTCCTGCCAAACGGTATTCATTTTTAGTCGGCAAATACGAAAAAGCACATACCGCCAAAAATCAGTTGCTGCCTTTACTTAAAAATATTTCCAATAATCCTACATTTGAAGAGCTGGAAGCAGCGTTTAGTATTGAAAAGGTTACCGATGAATTTTTCCAACAATACAAAGACCTGTATATTAAACTATTTGAGCATTTTGAAAAGGACAGCCGGGTAAAAGCAGAACTCGATAAAGCAGGCATTGATAATGCCCGATTTACTAAAAAATTATTGGGCCAAATAGTATTCTTGTACTTCTTACAGAAAAAAGGTTGGTTGGGTATTGCTCAAAACGATCGCTGGGGAACTGGAAAAAAACGCTTCATTCAGGATTTGTTTGAACAAGCTCAGAAAGAGAAGGTTAATTTCTTTAAAGACAAATTGCAATACTTGTTTTATGAAGCTCTAGCCAAAGAACGGGACAATGTAAACTCCTACTACGAGCGCTTTGATTGCCGTATTCCCTTCCTGAATGGTGGTTTGTTTGAAGCCAATTACAATTGGAGAAGTGCTAACATTGCCATACCAGAAGCACTCTTTCGCAACGAAGAAAAAAACAGGTCAGGCGATATAGGCACAGGAGCATTAGACGTGTTCGACCGTTACAACTTTACCATCAAGGAAGATGAACCACTTGATAAGGAAGTGGCTGTTGATCCAGAAATGTTGGGTAAGGTGTTTGAAAATATGCTCGATATTTCCGAGCGTAAATTCAATGGTGCTTTTTATACCCCAAGGGAAATTGTGCATTATATGTGTCAGGAAAGCTTGATTCATTATTTGTTCAATACTTTGGAAGGGAAGGTTGATAAAACAGCTTTTGAAACTTTTATCCATGAAGGGCATTTTGCTCTGGAAAACGACGAAAGAGTTGCTGCCAAAGGTGAATCTAAAACCTACAAGTACCAACTGCCCGAAATCATCCGCCAACATGCCGACTTAATAGACCAAAAACTTAGCGACATCCGTATATGCGATCCTGCTATAGGTTCGGGAGCTTTTCCGGTGGGTTTGTTGCACGAATTGGTGAATGCTATGTTGGTGCTGAAACCGCATTTGAGTTACGACTATCTTACTAAAAAACTTAAAGGCTTTGGCTTTGAACACCGGGAAAGCGTTAACGATAGCCGCTACATTTACCGCCTGAAGCGCCATATTATACAAGAAAGCATTTATGGTGTCGATATAGATGCATCTGCCATTGATATTGCTCGCCTGCGTTTGTGGCTCTCTCTGGTGGTGGACGAAGACGACCTGGATCCCATTGAAACCCTGCCCAATCTAGATTATAAAATTGTGTGTGGCAACTCCCTAGTTGGTTTGCCCGATACCGCAATGAAAAGCTATAAGGTTGAGGAAGAGTTGGAAACCTTAAAAGAAAAGTTTTACGACATTACCGACGAAAAAGAAAAGAAAGCCTTACGCCAACAGATAAACTCCAAAATACGCGAACTGCTCGATTCTGCCGAACAGTTTGCGGGGTACAATATAGACTTTGACTTCAAGCTTTTTTTCTCTGAAGTATGGCGGGAAAAGGGTGGCTTTGATGTGGTGATTGGGAATCCGCCTTATGATGTTTATCAAGGGAATAAAAATGATGAACTTGAAGTTTTAAAGTCAATCCCATTGTTTAACAATGCAAAAGGAAGGAAATTAAATGCATTTGAGCTTTTCTTATGCTTAACTCCTACATTGTTAAGTCGAGAAGGATTTCAATCCTTAATTTTTCAAAACTCTTTCCTTGCTGACACTTCATCAAAGCTGCTTCGAAAGTATTACTTCGATCATCTTGATATTGTTTCAATTGATTCTTTTCCAGAAAGAGACGATATTAGAAGAAGGGTCTTTGAGTCTGCCAAAATGAGTGTCTGTATTTTACAAACCTTCAACAGGCAAGTTCCTGATAACACCTTTGTTTTAAGAATCTGGAAAGAGAGATGGATGGAAACTTCAACTGCAATTAATATCAAAGCCTCTGACATTTTAAAACTTGATGCTGAGTATTATTCAATCCCATCTATTTCAAAAGATGAGTATTTGATCTTAAAAAGATTCCAAAAGTTTAAAAAGATTAAAAATATTGGCCATTGTTATGAAGGAGAAATTAACCTAACTACTTGTAAGCCTTATTTAAGTGAGGATAATAATGTTGGTTTTTATCGCATGATTAAAGGTGCCTCTGTTCAAAAATGGTTTATAAAAGAAAAGATGAGTCAGGGAAAAAATGAATTTTTATCTCCAGATTATATAATAGGAAAATCAGCCAAATCAAAAGCTTTTCATTACAAGCACTCAAGACTAGTTCTTCAGGGGATTACGGGTGTAGATGAAAAATATCGACTAAAAGTAGCTGTCCTTAATGAAGGTGTGTTTTGTGGAAATAGTGCTAATTATATTCTATTTGACAATAACAAACAAAACATTTACTCAGTTGCTTGCTATTTAAATTCAGAAGTTCCAAACTGGTTTTTCAAATGCTATAGTACAAACAGTAATGTAAACGGTTATGAAGTTGATAATTTACCAATCCCTCATAATTTCCCTTTAAGTCTTGATAGCATATATAAATACCTCAATTTTATAAGCATCCTTGACTTTGACTTAATTTCCTTGAATTTCTTTCTGGAAGTAGTCAACTCGATCGTCTATGAATTGTTCTTCCCCGAAGAAATCAAATCAGCAGGCAAAGAAATCCTAAAGCATTTGGGAAATTTGAAGCCCCTCAATGATGAGATGAGCGATGAAGAAAAGCTCGCCATCATCCAAAGTGAGTTTGAGCGTTTGTACGACCCCAACCACCCCGTACGTTTTGCTATTGAAACCTTGGACAGTGTTGAGGAAATAAGGATAATTAAAGAAGCGTTGAAATAAAATTAAAAAGTATGTCATTTAACCCAAAACCAGAGTATGTGCTAGTACCAAAGATGTTAATTATCAAATATTTACACGAGTACAAAGCAGATTGTGTAACACGACCATCTTACCAAAGAAAAGTCATATGGTCTAAGGGCAAAAAACAATCTTTAATGGATAGTCTTTTCCGAAGGTACTATATACCAATCACGCAGATCATGTACTCCCTCATTCTAAAGGTGGCAAAACAAATATAGAAAATGGTGATCTTCTTTGTGTTTATCACAACCAATCGAAGGGAGCAAAAACAATATAGAAAATGAAGATTCAAAACGTTACAGTAAATAAATACAAAGCTTTTACCAAGAAAGAGAAAATTCCAATTGGAGGTTCTAATATTTTTATTTATGGAGAAAACGGCAGTGGAAAGAGTTCATTTTACTATGCGTTAAAAGACTTTTTTCAGTCAAGCGTTGAAATAGTAAAAATGTCTGAACTGAGAAATTTCAATTTGACAGACAGTGGAACTGATTGTTCAATAGAAGTTGAATTTGATGGAGGAGCAAAAAATATACTTAACGAGACAACGAAAAATACCAATATCACCCAAATTATAGACGCCAATAGACTAAAAAGCTTTTTGACCTACAAACATTTGTTGGGCGTGCATAACGTAAAAGTTACTGAAAAACTTGATGTTTTTAACCTTGTAGTAACAGGGGTCCTTAAGCATTATAAGTCTGAATTAATTACTGGTCAATATGAATTAGGGGAATTGTATCTCAATACTGTTTCAGAAAGCAAAAAAACTATAGGCAAAGGAAAGGACTTTTATACTGCGAGGCAAAAAAGTGCATCAGTTACCCAGAATGCGAAGTTGTTCAATGTGGCATTCAAAAAACTATTTGAGAAACCTGAAGAAGGTGAAACTAATCCGGATTATTTGGCACCAGAAATAAATTACTTCCTTAAAAAAATATATCCAGAGTTAAGTATAGATTTTAAGCGACAGACAATAAGAGTTGATGATAGAGGCAATTTGAATGGTGGTAAGTTGTTCTTGGACATTATTAAAGGTAATGACTCAATAGATAGCAGGTCACCACATTTTTCATTGAATGAAGCCAAGTTATCTGCAATTGCTATTAGTATTTTTCTTGGAGCAATTAAACGACAAAGTATATTTTCGCCTGACTTGAAACCGCTTTTTTTGGATGATATTCTTATTGGATTGGATAATGAAAACCGACTAAAGTTACTCAACCTTCTCAAAGAAACAGGTGTCTCGGATGAAGACAAGGTTTTTAAAGATTTTCAAATATTCCTCACCACTTATGATAGACATTGGTATGAAGTGGCTAAACTTAATTTACCGAGTTGGAAGTTTATCGAGTTTTATAAAAGTGAAGATGGTCCTCAAATCATTCATAATGAGAAAACATATTTAGAAAAAGCGAGATGCTATTTTGAAGCATTTGATTTTCCAGCAGCAGGTCAATATTTAAGGAAAGAATCTGAACGATTATTGAAAAGCAAACTTTTAGAAACTTATACAGTTGGAGAAGGGTTTAAAGGATTAGTTAAGCCAATCAATTTAGAAACTTTAATCGATCGTTTAAAATTATATTATATAGACTTAGGACTTGAGCCTCCAAGTGACTTGATAGGCAATTTACAGAACTATAAGAGCATTTTGTTCAATCCAATGTCACACAGTGA
Source organism: Geofilum rubicundum JCM 15548 (assembly GCF_000974365.1). Taxonomy (GTDB): domain Bacteria; phylum Bacteroidota; class Bacteroidia; order Bacteroidales; family Marinilabiliaceae; genus Geofilum; species Geofilum rubicundum. The sequence goes on from NZ_BAZW01000002.1 coordinate 98,237, forward strand.
AATAGAAAGTCCAATTTATCGAAACGACTTAGAACTTGCCTTTAAGACAATTGATGATTTAGAAAGAATTGTTTTACCTAAAAGGACCGTAATTATTGAAAAGGGAACTCATTTTAACCTTTCATTACCTGCTATTAACTACAAAGCACAAGTTGAAATAGCAAAGGACATTTATATGGTAGAGCACAAGGACGTAAAAACTGAAACTGCAATATGTTTCTTCTTTAAAACTTGGACTAGAGCAGGTGTTGAATTTGCCGGTCCAACCGGTATTCCTGCAAGAGCAGTTTCAAAAATTGAACTATTAGATAAAATCAAATCAAACCCATACTCTTTAGAAATTGTAGTAAAAGAATTAAATAAGACATTTAAAGATAGGGGAGTCCCTGAAATAAACATTTTAGACTTAAAATCTTCTTTGACATTAGCAGGAGGAGTATTCCTTAATGATTTATTAGAGAATTCAAAATAATGAAGCCTATACTAGACAGCCACAAGGGCAAGAAGTTAGTAAGAACAAAGGCGTAATAAACAATGGATCAGATTGTTTATTGCAACCCAAAGGATATCTGCATACTCTTGTGATACTAATCCCTCAATGGAGGAGGTTCAAAGAACCTCGTGAACTGAGAGCATTACGAACTGGTCACCGACACCCCCTGCTAAAACAATATTTGTGTTACAATTGTGTTACAGTGGATGAAAATAACAAAGGGCTGCATTTCTGCAGCCCTTTGTTTAAGGGGTGGGCCCAGCTGGGCTTGAACCAGCGACCCCCTGATTATGAGTCAGGTGCTACTAACCAACTGAGCTATGGGCCCTGAATACGAAACAAAGTGCTATCTTTGTTAGGCGGTGACAAAAATACAAAGAAATTGTAATTATCAAACATCTTACATGAGAATATTGAACATCATTTTTGATTTAGGGGGCGTTATTGTTGATTTAGATATGTCGCGGACTTTTCATGCTTTTAACCGGTTTTTTGGTGAGTCGGCTGTGGAATTGGAAAATGGCTATCTGAAAAGTAAGGTGCTGCGGCAATATGAGACGGGGGCCATTGATACGGAAACCTTTCTGAGCGAGTTGCTTCAGTTGGCCAAAAATGGCGAGAGCCGAGGTGATATTGTGGCGGCCTGGAATGCGATGTTGGTCAGAATACCCGAGGAAAGGCTGAGGATGCTGGAGCAGTTGCGACAAAGCCACCGTATTTTTATACTCAGCAATACCAATGAATTACATGAGGATTATTTTGAGAAGATGGCGCCGGGGTATGATCGGCTGAGCGACTTGTTTGAAAAGGCTTATTATTCGCACCGCATTGGTTGTCGGAAACCGGACAGTGATGCATTTAAGGCTGTGCTGGCCGACAGCGGGCTAAGGGCCGAAGAAACGCTTTTTGTGGACGACCTGGCGGATAACATTTCTACGGCTAAAAAATTAAACTTCCAGACCTTACATATAACGCAAGGCATGGAAGTTTCAAATATTTTAAAAACGTTTTTGTAATCCTATTTTCTGACCAGGAGCCAAACGCCTTCTTTGCCGGGGGTGCTGCGCTCGTTCTCCAGGGCGCTTAAGGCTTCTTTCCAATCGTTGAAGCCCATGTAAGACACCTTGTAGAAATCGCTGTTGGGACCTTGTTCCCGCTCAATGATTTGTGAATTCATGCCCTGGTTGGCCAGGTTGCGTTGCATTTTCTCCGCATTGCTATATTCCAAAAAGCTTCCGGAAATTAGGAAGTATTTATCGGGAACCATGGGTTGTGCTTCAACAACGGGTTCTTCTTCAACAACGGGTTCTTCTTCAACCACTGTGGTATCCGGTTTTTGTTCCTCTACTACAGCTGTGGCTGGTTTTTTGGCCGGGGCCGCTTTTTTGGGTTCGTTTTTACAACCTGCTAAAACTATTAACGCCAGAATTGTAAATAGAGTTATACGTCTCATGGGCAATTTTTTTGATGTCTGTTTTGAATAAACAGGGGCAATATAGGACTTTTTTCGCGATAAAGTCAAGTGTTTATAACACTTTACGGGCTTTTTTATCGCAAAAAATCAGGACTGTTTTCCGGGACTTCTTTTCAGACGTCTCTCCATCAAATGCAGAGAGGCCGCTTGGTTGAAGCGGCCTCTCTTTCGCAATTTGCTTATTGCCAATGTGATGTCTGTTTATTCCTCTTGTGCTTGCTCTTCAAGTATGAGCTTATATGCTATTTCGTTTTGATAGCTGAAGAGTCGGATGTAAAGGTAGCCGGTGGGACTTTTAATATCACCAAACAGGGCCTCGTTTTCTTCGGGTTCGATGCGATTCTCTTCCGCCTGGTAGTTCTTGGCAAAGGGCTGGTAAGAGAGCCACACCTGAACGTACTCCATAATGGCAGCGGGCAGATCGTATTGTGGATCAATGATCTGCACGGTTAACTGGTAGGTTTTGGCGGTATCCACTTTCAGGTAGAGGAATTGTTCTGCCTTGTAGGTTTCTTTAGAGATCAGTGTGTCTAATGTGCCGAAAAGGGTATCATTGAGAATCATCAGATCCGGGTTCAGCAAGGAACCCGGTATCGAGTCGGCGCTGTGCACTTCATTTTCAAAATCCACGAGTTTGCCCTGCTCTCCATCTTCGTCGAGGAAGGGATCTTCGGCCATTTTTTGAGCGTACCAAATTTGGGCTTCCCCGTCAATGGTCATGTTCATGGTCAGTTGTTGGCCCTTAAGCTCAATGAGGGCGACATGGATTTCGGAGCTCGCTTCATCCTCTGTGAATGACAAGGTTTTGCCGGCTAACTGGTAGGTGCCTGAATGGACGGTGGTCACTTTTTCCTCCTCTACCATGAAATATTCATAGGTAATCATGCCGAAACGCATGTAGCCCAAATCTGCTACCGGCTCCGTATTATCTCCGTCCGTTGTCTCATCGCCATTGTCTCCTTCGGCTTTAGCCGGGGGACTACCTGCTCCGGCCTCTCCTTCTCCTTCAGAAGTATCACCGTCAGAAGTGTCTCCTTCGGTGGTGTCTCCTTCGGTGGTGTCATCCCCGGTGGTTTCCTCCTCCGTGGTTTCTTCAGTGGTCTCCTCTTCTACAGGTACCACTTCAATTTCCGTAATTTCCCACAGGCCATTGAGCACAATGGTGTCCGGTCCCTCGTCATCGCCACCACAGGAGGTGAGTGCTAAGGAAGTGCCGATTGAAAAGGCAAGGATCGCTAGAATATGTTTTACTTGATTCATTGGTTCTTTTTATGGTTATCAATTAGGCGTTCAAAGCCTTATTCCTGGGTTCCGGATAAATCCTCCACTTCAAACAGGAATTTAACCCCTTCCTGGTAACTGAAAAATTCGATGTACAAACAGCTGGTGGTGGTGAACAGATCAAACTGCAGTTGTTTTTGGCCATCCTCTATTTTAGTGGTGTAGAGGACCTGGTCGGTTGAAAAGGCATCGGTGACATGAATGGAGGTGTATTTAAATAAATTATGGACATCGGCATAATCTGTAAGGAGGTCCTTAAGATGTATGCGGAAAGCCGTATAGGGCTCAACCTGCAGATAGAATTTGGCTTCGTGACCGTTTTTGCCATCAATGGCATATAGCGAGTCCGTTATTTCTACGCCGGTTTCAATTAAAATGGGGTTCAAAGACGAGCCATAGGGGGCATTTTCCGTATCGTGGTAAATGGCGCAACCGGTCACCTCTTCTTCATCCGGATTTTCAGGTTCTTCATTTTCTGAGGGTGCCTCCTCCAGGAAAGGATCGCCCACCACTTTTTCCGCGTAATAGAAAATCTCTGCTTCGCTGTGGGTCTCAATCATGATGAGCTGTTTGCCTGTGATTTCGTATCCGAGGATGCTGGTGGATGGCTCAGTGGATTCGGTGGTGATTTCATTGTTGGCCAGCGTGTAATTGCCTGTTTCCCGTGTGGTTGTGTCGGCCGTTGTGACCTCAAAATACGTGTAGGTAGAAGTGCCAAACCTCAGATAGGGCTGCACGCCGTCGACATCCGGGTAGAGGGTGGAGGGATCTTCCGTCTCCACTTCTTCTTCATCGGCTTCCGCCTCAGAAGACGTTGCCTCCTCGTCCTCAGCAGCAGGCGCCTCCATGGGAACGTATTTAAGCTCAGTCAGGCGCCATAGTCCTTGCAACGACTCATTGGGTGTGGCATTTTTATCGTCGTCACTGCAAGCGGTGGTGGTAAATATCAGTATTCCCAAAACTGTCAGTGCCAGGGAAAAAGACTTGTAAATGTTCTTCATCTGATTTAAAATTCTTTAAGGTCGTGTGGGTGCGTTAAATGCATACTTATTAATATTACCGTTCAATACGACAAAGGCGTAGCAAAGGTTTTAAATTCTTTGTAGAAAGTTAATCAGGAAAGTTGTTTGAAATGGCTGTGTGCCCCTAGCGAATGGGCTTTTTCGGCGTTTGATAGTAAAACTCGCGGAGGGCTTGAAACAGGTTGAGTGAATAAATGAGTATGTTTTTTGTTTCACCCATCACTTCCATATAAATCACATTGACCCTGGTGCGTCCCTGTCCCGAACGGATGCGTCTGATTTGTTCCAGACGGTATTCCTCCAGGAGCTTGAGCACCACGTTTTGTTTGTTCTTTAATTCATGAAGGGCGTCAAAGCGCTTCTCTTTTTCAAAATGAATTAAAAAGTTGAGGAAGGCGGTGGTTTCTTCCAGAATACCAGAAAGGTCCTCTTTTTGGGCGGAGGAAAGTCCTTTGTGTTGGTTTTCGAGATGTTTGAAAATGGGCGGTGCCATAATACCGATGGTATTCGACATCTCCGTTAAATAATCGAGGGCCTGGACAAAAAGGTGACCTGAATCCTGGACTTCTTCGGGCAATTTACTATAGGTTCTGAACAGTTCTATCTTGTAGTTTTTGATGCCCTGCTTCAAGTATTCGGTTTTTTCTATGGCTTCCCGCATCTGTCGCAGGTCCTCATCCATGAGTCCGTCAATGATCATGAAATAGATCTTGGAGCTTTCCAGCAGAAACTTTCTGATTCTTTCCCGCCCTGTTTCCCGCAGCCATTCAATACCCTCTGTTTTTTCGTGGTGAAAGGTTTTATTCAGTTCTTTTTCTTTTTCCCTTTTTCGATGGTGATACTTGTTGGTCTGCCATAAGGTCACCAGGACGATGAGAAACAGGACCAGAGCCACGGGCCAACCACCCCAATGCAGGGCCAGGGAAAACAGGAAGGCCCCTATAAAACCGCCTGAGGCGGTTATAAACCATCCCCCCAAAATCGAAAGCACCCCGGAGAGCCGGTAAACAGCACTTTCACGGCCCCAGGCCTGGTCGGCAAAAGAGGTCCCCATGGCCACCATAAACACCACAAAAGTAGTGGATAGCGGAAATCTTAAATAGGTGCCGATGGAAATGAGCAGGCTGGCAATCACCAGGTTGACGGAAGCCCGGACGGTGTCGAAATAGATGACTTCATCGGTGGCCGGCTGACGATGCAGGGGAAGGGGGGCTTTAAACCGATCGGAGATAAAGGCATGCACCCGGGCGGGCAGCAGTTGCTCTGCTTTTTGGTAGACATTGAGAAAGCTGCGGACCAGTACTTTTGACAGGGGTGAAGGTTCAAATCTTTCCTGGCCGGCCGACTGGCGGCCGAGGTAGACTTCTGTTTCTGTTACGGAATGGAGCTTTTTTGACAGGAAAAGCGTTACCACCATGACAATGCCGGCCATTAGGAAGAAGCCCACATACACGGAATCACGAAAGTGAAGGGAGCGTTCCCAATCGGTATTTAAAAATTGCAGGGGAAAGTGGCTGAAGGAAGCGTTGGGGGTGTTGAGGTATTCTTTGATGCTTTCAATGCCTGTCAGGGGCAGACCAATGAAGTTGACCAAATCATTGGAAGCGAATGACAGGGCGAGGGCAAAGGTGCCAAAAAACACCACCAGCCGGGGAATGTCGATGTGAAAAAGCGTCGCCAAACCCCATAAGCTTAAGGCGGAACCCCAAAAGACGCCCATCAGCACTTTTTGGGTTCCCAGATTTTGCAGCCACTGAAAATTCTCTTCCCAGAACATGCCACCGATGCCCTTTTTTATAAGCAGGTAAAAAATGGTGGTTATGGCCAGGGCGCCTATGATTGAAAAAAGAAGGTTGTATTTCCCCTGATGTCGAAAGGTGAAAAGGAGGCGGGTGAAAAATTGAGCCATAGCGCCCGTTATAAATGCGAAAAGGATGGAAGCAAGTATGCCCGCGAAAATCATAAAAACCCGGTCCGTATTGATAAACGCCGAATAGCCCTCCAGGCCGTCTGGCGTATTTTGCTTGATGAGCACAATGGCCAGCGCAGCGCCGATGAGGCTAAAAATAACGGATATGGTGGTGGAGGTAGGAAAGCCCGCCGTATTAAAAGCGTCGAGCAGCAAAATGTTGGCCACCGTAACGGCTACAACAATGATCAATAATTCGTGCAAGAGAAAGCCTGAGGGGTTGATCACGCCATTGCGGACGACTTCCATCATGCCGCCTGAAAAAAAGGTGCCAATAACCAATCCGCTACCGGCCAGGGCCAGAATCACCTTGCTGGACGCTACGCGTGAGCCGATGGCTGCATTCAAAAAGTTTACCGCGTCATTAGAAACACCGGTTACCAGGTGAAAAACAGCCAACAGAACAAGTAAGATGACGGTGAACCAGATGAAAATGTCCATTCTGTTTATTTTGAGTAGCCAAAAGTAGTGTTTCGCACCTTCAGAATAAAATCTGCGAACATTAATTTTATGTTAGGAATTATGCTTAGCTTTTTTCAAATTTACGTTTAAATTGGTTCATTTACAGGATAAAACAAAAGTTTACATTAACTTAACATAGGTAAAAGTGGCGCATGTCAGCTATAAAGTTACAAATTCGGTTAAATTTGTCGTGAATCAGAATGCAAATTCCACCCGATTTGGCATCGGGTAAACCATAATTGTTGAATAAATGAAGCCCGTAGCACCTCAACGCATAGCCGGATATATTACTTTGAGTTTTTTGGTATTGGCGATGCTGTTTCTGTTGGTCAACAGTCTCTTTACCAACGGTTGGCTGGCGCTAATCATTGCAACGCCTGTTTTCACCATATTGATATTTTATCTGGTCAATTATTTCCTCAATTCTTTTATATACGCCAAGATAAAACCCATTTATAAAACCATCCATAATTTTAAAGCTTCGCTGAAGGACACATCTTCTTTTAACGAGGATGTTTTTTCGGAGGTGAACCGGGATGTGGCTGAATGGATGAAGGGAAAGGTTCAGGAGATTCAGCAATTGCGCCAATTGGAGCAATACCGGAAAGAGTACCTGGGCAATGTTTCGCACGAGTTGAAAACCCCCATTTTTAATATTCAGGCTACATACTCACCCTTTTGGAGGGGGGCATTGATGATCCCAACATCAACATGCTTTATTTGAAACGTACCGAAAAGAGCATTGATCGTATGATCTCCATTATCAGCGACCTGGAGGCCATTGCCAAGTTGGAATCGGGCGAGCTGGAAATGCAAATGGAGAAATTTAATCTCTACAATCTGGTGGAAGATGTTTTTGATTTGCAGGAGGTCAGGGCCAAAAACCGCAAGGTGGTGCTGCGCTATGGAAAGTCGATGGATAAAAACACCCTGGTGAATGCCGATAAGCAGCGCATTTTTCAAGTGCTCAGCAATCTCGTGGTCAATGCCATCCACTATGGCTTTGAAGGAGGGCATGTGACGGTCAGTTTTTACGATATGGACAAGGTGATCCTGGTTCAGGTCCGGGATACCGGCGTAGGGATATCGCAGTCGGAGTTGCCCCGTATTTTCGAACGTTTTTACCGCGTGGACAAGAGTCGCTCACGCGAGCAGGGCGGAACCGGACTGGGTCTGGCCATTGTCAAGCACATTATTGAAGCGCACGGACAAACCATTAATGTTAATAGTTCACCCGGTAAAGGCACTTCATTTACTTTTACCTTAGAAAAAGCCAAATAATAATTCCAATATGAGTGATTCAGAGAATTATCGGATTTTACTGGTTGATGATGAACCAGACATCCTCGAGTTTTTAGGTTACAACCTTAAGAAGGAAGGTTTTGTGGTACAAACGGCCCAAAACGGACGTGAGGCCATTCAAGTGGCTTTGGAGATGCTTCCCCATTTAATCATACTGGATGTGATGATGCCCGGAATGGATGGCATCGAGACCTGTGAAGAAATCAAGAAGCAGCCATCGTTAAAAAATTCGCTGATTGCCTTTTTAACCGCCCGTGGGGAGGATTACTCTCAAATAGCCGGCTTTGATGCAGGTGCCGATGATTACATCGGTAAGCCCATTAAGCCGAAAGTCCTGGTGTCGCGTGCCAGAGCACTTCTCAAGCGCTACCATTCGGGCGAGCCTGAAGATAGCACTGGTTCTAAAACGACGACCGTTATTATTGGCGATCTGGAGATTGATAAAGAGCGCTATGTGGTGACTTCAGCCGGTAAAGAGCTGTCCTTGCCCAAAAAGGAGTTTGAGCTCTTATTGTTGCTGGCCTCCAAACCCGATAAGGTGTTTACCCGCGATGAGATTTACAATTCGGTGTGGGGCGATAGCATTATTGTCGGGGATCGTACCATCGATGTGCACATTCGCAAGTTGCGGGAGAAGATTGGACAGGACCACATACGTACCATTAAGGGGGTTGGGTATAAATATCTGGAGTAAAAAAGGAAGGCCAACCCATCTGTTACGAATAAAAAAGCCGGTTTTTAACCGGCTTTTTTTATGGGTGGTGCTTTCTGGTGGCAGAATTAGAACTTATGGCTCAATCCAATACTGAAGGATCTGCCCGGGCTTCTTCTTTCTTCCGTCTGGTTGGCGGCTTTGTAGGATTCGAAATAGCTCAATTCCTCCTGGCCCAGGATGTTGGATACTTTGAAATCCACCGATGTTCTTTTTTCCTCTCCAAATTTCTTGTTGATACTCAGGTTTAGGCTGTGTAAAGGTGCCTGATAAACGTCCGGGAGTATGCCCGTTCCCACAATTAAAAGTGTAGGTCCCTTTACATTATAAAATAAACCCGCGTCCAATCCGGTTTCCGGATCGCCATAAACCAGTCCGCCATTGATCACGTAGGGGGATTGTCCGGCCATGGCCCTGGTGTTTTGTATGTTTTCACCGGTTCTTTCCTGGTTTTTACGGGAATTGAACTCTGTTTCAGTCATTTCTACCTCCGACTTAACCAGCGTGATGTTTCCGTTCAGGTTCAGGTTTTGTAACAGGGGAGAGAGCATTTTCAGGTTTTGATTGAATTCAAATTCCAATCCATAGAGCTGGGCATCTCCCACATTTCTGGGTTGGATTTCGGTACTGGTCAGTGCCTGGGGTATCCGGACTATTTCAATGGGGTCGTTGAACTGCTTATAAAAAACACTGGCCGATACGTTCTGGCCCTGTTCCATGAACAGCTCCCAGCGCAGGTCATAATTGTTGATGTAAGTTTCGGTCAGCTGGCCATCCCAGTCGGGAAGATAGGGGTACAGCCCCCCATTGAAAATGATGTTGCTGATCGGATCCAGAATCTGTGCATACGACAATTCTTTAAAAGAGGGGCGCGCAATGGTTCTCGCGAAGGCAGCTCTCAGATTTTGATTGTCTGTCATTTCAAATATCAAATTCGCGGTCGGAAACAGATCCAGAGAGTTTAAGACCTCACTGTTGTCGAGGTTATTTCCGTCTGAACTACCCCGTGCGAAGGCCTGATCGCGACCGGTATGGCGCTGAACAAAGTTTTCGGCACGAAGCCCCAAAATGGTTTTGAGTCGGGCGAAAGGATACAATTCATTGGAGACATAGAAGGCTGAACTGTTTACATTTGAGCTATACTCATTGGGGTTGGGATTGGGATTGCCCGATTGGTAATAAATGCCGTTGGGACGGTTGGGATAAAGGTTGGATGGGTCCAGGACTTTCGAGATGTCGGCATCGGGCCAGGATTGGGTGTTGGCAAATTGTATGTCGAAGAAAAGGATTTCATAATCCCGCATTTTGTAGGTGTGGCTGGTCCCGAATTTTATTTGGGCCTTCTGATCGTTGAATTGGTAATCTTTAGAAATGTCCAATCTTGCAGTGGCATTGATTTCTGTCAATTCGCGCCATATTCTCGATGGATTGCCACCAGCACCGGCACTAAAGAGTTGGCGACCACCGGGTTGTTCCGTAAAAGCTGTTTTACGAAGATCCGGATCATCTGAAGTGGAATAAGTGGGGGAGATGCGCCAGTCTATTTCCCAACCCGAATCCTGAAGGGTGTGTTTGCCATTGATTAACAGGTTGGTCAAAGATCGTTGGTTGTACTCAAGGTTGTCTGATTGAGCGATGTACCCGGATTGACCTACAGCAGCGCCGTCATTTTTAATGTTGAATTGGGCGGCCCTGCTCTCTCCGTTCTGGAGGCGCATAACCGTCATTCTCACTTTGTTGTAGTTGTTTTTATAGGCCAGGCCTCCCAATAAACCGATCAGGACATTCTGCTCGCCCATCTGGCCATTCTGCACGGTGGCGTAGCGCATTTCATAAACATCTGCATCCTCGTATTTTTGATAGGATCCATATGCGACATCATCATAGTATTTGTAATCGGTTTTATAGGAGAGGGAAAATATATAGCCCAGTTTAGAATCACCCTTGCTGCCCACATTGAGTTGATCACCTATAGAGAAACTGGCACTGTAGTCTATCAAACTGTTTCTTCGTTGTGCGCCTAATTGTGGGTTGAAGCTTTGAACAAAACGGGTCACTTCAGCATCTGAGTATCCACTGTAGGGTAAGGGTATTCTATCCCCGCGAGCGGCAGTCGGTAAGGCTCGGGTGCCATCATCCATCCCCAAAAAATCCAGTTTCCCGCCATCATAGGCAGGTAGTCCGGATTGAAGTGCATGTCGGGATTGTAGGAAGTACTGACCGAAAGGTTCAGGATTTTCTCCTCAGGAAAATCTTTGGTTTCCACATTCATCAGTCCGCCTGTAAAATCGGCTGGCATGTCGGCCGTAAAGTTTTTACTCACCATCATGTTCTCGATGAGGTTGGTAGGAAAAATATCCATTTGCAGACTGTTCCGATCCGGGTCTAATCCCGGAATATCCACGTTGTTGAGGGTGGTCTTGGAGTAGCGATCGCCCAGACCCCGTACATAGATGTACTTTCCCCCTTCAATGGTTACACCCGTCACCCGCTTGGCCGCCTCCACGGCTGTGGCATCACCAATTAAGCCTATTTTGGCTGCGGATATGCCATCCAGCATCGCTGATGAGTTTCTTTTGATGGTTTGCAGGGCGGCTTCGGTATTGCGCAAGGCTCTGGCGGATACCACCACATCCTGAAGTTGAATGGTGCTTTCGTTAAGTTCAATGTTGTTAAGCAAGGTGACTTCACCTGGTTTTACCACCACGTCGCTGATGGTAATGGGTTGAAAGGAGATGAATGAGATCTGAAGCCCATACGTTCCGGGATCCACATCTATGGAGAACTTTCCATCCAGATCGGTAGAGGCGCCTGTGTAGGTCCCTTCAAGAATCACACTCACGCCCACCAGAGTTTCTCCGGTACTTCCTTCATATACAGTCCCCCTGATCGTTCCCTTCTGTGCGTAGGTGAAGGTGGATATCAATAAGAGAATTACAATTCCTATGTGTCTCATCGTGCAAAAATTTGTTGCTGTGTGTTTTTGGTTGCGATGTATGAATAATGACATCGTTGGGTGATTGAAAATGATGACTTTTTATGGTGGTAATTAAATGGAAAGGAACAGACCTGCGCATGGCAAGCCTGTCCTTTTTTGGCCACGGCCAGTTTCCTATTAGGTGGATTGAATTAAAGAGTTGGTATAGCACCTGCCTGGTTGGCCCAGGTCCAGCTGAAAACGCTCAGGTCAATGGCTGAAGCATCGGCTGGTGCAGTGCCGGCTGAAAAGCCTTCAGGAACAACACTTTCTGGAAAATGACTTCCCAAATTGGCAGCATCCACATCAAAAACGATGTTGCTGAAAGAAACAGCTCCTACCGTGTGTTCTACGCGGTTAACCATTTGACCGGCTTCAATCGCTGTGAAGAACAGGTTATCAAAGGTCACACTGGTATTATCGTCGGTGTTGATGAGGTCGCTTGAGTAGCGCTCCTGGTCTTCCACGTCGGTGAAATTGGCTACAATCACCCCATTTTTAATGGTGTAGGCGCCATAATCGGCGGAACCTTCGGGACCATCCAGTTCAAAGTTGTGGTCGCCAGGTGCGATAACTACAAAATTGTCAAGGGTGCCGGTCCAGGATTGATCCGCATCAATGGCATCATCACCTGTGTTCCATACCACGGCATTTTTTATGCTTACGTTTCCGCCAAACCACTCAATACCGTCGTCCTGATTGGCAATAATTTCAACATTTTCAATGATGGTTTTAGAACCTACGCCACCTAAGGTCAGTCCGTTGATTTCGTTACCAGCTCCAATGTTGGCGCCACCGTGACGAATGGATACATATTTAATAACGCCTGAATTGTCTTCTTCCTCACTGCCACCATAAAGTCCGTTGGGATCTGATGTAGGGATACCTTCTATCTGAACTTCACTAACATCTGCTTTGGTGTCCTTATTTGAAGCAGAGATGGGGGCTTTTCCCATAATTAAGATACCGCCCCAAAGGCCGTTGGCATCCGGGTCTAAGTTGGGACTGGCAAAATCACCGGCTGCGATGTCTTCAGGGGTAATCTCATCTCCAACGGTGGTAAAAATAATGGGCAATGTGGCTGATCCTTCAGCCATTAATTTTCCGCCGCGGGCCACTAAAAGGGCGGTGGCATTGGCACCGGTTCCCATTTCTCCTTTGATGACGGTACCCGGGTCAATGGTCAGCGTTGCGCCATCCAATACAGTAATGCGACCAGCCAACTGATAAATGTTATCGGCCGTCCATCTGGTGTCTTCCGAAATGTTCTGGGTCACAACGACATTGTCATTGTCCTGATCAATGGGCTCCGGATCGTTGCCGTCATCTTCATCACAAGCCGTAAATGTAAAGGCCATTCCGAATGCTAATAGTAAGCTAAATAATTTCAAATGCTTTTTCATGTCTTTATCGTTTTTGTTTTAAATTGCTTTGTTGAATAATCCTGATGAAATTCCAACGCGTCTTTTTGTTTTTGTTTACAATGCAAAGGAAGAGTTATAGAATTGCCTGAACTTTAAGGGAGTCTTAAATAACCATTAACAAAGCAAAATGGGGATTAACGCTGAATTAACATGGGTCGCATCCGGGCATAAAAAAAGAGGTTGACAGCATAGCTATCAACCTCTTTAATCACATGGGGACTGCTTTTTAGCCCTCTTTTAATTTCTGTATTTCTTTGTGGTGCTGAACCACCAGTGCTTCATATTTTTGACGCGACCGCTGGCGGTGATCTTCGAATTCATTCTTCATTTTTTCCAGTTCTTTTTTGACTTTTCTGGAGGACATGTTGCTGCGCTGAAGCATGAAAACGGCCATGCCTGTAACGGCCAGAAGTACGAAGAAGATAAATATGACAATGCTGATGAACAGTGATTTGGGCATGTTCATGCCCAAAAAAGTAAAGGCATCTTTTTCACTGATGGTTTGTTGTAGTTCCCTATTGGTTTTTTCCAACTGATTGTTGAGTGCCGTAATGGTGGAATCCTTGGATACAATGGTGGACTCTAAACGGGAAATGGTACTGTTCTTGTCCTCGATGGTATCATTGATGTTGGTTTTCAGACGCGAAAACCAGGTGTCGAATATCATAACATATTGCTGCCAGCTGGAGGCTTCATTCTCGACAAATTCAAGTTGTTCTTCAATACTGGCGTCACTGATGTATGGCTTTTGGGCGTTGATGGTGCCATTGGCAATAAGCAATACCAGAACGGCAAATAGGATTCTTCTCATGCTGTATCGGTTTTTTTGGAATGATGTAATAGTTATTTAACGACGGGCCTTTATTCTTTATTGCAAGATAAGGAGAAAAATAGAAGAATGGGAATTAAAAGTGGTCCCTAAAATAGAAACCACCCAAAAGCAGGAGCGCTTTTGAGTGGTTTCTGTCTGAGGAGGCTTAGATTAGAAGGGAAAATCTTCCTCGAAACTGACCCCTTCGTTTTTTTCCTGTTTTGGTTTTTCGGCCAGTTGATGCTGGCCGTGGCCGTTGACATATATGGCTCTGTATGGAGGGAGCACCGGACAAGGATATTCACAGGCCCCGCAGCCTATGCAGATGCTCTGGTCCACTTCCGGAATCAGCAGGCCGTTTTTGTAGGGTACCATGTCCACCGCCTTGGTGGGGCAGTGTTCTGAGCAGGCGCCGCAATCTGTGCCGTCGGTATGTACAATGCAGTTTTCTTTCAAAAACACCGCCACACCCAATTGGGTGAGTTGTTTTTCTTCGATGGGCAAGGGCAAAATGGCGCCAGTGGGACAAGCCTCTGCACATTTGTGGCAGTCGAAATTGCAATAGTTGGTTTCATAGTCCATAAAGGGCTGCATGAAGCCACTCAAGCCGTACTGGGTAATGGCTGGCTGCAAAACGTGGGTGGGACAGGCGGAAACGCACACGGAACAAGCGGTGCAAATATTGTTAAAACGACTCACGCTGCCGGCGCCCGGAGGGGCCGGGTAGTAGTCCCTGTCATTTAAAGTCAGATTTTGCTGCGTCGCACTGAGTTTGTTCTTCTTTAAGGCATAAATCCTGGAACCGGCCATGAGTGCCGCTCCGGTTATGAGTAGTTTTCGACGGTCATTGTCGGTTTTGTGCACCTGACTGCTCACGGGTTTTACTTCCGTCGGCTTTATTTTGGCTTTGGGTTTAATAAAACCAAAATTGAGGGCGGCATCGGGACAAACGTCCAGACAATTGAAGCAAGTCACGCAACGGCTAACATCGACCGCCTGATTCTTAATACTGATGCACTCACTTTTACAGACGGCGGCACATTTGCCGCATTTGGTGCAATTGGCCGTGTTGAAATTTACTTTGAGCAAGGCGGCTTTGGCGCCCAGGCCTAAAAATGTACCAACGGGACAAATCACGTTGCAGTAGAAGCGTCCTCTATTCCACGACAGTAGGGCAATGAACAGAAAAAGTCCAAAAACAATGGATGTTGGCAGCCATGCTGCATGATATAATTTCACATGGTGCAAGGTATAATTACCGGTGCTTTGCATCCAGGTAGCCAGGATGTTGTTGATACCTGTAACGATGGGTTCCAGCAGGTAGGAAAAGGATCTTCCGGCAATGCTGTAAGGATCGAGCCAGGCTACTATAAAGCCGAAGCCCCCCACCATGGCTACAGCATGATGCCCAAAAAGGCATAGCGCCAGATGGGATGACCCTTTTTGTATTTGAAGAAGACCTTCTTTTTCGAAACCTTTTTGGCCAGGTAGTTGATGACGTCCTGAAGGATGCCGAGCGGACAAATGGTGGAACAATAGAAGCGGCCCATGAGTAAGGTCAGCAACAAAACAATAATAAATCCTCCGGCCGTAACCAGGGATAGGGTTTGCACAAACTTTAATAGGGAGGGTACAAATTGCAGGTAGAGAATTTTTGAAAAGGTGGACTCTTCAAAATATTCATAGATATCTATAAAAAGAGCCAGGGTAAGCAATAGGAAAATGATTCCTAAGGCTACCCTGAGCTTTTTCAGGATGGAAAATAGTTGCATTCTTTAGCTGATTCTGATTCTGTTTATAGACAAACTTTCAAGATTGGTGGTGCCAAATCCCATTTCCTCAGCAATTCTGATATGGGCAATGTCCTGAGGCTTTGAGCCAAACATCAAAGTAGCAGCCGCATCCACTGCCACAATATCCGTCCCGGCCACGAGGGCCTTTAAATCCACTACGTCATCCATAGAAACGCCGCGCGGACCATTGCGGGTCATCATTCGGTAACCATCAACGATGTTTAGGTCGGGCTTGCGATACAGCAGAAAATCAGCAATACACTGGCTTAAATCGTTGCCATGGTAAAAGCGGCGATCCCAAACAACCCCCATTAGGTTTTTCATAGAAAGGGTGACGGTGGTAGAACCATGGTGCTTCAGTACCGGGACGTTGATAAATACGTCAGTGCTGAGCAACAGCTCGTGCACTTTGGTTGTTTTGAGTGATTTGCCGCCGGGGATGGTCACTTCCTTATAGTTCTGTTCGTTGTTGCCCGGAACGATGGTGCCACCGTTGGCTTTTACGGCTTCTTCAATTTGGCTGTTTTTATAGCAGCGATCCCACTGGTCGCAGGTATGGTCAAACACAAAGACATCGGATGCACCTGCTTCAAAGGCCGATTTGACAATCCTTCCGACTAACTCGGGGTTGGTGTTGGCTGCTCTTTCAGGAACGTTATCCCAGCCTATATTGGGCTTCACAAGTACGCGCTGTCCGGCTTTAACGAAACGTTTCATCCCACCCAGCGCCTCAATGGCTTTGTCGAACATGGCTGCGGGCTCGCCGCCTCTCACAGCTGCCATGTCGTAAATGCCGTCTGTTGCCGGTTTAGACGCCAATGCGTCGAAACTGCCAAATACCGGCGCCAAGGCACCTGCCAATCCTATACCTACACTTTTGGTTACAAATTCTCGTCTCTTCATATCCGTGCTTTTTGTCGTTTTAAACTTTTGTCCGTAAACAGGACTTGTATGTCCTTATATATGTGGACATTGTCTAAAAATACAATAAAACAGTTGCTTGCACCAGTACACATCCTTATTTGTAGTTGGTTTAAATAAGATTTGACTGTAAGTTTCAGTATTTGAGCTGATTATAGCATGTCTAGTTGGTTTTGCGGGCCGTGTTAATGGCTTGTTAACGGGTGGCCGCTAACCCATTATCCTTTTTATGAAACAAGGTGATAGGCAAAAGCCGCCCCCTTAATATCCTTATTAAGAGGGCGGCTCGAGATATCGGAAGAATCCTTTTTTAGTATTCCTTTTCGTCCATTATTTCACCGGATGCATCGCGGATGATCCAGGTGCCTGATTTTTTCCCCTGATCGTAGGTCATTTCGTAGCGCTGTATGCCATTCTCATCCCAAACGCCCCAAGTGCCGTGTTTGACGCCATCCAGGTAATTGGCTTCAGCCACTTTGTGGCCTGCCTCGTCCCAGGTGATCCAGGTGCCGTGCATCTTGTTTTGCCGGAAGACACGGGTTTCGTTTTTCTGGCCGCTTTCAAAATAGATGGTGGTCACCCCTTCTTTTTCACCCTTGCAACGGCCATTTCAATATGGATATTTCCTGAGGGGAAGTATTCGATGTAAGTGCCCGAATAGAGTTGACCTTTATGGTCATAGAATTTACCGTCTTCACCCTCTACCAATTGGGCATGGATGAGTGAAAATGAGGCGAAAAAGGCAAAAAATAGCAAAATTGTCTTCATGGTTTTAATCTTTAGCAGTGGCTACTCCGTTATTATCTTTGACAGAGATCATCGATTAAAAACTCCCGACATTGAATTCCTGTGTGTAGAATATAACGTAAATATAGCACTGAGGTTGTGTTTTTCCTATTAATATTTTTGGGGGCGATTCAAAAAAAACACCACTCTGATGACAGAGTGGTGCTAAATTGTTTGTTTTGAATGAATAATAGATTGTGCCTTTTAACTTATTTGTCCAAAGTTTCCATTTGAAGATTCAAAGCGTGCAGCTCGTTACTGTTGACCTTAATGGGTTTTGTTTCGTTGTTGCCGTATGAAATGTAGTTGGCCATGACTTTATATTCTCCTGCTTTCACGTTTTCAAAAACAAACTTACCATCAAAATCGGTATAGGTCTTTAAATCGGTGCCTTCTACACGTACTTCAACGCCAGTCAGTGACTCACCGGTGGTTTTATCCAATACCACACCTGTAATGGTGTTGTTCAGCGCAGGGGCTGCAGCGGGTTCTGCCGGATTGTTGGCGATGGTTACGGTGCTGATGCTACTAACATTAATGCGACCAGAATAATTGCTTTAGCTTTCATATTTTTATATTTTTAGTTTAAGTAAAGCCCATTGCAGGCTTTTTCTCTCTTTGTTCAACAGCAAAAGTAGTGCAGTCATGTTAACTGAGTATTAAATGCCGGTTATGAGTGCTTTAATAAATTGTAAAGAGAATGGTATCGCCTGATACCTGCTATACCAATTGTACATTCGTCCATTATGCCTATATTTAAGGAAGCGTAATCAAATCTCTATAAATTCGAACCATTATGGCCATGAGAAAAAAAGCATTATTTGGTATGATCCCTTTGCTGTTGCTTGCCTGTTTTCCCACATTGAACGCTCAGCAAACCTGGGCAAAAACCGGCTCATTTACCACATTTACGGATGTGGGTGAGCCTGGCATTAAAGGCCAGGCCAGTTATCGTGAGCCCGACCAAAAGTACCGGATCTCCGGTTCCGGAGAAAATATCTGGTATGGTAGGGACAGTTTTTCCCTGCTCTCAAAAAAATGAAGGGCGACTTCATCGTTCAATCCCAATTTCAGTTTTTGGGGGAGGGACATGACGCGCACCGTAAAACCGGCATCATGTTCAGAGGCTCCGTGTCGGAAGGATCGCCCATGGTGGCTTGTACGGTTCATGGGGACGGGCTGACTTCGCTACAGTTTCGAAGCGTGGAAGAGGCGGCGAAGAAGTGCGCTTAACCAGCGCCAAAGGTCTGGATGATGGTTCCGAATATTCGCCGGACGGCCAATTTATTTACTTTTGCTCCACAAGAACCGGCACCATGCAAATCTGGCGGATGGAGCCCGATGGTGCCAACCAGACGCAACTGACTTTCGATGACCTGAACGATTGGTTTCCGCATGTTTCTCCCGACAACAAGTGGCTGGTTTTTGTTTCCTTTCCCAAGGAGGTGCCGGCCGACCAGCACCCCTTTTACGAGCGGGTGTACTTGCGGCTAATGCCCATTGAAGGAGGCGAACCTAAAGTGATTGGTTACCTGTACGGTGGACAGGGAAGCATCAATGTGCCCAGCTGGTCGCCCGACAGTAAAAAAGTGGCCTTTGTCAGTAATGGTGACTAGCGTTTATTTCTTTTTCGATAATAGGCTGGAGATTGTCGCATCATTCGTTTAAAGCTCTCCCGACTATGGTCCATCGAAAGAGGGATTACCGTTTCTACAACGGTTAATGAATTTGGGGTTATATTTGGAATAAAAAAATGGATGTTATGGGACAACGAGTGGATAAAGTAAAAAGGAATAAGGGTGTTTGGTATTTGGCTCCGGGAGTAAAGAGCCATTTATTTCGACTGAATCTTTGGGGGATTCTGTTTTCTGTTCTTAGTATGGCCTCCTCTTGCAGCAGCGACGTCAGGCAAATTGATTTATCCGGAAATTGGGGCTTTGCGCTGGATTCTACGGATGTGGGTGTATCAGACAAGTGGTTTGAAAATGAACTCTCAGGGAGTGTAAAACTACCCGGGACCTTAGACGATGCTGGAATAGGAACACCCAATACCCTGATGCCAAAGCTTGAAAAGCCTCAGGTTTTACGCCTGACGCGGAAACATTCTTACACAGGGCCAGTCTGGTATCAGAAAAAAGTGCTTATTCCTGAGAATTGGAAAGGCAAGAATATAAGCCTGAAATTAGGCAGGGTCATATGGGAAAGCCGGGTTTGGATCAATGACCAGCCGGTTGGCTCGCAAGAAAGTCTCATAGCGCCACATTATTACGATCTTTCACAAGTCTTAACTCCCGGAGAACACTTGATTACCATACGGATCGATAACCGAAAGAAACACAGTATCAGTGTTCGTGAAATGGCACATGCTTATACCAACGAAACACAGATCATCTGGAACGGGGTCATCGGAGATCTCAATCTTACTGCTTCTGACCCTGTTTTTGTATCCAATATTCAGGTATACCCCGATGTGGACAATCAAAATTGCAGGGTGGTGTGCCAGGTTTCCAATCAAACTTCGCAAGAAGTAAGGGGTGTTTTGAATATCTGGAGTCAATTGAAAGGTGGAAGTGATGCCTTATCTTCACTAAACAGGGAAGTTTCTCTGGCCCCCGGCCAACAAATGGTTGAATTTATCTACCCGATGGGTGATGACATCAAGCTTTGGGATGAGTTTAATCCAAATTTATACGTCATGCATGCCAGTATTGAAGGAGACGGCTTTGCTGATCAGCACACCACGACCTTTGGTATGCGACAGATTACGAACAACGACGCTAAATTCCAAATCAATGGCCGAAGGTTGTTTCTACGTGGAACACTGGAATGTAACATATTTCCTTTAACCGGGCATCCGCCAATGGATAAGGCTGGTTGGGAAAAGGTTTTTACTACTGCCAGAGAATGGGGATTGAATCATTTGCGTTTCCATTCCTGGTGCCCGCCTAAAGCCGCCTTTGAGGTCGCCGATGAGATGGGCTTTTATCTTCAGCCTGAGTTGCCGGTATGGACCCTGGATATTGGTGAAGATATGCCCACGGTTGCGTTTTTGAAGGATGAAGCCGATCGCATGATTCGGGAATATGGTAATCATCCGTCCTTCAGTTTCTGGTGCCTGGGCAATGAATTACAAGGAGATTTTGAGATTTTAGAATCCATTTTACTGGATTTGAAAGACAGGGACAAGCGTCATTTGTATGCAACAACTGCTTATACCTTTCAGGAAGGTCATGGGAAGTGGCCCGAACCCCATGACGATTATTTTACCACGCAAATTACGAAAAAAGGCTGGGTGAGGGGTCAGGGCCTTTTCGACACGGAATACCCCAGTTTTGATAAAAAGTATACTTCATCCATTGAGGGTTTGCCGGTTCCGCTGGTTACCCACGAGATAGGGCAGTATGCCGTTTTTCCCAATTTAAGGGAGATTGATAAATACACAGGCGTTTTAGAACCTTTAAATTTCAAGGCAGTACGTGAGGATATGCAACAAAAGGGCTTGTTAGACAGAGCGGATGATTATTTGAAGGCTACCGGAAAGTTTGCGGCCATTCTCTATAAAGAAGAGATAGAACGCGCCATTAAATCGGATGGTTTAAGTGGCTATCAGCTTCTTGATTTGCATGATTTTCCGGGACAAGGTACAGCACTTGTTGGTTTATTGGATGCTTTTTGGGAAAACAAAGGAGTAATAAGTTCTGAAGAATACCGGCAATTTTCTGCGCCGGTTGTACCTTTTGCCAATTTTCCAAAAGCAGTTTATCTGAATAATGAGGAGTTTTCTGCTGTATTGGCCGTCTCCAACTATTCTGATACCATACTACCAGGTGGGGAAATATCCTGGGAGCTGACATCCACAATGAGTGATTTCAGAGAGAGTGGCATTGTCAAAGCACCTGAGATAAATATCGGTGCCAATTCTGATCTGGGAACAATTTCCGCCAAATTGAATGAGATTAATAAGGCAGAAAAACTAAATCTGGAAGTAACAGTTGGTGATTATGCCAATAGCTGGGATGTGTGGGTTTATCCGGCGGAACTAAATACCGTAATGGGAGATGTATTATACACCAGAGACTTGTCCGAAGCGTCCAAAGCTTTGGATGAAGGCAGAAAGGTTCTTTTCAATCCTGATTTTAACAAGATAAATGGTTTGGAAGGTAAATTTGTTCCTGTTTTCTGGAGTCCGGTTCATTTCCCGAATCAGGCAGGAACTATGGGTTTACTTTGTGATCCGACCCATGCTGCGTTTAATGATTTTCCCACGGATGCTCATTCTAACTGGCAGTGGTGGGACCTGTGCAAACAGTCCCGTGTTGTTTCAATTGACAGTATTCCCGGCGCCGATCCGATTTTGATTAATATAGATAATTTTAATCGGAACAGCAGTTTGTCATCCATTTTTGAAACAAAGGTGGGAACAGGAAAATTGCTTTTCTGTACCATGGATTTATCTACGGACATGTCCAACCGTCCGGTAGCCAGGCAATTGTTGCACAGTTTATTGAACTATGTGAAGGGTGAAAGTTTCCATCCTTCAGGAGATGCATCCATTAATGAAATCGTTTCACTTATTAGCAGAAGTGAATCGGACATCAACAACGGAAGCATTTACGACTAATGATAAAATTTGAGAAAGGTTGATCCGCTAAAAAAAAACCGGCCCATCATCGATGGACCGGGATTTTTTTCTGAATAGATATCATTCACTGTGGGTTGTACTGGATTCGAACCAGTGACCCCTACCCTGTCAAGGTAATGCTCTAAACCAACTGAGCTAACAACCCCTTTGTTGTGGTGCAAATGTAAGGGAAATTTCTAAAAATGCGGTGCTTCCTAAACAAAAAAAGATCCCTGATTAAGGACCTTTTTTTGAGATTTTTCTTCGGGCTGATTTTTAAGGAAAGGCTTTTTGCGTTTCGGGGACAAATATAGACATAAATTAACACCAAGCCAAATCCCGGGGGTGATTATTTTTCTTCTGTAGCTCTTTTGGCATCCAGATCGGCAATGATTTCCTCCATTTTTTGGTCGCTCAGCTTGTAAAAAATCATAAACAAACCTGAAATAAGTGCGGCAATGCCCGGCACATAGCTCATCATGTACTTAATGCCCTTAATGGTTTCAGGTGCCTGTTCCACATTGGCCTGAAATCCGTAGAGCGCCAACAGCCAAAGGGTGATGGAACCACCCAGGGTCCATCCCAGTTTTTGCGTCATGCTGGAGGCTGAAAAGACCAAACCGGTGGCCCGTCGGCCCGTCTGCCACTGCGAGTAGTCGGCCGTATCGGCATACATCGACCACAACAAGGGGAAAATAATACCGGCACAGAAGCTGATGAGGGCCTGCAGGATGTAAATAAGGTAGAGGCTGTCGCGGGTCACAAAGTTGAAGAAAACACTTAGAATGGCGGCGCCAAACATGGCATACATAAAGGTTTTGCGCTTGCCAGAATGGCAGAGACCGGTTTGGCCATTATCACACCAATCATGTTGGTGGCCTGACCCAGGAACAGGTAAAAGGTGCTGTAGGCAAAGGTCATTTTGGAAAAGGCCACGGCCGATTCACGGGAAAAATCATCGCTGATGTAGTATTTAAAATAGTACATGGCTACACCATCCCGCACCGAGTTGAAAATGAGGGTGGCGACACCGGCCCCTAACAGGACAAACCAGGGAATGTTTTTCCCCAGATTTTTGAGATCTTCTTTGAGGTTGTTCTTCTGGTCTTTGGGTGGGGTGATGCGTTCCCGGGTCCACGAGAAGGTCATCAGGAAAAAGCCGATGGCAATGACCCCTATCACCACCATGGTGAGCTGGTAAGCCGTTGACACCGGGACCATTCCGCCGAAGAAGTCTACCATGGGTTGAAAGATGGCGACCACCAGCAGACTACCCCCGAAGGCAAAAATCATGCGGTAGGAGGCAAAGCTCGTGCGCTCATTGCCATTGGCCGTCATTACGCCCAGCAGACTGGCATACGGCACGTTGATGGCCGTATAGGCCATCATCATGAGTGTGTAGGATATGTAGGCATAAACAATTTTGCCGGTCAGATCGAGATCGGGCGTGGTAAAAAGCAGCACCCCGATAATGGCAAAGGGGAAGGCCACCCATAACAGGTAGGGCCTGAATTTGCCCCAGCGGGTCTTGGTGCGGTCGCCAATGATGCCCATAATGGGGTCGTTGGCGGTATCCCAAATTCGGGTCACCAGAAACATGGTACCTGCTGCGGCGGCGGGTATGCCAAATACATCGGTATAGAAAATGGCCAGATAGAAGGTGAAAATCTTCCAGAACATGGATGAGGCTGCATCGCCAAATCCATAAGCTATTTTTTCTTTGAGCGTGACTTTAGTAATGGTCATACGAGTTGAATTGATTTTTAGGTAACAATAGATCGTAAGGTTATTAGATCATTAGGTTGATAGGTAAAGGGATGACTGTTTTATTCGACTGGTCAATTCCATGAGGGCCCGGGTATTGTGATAGGGGCATTTCCAGAACCCCCCTTTGGGGGCCGTCAATTCTGGTTTTCCTGTTGCATCGATGCTTAAGAACCATTCGCCGTTTTCCCGATCGATGAGGTTTTGCTCAATGTAGGCCCATAAAGCATACACCTTTTCCAGGTACAGCGGTTGGCCGGATATTTGCCAGGCATCCATGAAACCAACCATGCCTTCGGCCTGCACCCACCAGTGGCGGTCCTGATCCAGATGACCGGAAGATAAGTCTTTTTCATAAAAGATGGAACCATCGCTTGAACATCCTTCGCGCAAGGTGACCTCGGCCATACGCAGACTCATGGCCTGCACTTCTTTGAGCAATTGTGGGTCGCCCAACACCTCCGCGGCTTCATGTAAAAGCCAGGCCCCTTCAATATCGTGGCCATAGGATACCATATTGGATTTGACCGTCCAGTCCCTTTCAAAGAAAAGTTGGAAGTGGGCGGTGGTGTTATCAATGATTTTATCCAGAAAAACACGGATGAGTGCCTCCATTTTTTGTCCCAGCTCCGCCTTGGGCCACACACGAAACAGGTTGGTATAGGGCTCAATGATGTGCAGATGGGTGTTCATCGACTTGGGCTCATTGGCATCCTTGGGACTCAGGCGCATATCTTCCATGGGGCCCCACTCCCGTGAAAGGGCTTCGAGGTAGCCGCCATGAACCGGATCGGCACTGTGTTTTTCAATCAGATGGTACAGTTCAAGGGCATAATCCAGGCTCTCCTGCTTGTGGGTGGCTTTATAGTATTCCGACAAACCATAGATGCCAAAGCCTTGGGCATAAATTTGCTTGCGGCCATCCAGCAGCTCCCCTTTGTGGTTGAGACTCCAGAAAAGGCCGCCATGCGTTTTGTCCCAGAAGTGGTCGATGAGGTATTGATAAGCGCGATGGGCCACCTGAAGGTAGGCCTCCTCCTTTAAAAAGTTGTAGGCGGAGGAGAAGGTCCACAGGATGCGTGCATTCAGCACAAGGCCTTTGGGGGCTGATGGAACGGCCTTTCCCCGGCGATCCATCTCTCCGTAAAATCCTCCAAACGCCTGATCGATGGAGTGTTCCTGCCAAAACTGAAGGATGTCTTTATACCCTTCTATTAATGACGTTTTAAAAGTATGTGACAATGCTTGCATGGTGTTGAATGGTCGGTGAATCAGATGTATTTTTGGTTGTTGTCAACCAGTTGGTTGATGCGCTCTACAGAAGCAGCGCTTGTGAGGTCGTCCTGGGGGGTGTTCAAACAATAATCCACCAGTTGCTCCAGACTTGAAACGGCGACGTGCATGCGGGTGTCGGATGAGGCATAATAGATGAATACCTTTCCATCGTCATCGGCGATCCATCCGTTGGAAAATACCACATTGGACACATCTCCCACGCGCTCTGCTTCCAGCGGAGCGATAAAATGTCCGGCCGGTTTGTGGGTAATGACCCAGGGCTTTTCCAAATCTGTCATGAACACATACAAAGTATAACGTAGTCCCGCCGCCGTATTTCTAACCCCGTGGGCCAGTTGCAGCCAGCCGTTTTCCGTTCGGATGGGGGCAGGGCCCAGACCGTTTTTGACTTCGTAGATGGTGTGATAGGTTTTGGCATCCACGATGACTTCCTCCCTGACTTCGGCTTTGGTGATGCTTTTTGACAGACCAAAGCCGATGCCGCCGCCTTTGCCGGTATCAATGAAACCGTCCTGGGGACGTGTGTAAAAGGCATATTGACCTTCAATCAGATGCGGAAACAACACCACGTTGCGTTGTTGTCCGGTAGTGGAAATTAAATCGGGCAGGCGCTCCCAGGCGATTAAGTCCTTGGTCCGGGCAATCCCTGCTGCTGCCACGGCGCTGCTGGTGTCGCCCTTGGGTGCCGATGGGTCTTTGCGTTCGGTGCAGAATACGCCGTAGATATAGCCATCATCGTGTGGTGTCAGGCGCATGTCGTACACATTGGTGTCCGGTTCATCGTTTTGGGGCAGCGTGATGGGGCGGTCCCAGAAGCGGAAATTGTCAATGCCATTCGGACTTTCGGCGATGGCAAAGAAGGATTTTCGGTCGTTGCCCTCCACGCGCACCGCTAAAAGATACTTGCCCTTCCATTTGATGGCACCGGCATTGAAGGTGGCATTAAAGCCAATGCGCTCCATGAAATGCGGGTTCGTTTCCGGGTTCATGTCAAATCGCCAGTGCAAGGGAATATGGTCGCGGGTCAGAATGGGGTTTTTGTATCTGCTGTAAACACCGTTTGTGCTGAAGAGCGCTTCGTTGGACTTTTCTAACAGTTGTTCATGCGTCGCCCGGATATGTTGAAAGCGACTCGTAAAAGAATTGTTTGGCATAATGGTATGTTATTTTGTTTTTTACTTGTTTGAGGGTGAGACCTTTATTCTTTGTCCGTGGTATAGGCTGACCAGTCCTTTAATAACCAGATGTTTTCCTGTTTCACGAAGGCCTTAAAATCTTCGGCTGCCGGATGCCCGGTGTGCGGTACATAAAAGTGGCTCAGGTCGTGGTTGCGCCATACCATGGCATAGGTTGTTTTACGGGTCCACTCAGAAGCGTTGATCAGGGCACCTAAGGTTTCTGTGTACCAGTTTTCGTCACCAATACCGTCGAGGCCGGTTTCTGTAAAGGCAGCCACTTTGCCGGTCTGGTCGGCATACTTCGCCACAATCTCCAGCTTTTGGATGGCCGCCTGCAGTCCGGTTGCTCCCTGACTCAGATCGTAATAATTGTCCACCCCAATGATGTCGACCAGGTCATCGCCCGGGTACCAGGTGAGATATTCTTCCTGCGAATTAAAATGGCGGTCGGGCGAGTAGGCCGTCAGAAAATTAGTGACGCCATTTTTGTGCAGATATTCGATGCTGAAGCGGAATAGTGCTTTTAATTCTTCGGGTGTTGTCAATGAGGCGCCCCACCAGAACCAGCTGCCATCCATTTCATGCCAGGGTCGGAAAATAAATGGGATGCTTCGCCTTCCCCGGTTTTGAGTGCTTTGAAAAAGGCAACGACCTTATCCAGGTGGTCCAGAAAGACCTCGTGGTGGGAACCACCGGGCAGGATGTGTCGAACGACCACCTCATCGGTTTCCCAGGAACTTTTGGTGCTGTCCACGGCCGAATAGGGGTGCCAGCTAAAGGTATTCACCGCGCCATTTTTGTGTGCCCAAAGGGCCAGTTCCCGCATGGTATCAAAAGGCACCTGGTCGAGGTTCACCGCATGGCCCAATTCTATACCGCCCAACTCCCAACCGAACAGGGCCGGATAATCACCGGCCAGACGCTTCACGTCTGACTCCCCTTCCACATACTTCCAGCCAATGCCATAGGCCAAATCGTCCTGGTGGCCAAAGAGGGTGGCTTCTCCGGCCATGGACTGCAGGTTTTCAAATAGTACTTGGGAGGAAGATTTAGGTGCTTCCTCTTTGGCTTGGGACTGGCACGACAACAGGGTGGCCATCCACACATCACGACCGGGTATCCCGATACTCAGTTTTTTGGAGGTGGTGCCCTGGTCTTTTTTGGCCCAGACATCACGAATGCTATGGGTGGATTTTGAAAAATCCACCTGTCGGTTAAATACCTCGTCGGTAATCACATGGTCTTTCCAGTCGAAGGACACATCAATGGCTGCATCCCCCCTGTTAAGAAACATCACGGCCCATTGGTTTTCGCTTAAAGGTTTAAACCAGATTTCCAGGTCGCCATCTACCAGGTAGCGGAAAGCCTGAATCGCCAGTTTGTCCTGGTTAACGGCAATCACCTCATCGTTGGTGAGTATTTCGAGGGTTTCTTCGGTCATGTTGCGCAGGTCGTTTCCGGATATAAGGGGTGCCGATAGCATGGCCCAAATGGAGAAATGGCCCCGGTCTTCGTTGACACTCATTCCGTTACCAACCTGCAGCATATCGGGGTCATTATAGTGACCGGGGCCTGATACTTTCGGATGTTGAATTCGCGGTGCATGTCCAGTATTTTCAAAATGCCCCAGGACGACCAGTCACCATGGCTGTGTTCGCAGTCCCAGCAGTTGTATATATCTCCGGTGGTGCGCCAAAGGTGTCCTACTTCACGGGCCCATTCCCAAGGTTTATTGTGGCCCCAGTCGCACAGGCTGAAAACGATGGGTCTGCCGGCTTCTTTGAGTGCCTGACTCATGGTGGTATAAGCGCCAATTCCCGTCAGGCCTTCGGTATCGCACCAGTCATACTTTAAATAGTCGATGCCCCAGGAGGCATAGGTTTTGGCATCCTGGTATTCATGTCCCCGACTCCCGGGGTAACCGGCACAAGTTGTGTTGCCGGCATCTGAGTAGATGCCGAACTTTAAGCCTTTGGCGTGGATATAATCTGCCAAGGCCTTCATCCCTGAAGGAAAGCGATCGGGATCTGCCTGGATAAAGCCCAGACTGTCCCGTTGGGCGTGCCAGCAGTCGTCAATCACAATGTACTCGTAACCGGCATCTCTCATACCCGTTTCAACCATGGCATCCGCCATTTGGCGGATCATGTCTTCATTAATTTCGCACTGAAATTTGTTCCAGCTGTTCCAGCCCATTGGTGGGGTCAGGGCCAAATTTTCAAATTTCTGCGCATGTGGATTCAACGCCAATATCATCAGTGCCATAAATGTCAAAAGACTTGTCTTCATGTTGCCGGCTTTAAAAGATTAATAAGATCGGTATCTGCCAAAAAGCGGGGTGTAAAGGGGGTGGGCCAATGAGGTGTTTTAACGGCTGCAAATTAGATGGAAAACCCCTTCGCAACAAATACAATTCTATCACTTACTTATAAGATTATAAATCCGGCCATTTATCTGCCGACCTCTATTTTTAAGGTCTTAATTATTATTCCCTTAGAAGGCTTGTTCAACCTTTTTTGATGAATGCCTGTTACCTCTTTGCGCAATTTGTTATTTTTGTTTTTTTATTCTCACGGACGCTTTTAAGCCATTATTCTTATGTCGTTAATTCCCTTCACACACCTGCATGTGCACTCGCAATATTCTATTTTGGATGGTCAGGCCAGCGTTAGCGCTTTGGTCAGTAAGGCCGCTGAAGACGGGATGAAAGCCATTGCACTGACCGACCATGGCAACATGATGGGCATCAAGGAGTTTTTTGATACCTGTAAAAAGAAGGGGGTGAAACCCATTATGGGGGTGGAAGCTTATGTGGCTGAGCGGACCATTGCTGACCGGTCCGATAAGGTGTTGGACCGGTCGGGACGCCACCTTATTTTGCTGGCCAAGAACAAGACGGGCTACCGGAATTTGTTAAAGCTGACTTCGATTGCCAGTGTGGAAGGGTTCTTTTACCGGCCACGTATTGATAAACAACTGTTGGAGAAGCACCATGAAGGTTTGATTGTGACTTCTGCCTGTCTGGGTGGTGAGGTGCCCAGAAAAATCATGAATAACGATTTGGATGGTGCCCGTCAGGCCATTTTATGGTACAAGGATATTTTTGGGGAGGATTACTATCTGGAACTGCAGCGGCACCCTTCGGAAGATCCGCGCATGCGAGAGCTGGTTTACGATGAACAGGTGCGGGTCAATGAGCAGTTGTTGATGTTGTCGAAGGAGCTGGGGGTTAAGGTGGTGGCAGCCAACGATGTGCATTTTGCCGACGCAAAAATGGCAGAGGCGCATGACATTATGATATGTATGAATACGGGCAAGGATCAGGAGGATGAATCCCGTAT
Organism: Geofilum rubicundum JCM 15548; assembly: GCF_000974365.1. GTDB lineage: Bacteria > Bacteroidota > Bacteroidia > Bacteroidales > Marinilabiliaceae > Geofilum > Geofilum rubicundum. The sequence continues at coordinate 127,864 of NZ_BAZW01000002.1, forward strand.
GCGCTATACCCGCCAGGAGTGGTTCAAAACCACGGAAGAAATGAACCGGCTTTTTGCCGATGTGCCGGAAGCTTTGTTAAGCACGCAGGAAATTGCCGAGAAGGTGGAGGCCTTTGAACTCAACTCAGGCCCCATTATGCCGCTGTTCCCCATACCGGAAGATTTTGGAACCTGGGAAGGCTATAAAACCCAATTCACCGAAGACGATTTAAAGCAGGAGTTTGGCCCCGAGCGTTATGAAAGTCTGGGAGGTGATTACGACCACCTGCTGCGGGTAAAGCTGGAGGCAGACTATCTGGAGCATCTGACTTATAAGGGGGCCAAAAAGTTTTACGGTGATCCCTTACCGGATCATGTGAAGGAGCGGATTGATTTTGAGCTGGAGACGGTGAAAACCATGGGTTTTCCCGGATACTTCCTGATTGTTCAGGATTTTATCAATGCGGCCCGCGACATGGGCGTGCTGGTGGGCCCCGGCCGGGGATCGGCCGCGGGATCGGCGGTGGCCTACTGTGTGGGAATTACCTCGGTGGACCCCATTAAATATGATTTGCTGTTCGAGCGTTTCCTTAATCCGGACCGTATTTCCATGCCCGATGTGGACATCGATTTTGATGACGATGGCCGGGCTTTGGTACTCGATTGGGTGGCTCAGAAATATGGCAAGGATAAGGTGGCGCATATTTGCACCTTGGGAACCATGGCCGCCAAGTCGGCCATAAAGGACGTGGGGCGGGTGCTAAGGCTGCCGCTTTCGGAAACCGACCGCATTTCCAAATTGATTCCTGAAAAACCGGGCACCAAGCTGGCCAATGCTTTCAGGGAGGTTATTTCGCTTGAAAAAGAAAAGGGCAGCGTGGATCTGGCTTTGGTGCACATCGAGAAGAAACTCTCTGAAGCCCGTAATGGTGGCAAGGATAAAGAGGCCGCCCGTATGGAAATGCTGCAGATTTTTGCCCGCGAAATTATCAAGGGACGGATGGAGGAGGACGGCAAGTTGTTGAAGACGCTTGAACTGGCCTGTGATTTGGAAGGTTCTATCCGGCAGACCGGTGTGCACGCCTGTGGCGTGCTCATAGGGCGCGATCCGCTGGATGAGCACATCCCCCTGATGCCGGCCAAGGAAGCCAATTTGTTGGTGACCCAGTACGATGGCACGCTGGTCGAATCCATCGGTTTGTTGAAGATGGACTTTCTGGGCTTAAAAACTTTGTCGATTATCAAGGAAGCTTTGGAGCCATCAAACTTTCCAAAGGCTTGGATGTGGACATGGAGCAGATTCCGGATGATGACGAAAAAACCTTTCAGTTGTTCAGTAAGGGAGAAACCACCGCCATTTTCCAGTTTGAGTCGGCCGGTATGAAAAAGTACCTGCGGGAGTTGCAACCCAACCGTTTTGAAGATCTGGTGGCCATGAATGCCCTGTACCGCCCGGGTCCCATGGAATACATTCCCAACTATGTAGCACGTAAACACGGTCGGGAAGACATCTACTACGATCACCCCTTGATGGAATCCTATCTGAAAGACACCTATGGTATTACGGTCTTTCAGGAGCAGGTGATGCTCTTGTCACGTAAGCTGGGCGGCTTCACCCGTGGTGAATCCGACTCCCTGCGGAAGGCCATGGGTAAAAAGCTTTTTGACATGATGGCCAAACTGAAGGCCAAATTCGATGAAGGCTGTAAAGCGAACCCCGATTTTGTCAAAGGCTGCGAGGAACTGGATAAAAAACCGCAGGAGGTCATCGACAAAATATGGAAGGACTGGGAAGCCTTTGCCAGTTATGCCTTTAACAAGTCGCACTCGGTGTGTTATGCCAATTTGGCGTATCAAACGGGTTACCTTAAAGCCCACTATCCGGCGGAGTTTATGGCGGGGGTATTGAGCCGCAACCTCAGCGACATTACCAAAATTACCACCTTCATGGAGGAGTGCCGGCGCATGGGCATGGATGTGCTGGGACCCGATTTGAATGAGAGTTTCCTCAAGTTTACGGTGAATAAGGAAGGCGCTCTGCGCTTTGGAATGGCTGCCATTAAAGGTGTGGGTGAAGGCGTGGTGATGGAGATTATCAAAGAACGGGAGAAGCGGGGCCCTTCAAAGATGTGTTTGATTTTGTGGAGCGCATCAGTCTCCAGGTGATCAATAAAAAAGCCGTGGAAGCTCTGGCAGCCGCTGGTGCCTTTGATAATTTGGGTAAAATGCACCGGGCGCAATTCTTTGCACCCATGCCCGGAGAAGAGGGCTCCTTTATTGAGCGTATTCTGCGTTACGGCAACCGTTACCAGGTAGATAAGGCCTCGGCACAAAATTCCTTGTTTGGTTCGGGTGATATGGCCATCGAAATTAAGAAGCCGGAAATTCCCATGTGCAACGAATTTACCACGCTTGAGAAGCTCGAAAAGGAGAAGGACCTGATTGGTATTTATCTGTCGGCCCATCCCCTGGACGATTACAAGCTGGAGCTGCGGAATTTCTGTAATCTTCAGGTGAGTGCTTTCAGTGATCTGGAAGCCATTCGTGGCAGGGAATTTACCGTGGGTGGCATGGTCACCAATGTGCGTAAGGGACTCACCAAAAAAGGAAATGATTTTGCCATTGTGACACTGGAGGACTTCAGCGGGTCCTTTGATTTTGCCTTTTTTGGTCAGGATTACATCAATTTTGTCAGTATCATCAATAATGCACGGTTTTTGATGGTGAAGGGCCGGGTTCAACCCCGCAAGCGTTGGAAGGAGGATCAGGAGGAGGTGCTGGAGGTAAAGGTGAATAAGATTTCGCTTTTGTCGGAGGTGCTCGAAAACCAGGTGCAAAATTTAACCCTGCGCATTCCTTTACAGGGCTTGACGCATGAAGTGGTAACGGAATTGGCCCAAATATCCATGGAAAACAGAGGCAAGGTGACTCTGCGTTTTCAGGTGTATGACGAAGAAAATGAGCGACAGCATGTGCAGCTATTGTCGCGCTCTGTATCTGTTAGCCTGACCAGCGAGTTGGTTCGGTTTTTTGAAGAGCGACCGGAAATTTCTATGTCGCTGAGTTAGGTAATAAATGGCAAATTTGGTTATCTTTGAACAAGGCAGGCTGTTAAGTGTTTAATCTTTCACAGTGATTACCAATGCGTAATCCCTTGCAAGTTAATGTATCGTATTAATTATATTAGAAAATTTAGAAATTATGGCAATTGAAGTAACTGATGCTAATTTTGAAGAACTGGTTTTGAAAGCGGATAAGCCGGTTTTGGTGGATTTTTGGGCTGAGTGGTGTGGCCCTTGTAGAATGGTAGCTCCTGTTGTAGCTGAACTGGCCGAAGAATATAAGGACACGGCCGTCATTACCAAAATGGATGTGGACAGTAACCCTGAAACTTCTGTAAAGTTTGGCATTCGCAACATTCCAACCATTTTGTTCTTTAAGAACGGAGAAGTGGTGGACAAGCAGGTAGGTGCCGTACCAAAAACCATTTTGGCCTCTAAATTAGATGCCATCGTATAACTCAGAAAAGCCAAAAGCTTTATAAAAAAACGGCTGTCGCAAGACAGCCGTTTTTTTTAGCCTAGGATCATTCCGATAATAGTGGCAGAAAGCAGCGACGCCAGCGTACCCGCCAGCAGCGCCCGCATTCCCAACTGAGACAGCAGCACCCGTTTGCCGGGGGCCAGTGACCCGATGCCGCCAATCTGAATCCCGATGGAGGCCACATTGGCAAAGCCGCAGAGAATGTAGGTGGCCATGATGATGGATTTTTCCTGCATGAAGGCGCCGGTTGATTTGAGTTCTCCCAGACTGACATAACCAATGAACTCCGTCATGATGAGTTTCTCACCCAATACCCGTCCCACCAGGTCGATGTCGGGACCCGGAACCCCCAACAACCACATTAGGGGGGCAAATAAATAGCCCAGCATGAATTGCAACGAAAGTTCCGTGTAGCTGCCATTGGTGGCGGAAGCAATGATTTCATTCAGGCCGGTCCAGTCGCCCACCTTCAAAAAGATGAAATTGAACATGGCAATGAAGGCGATAAAAACCAGGAGCATACCGGCCACATTCACGGCCAGGCGAACGCCCTCGGTGGTGCCGTTGGATATGGCATCCAGTACGTTTTTGCCGATGCGTTCCTTGCTGACTTCCACCTCTTTCTCAATGGCTTCGGTCTGGGGCACCAGAATTTTGGCAATGACCACCACGCCGGGTGCGGCCATGATGGAGGCGGCCAGCAGATGCTTGGCGTAAATGAGTTCCTGAACCGGGTCGCCACCCCCCAATACTTTTATGTAAACGGCCAATACCCCGCCGGCCAGGGTAGCCATACCGCCGGCCATGACCAGCAGCATTTCTGAGCGGTTCATTTTCTCCAGGTAGGCCTTGATCATCAGGGGCGACTCGGTCTGTCCCAGAAAAATATTTCCCGCCACCGAGAGACTTTCGGCACCGGAGAGTTTGAGCAGTCGGGTCATGCCCAAAGCCAGAAAATAAACCACCTTTTGAATGATGCCAAAGTAAAACAGCACACTGGTGATGGCGGAAAAGAAGATGATGGTCGGCAAGATGGTAATGGCAAAATTGATCAGTGAAGACTCAATCTGACCAGTGATCATGCTGCTGAAAAGGAACTCAACGCCCGCCTCGGTAAAGCTGAGGATTTTGACAAAGATCTTGCCCACCACATCGAAAATGGACTGGACAAAGGGAACGTAGAGAATGCTGAGGGCCAGCGCCAATTGAAGGGCCAATCCGATCAATACCACCCGCCAATTGATGGCTTTGCGGTTGGTGCTGAAAGCCCAGGAAATGGCTATGATAACAGACATGCCGACGATTCCCCGAAGCAAACCGGTCAATGAAAAGCCGCCGCCTCCGGGAACAGCGACCTCGCTTAGGGTGGCTGTGGATTCGGCTAACAGACTTGAGGCGCTAAAAATGGCAAGGAGCAGCAGGGCAATGAATTTCTTCATAGAGGTGGTATGAGTAGGACTATTTATCTCTTTTATTGATTTCGTCCCTGATTTTTGAAGCCTTCTCGTAGTTTTCAGATTGAACCGCCTCGTCGAGCATCACCTGAAGTTCTTCGAGTGATTTGGTGACTAAAGGATTGTCTGGAGTACCTTTGGTTCCGCTGGTGGAAGAGGCGGAAGTTGTTACGGGTCCGTTGGCATCTTTGGCATCACCAAAATCCAATACAATGCCGGCTTTGGCGAGAATTTCTTCGTAGGTAAATATGGGGCAGTTAAAACGAAGGGCCAGAGCTACGGCATCTGAGGTGCGGGAGTCAATGCGTACCACTTCGTCATTTTTAACACAAACCAATTCAGAATAAAAAATGCCTTCTTCCAATTTGTAAATCACCACTTCGAGCAACTGAACATGAAAGGCTTTGGCGAAATTCAGAAACAAATCGTGGGTCAGGGGACGTGGCGGTTCCAATCCTTCTAATTTGATGGCAATGGATTGGGCTTCCACGCCGCCGATGATAATGGGGATTCTTCGTTCGCCTTCTTCTTCCGCCAGTACAAGCGCGTAGGCACCTGATTGCGTTTGCGAATAGGAAAGTCCCAGTATATTAAGTTTTACTTTTTGCTTGTTCATGAAAAAGGTGATTTTCTGCCTGAATATCAGCTGTTACGTTTTTGGTACCGGCCAAAATGATGGTTTTAAAATTCAATTTATGGTTCCAAAAACAAATATAGGAATTTGTTTTTAGAACAGGGATGTTCGGGCCAATTTATTGGGAATCATCTCTTGGTTGCAGGAGGGCTGCCACTATGGATGGAAGCGCCAGGTTGATGACCCAGATTAAGAATACGGAGGCAACAATGCCTGCGCTGTTGGGCGATAGCATGCTGAAAAGAAACAGGGCGATCGAACTTCGTATGCCCAGGTCGGCCACCGCCATAGTGGGCAATAGGGTGATGGCTGCGTAGTAGGTCATTATCAGACCCAGGTCTGATAAGCCCGTTGAAATATCAAAAAACCAAAGCATCAGCCACAGTTGAAAATTGTAGATGGCATACCGCAGAATGGTTAGTCCGCCCACTTTCACTGTCCGTCTCACGCCCAATTGACCAATGGCCCGGAGATGGGCCAATAGTTGCCGGACGAGGGGCCGGCTCTTAAATATGCGGGCCAGGACGTACAGGAAGATGGCCATGAGGGCGACTGCAGGGTGGTGATGAGCGAATATTCCAGGATGCCTTTTTGCAGGTTGGCAAAGATGGTATTGTCTGCCGCCGTGAGGTTTTGGGTGAGTATGATCCCGGCCAGTCCACCCAACATCAAAACGACGTTTTGAATGATGCTGCCCGTAGCTGAAAGCAGAAAACCCTTCGTGCGCAGTCCCGAACGCAACAAAAGTCCCTTAACCACCGGTTCGCCTGCACGGGCCGGGGTGATCATGCCCGTCTGTATGCCTTTGACCACCTGATAAAGGGTGTTGTGCCAGGATTGATGGACGATGGCGCCTGAAAGTTGTCGCCACTTAGCGCTTTCCAAGGCAATGTTGATGACGGCCAGCATCAGTTGCAGACAAAGAAGGCCGGTCAGTGGCCAGCGTTGGTGATAGAGCGTGTCAAAAAACAGTTCCCAATCCTTAAATTGAATCAGGCGCCAGGTGATGTAGGCCAGCGCTGCCAGGGATAGGCCCCATTGTAAAAAGCGGGCTACGACCTTATGGTGGCGCCTCCTCATTGAGCCGGCTTATTGACGAAGGGCAGGGCCAGCAGAGCGAGGAGTCCCAACACAATGATCATGATGTTGAGGGCGCCATGCACCACCAGCGCAAAGATGCCGGCATCACTGCTGCTGACGCCATAGGCCACCAATGCAATGATCACCATGAAGTGCCAGGGGCCGATGCCACCCTGTACGGGAGCGACCATGGCCAGCGTGCCAAAAACGAAAACGGTGAGTGCTGCCAGAGGGGTGAGGTGACTGGTATAACCGAAGGCAAAGAAGTTGAGGTACATCATTAAAAAATAGAACACAAAGATGAGAATGCTATGTCCTATAAACCAGGGTTTGTTGGGCACGTTGCGGAAGGAGAGAAAGCCTTCCTTGAATTTTACCCATAAGCCCTTTATTTGGTAAAAGGCTCTGCTGGCTCTTATTTTTTTCTGAAGAGCCAAATGGAACCAGCGATTAAAATCACAATGACATAGGGCGTGGGCGTGGTAAAGGAGCTGAAAAGTTGGGAAAAATCGAAGGCACTGCCGGTAATGGAATGGAGGACTTTGAATTGCAGAAGCACGACCAATAGTAAGGAAACGAGCATCGAAAGGATGTCCAGGGCCCGCTCGGCCACTACCGTGCCTATGAGTTGGGTGAAGGAAATATTTTCATGTTTGCTGAGAACGGCACAACGGGAGACTTCACCCATACGCGGAATGGCCAGGTTCGCCAGATAGCCGATGGTAAGGGCCAAAAAGGTGTTGAGGAAACGGGGGCGCTTGTCGTTTAAAGGGGTAATCAGCATTTGCCAGCGGATGGTGCGACTGACATTACTCAGTAGTCCGGCCAATAACGAGGCCAGTATCCACCAATAATTGACATCTTCTTTGATGGCGGTCAATAGTTTTTGCGGATCCTGATCGCGGTACAACCACCATAGAATCAAGGCGCCTGTTGCCAAAAACAGGATGAATTGGAGGACTTTCGCCTGCTTTGTTCTCAAAGTCTGTTTTTTTACGTATATTTATTGCAATCGGCGCTGTGCAAAAGGTTCGGGTGTGAAAAATAGTTTTACCTTTGCAGCGCTTTTGGCATGCAATGTTACAAAATGTATCGTTTACCGCCAAAAATGGCAGGGCCTTGTGCCAACTTTAGCATGTATAAACTGTGTAACCATGGACTATGAAACGTGTAAGAGCGAAGAAATACCTGGGGCAGCACTTTCTCAACGATCTGGATATTGCCAGACGGATAACTGAAAGTCTGACAACTCCTCCGTCTCAAGTCATTGAGGTGGGGCCGGGAATGGGTGTTCTTACACAGTTTTTGTTACAGCGCAGTGATATGGACCTTCATCTGGTCGAGATTGATACCGAATCGGTAGAATACCTCCACCAACATTATCCCCAATTACAAAAGCGCATCATTGAAGGCGACTTTTTAAAAATGGATTTTAAGAAGTTGTTTCCCGATAAATTCTCGATCATCGGCAATTTTCCCTATAATATTTCAAGTCAGATTTTCTTTAAGGCTTTTGACAACCGCCATCAGGTGCATTCAGTGGTGGGCATGTTGCAGCATGAAGTGGCCAGGCGCATGGCTTCGGGACCGGGCTCCAAAGAATACGGGATTTTAAGTGTGCTCCTGCAATCCTTCTTCGATGTGGAGTATCTGTTTACGGTGGATCCTGAAGTGTTTACACCGCCCCCCAAAGTTCAATCGGGCGTTTTGCGCATGGTTCGAAACAATGTAGAACAACTACCCTGCGATGAACGTTTGTTTATTAGGGTTGTCAAGGCGGCCTTTCTGCACCGCCGAAAAACCATGCGTAACAGCTTAAAAAAGATCGCTTTTAATCATGAGGCCGTTATGCACTTACCTGTTTTCAATCTGCGCCCAGAGCAAATGTCGGTGCAGGCCTTTCAGGAACTGACTCAATTGATCCAGGATCACCCCCTTTGTGAGTGATTTCGTTTTGTGTAACCTTTAAAAATTTCCGTGTATGGCTAATTTTGAACTGACCAGAGAGTTGATCGAAGAAATCAGATGGCTGATTGATCAGAAGGATGAAGCTTTACTGTCGGATATATTAAAGGACATGCACCCGGCCGATATTGCTGAGATATATGAAGAGCTCAGCATTGAAGAGGCCAAGTTTCTGTACTTTTTGCTGGATGATGATACCGCCGCCGATGTTCTGATTGAACTGGAGGAGGACGATCGGCTGCGCTTTTTAAAGGCGCTGCCCAGTGAGGTCATTGCCCGCCGGTTTATCGGTCGGATGGATTCCGATGATGCCGCCGATGTGATTGCAGAGCTGGATGAGGATCGCCAGAAGGAGGTGCTTTCCTACCTGGAGGATATCTCCATGGCAGGTGACATTGTGGATCTGTTGAACTACGATGAAGATACGGCCGGTAGTTTGATGGCCAAAGAGCTGATTAAGGTTAAGGAGTCGTGGAACATTGTCACCTGCCTGCGTAGCATGCGCCGCCAGGTGGAGGAGGTGGATGATGTCTATTTTGTTTATGTGGTGGATAACGACGGCGTTCTCAAAGGAACCCTTTCCCTGAAAAAAATGTTGCTGAGTTCAACCGACACCCTGGTTCGTGATATCTACAATCCCGATGTTATTGCCGTGAGTGCGGATGTGCATTCTGAGGAAGTGACCAACATCATGGATAAGTACGATTTGGTAGTTTTGCCGGTAATTGATAGTATTGGCCGTTTGGTGGGTCGCATTACCATCGATGATGTGGTGGATTATATGCGGGAAGAGGCCGAGAAGGATTATCAGTTGGCCTCTGGTATTACCGAGGATGTGGAAGCCTCTGACAGTGTGTGGCGACACACCCGGGCTCGCATTCCCTGGCTGATGATTGGTCTGGCAGGCGGTTTGTTAGGTTCACGTGTCATCTCTGCCTTTGAAGGCAACATCTCGGAGCATCCGGAAGTTGCTTTTTTCATGCCGCTGATTGCTGCGATGGGCGGTAATGTCGGTATTCAGTCGTCGGCCATCATGGTGCAGTCTATTGCCAGTGGCGGCCTGGGTTTTGATACCAATTTTAAAAAGCTGCTTAAGGAAGTCTCCATCGCCCTGCTCAATGCCAGTGCCTTGGCGGCCCTGGCCTTCATTTATAATTTTGCGATCGGTTCTCATTTTGCCCTGACCTTTACGGTGGCCTCTGCCATGTTTTCGGTGGTGATGTTTGCCTCTTTGTTCGGTACCTTTTTGCCCTTACTGCTCAACCGCATGAAAATTGACCCTGCATTGGCGACAGGGCCTTTTATTACCACGCTCAATGATATTTCGGGGATGTTTGTTTATCTCATACTCGCCGCCTACTTCTTCGAAGTCTTTTTGTAACTAGAAAATTAAGAAATCAGATAGAGATTCAGTTTTGGATAAAAAGGCGTCAAAGACAAGGTTTCGAAGTTTTTGAAACCAAGGAGTTTACATTTCGTAAATGACTGTTTCAAAAACGAGAATAACGTAGTATTTGGTGTTTTCTTACCATAGATTAGCTGCCAATTACTTCTCGGAAGACTTTTAGGAACAAAGTCTTCGAAGGCTTGGCATAGTATTCATCGGCAGGTGATTCTTCTTTGGCCTTGTCCACCACCGGATCCCAGTATTTCACATGCCAGTCCTTATCATAGTATTCCAGGGAGCTCATGTTCTCTACCCAATCTCCCGAATTGAGGTAGGTCACACTGCCTTTTTCGTTGCTGATTCGTTTTTTATCTACGCGGTGCACATGACCACAAATGGCATATTGATAGCCTTTGGATATGGCCAGGTCTGAAACGGTTTTTTCAAAACGGGTTATTTCGTTTTGGCTGCCATTGGTCCTGGTTTTGAGTTTTTTGGAGATAAGCATACGTTTCTTTCCCATCAACTTTAAGAGAAAGTCGAGGCTTTTGTTGGTAATGGTGAGGATGCCATAGCCTTTGGCGCCAAGTTTGGCGAGCCACTTCACCCGGTGCATGTAGCCATCGAATACATCGCCATGAAAGATCCAGGTTTTGGTGCCATCCAGATGAAGGACAACTTTGTTGAGAATGGTGAAGTCGCCCATCGATATACCGGCAAAGCGCCGCATCATTTCATCGTGGTTGCCGGCCATGTAGTAGATTTTGGTGCCTGCCTCCATCATTTTTAGAAATTGCCGCAGCAATTTGATGTGGTCAACAGGAAAATAGTTTCGGCTAAACTGCCAGGCGTCGATGATGTCGCCGTTAAGTACCAGAATCTCCGGATGGATGTTTTTTAGATAAGTGTTCAGTTGTCTGGCCTTGCTGGCGTAAGTCCCCAGATGGACGTCAGAAATCACAACTGCTTTGACCGGGCGTTTGGGCTTCTCATTGAATGGCATCATGCTTGAATTGGTTATATCTTATTGGTCTGTTCATAACTACTATGAACGACCCTACAAGAATACAACAGCAATGAGAATTGAATGTAAGCCTAACGCTAACAGATTGTTAAAAGTGTTTTTTTAACCACACATGGGCTCAATAATGGCGTTGCGGTGACGCACGCTCCATTGCCAGTAGGCGTATAAGTCCTTGTTCAGGTTGCGGGAATTACCTTCGGCCTGTACCAGTTTGCTCCGTCGGGCAATGACAAAAGATCGTTGATGCTGAATTTTTCCGACCATGAAGTCAATGGCTCCCATAAACCGGTCGTTAAGGCCGTGTACCTGAGAATCGCAGTTGACGATTAAGGTCAGTTTGCGGCGGTTGATTAATTGTAAGAGTTGTTCCAGATCGCTATCCGACAATGTTTCGGTGTCTGACAAATTGAGCAGGACGTGGGTTAAACTGTGCTGGGTGTGCAGGTATTGCTCAATGACCGGAAAATCCAGATGATCGGATGGGTGATGGATGATATCAAAGAACACCGATAAGGCGTTGAAGTTTAAATCAGTTACGCCGGAGTTCAGAACGAGTAAAGCCTTATCCCAATGAATCACAGAGGATAAGACCGTTTCAAGCGCAAAGTTTTTATCCTGTTCAAAATGAATGGTCTCAAAGCCGGTTTGGTAAAACCGGCCTGCGATGATTTCTTTTTTTGACCACATTTGAAGGACCTGGGTGTCCATTTCTTCCTCCATCAGCAGGTTGCCGACCGACAGGTGTTTTTCAATGTCAGGGTTCATCATGGTGTTTGGGTTGTTAAATTCCTGTGTGGACATTTCTCGCTAAACGTTTGAATGAACTATTTTGTTTGGGGTAAAAATAGTCAGAAGCCGTCAGCCGAATGTCAATACAATATTAAGAAACTGTTTAATCTGACGCTAAGATTCTGTCCCAATCGTATTTAGGTATAGGACAATCCAAGGGCTGCCTGCACGTATGGGAATGGCGTTCATTTACAGGAACGGACTACTTTTTGGGATGAAGGTGGATAAAAACCATTTCCAAAATCAAAAACAAATGGCTTCTTCATACCATTTAGTATCTTTACATTTTGCTAAAAGGAGTTGAAGTATGCCTCAAATGTTTGCTGATATCGTGTTGCCGGTGCCCTTGCCTAAATTGTTTACCTATAGTGTTCCTGAAGCGTTCAGGTCCACTTTGGCTAAGGGCCAACGGGTGGTGGTTTCTTTTGGAAAAAAGAAGCTGATGTCGGGCCTCGTTTTTGGTATTCACACCCAGGCCCCGGAGGCCTATGAAACCAAGCCCATACAATCGGTCCTCGATAGCCAGGCAGTGGTGACCGAAGAACAACTGGCGTTGTGGCAATGGATGGCGGATTATTATCAGTGTACCATTGGAGAGGTCTATAAAGCGGCTCTGCCGTCGGGTTTGAAACTGGAGAGTGAAACACGCGTTTTCTATAATCCGGATTTTGAGGCTTCTCTGGACTTGCCTGAACGGGCCCTGGCCCTGCTTGATTTTTTGAGTCACAAAAAGCATACGACCATCCATCAGATCAATGAGGTTACAGGGCTCAAAAACAGTTATGGCCTGATAAAGGATTTAATAGAGCTGCAGGCCCTGTTTGTCAATGAACAGCTTAGCGCTGCATTTCGTCCCAAAACCGAATCGGTCCTTTCGCTGCATGCGGAGGTACGCAGTGAAGAAGCTTTGAAAACGGTTTTTGATCAATTGGCGCGTGCGCCAAAGCAGTTGCAGCTATTGATGACCTTCCTGCAGCAGGCTGGTGGTGTTGAAAAAGCTGTGGCGGGTCGGCTGGTCGGGCGAACGGAATTATTGGCAGCGGTGGAAGGTGCCCCCAATGCCCTGAATGAGTTGGTCAGGAAGCATTACCTGACTCAGGAAAAGCGGGAGGTATCCAGATTAAACCTGGAGGATCAGGTGGTGATCGAAAAAAAGAGCTTGTCCACCGAACAGGCAACGGCCCTGCAAGAGGTGAAGAACGGCTTTGCCGAAGGCAAGCCGGTTTTGCTGCATGGCGTTACCTCCAGTGGAAAGACCGAGTTGTACATCCATTTGATTGAGGAGGTGATTCAAAAAGGACAACAGGCGCTGTATCTCTTACCTGAAATTGCTTTGACGACGCAGATAACGACCCGCCTGAAGGCTCATTTTGGAAACGATCTGGGCATTTATCATTCCCGTTTTTCGGATGATGAACGGGTGGAGGTGTGGAACAATTTGCTGAGTCAGAAAAGTTACAAAGTGATTTTGGGGGTGCGGTCGGCTGTTTTTCTTCCTTTCAAGCACCTGAAATTGATCATTGTGGACGAGGAACACGAAAATTCTTTTAAGCAGTATGACCCGGCGCCCCGCTACCATGCCCGGGATGTGGCCATGATTATGGGCAAGCGCTATAAAGCCCAGGTTTTGCTGGGCACGGCCACGCCTTCGCTGGAGAGTTACTACAATGCTAAAAGTAACAAGTTCGTTTTGGTCCAGTTGGCCACACGATTTGAGGGGATGCAAATGCCGGAAATTGTGGTGGTCAATACCCGGGAGGCACAGCGGAGAAAAATGATGCAGTCGCACTTCACACCGCAGTTGGTGGATTATATGACCAAGGCCCTGGAGCGAAAGGAACAAATCATTCTTTTTCAAAACAGGCGGGGCTTTGCCCCCTATTTGGAATGCACCGCCTGTGGTTGGATTCCCAAGTGTCAGCATTGTGATGTCAGCATGACTTACCACAAGCACATCCATCATCTGGTGTGTCATTATTGCGGCTATTCCGTTCCCAATTATACCACCTGTCAGGCCTGTGAGAGTCCGGCCATGCAGTTAAAGGGGTTTGGAACCCAAAAAATAGAAGAGGATATTCAGGCCCTTTTCCCCGGGGCCGGCGTGGCGCGCATGGACTATGACACCACCCGCTCGAAAAAGGGCTATGAAAACATTATCGGAAGTTTTGAACAGGGGAAACTGGACATTTTGGTGGGCACCCAAATGGTGACCAAGGGACTTGATTTTGACCGGGTGAGTCTGGTGGGTATTTTAAATGCCGACAGTATGCTCAACAATCCCGATTTCAGAGCTTTTGAGCGCAGTTTTCAGATGATGGCCCAGGTGAGTGGCCGGGCGGGACGAAAAAACCGACGGGGCACGGTGGTCCTTCAAACAGGGGATCCGGAACATCCGGTCATCCAGTTTGTCCGTAATAACAACTTTTCCGGGTTTTACGAACAGCAAATTGCCGAACGTGAGCAGTTCAAATATCCACCCTTTTACCGTTTGATTCATTTAACCATTAAGCACAAAAACCGGCCCACCGTGAATCAGGCCGCCAATGCTTTGGCTGCGCACCTGAGGGCCGTTTTTGGCAGCCGGGTTTTGGGTCCGCAAGAGCCGCCTGTTTCAAAAATTCAGGACCATCATTTGCAAAAAATTATGCTGAAGTTGGAACGGACGGCTTCTCCGGTAAAAGCCAAAGACCTCATGCAGGACTGTATCAACCGGATTATTGCGCATCCACCCTGGCGCTACGTGGTGGTTGTGGCGGATGTGGATCCTTTGTAAAATTTTTTCCTTGGGGAGAGCTGAAAAGCGTATCATTTTCTCACCTATTGGAATCAAGCTGTTTCAATATTGGGGAAATATCTGTATTTTTGCTGTAATGGTGCTTGTTTGATTGGTTAACCACTACTGATTGAAAAAGTCATTTTAATGATGGGAAGGATATGTTAAAACAGAGTTTACAACAAAAATTGCTTCAGAAACTTTCACCTTTGCAAATACAGGTGATCAAGCTTTTGGAAATTCCTACTGCTCAACTTGAACAGCGTATCAAGGAGGAGATGGAGGTAAACCCTGTGCTGGAGTATGCCGGCGATAGCCCGTCCAGCAGTGATGATTACGGAGATGAGCCGGAAACACCGGAAAACGATGTGGAAAAAGAGGAATTCTCCATCGACGATTATATCCAGAACGATGACATTCCTTCTTATAAATTGCAATCGCGCAATTATTCCAGGGACGATAAGCACGAGGATATTCCTTTTTCCAACGGGACCACTTTTCATGAGTTTTTGATTGATCAGCTGGGGTTGCGCATCATGACAGACCGCCAGCGTAGTATTGCGGATTATATCATCGGCAATATTGATGAGGATGGTTATCTGCGCCGGGAAATTGATGAGATCGTGGATGATCTGGCCTTTTCTCAAAACATGGAAATCGATGAAAAGGAGGCTTTGGAAGTGTTGGAGGTGATTCACGACTTTGACCCGCCAGGCGTGGGTGCCAGAGATTTACAGGAGTGCCTGATTTTACAGATGAAACGCCGCAGTCAGGAAGCCAGGTCCGCTGAAAATGCCTATCTCATTTTAAAAAATCACTTTGAAGAGTTCACCCGAAAGCACTACGATAAAATTGCCAGAAGATTGCATCTGGATGACGATGAACTGAAGGATGCCATTGATGAAATTCTTAAGCTGAACCCAAAGCCGGGGGGCTCCTATAGTAATCCGATGAGTAAAACGGTGCAGCACATCATGCCGGATTTTATTCTGGAGGTGGAGGATGGTCAGTTTCAGTTGAGTCTCAATGGCCGGAATTTACCTGAATTGCGCGTCAGTCACACCTATTCTGAAATGTTAACGGATTACCAATCCAATAAGAAGAATCAAAGCAAGGATCAGAAAGAAGCCGTCATGTTTGTCAAGCAGAAACTGGACTCTGCCAAATGGTTCATCGATGCCATTCGTCAGCGTCAAAACACATTGATGACGGTCATGGAGGCCATTCTCGAGTACCAGAAAGACTACTTTATAGAGGGGGATGAAATGATGTTGCATCCCATGATTCTGAAGGATATAGCCGATAAAACAGATCTGGATATTTCCACCATTTCCCGGGTGTCCAACAGCAAATACATACAGACCCATTTTGGGATATTTCCGTTAAAATACTTTTTCTCGGAGGGCTTGCAAACAGATTCCGGAGAAGAGGTGTCCACCCGGGAGATCAAAAAAATTCTGGAGGAGTGCATATCCAATGAAGATAAAAAGCGGCCGCTGACCGATGACAAACTGGCACTTATTTTAAAAGAGAAATCCTACAATATTGCCCGGAGAACCGTGGCCAAATACCGCGAGCAATTGAATATTCCGGTCGCCCGGTTGAGGAAGGAGCTTTAAACAGCCTAAAAGAGATAGATGAAATTATTCAGCAAGATCGTATCCATTTTATTTCATCCCATGTTGATGCCTACTCTGGGGGTGTTTGTGATTTTTCAGGCGGGCACACATGTTTCTTTTATGCCCTTTGAAGCCAAACGTATTATTTATATTACTGTTTTTCTGACCACTTGTCTCTTACCCCTTTCACTGTTGCCTTTATTGTATCAGTTCGGCGTCATCAAAAGTTTTCAGATGGAAAGTGCCCGTGAACGGGTGCTGCCCGTTTTTTTTACCGGCTTTTTCTATTATATGGGGTATCTCCTGCTTAAGAAGCTGGGCGTGTCCGGAGTTATAGGCAGTTTTATGCTGGCTTCTTTGGTAGCGGTACTTTCTGCGGTAGTGGTGACCTTGTTTTGGAAAATTAGTCTGCATACCATCGGCATAGGCGGAGTAGCCGGCGCTGTCATGGCTCTGGCTTTTCGTTTTGGAATCGATTTAACCCTGCTGATTTTCCTCCTGTTCCTGGCGTCAGGTATTACTGCTTCGGCCCGGCTGTATTTAGGGGCCCACCAACCGGCACAGGTTTATGCCGGCTTTTTATGGGGGTTTTTAATCGTGTTTGCTTCGGTACTTATCTAGGTCCTTATTTTAGGATAAAGCCCAGATCTTTCAAAATTTGTCTGGTTTCAGAGTTTGTTTGGGCGTGGGGCACTACCGTCCATTTATGAAATTCCCGCCTTACAGGATAACTGCCGCGCTGCTTCTCAAAATTTTGGGGGTTTTCTCTCAGGCGCGCATCGTCTTCTGATACATTGTAAGTCTTTAGAATGGCCTTGGCCGCAGTGATGTAACCGGGTTCATCTGTGGCTTCCAGGTAAATAAAAGGATTCTCCGGCATGGGTAGCGTTTGAGGTTGCCATTGGGTCAATGGCAGGTCAAATTCTTTGGCTATGGCGTGAATGGTCATGATGGAACCGTTGGCTTTGCCGTCCACTGAATAGCCGGCAATGTGAGGGGTTCCCAACCAGACTTTCTGGTGCAGGTCATGGTGTATGTCGGGCTCACTTTCCCATACATCCAAAACAACTCTGGCTAAATGTCCATTGTCCATTCCCCGAAGTAGGGTCCGGGTATCCGTTACTTCCCCCCTGGAGGAATTAATCACGATGGCACCTTTTTTCAACTGACGAAGGGTGTCTTTGTTAAACAGGTGGAAGGTGGCATCCTGGCCCCGCTTATTGAGCGGAGTATGGAAGGTAACAATGTCTGCGTGCTTCAATAAATAACTCAGATCACAAAACTGGTCACTTTTTTCCATTCTTTGTCGTGGCGGATCGTTGAGCAATACTTTAAAACCCAGGGCATGGGCCAGCTGGGCCACCTTTTTACCCACCATGCCTACACCCACGATGCCTATCGTGGTGGCTGCGGGAACCATACCTTCCAGAATCAGATGGGCTAAAACTGAGGCGATGTATTGCCGGACCGACCCTGAATTGCAACCCGGTGCATTGCACCATTTGATGCCTGCCTGCTCCAGCCAGGGAACGTCGAGATGGTCTGTGCCAATGGTGGCGGTGGCCACCATTTTTACCGGGGTGTCTTCCAGCAGGGCCTGGTGGCATTTGGTCCGGGTTCTGACAATCAGAGCATCGGTGTTTTTAAGATCCTCTTTGGATATGCTGTTCCCCGGTATATAGGTGATTTCTGCGTAAGGTTCAAATACCCCTTTCAGGGTGGGAATTTTGTCGTCTGCAACTATCTTCATACTTAATTGGTTATTGAGTGGATTCCTGACTGGATCTTATTTTTATGTTCGTTTCGGGGGGAAGGTAAAATATCACATAAAAGTATTTATTACTTTTTAAAATTGCTATCTTTGTCATCGCTTGTTTTTATGCCTTATTTATTGCTTTTTTATCGTCCGGCAGATGCCGGTGATGAATGTTGGATGGCTGCTAATATCGGCCGGTGAACAGGGTTGAATCAGGTCATTAGTTGCGGTACCGGTTTTAGCAAATCAAAAAAAAATAACTACTTTTGTGTTCTGCTCTTTCCTGTATTGTGAATCAGGATGTTTGCCGGAGCATGGCCGGAAACGGACCTTAAAGATATTAAAATAATTTAACAACAAATCTTAATAATTGCCACTAGTTATGAGTAAAGACATTTCAATGAAAGCTGCGGATAATATTCGAATATTGTCAGCGGCCATGGTAGAGAAAGCCAAATCTGGTCACCCTGGTGGTGCCATGGGTGGAGCTGATTATATCCACATCCTTTTTTCTGAATTTCTGAATTATGATCCCAATGACAGGAGCTGGGCCAACAGGGACCGCTTCTTTTTGGACCCGGGCCACATGTCGCCCATGTTATATTCCATTTTAGCCCTTACGGGTACTTTCAACATGGAAGATTTATCCAACTTCCGTCAGTGGAGCAGTTGCACGCCCGGTCACCCTGAAAAGGATTTAGACAGAGGCGTGGAGAATACTTCCGGTCCGCTGGGGCAGGGACATACCATGGCGGTTGGTGCAGCCATAACTGAGCGTTTTCTGAGTGCCCGTTTTGGTGAATGGATGACGCATAAGATTTATACTTTTATTTCTGACGGTGGTGTTCAGGAAGAAATTTCACAGGGTGCTGGTCGTATTGCCGGATACCTGGGTCTGAATAATCTGATCATGTTTTATGACAGCAATGACATTCAGCTGTCCACGGAGACCAGTGCGGTTACCATCGAAGATACGGCTAAGAAATACGAAGCCTGGGGTTGGGCCGTTAAGACCATTGATGGACAAAACCATGATGAGATTCGCGCTGCGCTCAAAGAAGCCAATGCGGAGAAAGAGAAGCCCTTCCTGATTATTGGTAAAACTATTATGGGTAAAGGTGCTGTTAAAACCGATGGTAGTACGTTTGAACGTCAGGTAAGCACGCACGGTCAGCCCCTGGGAGCTGCCGGTGCCGATTTTGGTGCCACGGTTAAAAAATTAGGTGGCGATCCGGAGAATCCTTTTGTGATTTTCCCTGAAGTGGCAGAGTATTACGCCAAAGTAAACGCTGAGAAAGCCGCTTTTGTGGCCGAAAGAAAAAGTGAACAAAGCATTTGGGAAGCTAAGCACCCCGAGCAGGCCGCCAAGTTGAAGACCTTCTTTTCCAACCAGGCACCCAACTTTGATTTTTCTGCCATTGTACAAAAAGCCAACAATGCTTCACGTGCTTCTTCTGCTACGGTATTGGGAGAATTTGCGGGAAAAGTTGAAAATATGATTGTTATGTCGGCCGATTTGGCCAACTCTGACAAGACGGATGGGTTTTTGAAGAAGACCACGGCCTTTGCCAAAGGAGATTTTTCAGGATCTTTCTTTCAAGCGGGTGTTTCTGAATTGACCATGGCCGCCATTGCCAACGGTATGGCCTTGCATGGTGGTGTGATTCCTGTTTGCGGAACCTTCTTTGTTTTCAGTGATTACATGAAGCCGGCCGTCCGTTTGGCCGCTTTAATGGAATTGCCGGTGAAATATGTCTGGACGCACGATGCCTTCCGGGTAGGTGAAGATGGACCTACGCACCAGCCGGTTGAACAGGAAGCGCAAATTCGTTTGATGGAAAAACTCAAGAATCACAAGGGCGAAAACAGCATGCTGGTCATCCGTCCGGCCGATGCTGAGGAAACCACTGTGGCCTGGCAAATGGCCCTTGAAAATGTCAAAACGCCTACAGCTTTGATCTTGTCGCGTCAGAATATTACCAATTTACCAGGCAGTACTTATGAGCAAGCGCTTCAGTCGATGAAGGGGGCTTACATTGTGGAGAAGGATACGCCAAAGGTAGATGTTGTTTTGGTAGCCAATGGCTCTGAAGTCTCTACTTTGGTAGAAGGTGCCAAACTGTTACGCGAGAAGAAGGGACTTAAAGTTCAGATTATTTCTGTTCCATCCGAAGGTTTGTTCCGCAATCAGCCCAAAGCTTATCAGGATGAGGTGCTTTTACCCGGAACACCTAAATTTGGCCTGACCGCCGGATTACCTGTGAACCTTGAAGGTCTGGTGGGTGCCGATGGTATCGTGGCCGGTTTGGATCACTTTGGTTATTCAGCACCTTACGATGTATTGGACCAACAATTTGGTTTCACGGGAGAGGCTGTATTTGACAAGGTGGTGGCCATGTTAAAATAGAGGATCATCTCACGACCATAGCCTTTTTGGATAAATTAAAAGGATTTCTTTTAATGGATGGAGTGCCCGAACGTTTTGTTCGGGCATTCTTTTTGGTCATGATGCTAAGTCGTTGAAAATTCCGTACATCTGTTGTGCTTTTTCCATAAAAAACTATTTATCTTTAACAGATTAATTGGATGGTGCTAAATCTGTTCTTCCAAAATAGCTGTTTTATGGAAAATTACCTACTGGAATTAATTAGAGAAAACAACCGGATTATCATTCCCAATTTCGGGGCATTCATTGTCTCCCGGGAAAAGGGACAAAATATTTTATTCAATAATTTTTTGAGTTTTAATGATGGCCTTCTGATCAGCCATATATGTGCCGTTGAGGGTGTGGACTCTGCCACGGCCGCTCAAAAGGTCGAGGATTATGTGGCCCGGATCAATCATACACTGGATGAAAAGGGCCTCTTTGAGATTGAGGGTATTGGTCGCTTTACCAAGGACGATAGTGGTGTTTTGCGGTTTGAGCAAGTTCTGGCGGATGAGGATGAAGGCCCTCAGGATGAAGCGCCTCTGACTTCCGCGGGCACTCAGGTGAACCGCGGTAGTGATGACGGGGATTTACTGGATCTGGATCCCTCCGGGGTCGAAGAGGTGCCTTCAAATACGCCTCCGCCACCGGCTCAGGAGGACCGCAATCATAGAACAATGGATGAACCTGCTCCTTATTCCGCCGGGTCGGCGATGGCCGGTATTCCCTCCCTGCAGGAAGTGGACCATTCCACCAAAGATATACCGGAACGGCCCGCGTCAGAAGACCATGTTTATATCAAGAAAGAGGATCGAAAGGGACCTGTAGGACTCATTGTTTTGATCCTTCTAATTCTGTTGTTACTGGTAGGGTCTACGCTTTGGTTTTTCACAGGCGTGTTTGATGAGTTTAAAAACCGGGCTAAGCAGGAAGCCGCTGAAACCGAGCAGGTGGACGTTCCCGAAATAACAGAGGAGCCGCCAGCTGAAGAGGAAATCGGTTTTGTGGAAGAGGAGGTGGTGGAAGAACCTGTTGTTGTTTCCACGCGTCAGCACCATATCATTGTCGGCAGTTTTAGGGATGAAGCCAAGGCGCAGGAGCAGATGAATACACTGTTGGGCAAGGGCTACGAGACCGCTCCATTCTGCCCTATGAAGGCAGATACTTGTTGAGTGTAGAGTGGTATCCTTCTGTGAATAAGGCTTTGCAGCGTCAGGAAGAACTGCTGAATGAGTTGCAAATGGAAAACTGGGTACTTTCGCTTACCGTGAAGTAATCCCCGACCAATGGCTGTCCTTGTTGACCCCTTTTTTAGTTTCCTTTCTGTAGGCGCGCTTGGCATCTTTTTCGTGGGTACTTATGCCGTGGTGATTCTTCTTTTTACCATGGCCTGGCAACGAAAGAAACACAGACTATCAGTATTTAAAAGCACTCAAACCTCTTTTATCAGTGTGATTGTTCCGTATAGAAATGAGGCAAAGACCTTGCCCGCCCTTCTGGCGGCACTGGGACAACAGAATCTGAGCAGCCATCTGTTTGAAGTGATTGCTGTTAATGATCACTCGGAGGATGGAGGGGAGAATTGGCTGTCCGGTCAAAATCTTTTTAAGGGATCACTTAGACGGATCGATGCCCAGGGCCAGGGTAAGAAATCGGCCTTAAAGGAAGGCATCGCTTGTGCCAAGGGGCCCTTGATTGTCACCCTGGATGCCGATTGTGTGCCACACCGTGGATGGCTGAAGACCCTGATGGATGGTTTTGGTCAATGGGAGGCGGATATGTTGATTGGTCCCGTGAAGATGCGGTCTTCCGGGTCTTTTTTGAGCCGTTTTGAATCGGTGGATTATTGGGCTTTGCAAATGAGTGGGGCGGCTGCAGCGATGCTTGGTTTCCCTGTCTTTTGCAGCGGGGCCAATTTGGCGTTTAAAAAGTCTGTTTGGGAAGAAGCGGTGCCGCATTCTTCAGGTACCGATGTGGCATCCGGAGATGATGTTTTTTTATTGCATGCCTTTAAGAAACTGCATAAAAAAATTTGCTTTCTGAGGCACCCCTCAGCTCTGGTAGAAACCTCTACCAGCGGGTCGGTCGGTGCATTCCTGCGTCAGCGCATGCGCTGGGGCGGTAAAAGCACGTCTTATAAGGATGCGGCCGCCATTGCCTTGGCCGTTATTGTGTTTATGGCCAATCTATGGTTGTTACTTTTGTTGGCCTTCTGGATGCTTACCGGGATGCCTTTCCGGATGTTTGGTCTGGCTTTTTTGTTAAAGGTCGCGGCCGATTATTTTCTCTTGCGACAAGGCCGCCGACTCTTTGATGTGCGGTATTCGTTTCTCAAACATTTACTTTTTTCTGTTATGTATCCCTTTGGCTTGGTAGCTACGGCCATAGGTGGGCTGATTTTACCTGAGAAATGGAAATAAGCCATTTAAACCAAAAAAGCACCAGACCTGGGGCCTGATGCTTTTCATACAATGGTTGAAAAATGCCTTTAGGGCATTTTGTACATAAAGGCATTGATGTTCATGCCGGCGCCGACAGAAGTCATCATGACATTGTCTCCCGACTGCAGTTCATGTCCTTTCAGCTGCCCTTTTACAATAAGGTCGTAAAGGGTGGGGACCGTTGCCACACTGCTGTTACCCAAGGTACGGATGGTCATGGGCATCACATTGAGATCCACCTCTTTTTCTCCGTATAAGCGGAAAATGCGCTTAAGGATGGCTTCATCCATTTTAGCGTTGGCCTGATGAATGAGTACTTTTTTAACGTCCTGAAGCTGCATGTCGTTTTTGGTGAGACACTGCTGAGCGACCAGTGGCACGTAAGTCAGTGCGTAATTGTAGAGCTTGCGCCCCAGCATTTTTAAATAGATGCCGTCCTGCTCCGGATTATAGGAAGGACCCATTTGAAGCAAATCCAGATAGTCGGCCGTGTCTGTCCGCGCTATGTGCTTGAGCATGCCCACCGGCTCCTCACTTTCACGGGCTTCCAAAATGGTGGCACTGGCTCCGTCCGCAAAAATCATGATGTCCCGGTCGTGAGGATCCACCGAACGACTCACCGTATCGGCCCCTATGACCAGCACTTTTTTAGCATCGCCTGATTTAATGTAATAGTTGGCCTGAATCATGGCCTGTGTCCAGCCCGGGCACCCAAAGGTCATATCGTAAGCAACGGCATTGGGATTTTTTATTCCCAATTTGCTTTTACCCGGGAAGCCAGGTGGGAGGATATCCGGATAGAGGGAACCCTTTTTCATATCACCCAGGTTATGGGCAACTATTATGTAATCCAGTTTTTCTTTGTCGATACCGGCCGTATTGATGGCTTCTTCGGCGGCATAAGTCGCCATATCCGAAGTGACCACTCCCTCAGGCGCCACCCGACGTTCAATAATGTCGGTAATCTGCTCAAATTTATCGGTAATTTCCTTTCCAGGCGTTTCAATTCGTGAACCATCCTCATTCATGAAGATGTTGTTCTCAAATTCTGAATTTTTAACTACTACAGGTGGTATGTAACTACCTGAACCAGTTATTACTGCATAAATAGATTGTTTTGCACACATGCTTTACTTGTCAAGAATTGATACTAATCTTTATAAAATTTTAGGTGGAATTCTGAACCATCCCATTCTCCATAAGAAAAATGCGTAATCCAGTCTCCCAAATATATAAGTTTTGATTGCTCGTTCAACGGAATGGTTTTGGCCATATGTCGGTGTCCAAAAATAAAATAGTCATAATGTTCGTTTTTGAGCAACTCTTTGGTCCACAACACCAGCCACTCTTTTTCTTCGTCCTGATACTGAACCCCGTGTTTGTCCTTGTTCTGTTCACGGCTTTTGCGCGACCAGTAGGTGGCCAGCCATATGCCGATGTCGGGATGAATGAAACGGAACAACTTTTGTGCCAGCTTGTTGGTAAATAGGGCTTTTAATCTGTTGTATGATTGCTCATAAGGGGTTAGTCCATCACCGTGTGCCAAAAAAAAGCGTTGGCCGTTCATTTCTTTGATAAGTGGTTTTCGGTAAACCTGAATGCCTGTTTCTGCTGGCAGATAGTCAAAAACCCAAATATCGTGATTGCCGGTGAAAAAGTGCACCGCAATACCTGCATCTGTTAATTCACACAACTTACCCAAAAAGCGGCTATACCCTTTTGGAATCGCTTTTTTATATTCAAACCAGAAGTCAAATATATCTCCCATCAAATAAATTTCGGAGGCGGTGGGCTGAATGCTGTTCAACCAATTAACGAAGCGCTTTTCGTGGGTGCGGTGGTCGTTGATGGTTGGTGCGCCCAAATGCACATCCGATGCGAAATATATTTTTTTACCTGGTACCAAATTGTCTGCTCAAATTGTCTGTTTTTTTGAAGGGTCAAAGATATCTGTTTTTCAGCATATTTTCCAAACAAAATAAACTTAACATGCCTCGTATTTTAAACGAGTTAGCCCATTAAATGTTCAGAAATGAGCCTATAATACCTCTTTTAGCTTTTCTTCTAAGCGGGCTCCAAAAAGATCCTTGCCAATGATTTCGCCTTCGCGACTAATCAGATAATTGGCGGGCAATTTCTGGATATTGTAGGTGCGTGCCGCCCTGGATTCTGTATAGTTCAGGTCAGAGACACTGATCCATGGGATTTCGTTTTGGAGCAGGGCATTTTCCCATAAAACCTTGCTTCGTTCCAAGCCCACCTGATATATTTCAAAACCCCGGTTCTTGTATTTTTGGTAGATCGGCTTAAGCTTTTGATCTTCCCTGACCGAAGCGTTGTCCCAAGAGGCAGAGAAGGAGAGCAGTACCACTTTTCCTTTTAAAGAAGACAGGCTGATCTCCTTTCCATGAATGTCCGGTACCGATAGGTCCGGTGCACCAGAGCCGTCGGCATTGTTGATGATATCCATTAAGCGGGCTTTGCGTTCTTCTGCCTTGGCTTGTAATACCAGATCATATAGTTGCCGCACGCGTGGGGACTCGGGGTAAAGCAAATTCAGACTGGTGGCAATGGTGGAAAAATAGATCTGGTCCTCTTTGTCCATGATATTCATGACCATGGTCTCATCACTGAGCGTCAAAAACAGGGCGTAGTAGCTGGCAAATGACCTGGGGTGATCCATGATGAAGGAACCGACTTCCGTTTTATAGTTGGCGATTAAATCTGTCAATTCCCCGCTGATGGCCTCCATTTGCCGGACTTGCTCTTCTGCTGATAAATGGTTGTAGACAGCCATAAGGCTGTCAACCGCTTGCCGTAATTGGGTGATTTTTTCCTGAAGCATTTGAACATGCTTGGATCCAAGGGAGTTTCTTACCGAGTAGTTGGTGGAGAATTTCGCCTCCTGGCCGATGACTTCTATAACTTCGGTTGTGTCTCCTAAAAGCGTAATAAACCGTTTGGGCGACAAGGACAATTTGAAGAAGGTGGGTTCATGTAACCCGGGCTGTTCCATTTTGAAGGACCCATCCCGTTTAATGGTGGCACTATCCAGGAGGACATCCTGAGATAAATCCATACGGTAGAGGTATATTTTTTCGGTTTCTGCGTTGTCAATCTGACCTTTTACAATGAATTCGTCTTGTTGTGTACAACCGGCAAAAAGGGTCAAAGCCAGTACCAGATTCAATATTTGCTTCATAGCAAGATGCGTTGTAAATTATAAATGTTAATGGTTTGCAAAGATAGCGTTATTTTTGAAGTAATTGTTCAGCGATCTGTTGTAGCTTGTTGCCCCAAACATTTTTAGCCACGATAATGCCCGACTCATTCAGTATGAAATTGGCGGGCTGTCTCACAATTCCCAATTCTTCCTGGATGTTTCCCGGCAATCCTGTGCGGTAATTGTGGTAATGGAAGCGCGGGTGCTTTTGGGCAATGGTGGCCGAGTCGGTTAGCAAAAAAGCGACCTGGAAACCTCTCGATTGCAAGCGAACCAATTGGGTCAGACTTTCCTCATGAAGGGCATTTTCACCGGGGTCCGAGGGATTATAGATGCCGATATAAACGGGGGAAGCACTTAGTTGGGAGACGGTGATGGTATCGGCCTGATCGATAGACAGAATCATTTCGGGGAAGGCATCACCGGGCCGCAGTTTGTTCGACAATTGCTCTGTGGCCTTTAATTGGGAAACTTTTTCGGAAAAGCGCCCGACTTCCTCCATAAACTGATAGGATGCTAACAGGGAGTCGGTGGTATAAAACAGTTGTCGGTTTTCCCAGGGGTCAAATAAGGTATGCCGGCCCGCCGTTTGCAAAAGGGCGTACATCCTGACCAAAGGAGGCTTTGCGGCATCCAGAATGACCTGCCGGTAAAAGTTGGTGACCGAATCGAGTTGTTCTTTTAGTTGATGGACCGCGCCTGGCGTGGGAATCCAACCGGAATCGGAGGTGGCAGTTGTGGCTTTTTGAAGCGCCTGATGCCAGTTATTACGGATGGCTTCTACCTTTGAAAAATCCTCGGCGTGGTTTGAGCCGCTGACTTTGGCGTTATTCGGAAAATTAATGTATTGGGCGTCTATCTGCACGGTGTTTTGGCCGGTAAAGATGAGCACCAAATGATTGTGGGGACCTTTTTCCAGAAAATAGAATCCCGGAATGACGGTGTCCGGGTTCCAGACAAATTCGCCCTGGTGGTCGATCAGCAGGGTGTCGTTGACCCGTTCTGTATCGTAGGCAGACCGGATGACCATGCGACTGCCTTCTCCCCCCCATAGCACTCCGGAAAGTACTGGCTGGTCTTCAGTTGGTTGGCAGGCCCACAACAGCGTGGTGGTGATAAGAATAACATAAAATCGTGACATGCTTTTCTATTTTAGCCGGTTTTCAACTTTGATGGAATGGATGAAAACAGCGTGTTTCGCAGGGGGATTATCCTGATAGACAAAGATAGGGGATTTTAATAATTGCGCTACTATTCTGATAAACAAGTGTTATTAAGAAATAAAAGCCGGTACTCCCAGAGGAGACCGGCTTAAAATTGAAACAGGTTTATCAAAGGGACAGGATATGGTCCAAAGGTTCGGCCCTCGTGGACAGGTTTCCCGCCTAATTGTTCTTTTTAATGTAAGCCGCCAACCAGTCGCCCACTTCAGAGGTCTTTTTGGCCTGGCTCTTGTCAATGTCTTCGGTGACAAAGTTTTCATCCAAAGAGGCACTGACCGCCTTTCGTATCATCTGACCTTCTTCTTTCAGGTCGAAGGCATACTCAAATAGCATGGCTGCGGAAAGCACGGTGGCAATGGGATTGGCGATGTCTTTGCCGGCCGCCTGTGGGTAGGAACCGTGGATGGGTTCGAATACGCTGGTGTGCAGACCTATGGAGGCCGAGGGCAGCAAGCCCATGGATCCGGTGATGACCGAAGCTTCATCGGTGAGGATGTCGCCAAACATGTTCTCGGTGACCATCACATCAAAATTCTTGGGCCACTGAATGATTTGCATGGCGGCATTGTCCACAAACATGTACTGGGTCTCCACTTCCGGATAGTCGGGCGCCATTTCCTGGGCAATCTGACGCCACAGGCGGGAGGTTTCCAGTACGTTGGCCTTGTCGACCACCGTTAGTTTTTTCCGGCGCTTCATGGCATATTCAAAACCCAGTTTTAAAATGCGCTCAATTTCTTCACGGGTATAAACGCAGTTGTCGAAGGCGGTGTTGCCATCCTCTGAACGGCCTTTCTCACCAAAATAAATGCCGCCGGTCAGCTCACGGATGCACATGAAATCGGCACCTTCGACCAAATCCCGGCGCAGGGGCGATTTGTGCAGGAGTGAGGGAAAGGTCTCTACCGGACGCAGATTGGCGTATAGACCCAACTGCTTGCGCATGCGCAGTAAGCCTTGCTCGGGGCGGACTTTGGCCGTTGGGTCGTTGTCGAATTTGGGATGTCCGATGGCGCCAAACAAAACGGCGTCGGCCTCCATACAAATTTTGTGGGTGGCTTCGGGATAGGGATCTCCCACTTCGTCGATGGCTGCGGCACCAGTGATGGCTTCCTGGTAGCTTATTTGGTGGCCTTTTTTCTCGCCTACGGCGTTGATGACTTTGATGGCCTGGGCCACGACTTCCGGGCCGATGCCGTCACCGGCCAATACTGCAATGTTGAGCTTCATATTTAAACAGGGTTTGATATTTGATTGTTAGTCCTTGAATTTCACCTCATCGTTTTCGATGATGTTGAGCATTTTAATGGTGGCCTTAATGGCCGCCTCTGTCTGGTCGGCATCCAAACCACGGGTCTTGAACTCCTGGTTTTTGTATTCCCAGGTAATGATGGTCTCCACCAGGGCATCGGTCTTTCCGCCCGGAGGTATCGACACCCAATAGTCGCTCAACACCGGATGATCCCGTCCCAGTCGGTCATAAATGATCCAGAGCGCCTTCATAAAAGCGTCGTACTGACCATCCCCCACCGATGTTTCGGAGTAGATGTTTTTGTTGATTTGAATGCGAATGCTGGCGACCGGTTTCATCTTTCGCACCAGATTGAGGCTGTAATTCAGGAGTTTGATGTTCTCTTTGGTAGCCCCATTTTTCAGCACGTCCGAAATAATGTAGGGCAAATCCTCTGTGGATACCGATTCCTTCTTGTCGCCCAACTCAATCACCCGTTGGGTGACCTTCTTCATGTCCTCCGGCGCCAGTTCAATGCCCAGTTCCTCCAGGTTTTTAAGAATATTGGCCTTGCCGGAGGTTTTACCCAGCGCATAGCGCCGGACCCGACCAAAGCGTTCGGGCAGCAACTGGTTAAAATAGAGATTGTCTTTGTTGTCACCATCGGCATGCACGCCGCTGCATTGGGTGAAGACATATTCACCGGTCAACGGTTTGTTGGCCGGGATGCGCACCCCGCTGAAAGATTCCACCATTTTAGACACGTGCGTGAGCTTGGCCTCATTCAGGGTATTGGATAGCTTAAGGTGGTCGTTCATCATGCCCAAAACACTTGCCAGAGGTGCATTGCCGGCTCTTTCGCCCAAGCCGTTCACCGTTGTGTGTATCCCTTTAACGCCTGTCTTCAAAGCCATGTAGACATTGGCTACCGAAAAATCATAGTCGTTGTGTGCGTGAAAGTCAAAGTGGACGTCCGGATAGCGCTGCGTCATGGCCTGACAGGCTTCGAAGGCCTGGTCGGGGTTAAAAATCCCCAGCGTATCGGGCAGCATGATGCGCTTCACCTTGGTTTGACTCAGGAAATCCACCATCTGAAACACGTAGTCGCGGGAACTCAGCATGCCGTTGGACCAGTCCTCCAGATACACATTGACCGTAATGCCGCGTTTTTCAGCCTCCACCACCACATGTTGGATGTCTGCCATGTGTTCTTCCGGCGTTTTTTTGAGTTGTCCCAGTACATGTTTCAGGGAGCCTTTGGTCAGGAGGTTAACCACCTTTCCACCGGCTTCCTGAATCCAGTCCAGGGATATGTTCTGGTCGACAAAGCCCAGTATTTCTACCTTCTCCAGACAGTTGTTTTTACCCGCCCATTCCGTTATGCGTTTGACGGAGCGAAATTCGCCCTCTGACACGCGTGCCGAGGCCACTTCAATGCGGTTGACCTTGAGCTCGTCGAGCAGTAAACGGGCGATGGCCAGCTTTTCCGCCTCACTAAATGAAACGCCTGTGGTTTGTTCTCCATCCCGCAGTGTGGTATCCATTACTTCTATGGGGGTCATTAGCTGTTTGTTTAGACGGTTTTTAAAACTGCTTATTGATTAATTAGAGTTCTTCGCTTCCCAGGCTTCAATCTCATTCTTGATGCTGAAGAGGTAGTCGATGTCGTCGTATCCATTAATCATACATTTCTTTTTGTAGGGATTAATGTCGAAGGACTCCGAGATGTTCTTGGCCGGCAACGAAATGGTCTGGTTTTCCAGATCAATTTTGATGATGGTCTTGGGATCGGCTTCCACGGCTTCAAAAATCTGCTCCAAAAACGCATCCGAAATCTGAACCGGTAAAATACCGTTGTTCAGGGCATTGTTCTTGAAGATGTCCGCAAAAAAGCTGGATACCACTGCTTTAAAGCCATAACCGCCGATGGCCCAGGCCGCGTGCTCGCGGCTTGATCCACTGCCAAAGTTTTTACCGGCTACCAGAATTTGTCCCGAATAAGTGGGGTCGTTCAATACAAAATCCGCTTTTGGGTCGCCGTTTTTATCGTAGCGCCAGTCGCAAAACAGATTGTCGCCAAACCCGTCACGGGTGGTGGCTTTTAAAAAACGGGCCGGAATGATCTGGTCGGTGTCCACATTCTCAATGGGCAGCGGCACACAGGGGGACTCTAAGGTGATGAATTTATCTATGGGCATTGTTCTTGTTTTTGATGGTTGTTTGCAATTGATGGATGAAACCCGTGCCTGCTTAAAGCATGGTGCGCGGGTCGGTGATGACCCCACTCAGGGCGGTGGCAGCTGCGGTGAGCGGACTGGCCAGCAGGGTGCGGGCACCGGGTCCCTGACGGCCCTCGAAATTTCTGTTGGAGGTCGAAACCGCATACTGGCCTTCCGGAATTTTATCGTCGTTCATGGCCAGACAGGCCGAACAGCCTGGTTGACGCAGGAAAAAGCCGGCCTCTTCCAGAATGTCGCGCAGACCTTCTTCAATGGCTTGCTTCTCTACCTGCTTACTGCCCGGAACGATCCAGGCCGTGATGTTGTCGGCCTTTTTCTTGCCTTTTACAAAGGCGGCGAAGGACCTTAAATCTTCAATGCGACCGTTGGTACAGCTACCCACAAATACGTAGTCTACTTTTTTACCAATCATGGGCTCGTCCTGATTGTATCCCATGTATTGCAGCGACTTCTTAAAGGAATTTTGTGAGGACTTGTCGATGTCTTCCACCTTGGGGATGTTGGCGCTGATGCCAATACCCATACCGGGGTTGGTTCCGTAGGTGATCATCGGTTCAATGTCTTCGGCTTTAAAATGCAATTCCTTATCGAATACGGCATCGGCATCGCTCGGCAACTGACGCCATTCGGCCACCGCCTTTTCCCAGTCCTGACCCTTAGGGGCAAACTCACGATCCTTGACATATTCAAAGGTGATTTCATCGGGGGCAATCATACCACCGCGGGCACCCATTTCAATGCTCATGTTACAGATGGTCATGCGGGCTTCCATGGAAAGACTGCGAATGGCCGATCCGGCAAATTCAACGAAGTAGCCGGTGGCCCCTCCGGTGGAAATTTGAGCGATGATGTACAAAATGATGTCTTTGGATGTGACCCCCTTGTGGAGCTCGCCATCCACATTGATGCGCATGGTCTTGGGACGCGACTGCATCAGACACTGCGTGGCCAGTACCATTTCCACTTCGCTGGTACCAATACCAAAAGCAATACTGCCAAAGGCACCGTGCGTAGAGGTGTGACTGTCGCCACAAACAATGGTCATGCCCGGACGGGTCAGACCCAACTCTGGTCCGATGACATGCACAATGCCGTTGTACGGGTGTGTTAAACCATACATCTGAACGCCATTGGCCTCACAGTTCTCTTTTAATTTGTTCACCTGGTAGCGACTCAGCTCATCGTGGATGGGCAGGTGCTGTTCCATGGTGGGGATGTTATGGTCGGGCGTGGCCACCGTTTTTTCGGGGCGACCTACTTTAATCCCTCTCTCTTTTAAACCTGCGAAAGCCTGAGGACTGGTTACCTCGTGTATTAAGTGGCGATCGATATACAATACACTGGGTCCTCCTTCAACAATGTTCACAACATGTTTCTCCCAGATTTTGTCGAAAAGCGTTTTTCCAGCCAAGATATTTAAGTTTTAATGGTTATGTATTAGAAATAAAGACTATTCAATTTTTGACAAAGCATCGAGGAAGGCTTCCACGGATGCGGTGACGATATCGGTATGGGCCGCAAATCCATAATAGAGCTGTCCCTTGTGTTCAATTTTCACGTGCACCTTACCCAGATCATCGCTTCCACGGGTTATGGCCTGAATCAGGAATTCCTCGAGGCGCACACGTCGTTTAACCAGCGCTTTTACAGCCGTAAAGGCGGCATCGATGGGACCGTTGCCCGCGGCTGTTTCGGTGAATATATCGCCGTTAAAGCTGACCTGCACGGTGGCGGTAGGAATGGTCGATTTACCACTCACCACCTGCAATGAAACCAGTTGCAGGGGCTTTTTGCCGGCTTGCTTTTCGCTGCCAATGAGGATTTCCAGGTCTTCGTCGGTAATGTCCTTTTTCTTATCGGCCAAATCCAGAAAGCGGTTGTAGATGTTGTCCAGTTCCGATGGCTCATACTGGTAGCCCAGCACAGTCATTCTGTGTTTCAGTGCGGCCCGTCCGCTGCGGGCGGTCAGCACAATGGACGACTCTTTGACGCCTACTTCCACAGGATCGATGATCTCGTAGTTTTCGCGGTTTTTTAACACGCCATCCTGATGAATGCCGGAAGAGTGCGAAAAGGCATTGCGACCCACGATGGCCTTATTGGCCTGCACGGGCATGCGCATAAGGGTGGAGACCAGGTTGCTGGTCCGCATGATTTGCTTCGAGTCGATGCCGGTATCAAACTCCAGGTCTTTGTGACAGCGCAGGGCCATCACCACCTCTTCCAGGGCTGTATTGCCGGCTCTTTCGCCAATGCCGTTCATGGTGACTTCCACCTGACGCGCGCCGTTCATAATGCCGGAAAGGGAGTTGGCCGTGGCCATGCCCAAATCGTTGTGGCAATGGGTGGAGATAATGGCCTTGTCGATGTTGGGCACATGGTTAACCAGGTAGGCAATTTTTTCGCCATACTCTGAAGGCAGGCAATAGCCGGTGGTGTCGGGGATATTGACAACGGTGGCACCGGCCTTAATAACGGCTTCGATGACCCGTGCCAGGTATTCATTGTCGGACCGTCCCGCATCTTCGGCATAAAATTCCACATCCTCTACAAACTTTTTGGCATACTTAACGGCTTCCACAGCCCGTTCAATGATGGCATCGGGATTGGAATTCAGTTTGTTGAAAATGTGATAGGGGGAGGTGCCAATACCGGTATGGATGCGACCTCTTTTGGCAAATTGCAGGGCATCGGCCGCTACTTCAATGTCTTTTTTTACGGCCCTTGTTAAGGCGCAAATGGTGGGGTTGGAAACCGCTTTGGAGATCTCCACCACAGAGTTGAAATCGCCCGGACTGGAGACCGGAAAGCCGGCTTCTATAACGTCCACGCCTAGTTTTTCGAGCTGTCTGGCCACTTCAATTTTTTCAATGGTATTCAGCTGGCAGCCGGGAACTTGTTCGCCATCCCTTAAGGTAGTGTCGAAAATATAGACTCTGTTGCTCATGTTTGTCTCTTTTAGTCCGGCGATAACCGGATGAAATTTGTTGAATGGGCCCATAAGTGGCCAATGTTTTTGGGGTAAGATGATAAGGCCGGTCAAGGCATCCACAGGAAGAAAGGTCTTCCTGTGGATGAGATACCTGAATAGTCTTTAACCCCTTCCTGTTAAAGGGTGAGAGATAGTTGCTATCAAGTTGTATGACCGGTCTTTTTCAGGCTAAGCCTGAAAAGAGGGGCTATTTTTTGTCGTTTTCAGGACGAAGCTGACGAACGGCCGCACCTGCGCGCCACATTTCCGATTCGCGGAGCTCGGTTAATTCCGCTTCCAATTTTACGCGGTAGTCCGACTGGCTGTTAGAGTCGATCGAACGCTGCGCCTCGTTGCCTTTGGCCACTTCGCTGTACAAATCGCTAAATACCGGAAGGGTGGCATCACGGAATTTTTTCCACCAGTCCAATGCACCCCGCTGAGCGGTGGTCGAGCAGTTGGCATACATCCAGTCCATACCGTTCTCAGCCACCAAAGGCATCAAACTCTGGGTCAGTTCTTCAACGGTTTCGTTGAAAGCTTCTGAGGGACTGTGACCATTCTTTCTCAAAACCTCATACTGGGCGGCAAAAATACCCTGGATGGCACCCATCAGGGTTCCACGCTCGCCGGTCAAGTCACTGTAAACCTCTCTTTGGAAGGTGGTTTCAAAAAGGTAACCACTACCAACACCAATACCCAAAGCGACTACACGGTCTTTGGCTTTTCCGGTGGCATCCTGGAAAATGGCGTAGCTGGAATTCAAACCTCTTCCTTCAAGGAACATGCGACGCAGGCTGGTGCCTGATCCTTTAGGAGCTACCAAAATAACATCTACATCTTTGGGAGGGATGATACCGGTACGCTCTTTATAAGTAGCACCAAAACCATGCGAGAAATAAAGGGCTTTACCTGGCTTCAGGTATTTCTGAACAGTGGGCCAAACAGAAATCTGGCCGGCATCTGACAATAGATACTGAATGATGGTTCCTTTGTCCAGGGCCTCTTCAATGGGGAAAAGGGTTTTGCCAGGCTCCCAGCCGTCGGCCACTGCCTTGTCCCAGGTCTTGGAGTCCTGACGCTGGCCAACAATAACGTTAAAGCCATTGTCTTTCAGGTTAAGTGCCTGACCCGGGCCCTGAACACCGTAACCAATAACTGCAATCACTTCGTCTTTAAGCACCTCACGTGCTTTTTCCAATGGGAATTCTTCTCTTGTTACTACATTTTCTTCGGTTCCTCCGAAATTAATCTTAGCCATAATAGTGTTTGTTAATTGTATTGATATGGGATAAATTTAATAGTTTATCGATTCTTACTTGCTAGCGCCCACCCTTAGTTGAGTACTTTTTTGTCCATTTCCATTTTTCTCAAATAGTTGTCGAGCAACTCCGCCTTGAGTTTGGTAATGGCAATACGTCCGGAGCGGGTAAACTGCACCACCCCGTATTGGTCCATTTTTTCAAACAACTCCTGGGTCTCCTGCTTGTGGCCGGTCTTTTCAATAACGGTGTATTCTTCTGTTATTTCCAGAATACGGGCGCCGTACTGACGCACCAGCTTTTCTATCTCATTGCCATTCAGCAGGGTTTTGGTCGGCACCTTGTACAAGGCTATTTCCTGGTGAATGATGTCCTCATCGGTGAGGACAAAGGCTTTGATGACGTCAATGCGCTTTTCGATTTGCTTGGCCACCTTGTCGATTTCTTCGCGGGTGCTGAATACCACAATGGTAAATTTGTGTATGCCTGCGATGGCCGACTCAGAGGTGGTCAGGCTTTCGATGTTGAGGCTCCTGCGGGTAAACACGTTGGTGATCTGATTGAGCAAACCAACCTGGTTCTCCGAGAATATGCTGAGTGTGAATTCTTGTTTCATTCTCATTTTTCTAAATTGTTAACATTGTAAGGGAACAGCTGTTATTCTAATCGGATATCTGAAACAGAGGCGCCGGATGGAACCATCGGGAATACGTTACCTTCCTTTTCCACAATTACTTCTAACAGAAAAGCGCCCTCATGGTTCACCATTTTTTGAATGGCTTCCTCCAGATTGTCTCTTTCGGTCACTTTTAAGGCTTCAATATGGTAACCTTTGGCAATGGTTTGGAAGTCCGGATTGATCAATTCAGTGGACGCATAGCGGCTGTCGAAAAACAGTTCCTGCCATTGGCGCACCATGCCCAGAAAGTTGTTGTTCAAAAGCACGATTTTGACCGGTATCTTGGTCTGAAAAATGGTGCCCAATTCCTGAATGGTCATCTGAAATCCACCATCGCCCACAAAGAGACAAACCGGGCGGTCCGGGGCGCCCAATTTGGCACCCATGGCAGCGGGCAGGCCAAAACCCATGGTGCCCAAACCACCGGAAGTCACCACACTGCGCGATTGCTTGAATTTGAAATAGCGACTGCCCATCATTTGGTGCTGGCCTACGTCGGTTACCATAATGGCATCGTCGTTAAAGGCGTTCGATATTTTGTGCACGACTTCTCCCATGGTCATCCCCGGTTTGGAGGGCGCCAGTTCTTCGTTGATGATGCGGTCGAACTCAATGCGGTCACAAGCCCGGAACTCCTGCAACCAGTCCCCGTGCTTGTTGGCACTTATTTTCTGGGTCAGCATGGGCAGCGATTCCTTCACGTTGCCCAGAATGGGCACATCGGCATGGACGTTCTTGTTGATCTCGGCATCGTCGATTTCCAGGTGGATGACTTTGGCGTTGGTCGCATAGGTTTTTAAATCACCCGTTACCCGGTCGTCAAAGCGCATCCCAATGGCTATGATCAAGTCGGCGTCATTGGTCTTTACATTGGGTCCATAATTACCGTGCATGCCCAGCATACCCACGTTTTGGGGATGATCTGTTGGCATGGCCGATAAGCCCAGCAAGGTCCATGCCGCCGGAATACCTGATTTTTCAAGGAAGGCCAACAACTCTTTTTCGGCTGAGCCCAGAATAACCCCTTGCCCTACCAGGCCAAAGGCTTTTTGGCCAGGTTAATCAGTTGGGTAGCTGCTTGAATCTGAGCCGGATCACTTCGGGAATGGGCTTGTAGCTGCGGATATGGGTGACCGGCTCGTAGATGTAATCAAAGCTGGCAAACTGGGCATCTTTGGTGATGTCGATCAATACGGGACCCGGTCGACCGCTGCGGGCAATATAAAAGGCACGGGCAATGGCATAAGGTATATCTTCTGCTCTTTTTACCTGATAGTTCCATTTGGTAATAGGTTGGGTAACACCAACCACGTCGGTCTCCTGAAAGGCATCGGTACCCAAAAGGGTTGAGCCTACCTGTCCGCTGATGACCACCAGAGGGGTGGAGTCAATCATGGCATCGGCAATGCCGGTAACGGCATTGGTGGCACCCGGACCGGAAGTAACAATGGCAACACCGACTTCTCCCGTTACCCTGGCAAAACCTTGTGCGGCATGTATGGCTCCCTGTTCATGGCGGACCAACACATGGTGCAACTCATCCTGGACGGAAAACAGGGCATCGTAAACCGGCATAATGGCACCACCGGGATAGCCGAATAGTATTTTAGTCCCTTCAATTTGAAGCGACTTAACCAGCGCGTCGGCACCTGTCATTCTCACCGCCTGCTGGCTTTTTCCTTTGATCGCTGTTTGGGATTGTGTTTCCATAATATAATGCTTAAAAGGGGGTTGTTAACTGATTCATTATTCTGTTTCGCCGGGCAAGAGGCGCACCGCTCCGCGGTCTGCCGATGTCACCATGCTGGCATAGGCCCTGAGGGCTTTTGAAACCGCACGCTCGCGCTGTTTGGGTCGATAGGCCTGGTTGTCCTTGGCCTCTTCCCTGGCTTGTCGGTTTTTTATGGTTTCGTCGCTGACCATGATGTTGATGGAGCGCTGGGGGATGCTGATTTCTACGGGATCTCCATCTTCAATAATGGCGATGTTGCCACCGGCCGCTGCTTCAGGTGAAACGTGTCCGATTGAAAGTCCGGAAGTTCCTCCGGAGAAACGGCCATCGGTCACCAGGGCACATTGGGCACCCAGCTGGCGTGATTTTAAATAGGAGGTGGGGTACAGCATTTCCTGCATGCCCGGACCGCCCTTGGGACCTTCGTAGCGGATGAACACCACATCGCCTGCTTTGACCTCTCCTGAAAGAATGCCGTCGCAGGCATCGTCCTGCGACTCGTAAACCCTGGCCACACCTTTAAAGTTGAAGATGGACTCGTCTACCCCGGCTGTTTTGACGATGCACCCGTCCTGGGCAATGTTGCCAAACAGAACGGCCAGTCCGCCGTCCTTCGAATAGGCGTGCTCCATATCTCTGATGCAACCAGCTTTTCGGTCGGCATCCAGGTTGCTGTAGGTCGCTTTTTGCGAACCCATCACCAGGTTGATAAATCCACCCGGTGCACTCTGGTAAATGTCTTTGGCCTTGGGTGTGCATTGCGGATCCATGATGTCAAATGCTGCCAGAGCAGCTTCCAGATTGGGAAAATCAATTCTGCCAACGCTGGTATCCAACAGTCCGGCCCGATTGAGTTCGGCCAGGATGCCCATGATGCCCCCTGCCCGGTTCACATCTTCGATGTGGTAGTCGCTGTTGGGGGCCACCTTGCACAAAACCGGCACCTTACGCGACAATTGATCAATGTCCGCCATGGTAAAAGGCACCTGCGCTTCATGTGCGATGGCCAGCAGGTGAAGGACCGTGTTGGTGGAACCGCCCATGGCTATGTCCAGCGTCATGGCGTTCATAAAGGCTTTTTTGGTGGCAATGTTGCGGGGTAAAACCGAAGTGTCACCATCCTGATAATACTTATAGGCCAGTTTAACCACCTGATGGGCGGCGTCCTGAAACAATTGCTTGCGGTTGACATGGGTGGCCACAATGGTGCCATTGCCCGGCAGTGCCAGTCCCAAAGCCTCATTGAGACAGTTCATGGAGTTGGCGGTGAACATACCGGAGCAGGATCCGCAGGTGGGACAGGCGTTTTGTTCTACGGCCAAAACATCTTCGTCGGATACCGAATCGTCGGCTGCCATCACCATGGAGTCGACCAAATCCAATGCCTTACCCTCCAGTTTGCCGGCTTCCATGGGTCCGCCCGAAACAAAAACAACCGGGATGTTCAGGCGCATGGCGGCCATTAACATACCCGGTGTTATTTTGTCACAGTTGCTGATGCATATCATGGCATCTGCCTGATGGGCATTTACCATATACTCTACACTGTCGGCGATTAAGTCGCGCGATGGCAAAGAGTACAACATGCCATCGTGCCCCATGGCAATGCCATCGTCGATGGCAATGGTATTAAATTCAGCTGCAAAGCAGCCCTGTTTTTCTATTAATTTTTTAACGTCCTGACCGATTTGGTGCAGGTGGGCATGCCCCGGAACAAATTGGGTGAAGGAGTTAACAACGGCTATCAGTGGACGTCCCATTTGTTCGTCCTTCATGCCGTTGGCGCGCCATAAACTTCTGGCACCTGCCATTCTGCGACCCTGCGTTGTGGTATTGCTTCTTAATGGAATCTTCATTCTTGCTTATTTATATCCTGGTTCCTAAGCAGAAACCCCTCTCACGTATGAAGTGAGAGGGGTTTCAAGTTTTTTATAGCTTAACTTTTTACATACCTATCTCACTTCTCTAATGGTTCACCACGAGAATAATAATGACGACGAGAAGGAGAGATGTAAAAAGTGTCATGATCTGGTTTTTGTTTAATTACAATGCAAATGTATGAATTTTGTCATAAATACAAACTGTTGTGCAAAAAAAAGTTTCACTTTTCTGTTATTTTTTTACAAAACAGGGGGTTTTGGCGTTGAAAAATCAAATTTTCTGTATAAATATTCACAAATTCTTGTTATTAATATGCAAAGCTTCGGTTTGGAGCCAGGCTTTCTACATAAACACTTTTGGGTGAAAAAGGTTTGCGCCGATGTTCTGATTTTTCCTGTTATTTTTATGGGGGACCCGGCCTCTTCTGATCCTGGGTGTTTATTTCAGCAGGCAGTGATAAAAAACATCGGGTCAGCAGGCCGTTGTCTGCTTTTTGATAAATTCTGAGGGTGTCTGACCAAACTGTTTTTTAAAACATTTGCTGAAATAGTAGGGATCCTCCATTCCTACGGCCAGTGCGGTTTCGGAAACGTTTAAATCTTCATTTTGCAAAAGTTCTGCGGCTTTTTTTAATCGAATGGTCTTAATTAGATCGTTGGGAGAAAACCCGGTGAGTCCCTTCACTTTGTGGTAGAACAAGGTTCGTCCCATTTTGGTCGTCTCCATGATGCGCTCTACCGATAGCTGGGGATCACTGATGTGGGCATCGATGAAGGCGTGAATGCTTTGTAAAAACTGGGCATCCTTGTCGTTGGCGTTTTCGGGCAGGGTGCTTAAATCGGGCGTGCTGGCATATTTTTGTTTGATAACCTCCCGCTGTTCCAGCAGTTTGGTGATTCGTAATTTGAGGAGGTCCAGACTAAAGGGTTTGGTTATATAAGCGTCTGCCCCGGCATCAAAACCTTTAAACTGAAATTCCTCAGCTGTATAGGCGGTAAGGAGGATGATGGGTATATGGCAAGTGGCCATACCGGATTTCAAGTGTTTGGTCACCTCGTATCCATTCATCTCAGGCATCATGATGTCACACAGAATCAAATCCGGCTGCGTTTTTTCGCTTAATTGCAGTCCCTTTTTGCCATTGGGGGCCGTTCGTACCCGGAATTGGCGGGATAAGTGATGTTGCAGATATTCGGCAATTTCGGGGTCATCCTCTATAATGAGAATCTGTTTATTGGTTTTTTGAGCGCCTGGAGTGGCGACGGGCGCGAAAGTGTCGGTTTCCGGAGCGATGGGGCGGAGGGCTTGAGTTGAGTCGGCGGCACACGGGTTGACAGGGACTTTGACTACAAAACCAGCGCCACCGATGGGAGAATCTTCGTAATGGATAGATCCGTTATGGGCCTTCAGTAGCTCGTGGATGAGGTTCAGTCCGATCCCTGTTCCGGGCATGTCGGAGTCGAAACGCTTGAAACGGTGAAACAGTTCCGGCAGAAGTGCCGTGGCAATGCCCGGTCCGCTGTCGTCCACTCTCAGGGTCATCTGACCCAAGGCTTCGTCTATATGGAGGCTTACATTTACGGCGCCGTTTTGTGGTGTAAATTTAAGCGCGTTGGACAGCAGGTTGTGCAGGGTTTTTTCTAATATCCCCTCATCGATGAGGCCTGCATAATGGGTATGACTTGAACTCAGCGTCAGTTTGATTTTTTTTCGATTCGCCTGACTGTCAAAATGACTGCTTATGTTTTTGATATGGCTGACCAGTTCCAGAGGGGTAGGTCTGACAACCGGAATGTTACTTTGGAGTTTTCGGAATTCGAGCAGTTGATCAATCATTCTCAGCAGTCGTTCTGAACTTTTTTCAAGAAAGCCGACCTCCCTGGAAATGAAAGCAGGATCCTGGCTTTGCCGGACATTTTCAATGGTTCCCTTAATGATGGTTAAGGGGGTTCTGAATTCATGGGAGATATTGGTGAAAAACTGAAGTTTGTAGGCGGTCAAATCTTTCTCTATTTTTATTTCGGCCGATAGACGGTCCATACGCCGAATAGCGGTATTGACGGCGTATATAAGCAGGGCAATAACGACGCTGTAAATAAGAAAAGCCAGGGTGCTTTGCCACCAGGGCCCATTGACCCGGATGGGTAAACGGGCTTCGGAATCGCTCCAGATGCCCTGACTGTTTTTGGCCTTTACTCTAAATGTGTAGTCTCCTGGCGGCAGATTCCGGTAGGAAGCAAAGCTGTGACGGGTTAAATGGTTCCACTGCTCTTCAAAGCCCTCCAGAATAAAGGTATAGGTATTGGCTTCCGGATTCAGGTAATCCGGAAGCGTGAAGTGAATGTTGATGTTTCTTTGCTGATGGGATAATTCCAGTGTTTGGGTGTTATATAAGGCTTGAGAAAGGGGCGATTTGGGGCGTCCCGGCAGGACCATTTCGCCATTGATATCCAATGAGGTAAGATAAACGGGCGGAAGGTTCTTGTGCTTTTCTTCCCTTCCGGGGTTAATTCTGTGAAGTCCGCTGTGACTGCCAAACAACAGGGTGCCATTGTGGAGTCTGCAGGAAGCGGACTCAGACAGCAAGTCCCCTTCCCAGGAATCCGACAGCTTGATGTTTTCAAAGGTTTGATTGGCGGTGTTGAATTTTGAAAGTCCGCTCTCTGTGCTGATCCATAGGTTGCCCTCCATATCCTGACGGATGTCCTGAACAATATTATTGACCAGACCATGATTGATGTTGTAATGTTCGAACCTGGTTTGGTAGATGGGATTTCCTTCCAATACTTTGTTGATGCCTCCGCCGGAGGTGCCTATCCACAATTGTCCACTACGGTCTTCCAGGATCGCTTTAACTTCGTTGTTGGCCAATGATAGCGGATTTCTTCTGCTGTAGTGGAAGTTGTGAAATGCCTTGGGGTTATTAAGCAGAGAATCCGGCAGAAAAGTAAAAAGGCCGTTGTTGCCGCCCACCCAAATTCTGCCCTTCCGGTCCTGCACCAGACTTCTTACTCTGGATTGTTGCTGATTTATTTCTGAAAAATTCTGGTATTGTACCCGATTATTTTTAAAAGCGGCCAGCAAAATCCCTTTTCCATAGGTCCCTATCCACATTCGGCCGTTTTGATCCCTTAAGATGTCATAGATATTTTTATCCTGTTCCGAGTCCGGCCCACTTTGGTAGAGCACCGAAAAGTCGGGGTCGATGACTAAAAGCCCTTGTCCTTTGGTGCCTATCCAGATGTTTCCCTCCGGATCTTCGTAAGCCGTATAAGGCAGCCCTCTGTTGAAAGTGTATTCCCAAAGAAGGGTCTTCAGGTCACTGCTGTATACATAGAGCAGTCCTTTTTTGGTACCGATCCAAATCCTGTTTTGTTGGTCCTGAAAGACCAGACGAACAATTTTGTTTCGCTCGGTTTCGTCGTTGCCGGGTATGAAGGTCTCCGATACAGATTGTTTTCTTGAAATCTTGATGAGTCCGCCATGCTCGGTTCCGGCCCATATCTCTCCCGATTGATCTTCCGACACGGAAAGCAAATAATTGGTGGGAATTTGGTTGTAGCGATCCGGATGGTGTTTTAGGTGGGAGATCTCTCCACTTTGCTGGTCCAAAGCAAAAAGACCGTTGCCATAGGTGCTTATCCAGATAATATCTTTGGAATCATGCCAAATGCTGTATCTTTCCAGGTCTATGGTAGCCATTATTTCCGGCGGAATCAGATTGTGGCAGATAAACTTTTCCTTTGCTTCCTGGTATTGCCAGATTTTCCCGCTGTTGTTGTATAGCCAAAGTTGTCCCTTGTTGTCCTTTAGAAAGCGGGCGTCCCTGATCTCTTCCCCATCAAAAAGCCGGGCGGCGGAAGAAAAAGTTGCGTTTTGTTCCGTGTTAAAAAGAAAAAGGCCGGATGCCTTGGCCAGGAGGTAGTGGTTTTCTTTTAATTTTTCTGTTTTTAATACTTCGGCCGTTCTTAAATACTCAGGAAGCTCCTCGGTGTTTTTGAGCTGGTTGGTCGTCTTCCGGATTATTTTAAGTTCGGCATTTCTGGTGAAAAGATAAAGGTTTTCGTTGTCCTCCAACATGCCCATAATGCCTTCCTGTACGATTCTTTTTAAAGTACCGTGGTGATAGCGGAAGAGCGCATTGTTCGTGGCGATGTAAACGGACTGGTCCGCACCTTCCGTGAGGAAGTAAACCTGAATATTGTTGAGTTCCGTGGCAAAAGTAGTGGTGACAATCTGCCCATCTTCCTTTTGAATGAGCAGGCAACCGTTGTGATGGTCCCACAACCAGATGTTTCCGTTGGAAGCCTGCAGGAAACTGCCGTAAGACGTTTGGTTGCCTTCGAATTTTTCAAACCTTTGGAGATGGATGTTGTAACAATTGAAGTGATTGGTGTTGGTGATGGCCCATATATAGCCATCCGGGTCATAAAATAGGGTCCTTATGCGATTATCAGACAAGGAAAGCTCTTCCCCGTATTCCTGTTGCAGCACATGGAAGCGGGTGCCATCAAAGCGGTTGAGGCCGTTCAGGGTACCAAACCAAAGGAAGCCTCTATGGTCCTCAGCCATGGAAGTGACCGTGTTTTGGGACAATCCATCCCGGCTGGTGATGTTTTCAATACTTAGTTGAGACTGGGCCTGGATGGAAGTTTCCAGAATCAGGAAAAACAAAAAAATCAAATACTTTCCAATTGTTGCAGATTTGCTCCCCATATCTATTGTCAATTTCTACTTCCCCGCAAGGAAGCGGCAGTTTCTACTTTGAGTTGTGAAGAGTCGTACACTTATGCAAATATAAACTAAATCGGACAGATTTCTTTTAACGCTTTGTGAATGCTTTTGGGTTAGCGATGTAAGGTATTGAAAATCAACTGTTAACACAGTGTGTGTGGGTGTCCCGTATGGATAACTTTATAGGTAAACGGACAATTTTCCATTTTTTGAGGCCCCTCTACAGGTTAATTTTGTCAAACAAATAAGAATAGGTGTTAATGAAAATGATACCAATGCATATGTACAAGTTGAAAGATAGGTCTGTTTTTTGGGTTTTAGCCGGCATTTTGCTCCTGTTTGCTGCCTGTGAACCTAAAATGGAAGAATATTATGAGGTCCCGGGCTGGCTAAAGGGCAACGCCTGGGAGGTACTGGAAGCCAGGGGCGACTGTTCCATGTTTCTTGAAGCTATTGAAGCAGCAGGTTTCAGGGATGTCATTCAAGGGCGTGGAATCATTACGGTTCTGGCCCCCGATGATGCGGCTTTTGGTGCTTACCTGAACAGTCGCGGCTTATCTGCCCCTGCTGAACTTCCTTTGGAAGAACTGAAGGAGTTGATAGGCTTCCATTTGGTGTATTATTCCTTCGATCAACAGCGCTTTGCCGATTACCGGCCCGATGGAATGACCAATGAAGAAGAGATCTCTGATCCCGGATTGTACTATAAGTTCCGAACCAAAAGCGATCCTGGTACCGAGGTACGCATGGACTACACGGTACCCGTCAATGAAACACCTCCGGCCCTCACCATTTTTCATAAAGAGCGGTTTTTGCCGGTTTTGTCGGGGAATCTTTTTAAAAGCAAGGGGATTGATGCCGGTTCAAATTACCGTTACTTTTTCCCCGGAAAGGCTTTTCCCGAAGGTTTAAACGATTTTAACTTTATGAATGCGGCGGTTAAGGAT
The DNA here is from genome assembly GCF_000974365.1 of Geofilum rubicundum JCM 15548. Classification (GTDB taxonomy): domain Bacteria; phylum Bacteroidota; class Bacteroidia; order Bacteroidales; family Marinilabiliaceae; genus Geofilum; species Geofilum rubicundum. The sequence goes on from NZ_BAZW01000002.1 coordinate 172,859, forward strand.
TACGCCTTGGTTGCTGACAATGGTTATGTATACATTATTGATGAGGTGCTTGAGTTGGCCGAATCGATTTATGAAACCATTGACCAGAAGGAGCAGTATTCTCAGTTTTTGGGTTTGTACGACCGGTTTGCCGACTATCAATTTTCTCCCGACTTAACGGAGGATTATGGCGGTGGCGATTCCCTGCACCTGTTTTATCATTTGGGTTTACCCAAAATTGCTTCCATGTGGTCGTATAACGGGGAGGGCTTTTTGCCCGATTATGCCGATCTCGCAACGCTGACCCGCATGGCCAATAATGTTTTTGCGCCTAATAATGCGGCTCTCAATCAATTTTTCACGACTTTCTGGGGAGACCATTATAACAGTTTTAGTGACATACCATTTGTGGCTGCCCGTTACCTTTTAGAGAACCATGTTTATGAAGGGGATGTGATTTTCCCGGAGGAAATTGAAAAGGGAGAAGTTAGCACGCGTTACGGAAATGTGATTCGTTTTGATACCGAAGCGGCCGTTGATAAAGCACTTTCGGCCAATGGCACTTTTTACGGCATCAATGAGGTGGTGGTTCCGCGGATGTTCGAGAGTGTAACGGCACCGCTTTTTCAGCAAGCGCCGTATTCGATGTTTTTGCAAATGCTGGATCACGTGAATGGCGTGCAGCCTTTGATGACAGATAATTTGTCCTTTTCCTTCTTTTTGCCTTCCAACAGTATGCTGCAAGAACGGACGACCGTTAATGGAAAGACGCTGCTGTACCAGAATCTGAATCCCAACAGGTACGGTCAGCAAACGGTTATGATTGAAGGAGATGATGAACCCTGGGTGCCGATGTCTTTTTCGGTGATGAATGGTCTGGTGAACAATCACATTGCCAGCAGGGTGATGACGGAGAAAGCCGGTTATAAGGTCTTCAAGACCCAGAACAGCTTTCAATACCTTTTGTTGATGGATGATGAATCGTTGTACTCCTCCTTTGTTTTTAACAATTATCCCGATCAGCCGGCGACCATTGAAAAAATTGACGATTATTACAACGGTACTTCTTATGCATTGACCGGTTCTTCAGCCATCGCACTTTCCCAGGATTATGCCTTGTTCAAAGATCAAATCAGGTACAATACGCCTCCTGAATTGGCGGTTTTTAAGCAGTTGCTGGATGCAGGCGGTTTGTCGAATACATCACCGGCTTACAATTTTTTGCAAGGGGAGCGTTTCATTGTCTTCGCTCCTTCTGAAGAGGCCGTTTATCGGGATTTGGGAAATCTCCCATCCATGCTGCCTGAGTTTCTTTCACGTTACATGAAGCTCTATTTTGTGAGTATTAACGAGAGTGGCTTGTCGGATTATCCTTTTGCCGGAGCAGGTATAGAGGGAAGTGTGAAAACCTTTGCCTATGGTTCAGACGGGCAACGCATCCCTCTGGAATTAATTGATCAGGGTGACGAATTGCAAATCGTGGATCCCAAAGGGAATGTCCATAAAGTGATCAGCATTTTTCCAAAAATATATTCCGACGGCTGTGTTTACCTGATTGACGGAATGTTTGAATCTGATGACCAATAATATAAGTAAATAATATACTGATGAAAGCAGTTGTGTTTTTTTTCTGTCTCATATTTCTAATAGGCGGAGTTCAGAGATCCGGGGCTCAGACGATGCTCAGAGGGAGGGTCATGGACAAGGATCTGAATGAGTCTCTGATTGGGACCAATGTGTTTGTGGTGAATGAGGCCGACCGGGCACTGGGAGGTGTGGTGGCGGGCTCAAACGGCCAGTACATCATAGTGGTGCCCGATGGTGAAAACCTGTCGATAGCCTTTTCTTTTATCGGGTATAAAACCCTGCGGATTCCCTATACCGGGCAAACCCAATTGAATGTGGAACTCGAAACGCAGGGTGTTGAATTGGCCGGCGCTGAAGTTGTTGGCCGGCGGGTGGAACGTTCATCGGTCGGTTTAACTGAGCGGGAACTGGTGACCGCCACGCAGAAAATTACGACGGAAATGCTGGAAACCGCTCCCGTGGCTTCCATTGAAGAAGCCTTGCAGCAGAATGGCCAATGTGGATATCCTCACAAGTGCGGAACCGGGGGCTAAAAGCTCCATTCGCATACGCGGGACTTCTTCCCTGAATGCCTCTTCAGAACCCCTGATTGTGGTGGATGGCGTTCCTTACCCGACCACCATAGCGGACGATTTTAGTTTCTCCACGGCCAATGATGAAGATTTTGGTGCGCTGGTCAATATTTCGCCCAATGATATTGCGTCTATTGAGGTGCTCAAAGATGCGGCGGCTACAGCCGTTTGGGGTTCAAGAGGAGCCAATGGAGTGCTTTTGATCAATACCAAAAAGGGGCGAAGCGGGAAAACCCGCTTCAGTTTTTCGTCCAAATATGATGTTCGCAATGAAGCCTCTACCATTCCCATGCTGAATGCTTCTCAATATGTGGCCATGATACAGGATGCGGTCTGGAATACCGTTAATGACCTGGGTTTCTCCAACAGTCAGAGCTATCTTTCCTTGTTGTTTGATACCCCCGAAATTGGGTTTGATCCCAATTGGATCTATTTTAAGGAGTACAACCAGGATGTGGACTATGTCGATGAGATCACGCAAAGGGGCTTTTCGTCCGACAACAGTTTCTCGATGACGGGCGGTGGCGACCGGGCCAATTATCGCCTGTCTCTGGGTTACCTGAATGAAGAGGGAACAACTATTGGCAGCGGGTTTGAAAGGTTGAGTGCCTTGCTGAGCATCAATTACCGCTTTAGTCACAAACTACGTATTACCACTGATTTTTCCTTTTCAGATGCCGAGCGTAGCAGTTACTGGCACAATCCCAGGGGGCAGGCTTTGACAAAAATGCCCAACATGAGTCCTTATTACATGAATGAAGACGGGACACGTTCTCAGGAATATTTTACCCCTAACAGTTATTTTCAGGGTACCCTCGGAAGCATGCGAAGCACCGAAATAAAAGGGGGTGTTTTTAACCCGGTGGCGATGGTTCATGAATCCATCAACAATACCAATTCCAGCAACAGCCGTTTTGTGTTTAATTTGAATTACAATTTATTAAGAGGACTGGATTTTTTTAGTGTGGTGGGACTGGATATTCGGAAAACCAAAAACAAGCGTTTTTTGCCCCAAACGGTTACCGGGGTTACCTGGATCGATCCCTGGTTCAACCGCAGTGCGGATATGCTTTCCGACAATGTCTACCTGAATACCGAAAATCGCTTGTTGTTCAGACGGGGCATTGAGAATCTTCATAATTTCATAGCTACCGGAATTGTCCAGACCTCCGAATCGGTTTCTGCCAATTACAAAAGTGAGGTGAGCGGAAATGCTTCTGCCTCTACCTCCGATCCGACAGCCGGGGGAACCATCGCAGACATGGGGTCTGGCTCCAGTAAATCGCGGCAATTGGGTTTTATCGGCAACCTGCATTATGCCTTTTTGGACCGGTATATGATTAATATGGGCTACCGTTTTGAGGCCAATTCCACCATGGGCGCCAATAACCGCTGGGCTGGTTTTCCCACGCTGGGCCTGGCCTGGCATGCCAATGAAGAGTGGTTTTTGAGAGACCTGGAATGGTGGAATACCTTTAAGGTGAGACTGAGTTGGGGCCAGAGCGGAAATGCACCCTCCGGATCTTATTCCTACATCGGAACCTTTGATTCACTCAATCCGGGCTACATTGATTATCCGGCCATTGAACCCAACTCCATTCATTTGAATAATCTCAAATGGGAAACGGTGAGTCAGGGTAATCTGGGAGTGGATCTCGCCTTTTTGAAGGACCGCCTGCGTACCTCATTTGATGTGTACAATAAGTTGACCGTTGACATGTTGCAGAAGAACATCGTGCTTCCGGAAAGCTCCGGCCACAGCAAAATTAACTGGTACAATTCGGGAGAAATGCGCAACAGTGGCTGGGAATACCGCATTGATTATGATGTGGTTAGAAACAGTAACTGGACGGTTTCTGCCAACTTTAATATTTCACAGAACGAAAACGAGGTACTGACCTTACCGGATAATCTGACGGATTATAAATATTCTTTTGAGAATGGTGCCTATGCTTACCAGATCGTGGAGGGCAATCCGCTCGGCTCCTTTTATGGCTACAAGTACCTGGGTGTTTATCAGAATGCGGATGAGACCTATGCCAGGGATGCGGAGGGGCAGTTGATTCAGGATATTTCCGGGGATCCGGTATTGGTGCGAAACGGTGGAGATCCGGTATATCCCGGTGATGCCAAATACCAGGATGTTAACGGAGATGGTGTGATCGACCAGTTTGACATCGTTTATCTGGGAAATTCCATGCCTGCAGCTACCGGTGGTGCCGGGTTAACGGTGAGGTATAAATCGCTGACCGTCAATGCTTTTTTACATGGAAGAGCGGGTCAGAAGGCGGTGAACCAAACACGGATAGATACAGAGAATATGCATGGGGTGCAAAATCAGAGTGCGGCCGTTTTAAGGCGGTGGAGGCATGAAGGGGATGATACGGATATTCCCAGGGCACTTTATAATAAGGGGTACAACTATCTGGGGTCCGACCGCTTTGTGGAGGATGCCTCTTTCTTAAGGTTGAAAACCCTGAGTCTGAAGTACAGCGTTCCCTCTAAGTTTTTGGATCGTTTCGGTGTGGAGCGTCTGGATGCCTACACCACCATCTATGATATTTTTACCTGGACCAACTATACCGGCCAGGATCCGGAAGTACCCTTGTCGCGGGATGACGGGGTGGCCTATCTGATTGCCAAGGATAAGGCCTATACCCCTAAGCCGGTGAGGATCGCTTTTGGTATTAATCTAAATTTTTGATCCATGATAATTCAATCGCTAATACGTCGCATTATGAGAAAGGCCTTACTGTTTGGGATGGTGTTTCTGCTTTCTTTCACGTCCTGTAATGACTGGCTGGAACTTTATCCGGAGAACGCGCAGGTGGCTTCCCAATACTGGGAAACCAAGGCCGATGTGGAAGCTGTTCTGTCGGCCGGTTATGTGCGCCTGCGTGGTTCCGTTGATAAGCTTTTTGTTTGGGGAGAAGTCCGGGGAAATGGGATTGCCCTGTTCAATATAGGCCAGGACGACAATACAAGGGCGGCCCAGCGGATACGCAGTATGGACATCCTTCCAAGTAATCCCTATGCCAAATGGGGTGAAATGTATCAGGTGATCAATATTGCCAACTCGGTCATTAAATATGGTCCTGAGGTCGTTGAGATGGATGATTCCTTTACCAATGAGGAGTTGAATTCCTTTTTGTCGGAGGCCTATTTTTTAAGGTCTTTGGCTTATTTCTATCTGGTACGGACCTATAGGGATGTGCCTTACATCACCCAGCCTTATGTCAATGATGATGAGAAATTTGAAGTCGAGAAAACCGCCGGGGACCTTATTCTGAATTACCTGGTGGATGATTTGGAAAAGGCCCTGGTGGCCGCTAAGGAATTTTTCCCCGAAGTGGACAATGAGCATCCGATGAATACCAAAGGCCGGGCCACCAAATGGACCATACATGCCTTGTTGGCAGATATTTATTTGTGGCAGGGCAATTATGAAGCCTGCATGACCGCCTGTGATCATATCGTGGATTCCCGCCGGGTGGGATTAATTTCGAATTGGTTCCTGAACTTTTTTCCCGGTAATTCCAATGAAAGCATTTTTGAAATTCAATATTCCTATGATCGGGGACAGACCAATGGGTTTGCGGATTGGTTTGATGTCTCTCCCAGGTACCTGGCATCCCTGCCCACGGTTCAGGTATTTAGCGAAACCCAGGGTTTCGGAGATGTCCGCGGTGTAAACGGAAGTTTCTTGATGGATGGAAGCACATTGGGAATTTGGAAATACATGGGACTCGACTATTACGATGTCAGTACCGCCAAGCGGTCTTCCATACAGAATGATCAGAACTTCATTGTTTATCGCCTTGCGGATATTTTACTGATGAAGGCAGAAGCCCTCGTGATGACCGAAAATTTTGAAGCGGCGATTGGTATTTTGAATCAAATCAGGGCCAGGGCCGGCATTGAAGGAGATCTGAATCCGGCGGCTACTGAGTTTGAGATGCTTCAACTGGTCATGAAAGAGCGGCACCGCGAGTTGTTTGCAGAAGGGAAACGTTGGTTCGATTTGCTGCGGGTGGCCAAGCGGGACGATTACCGCTATCTCAACTATCTGATTCAGGAAGTGACCTCGGTGGTGCCTTTGAGCAGTCTCGCCATTGTGAGTTCCAAACTGATGAATACCGATTCGCATTATTTGCCCATTCATCAGGACGAATTGAATGCCAATCAGTTGCTGATTCAAAATCCCTATTATTCTAATTTAGGAAACCAATGAAAGACCAAATGAATAAACTATTTTTCATATTTCTGGCGGTGGGGGCCATTTTGGCCAATGCCTGTTCAGATCCCTTTGAATCTGATATTACTCCCGCTTACGAAGACTTTCCCGTAGTAGGGGTTTTGGAAAATTCCCCGGAGACATTTTCAGCCTGGGTGGAACTGATCCGGCATGCCGGATTGAAACAAACCCTGAATCTGGATGCCAATTACACTTGTTTTGTGCCCGACAATGATGCTGTAGCGGCTTTTCTGGCCGACCGTGAGGTGAGTTCGGTGACCGCACTCCCCGTAGAGGAGGCCAGGAACCTCGTTAAGTTTCATACCATTGCCGGCGCTGAATATTCCCAGTCTCTTTTTGCGAATGGGGTGCTGCCCGACACCACGGCTACCGGTGATTATCTTTCTATTGATCTTCGTCCCGGTGGACTGGATTCGGTTTTTATCAACAATGAAGCGCGCATTCTTCAGATGGATATTAGCGCCATAAACGGCATCATTCATTCGATAGACCGGGTGCTGACACCTGTCGTGGAAAGCATTTGGGACAAGTTAAACAGCAATGGTTCATATTCGGTTTTTCGTGAGGCCGTCGCCTTAACAGGCTTTGATGTCCTGCTGGATGAAGTCAGTTATACGGAGTACAACAACGTGACCGGAGCAAGCATTCAGAAACGCCGGTTTTTGACGTCCTTTTTGGTGAATGACGGGGTTTTTGCAGCGGAAGGAATGGCGAATGTAGAGGCTTTGATAGAGCACTTGAATGCGGGAACTGAAGGCTATGACCAGGAAGATAATCCGCTGTATCTCTATGTGGCCTACCATATTCTGGATCAGCAGCTGGATTTTTCCATGTTGAGCTCTTTTCCGGAAGACGCGTCGTCTAAAAACATCGCCACCCTGGCGCCCAATGAGTTGATCAATTTGTCACAGCGGGGTGATTCACTGGTTTTTAATTATGCCCCGGGAGAAGTTCACCGGGTGATTATTGAGTCGAACATAAATGCCCGCAACGGCATCGTTCACGAATTGAACCGGGTGATGGAGGTTCAGGCGCCTCCGGCTGCCAGAATCGTTTGGGAGCCTACGGATTATGCCGACCTGTCTGCGCTTTTTCCCTCTCATTACAGGCGAAGTGGTCTGACCTCCACTTACCGTGAGTACATTGAACAAGGTTCGGTACAGTCGTACGAGTGGGAGGCGATTCCTTCTGACCGGGTCAATCTGGCCGTATCCTATTACGTCGCCAACCGGAACGATGCCGTGCCCTATGGTATGATGAATCACGATGCTTTGGTTTTTCAAGGGGGGCTTTATGGATGGATAGAAATGGAAACGCCGGCCATCGTTAAGGGGACTTACGATTTGAAAGTGCGCTATTACAGCATCAACAGTGCCACCCGCTATGGGAAGTTTCTGACCATTCTGGACGGGACCTATCTCGGATCGGAGATTGCCACGCATGGCTCCTCATCGACCACCGCCCGGTTACAGACCACCACCATTGGGCGGGTGACTTTTGAGGAGACAGCTCCCCACGTGCTGAGAATCCTGGCTTCGGATAATTTTGCCGTCTATCTGGATTATTTTGAGTTTGTGCCGGTTGAGTAAACCGGTTAATTGCCTGTTGACATGGATCATTGAATTAAAAAAGATATATACAGATGAAAAGTTTAGTCGCGATATTTTGTTTCTGCCTCTTGGGTTTGGCGGCTTGTTCTGACGCCTGGAATCAGTATTATTCAGATAAGGCAGAAGATGTCACCACCTCAGACCAGACTTTAGGTGCCTTCCTCGAAGCCGAAGAAGCGTTTTCAGATTTCCGCGCTCTCTTGCAGGAAGCCGGTGTGCTGGATGAGTTGGATAAGGACCAGTATATGACCGTTTGGGCCGTTAATAATGAGCACTTCGATTTGTCAGGGATCGGCAATTTGGAGCCATCCCATGTGGCCAGGTACCATTTGAATTATCTGGCCTACGGAGAAAATAATTTGAAAGCCGGACTAAGAATCCCCACTTTCAACGGCACTTACATCACGATTGGGGAATCAGGTGCTTTGGTGAATGAATCGCGCATTTTGTCGTCGCAGAGGTTTAAAAATGGCGTGGTGCATGAGATCGATCAGATAATGGTGCCCTTGATCAATATGTTTGACTACATCAGCCAGCTGGGAGATGATCATTCCATGATCCGGGATTCTATTCTGTCTTATAACTCAAGGGTGTTCGACCGAAGAAACAGTACGCCTGTTGGGGTTGACCCAACAGGAAATACGGTTTATGACTCGGTTTTTTATACCTCCAACCCCTTGTTTGAGCAAGCAGATTTTAGTTCAGAATTCAGTCAGTACACGCTGTTTCTTCCCAACAATCAGGTGGTGGAAGCCACTTTTGATAAGTTGAAAGACCAATATGACTTAATGGGTCAGGTCTTTGGTGCAGAAGATTCACTCATGGCCATGACCTGGATCAAGGAGGCTGTTTTTCATGAGGGCATTGTGGAGGACTATAATGAGAGAGTGGATTGGGTATCCCCATTTGGAAATGTTTGGAGGAGTACGGTGCAGGAAGTGGATACACAATCGGGCCGACCCCTGAGCAATGGATATGTTTTTGATGTCACCGACATGAAGGTCCCCAATAATGTGATCATTGACCGCATTAAATCACTTGTGCACTATTATGGTTTTGCGGACGAAGCCGAAAAGGAGGCTTACTATATTTTCAGAGGATGTACGGAAATCAAAGTGACCCAGGGGGATGTGTCTCCCGTAGCCGGATTTTATTACTGGCTAATGGATGTGACCGGGAACCCCGACTCGGAAGAAGAATTTTCTGTGGAATTCACGCCCCTGAACTACGATGAAGCAACAGGGGAGGTTTCAGTGGTAAAGGTGCCACCTGGCGAATACAATCTCTATATGGGTTTCCGGAGTCTGGGACACCCCTATGTCGATATTTATTTCAGTTCCGGAGATGCGCCCATTGCCGATGGGGCCAGCCCGGTGGCCACAGAGATTCCTGCCGCCCAGTCTACCCCCTGGAATTACGACCGGGTGAATGAAACCGATCCGAACATCCGACGCTGGAATGGTCTGGGAGGACTGGTCGGTGTGGTTCAGGTGGAGGGAGAGGAGATGAGTACTTTCCGGATAAAAGTGAAATTCAACAAGGTGATGGCTATTGGAGCTGTAAAGAGAATGCAGATTTACCATTGGACACTAAAGCCTACAGCCAATAATTATTAGTGGCTTATGAGCTTAAAATTTATAAATCAATCACAGATGAAACGATATAGCATTGTTTGTAAGGTAATGGCAGGGACCTTTTTACTGTTGTCCGGTACTTTATTTTCCCAGAACAGGCACGAGGTGACCGGAAAGGTATTGTCTCCTTTTGACGGAAAACCCATTCCCCATGCAGTAGTTACTGCAGTCGGTCTTTCGGAGCCTGTGGAGACTGACAGCACCGGTTTTTTCACTATGGAGGTGCCGGTTCTGGAGGGTTTTGTTCAGGCCTGGGCCGAAGGTTATTACACGGCGGAGCAAAGACTGGATAGGGAGGGACCCTTTTTGTTTATTCTGATACCTCAACAAAAAATCAACTACAGTGAGCAGATCCTGCTTCCGGGCAGACAAGAAGCGTCCCGTCTGAAAGCAAGCAAGGTGACCAATATCAGCCATAAAGACTTTTCAGAGGGTGCCCTGTCTCTGGGACAGGGCATTCAGAATAAGATTCCCGGACTGCAGGTGATCAATCAAAGTGGTATGCCCGGTGAGGGTTATGTGTTTCAGGCACGTGGCATTAAGTCCTTTGTCAGTAATAGTTCTCCCTTGATTGTGGTGAACGGGATGCCTTTGTTTCCGGATTATTCTGAATCGCGGGTTATTTCGGGTTACACCACGGACGTTTTGAAGCTTTTTGCAGCGACAGATATTAAAAACGTCAGTTTTTTGCAGGGCGCAGAGGCGTCGGTATTTGGTTCGTTGGGAGCCAACGGGGTTCTGATGATTGAAACGGATGATGCCAGTGATATGGATACCCGGGTGGAGTACATCGCCCAGTTTGGCGTTTCGCAGAAAGCCAAATCTTTGCCGGTGCTCGACAGGGTGGGTTACCGGGAATACATTGGTAAAATGGCGCTTACCCGCTATGACGACATGGCGGTGGTGTTGCAGGAGTTCCCTTATTTGAAAGATGATCCGGATTATTTCTACAATTATCTCTACAACAACTCCACCAACTGGCAGGAAGAGATCGCTCGTCCGGCCATTGTTATGGACAATACCTTGAGAATAAAGGGGGGAGATGCCATTGCCAAGTACAATTTGACCTTTGGTTTTTTAGATGAGCAGGGGGTCATCGACAATACCGGGTTTTCGCGCTACAGCATGAAGTTGAATGCCAATATTAACGTGAGTTCCCGACTGGAACTATATGCCCATATGGCTCTGGCCTATTACAATAATAAGCTACAGGAACAGGGTTTGCAGCGGGAAACCAATCCGCTGATGGTGTCCCTTTTCAAGTCGCCTCTTTTTCATCCTTATCAGAAGGATTTCAACAACAACGTTATTCCTGCCTATGCACCCATTCGGGATGCAGAAGGCCATATTCCGGTCAACAATGCCGTAACCAATCCACTCGCCCTTATCAACCAATCTTTGGTCGAAAGTCAGGCTTATGACGTACTGATGAATGCCGGATTGAAATACCAACTGACCCCGGATTGGATGCTTTCCGGGATGGTGGGATTGTTTCAGAACTACAACCGTGAAAACGTGTTTTTTCCGGGTCTGACGGACCGGACCATTATGCCCCTGGTGGGTGGTCTGGCCGAAAATACGGTTCGTTTGGGTATTGGGGAAACGTCCAATTTGTTTTACAACCTGAATACTTCTTACAAGGCTGCTTTTAATGATCAGCACCGGGTGGTGCTAACGGGTGGACTGCAATCGGCCATCACCCGGCGGGAGTACGATTCCGGATCCGGAAGAAATACCAGTTCCGATTTTTTCCGGACATTGGACAATGTGAGTAACATTGGCCGGTCTTTCGATGGCTACATCGACGAATGGATTTGGATGAATTTTTATGCCAATGCCGCTTATTATTACAGGAACCTGGCGAGCTTAGGTGTAACAGCCTCTTTGGATGGCACTTCAGCCTCGGGTCGGGATGCCAGCCGCTATGGTATCTTCCCCTCTGTGAATGCTGCCATTTATCTGAAGAACACGGCTTTCTTACGGGACCTGAACTGGATCAATCGCTTGGATCTGAGAGCTGAAGCTGTCACTACCGGGAACAGTCATTTCTCTTCCAGTATCGGGCAGTATTATTACTACAACCAGGTTTTCAGACAATTGTCGGGTATCGTTCGGGCGAATGTGCCCAATACCCTGTTGGAATGGGAGAAAAACCATACCCTGAATGCCGGATTGGACCTGTCGGTTTGGAACCACCGACTGGATCTTTCAGTGGATGTTTATCGGGGATTATCCTCGGATGTGATATTGGGTCGACAAGTATCACCCGTGCTCGGCTTCCCGGTCATTATGGACAATATGGCTGAAATACAAAACCAGGGGGTGGAGCTCGGGTGGCAGTATTATGTGCTCAACCACCAGGATTACCACTGGGTGTTGGGGGCCACCGTGTCCAAAAACGAAAATAAACTGACCAGTCTGGGAGGCGAAGCACCGGTTGTCAATGAGTTTGCCGATGGTTCGGCCTTGATTTCAGAGGAAGGCGGACCTGTTTATGCTTTTTATGGCCATACGACCAAGGGCGTATATGCCTCGGACCAGGACGCGGCTCAGGATGGTTTTACGGACTTTTCAGGACGTCCTTTTCAGGTGGGGATGTTCGCTTTGTCAATCACAACGCGGATGCGGTGATTGATGAAGCCGACCGAAAGGTCATTGGAAATCCGAATCCGGATTTCTTTGGAAGCGCCTTTACTTCACTGCGGTATAAAAGCGTGGAGTTGTCGGCCAACTTTATCTACAGCTATGGTAACTCGGCTTACAATGCGGTTCGCCGTCAGGGGGAAGCGATGACCGGTTTTGAGAATCAACTGACTTCGGCCGCTCGGGCCTGGTCGATGGACGGGCAGACAACCGACATGCCCAGAGCCGTTTATGGGGATCCCATGGGCAACAGTCGGTTCTCCGACCGTTGGGTGGAGGATGCTTCTTTCCTGAAATTGAAGGAGCTCACCCTATCCTATGCCTTTGACCAGTCCTTCCTGTCCTTTATTAAGGGCGGCCGGGTTTATGTCTCGGGTGAGAATTTGCTGACGGTGACCGATTATCTGGGGAGTGACCCTGAATTCTATTATTCGTCCCATCCGATGATGCAAGGCTTTGATCTCGGAAAAGTGCCGCACCCACGTACCCTTAAGCTGGGATTCAGGCTTCAATTTTAAATGATTATCCGATTTGATTTAAAGATTCAACTATGAATAAGTTACATATCAATTTCCGTTTTTGGTGGCCAGTGCTGGGTCTCTTACTGTTGGCCGGATGCAGTGATTATTTCGCGGTGAACCCGGATGATGTATTGTATGAGGAGGATTATCCTTCCAGCATTACAGAGTTGTATTCGGGTTACATGGGTATTGCCGCAAAAGTACAGGAAGTGGCCGATCAGGCCTTGTTGCTGGAAGGTATCAGAGGCGATTTTCTGGAACCCACCGAAAATGCCGGCGCTGATATTGTGGATCTGTACCACTACAAAGAAACGGTCAGTAGTGATTTGGCCAGTCCCAGAGCTTATTATGCGGTTATACTGAATGCCAATGATTATCTCCATCATGTGGGCACCTTTGTGCAGAACAATCCGGTTTCACTTGAAAAGGAAACACTGGAGGCACTGGTGGGCGGCGCCCTCCGCTACAAGGCCTGGGCTTACCTGATGTTGGCCAAATTGTATGGAGAGGCGGTTTGGGTGGATAGTCCCTTTGAAGCCTTTACTACTTTGGATGGACATCCTCTGATGGATTTTGATGAAGTCGTGGCCGAATGCATCCGAATGATAGAGGAAGGCGTCGTGGTGAATGGAGAGCAAATAAATGGAAAGGGCAAAATCAGGTGGTCCAACGTATTGTTCCCCGGAGTGGGCGACAGTCCGGCCAACCTGCAGTGGAACCGCATTTGTCCCGACCCCGACCCCTTGCTGGCTGAGCTGTATCTTTTTGCGGGTAATTACCAGCAGGTCGTGAACCACTGTTTGGCCATTATCCGTCAGGGTGGCACTGAAAGCAGTTTCCAGGTGAACAAGAGTGAATGGGGTGGCGAATGGATCAATTTCTTCCGGGATTTTGTCCGTAAAGAGGCCATTTTTATGTTCACCTACGATTACAACCTCAAGCAAACCAATCGTTTGGTGCCCTACTATTCCAATCTTTCCCCCAATGATTACCTGCTGCGTCCCTCCGAAGCATCCATGGCGCGTTTCCAACAACAGGTCAGAATCGACGGAACACTGGGAGATCCCAGTCGGGGCGAGGGCAAAACCTTTGCCCTGTTAAACGGGCAATGGGTGGTCAACAAATTTATTTCGGCCCATGGTTCAACCGACCGTGTTTATCGGGAGGATGTGATCATCAATCTTTACCGGGCAGCCGACATTCATTTGTGGTTGATTGAGGCTTTGGGACAACTGGGACGTTTCGAAGAGGCCCTGACTTTATTGAATGGGGGTATTGAGACCTATTTTAATACCACCGAGGGGGTTTTCATGCCGCCTTTTGAAGCCTATCCAACCACCTTGTACCGTACAGGGAGTACCAGTGAAGGTGCCAATCAGGGCATTCGGGGACGGGTACTGCTGGGTAAAGTGGGTGAAGATATTGTTCGTGATCCATCTGACGATGTCAGCGAGGATCAGAAGACACTGGACCTGTTGATTGCAGAGGAAACACTTATGGAAAGCGCAGGAGAAGCCAAGGCACTCTTTGCTTTAATGCGCATGGCCAGAAGATGGAATGATCCCGCCATTTTGGCCGATCGTGTCAGTGCGAAATACCCTGAAGGGAAACGCAGTGAGATACATACCAAATTGATGAACCCCGATAACTGGTTTATAAGTTTTGATTTGGACTTGAATCAGTGAGCTATTTATTTTTTGTTAATTAAAAATTGATTGTTATGAAAACATTATTTACCGTAATTGCTTTGTCCCTGGCCGTGGCCGGATCTGCACAGACCGTGAAAAAATGGCAAGGGGCCTCATCCGAAGTCTGGGATTTTGTGACGCCCAATTGGTTGCCGGTGGAGGGTCTCCCACTTCCCACTGTTTTGGCAGAAGGAGACCATGCCTTGTTTGATGATTCGAGATATGAGAAGGAAGGTGCTGAAAAAGTTGTGGTTGGCGGAACGCTTAACCTCGGCGGTGTTGAGGTCAACAACAGTGAGGCCTTTCCCTATGTTTTTGAGCCCGGGGTAGAAGTAGAGGCCAAACTTACCGGAGCCGGGGCCCTTGTAAAAGAAGGAGCCGGAGAACTGACCACCAATGTGGTCAACGAGCTTTTGGGTGGTACCATTGTCCGGGAAGGCATGCTTACCTCGCCCAAGGTCGACGATCCCAATGTGTTTGGTCCCAAAGTCCGACTGGAGGGGGGCACCATTCAATTGTCCACCAGTGCCTCCGGATCGACCAGTTACACCATGAATTCAGAGATCGAGATTCCGGAAGGATCTACCGGAACCGTGATCGCACACCGTTACTCCGTATTTCTTAACCACTTAACCGGTTCAGGAACCCTTCATTTCATCAGTCGTGGTGAACGGGCTTTTGTCCGTTTGGATCAGGAGGCTACCAACTGGAAGGATTTTACAGGAAATGTTATAGTGTCGGGTGATACCAAATTCAATCCCGGTTATACAGGTCTGGGCTTGCAGACGGGTATTACCTGGAATGCCGGTGATTTTGAAGGAAAGGATTCTACGTTTGCCGATAACAGCATTTCCTTGATGGACGGAGGAGCGCTGTATTCTCAGTCGGGCGAAAGATGCTATGTGATAGGTGAATTGAAGGGAGATGAAACATCGATTATTCATGGCTATATGAAATCATCTACCACCCCCGGCATTTACTGGATGGTGGGCGGACTCAATACCGATGTGGAATTCGCCGGAAAGATTCTTCCCGTAGCGACCACCGACATTTTGGTGGGTGGCGAAACAGTGGCCATGCCTCGCAGAGATAACCGGGTAGGTTTGATCAAGGTGGGTACCGGTACCTATACATTTACCAATGGAGAAAATTATATCACCGGCGGTATTGATGTGGTGGAAGGTAAGGTTTTGATCAGTAATCCCGAAGGGACGCGTTCGGGTACCGGACATTCCTCCTCTTACGAAACAGTTGTTTGGGTGAAGGAAGGTGCGGCCTTAGGTGGTAGCGGACGAATTTCCGGAAGCGTGGAAGTGGCCGGAACGCTTGAGCCTGGCGACAATGGTGTAGGCGTGTTGACGGTAAAGGATTTTGATCCTTCGATGATGGAGGACGGGAAAGAACCCAAGGCCTTTACAGTTTTTCTGGAGGCCACTTCGAGTCTGGTGCTTGAATTGGGAAGCATCGATGCCTCTGATAAACTGGTGAGTGACTCCATCAAGGTGGAAGGTGGCGTATTGGATGTTCGCCTGGCTACTTACTATAGTCTGAACGTCGGAGACGCCATCCAGCTTTGGGATGCTGCGCTGGCCGATAATTCGGTAGCGTTCAGCGAAATATTGTTGCCCATGACCGATGAAGGTTGGGTCTGGGATACCAGCGCCCTTATGGAAACGGGCGTTATTACCCTTACTGCCGGCGGCGGTGAATTCACTTCACTGCGAAATCCGGTGGCTGAAAGTGCTCAGTTGTTTCCGAATCCTTCCAATGGTCGTTTTACCGTAAGTCTGGCAACTTCAGAAAACTTTACCGTTGAGGTTTTCAATGCTTCGGGACAGATGGTTAAGCGCCAGGAGGCCTTTGGTCACGAAACGACGATTTCTTTGGATGGTGTTCAGGCGGGTTTATATGTGGTACGGCTGAACACAGCTGAAGGCGTAATCGTGAAGAAGATGGTTGTACAATAGATTATCTTTGTGGTTCAAAAAGTGCATCTGTAACCGGGGCAGACATTACGGTTCCGGATAGGATGCACTTTTTTATTTACTTAAATTTTTGTTATGAGGCGTTTATTTATAGTTATCATGCTTGCTTTGCTGGGGGGTGGATTAACGGCCCAACAGCTCGCTTTTCCCGGAGCTGTTGGTTTTGGGCGCTATGCCACGGGTGGCAGAGCAGGTTCCGTTTATAAGGTCACCAACTTAAACGACAGCGGTCCCGGATCCTTCGGGATGCCGTCAGTCAACCCAACCGGATGGTGGTGTTTGAGGTAGCCGGTGTCATTGAGATCAACAGCCGCCTGGTGTTTTCGAACAATATTACGGTGGCCGGACAAACGGCTCCGGGCGAGGGTGTGGTGGTTTACGGCAACGGGGTTTCTTTTTCCGGAGCCAACAATTTGATTGTGCGCAACATGGCTTTTCGGATGGGCATTGGGGGAGATAGCGGCAAGGATGCCGCAGGCGTAGCCAATGGCTCCAATATGATTTTTGATCATGTATCTGTTTCCTGGGGAAGGGATGAGACTTTTTCCATCAGTTGGGACAATAAGGGTACGGAACCCTCCAATATCACCATTCAGAATTCTATCATTGCTCAGGGACTGCTGAACCATTCCGCCGGTGGTCTGGTGCAGACCAACGGAGGCGTCTCTTTGTTTCGGAATTTGTACATCGATAACCATACCAGAAATCCGAAAGTCAAAGGACTCAACCAGTTTGTCAACAATGTGGTTTACAACTGGGGTGGTGGTGGTTGTTATATTCTGGGAGATTCCGAGGGAACTTCATGGGCGACCATTGAAAACAATTATTTCATAAACGGACCCGGTTCCGGCAGTAATCCTTATTCCAGAGCGAATACGAATTTTCAGTTGTTGGCCGGTGGTAATTATCATGATGGCAACCGCAACGGGGTTTTGGACGGAACCCTTTCTGTTCAGGCAGATTACGGGCCCGCCCTTTGGGTGGAGTCGTCCGATTACTGGGCCAACCTTCCGGATTCTGATCCCAAAAAGATACCACAGATGCATCCCGAACTCCCGCATGTTATGGCAGCCGATGCTGCTTATGCCTGGATCGTAGACAGTGTGGGCAAAATCATCCCGGCACGCGATCAGGTGGATGCTTTTTTGATCAGTGAACTGACTTCTCTGGGCACGGTGGGTGCCATCGTTTCTTCAGAGAATGAGTTGCCGACGAATGGTCCCGGACGAATTTTCAGGGGACCACTAGCTGTCGATAGCGATGATGATGGCATACCCGACAATTGGGAAACTGTTTTGGGTACCGACCCCAACGTGAATGATGCCATGGTGGTGGGTGCCGATGGTTATACCAATATTGAGCGGTATTTTAACGCCATTACATCGGCTGAGCCCTTTCTGAAATATCCGGTGGAACTCACAGCGGTAAATACCAGCAAGACCTCTCTTGAGTTTTCCTGGAACAATCAAGAGTCGGCTGAGCATGAAGTGGTCGTGGAAATGAGCAGTGACCATATCAATTTTTCGGAAGTGGGTCGCGTTGGTGCTTTGGTCACGAATTTCGTCCAGGAGGATCTGACCAGTGGTACGACCTATTATTTTCGATTGAAAAGTGTCCATGAAAGCATGGAATCGGTGTATTCCGATGTGCTTTCGGTAAAAACGCTGGAAGAAGCTACGCCTCCGCGGGAGACAGTGGACCCTTTTCCGGCTGATAATGAGGCGGAGATCGCCTACCGCAACCTTGCTTTAAGTTGGGTGAATGAAACCAGTTTTATGGGTGGGGCCTTGTACTTTGATCTGTATATGGGTGAAAGTGCTGAAGGCTTGACCTTGTTGGCAGAAGATCTGGCCCAAAAATCCTTTACGGTGGAAACACTTCAACCTGGCCGTACTTATTTTTGGCAGGTAAAAGCGACCAATGTTTTGGGCGAATCTGTCAGTGAGGTGTGGCGTTTTTCTACCCGGGAGGAAGATTCGTATACTTTGCTCGCCCATTTCTTGTTTGATGAGCAAACCGGTAGTACAGCACTTGACCAGGTGTCCCAAACGGAGGCGCTTGCCGCGGGGTTTACCCCGACATGGGTGGCCGGAAAAAGTGGCCATGCCATTGTTTTTCCCGGTGAACCGGAGGCTTCCTATTTGCGGTTCCCCCACAATGAAGGCTTATGGCTCGACCAGTCTTCTTTTTCTATTTCCTTGTGGTTTAGGTCGCCCGGCCAAATCCCGGACACCTATCTTTTGCACAAGGGGATGCACGATGCCGTTAATGGCGGTAACGGAAAATGGATGGGCATTCAGTACAAACCGGACCGTTTGACCTTTGCGGTGGATGATAATGCCACCAAGACGGATCTTAATCTGAGTGATCCGGGGCGGTGGTTTGATAACGAATGGCACCATTTGGTATGCATTCGTAACGTAGAAGATCAGCAGTTGGAGATGTATCTGGATGGTGAATTGATGGGCACAAAGGTTGATAACACCCTGGGAGGAATAGGCGTGCTCACGGACCTCATTATAGGGAATAGCGATGGCTATCACAATACCCCTTTTGGAGGGAGCATGGATGACCTGCGTTTTGTCGATGGCGTTTTGTCGTCGGATGCCGTATATGATTTGTTTGCCCATGAAGCCACATCGTTAAGAGGGAACAAACTTTCAGAAAAGGTACAGATGCGCGCTCATCCCAATCCTTTTAATGATCAACTCGGCCTTTACATCGGTGCGGATGCTTCAGAGAAAATGGCTTGGGTACAAATGTTCAATCAGGCGGGCGTACTGGTTTTTAGTGAGGAACTGCCGGTATTTGATAACCGGCTAGAGGTTAAGGGCCTGGAAGGTTTGTCTTCCGGCGTCTATGTCTGCGTGGTTCGCCTCGGCGCAGAAATGCAATCGGTTAAAGTGCTTAAATTTCCTGTTAATTGAACAATTTTCTATTTCTTGTCTACCTGCTTCAGGTTAGTTTTGTAGCACTTATTTTGGTTTAACCTGTAACAATATTCATATGAGGATTTGTGTTGTTTTTTTGGTTCTTGGACTTCTGTTGACCGGTTGCCAGGAACCAGTTGTTGAAAAGATCGATCGTTATGCGCTGGTGAAGCGAAATAATCCGGTCATCACCGAAGTGGAAGAATTATCGGCCTTGTCGGTGGGCAATGGGAATTTTGCCGTTACGGTGGATGCCACCGGCTTGCAGACATTTCCCGAATATTATTCAGAAGGCATGCCTTTAGGGACCCAGTCGCAATGGGGCTGGCACAGCTTTCCCAATCGGGAACAATACCGGTTTGAAGAAACACTCAAAGAATACGATTTCAGGGGGAAACCGGAACTTTATGCGGTTCAGTTTAATGAGCCGGGCCGGCAAAAGGCAGCGGCTGACTGGTATCGGGTGAATCCGCATCGTTTGCATCTGGGTTATGTGGGATTTGAGATGGGTGATGTGGGGTCCCCTTCATCCATTGAAGATCCGCAACAGGAACTGGACTTGTGGAATGGCCTTGTTAAAAGCCGATTTAATTATGCCGGTGAGTCGGTACAAGTCGAAACAGCGGTGCACCCCGACCGGGATTTACTGGCGGTGAAGGCCACTTCTTCTCTGTTTGAAAGCGGGCAGGCCGGCATTAATATTCGTTTCCCTTATCCCAGTGGCAAGCATGCCGATGATGCCACGGATTGGAGTGTGCCGGAAAAGCACCAAACCGAAATTGTTGCTCAGGACGCCCAAAGCTGTCTGTTCAAACGGACGCTTGATAACACGGTTTATTACGTGCAGCTGAATTGGGAAGGGGAAGCCGAGGTAAGGAAGAAGGCAGACCACTATTTTGTGTTGCAACCCAAACAGGAACAGTTTGCTTTTAGTTCTGAATTTTCCGAGCTGCCTGCCGGGGATGAAGTCCCCGCCGTTACTGCCTCTTTGGACGCCGCATCTGTTTATTGGCAAAATTTTTGGCAGACCGGTGGAGCGGTTGACTTTTCAAAGAGTACAGCCGAAGGAGCGCGGGAACTGGAACGACGGGTCGTGCTGTCGCAATACCTGATGGCCATTCAGAGTGCGGGGGATCTTCCGCCGCAGGAAACCGGTCTGACTTACAACAGTTGGTATGGGAAGTTTCACCTGGAAATGCATTGGTGGCATGCCGTGCATTTTGCCCTATGGAATCGCCCGGAATTGCTTGAACGCAGTATGGATTGGTATGCCGAAGCTTATCCGGTGGCTAAGTCGATTGCTGAACGACAAGGGTTCAAGGGCATCCGATGGATGAAAATGACCGATCCTTCGGCGACAGAGGCCCCTTCCAAGGTGGGCTCTTTCCTGATATGGCAACAACCGCACTTTATTTATATGGCGGAATTGTTGTACCGCCACAATCCTTCGCAGGAGGTCCTCGATAAGTATGGTTTTTTGGTGGAGGAAACGGCTGCTTTTATGGCCTCCTTTGCCGATTACGATATGATGGAAGGTCGCTACATTCTACAGGGAATCATTCCCGCCCAGGAAACTTTGCGCGCCATTGAGACCATTAATCCGCCCTTTGAATTGTCCTACTGGCATTTTGGGCTGTCGGTGGCCCAGGAGTGGCGCGAGCGGGCCGGCAAGGAGCGTCGGGTTCAATGGGACGAGATCATTGATAAATTATCGCCTCTGACTGCACTGGATGGCTTGTATCTGGCTTCGGAGGATGCGGTAGATACCTATAAAGACATTCGTTTTACTTCCGACCACCCGGCCGTACTGGGTGCGATGGGCATGCTGCCTCAGAACCATCTGATGCGTGCCGATTACATGCAAAATACGCTCGATTGGATCTGGGACAACTGGAATTGGGGCAAGACCTGGGGGTGGGATTATCCCATGACCGCCATGAGTGCTGCTCGTCTGGGCGATCCCGAGAAAGCCGTTGGGGCTTTGTTGATGGACAAGCGCACAAATACTTACCTGGTGAATGGGCACAACTATCAGGATGCCCGCCTGCGGGTTTATTTGCCCGGAAACGGTGGCTTGTTGACAGCGGTGGCCATGATGTGTGCCGGCTGGGATGGCAATGAGGTCAGCAACCCCGGATTTCCAAAAGACGGCACCTGGGAGGTGGTTTGGGAAGATTTGAAAGCGATGCCCTGATAAATGAATAAATGAAACGCCTGGCCATAAAAGCCGCATGGCCAGAAATCGGTTAAAGGAAATTAGTATGAAGTGGATCAGTGGAATTGTCCTGTTTTTGATGATGGGAAGTAGCTCCCTGCCGGGGCAGGAAGCTCCGCAACTGTGGCATGGCAAGGAGCGGAGTTTGCGCTACCGGCCCGAAGGAAAGGGCTTTGTGATTGAGAACGGGACCTTGCGTTACAATAAGGCTTTGTATGGCATCAATTCCTCTTTCAGGGTGGAAACCAGCGACCAGCCGGTCTTGGGTTTGTACATGCCCTATATGGGCGGTAACCTCCAATGGGGGGTGCGTTCCGGTACAGAAAGTAAATGGTTGGTGGAGGCCGACTACGTGCGATCGGTCTATGAACCCGGCATTCGACGCTATGAAATAAAGGATGCCTTGCTGGGCAAGGGACAATTGGTGATTGAAGTCCTGGCCATGGGCGATGCCAATGGGGTGGTGGTCCGTTTAAGCGGGAAAGACCTTCCGCCCGATTTGCGACTGATGACCATGTACGGCGGAGCAGACAGCAAACGCTTCTTTCGCAATGCCGATTTGGGGGTGGATGTGGCCAATGCCTTTGATCTGAATCCGGAGTCCTGTCTCAATAACGACTACGAACTCGATGGCTCGTCTTTTACCATGGCCTATGGGCAGGATTCCAGGAATCCGACCTCCGTAAGGGGCCGGTTTTCACCGGGAACCCGTTTACGCCTGGGCTCACCTTATTCTGTAGAGAGCCCTGCCGCCGTTTGGGATTCAGAAGTCACTGCGTCAAAACCTGTCTTGCTGGCAGAGTTTCCGGCAGGCTCTGACGAGGTCCATTACCTGGCCCTGAAAAATGCAGCGGACGATTCCGGTATTCCCGGCGCCCAGTTGGAGGCGCTTTTCGAACGGGCGGATGAACGTCGGAAGGAAGTGGCTTCTGCCGTAGTAATGGATACCCCCGATCCCTACATGAATCCGATTGGAGGGGTTCTCAGTACAGCCGCTGATGGCATCTGGGACGACGTGTGGTTGCATGGAGCCATTGGGTGGCGTATGCCGTTGAACGGCTGGCGGGCCGGTTACACGGGTGATTTTATTGGTCTGAGCGAGCGCAACCGCCGGCATTTTAACCGTTATGCGGCCTCTCAGGTGACGGAAGTGCCTCCTGTGTTGAGTCACCCGGCGCCAGACAGTGCCCTGCATCTGGCCCGACCACTTAAAGAGTGGGGCACTCCCATGTATTCCGACGGGTACATTTGCCGGAACCCTGAAAACAACAACCAGATGCACCACTACAACATGAATCTGGTTTTTATCGATGCCTTGCTCTGGCATTTGAACTGGACCGGGGATTTGGCCTACGCCCGGGAAATATGGCCGGTGATAACCCGCCACCTGGAATGGGAAAAGCGGAACTACGATCCGGATAACGACGGCCTCTATGATGCCTGTGCCAGCATTTGGGCCAGCGATGCCCTCTACTACAACAGCGGCGCGGTCACCTACACTTCTGCCTATAATTACCGGGCCAACCGGATGGCGGCCCTGATTGCCGAAAAGCTCGGCGTGGATGGGATCGCTTACCAGAAAGAGGCTGAAAATATTTTAAAGGCGCTCAACGAGCGCCTCTGGCTGGAGGAAGAGGGACATTGGGCCGAATTTCAGGATTTCATGGGCCAGGGCCTGCTGCATACCCGGCCTGGCATATGGACCATCTACCATGCCATTGATTCGGAGGTACACGACCCCTTTCAGGCTACCAGGCCACCCGCTACATTGATACGCAAATCCCGCATATCCCGGTTTTGGCTAAAGGCCTGAAAGATGAGGGCTACCATACCCTTTCCACCACCAACTGGTTACCTTATTCCTGGTCGGTGAACAACGTAGCCTTTGCCGAAGTCGCCCATACCGCCCTGGCCTACTGGCAGAGCGGTCGTAACGATAAAGCCAGTAAGCTGTTTAAAAGTATCGTGCTCGACGGCATGTACCTGGGCAGCAGTCCGGGTAACATCGGACAAATTAGTTTTTACGATGCTGCACGTGGGGAGTGCTACCGTGATTTTGGCGATCCGGTAGGTATGTATGCGCGCGCGCTTATTGAGGGCTTGTATGGCATTCAACCGGATCTGCTTAATCGTCAGTTGCTTATTCAGCCTGGATTTCCAACCGACTGGGACCATGCTGCCTTGACGACTTCTTATCTGGATTTTAAATTTGAAAGACAGGGGCTCCGGGATCGCTACCAAATTGAAAGTAAAATGGAAGCGGCCGATACGGTCAGGCTGAACCTGAGGGCTTTGGGGACCTCGGTGAAAACTGTGAAGGTGAACGGTCGGGACCACCACTGGAAATGGCATGCGGCGATCGGTGGACCGCGCCTGATGGTAGAAGTGAACGGCCGGGAGAAGATCCTTTTGGAAATTGAATGGGAGCAAGCTGTGGGTGATGAACTGGAGGTGAAAGCGTTGCAGCATGCGGCCGGTGACAGGCTGGAAGTTGAATTGCCTGCGCGAATTTTGGAAATCAAGGATACTCAGGGCGCCCTGGAGGATTACACCATCAGTGGGAAGCGCCTTCGGGGAGTGGTCCGGGGCAAAGCGGGCGACAAAACGCTTTTTGTAAAAGTGCAGGCGGACGAAGCTGTTTGGTGGCAGCCACTGCATTTGGCGGTAAGCCCTTCCTTTGCGCTCGAATACGATAAGGAGGCCGACGCACTTCAACTGCGCCTAAAGAATCAGACCGATGTTGATCAGACTCTGGAAGTATCGGTGAATCCCGGCCCCGGTGCCTGGTGTCAAAAGCTAAAACTTTCACCCGATGAATGGTCGACAGTCCTGGAGGTCCCTGTGGACCAGTTATTCCTGGGTACCAACAGGGTGGAATTACGGATTGGTCGGGAAGTCATTTATTCTGAAGATCTAAGTTTGTGGAACCTTAAGGTTCCACAGAGACCTTATGAAATGGTCCCCATGGGTGATAGGATGAATGCCTCGGTTTCTGCTATTTTTGATGAGGTGTATTTGTCGCCACGATCCCCTTTCACCACGCTGCAGATTCCTGTTCAGGGGATAGGTGAGTGGTGTCATCCCAAATTGACGGCTGAAATTGATGACAGTGGCTTACGTGCTGCCGTTCGTAACGGGGTGTTTACAACGCCTTTTGGTTTGCCTTTTTACAGTAACGGAGAACCAGAGGCGCCCAATGTATTGTTTGTTTCCTTGTGGGACAATTATCCGGATCGGGCGGAGGTGCCGCTGAACGGAAAGGCTGCCCATGCCTATTTGCTGATGGCAGGTTCTACCAATCACATGCAAAGCCATTTGGTCAATGCCAGGGTAAAGGTGCGGTATGCCGATGGCAGTGAAACGGTTCTGGATCTGGTGAATCCCGACAATTGGGTGCCCATTGAACAGGATCTCTTTATAGACGATTATGCTTTCCAAACCGTTCATGCCCGACCCTACCGGGTGGCCTTGAAAACAGGTGAGGTCAGTCGCGATATGGAACAATTGATGGGCATTGATCCGGCGGAAGTTTATGGTCGGTCCATCGACGGAGGTGCCGGTATTATTCTGGATCTGGCCCTGAATCCGGATAAGGAATTGAAAGCATTGGAATTGGAAGCGGTCGCCAATGAAGTGGTGATCGGACTGATGGCGGTAACTCTGGTCCGCTGATTCTAACAGATCAAGCAATAAATTTAAACTTTTTCAGATGAGATTTTTATGGATATGTCTAGTGAGTTTGCTGGTGGCCGGAAGCATCGGCGCCCAGTCGGTTGCCGTGCGATTTGCCGATTCCGAAATGGTGCGGGCCCCGGAGGCCTGGCAGCTGGATCACGGGAAACGTTTGTATTTTGGCTATGGTCAGGGTTTGGGAACCCTGGCCATGTTGAAGGTATGGAAAGAGACCGGAGACCGGAAGTACCTCGATTATGTTATTCAATGGGCAGACACCTTAATTAATGAGGCGGGAGAAATCCATGCCTATAGGGTGGAAACCTACAACATCGATTACATCAATTCGGGTAAAGTGTTGTTTGAGGTATACCGGCAAACCGGTGATGAGAAATACAAGCTGGCGATGGACCGGCTGGTGAATCAAATGAAGTACCATCCCAAAACCCATGAGGGCGCCTTTTGGCACAAACTGATTTACCCACACCAGGTGTGGCTGGATGGTTTGTACATGGGGTCGCCTTTTTTGGCGGAGTATGCCGTGACTTTTGACCAGCCTGAATGGCTGGACGTGGTGGTGACGCAGTTTTTGGTGGCTGGGAAACATACGTACGATGAGGCGACCGGGCTTTACTACCACGCCTGGGACGAGAGCCGCAACCAGCGTTGGGCCCATCCGGAAACGGGCCAGTCGCCCAACTTTTGGGGACGTAGCATGGGCTGGTGGTTCATGGCCCTGGTGGATGTATTGGATTATTTGCCGGAAGACCAGGAGCACCTGGAACACCGGGGTGAAATAGTAGAAATGATACAAGGTTTGGCCGCTGCTGTCAGCAACTATCAGCATGAAACAGGCTTGTGGTACCAGGTAGTGGATCAGGGCAACCGGGAGGGAAATTACCTCGAGGCTTCGGTGTCCGCCATGTTTATGTATGCCATTGCCAAGGCGGTTAACAAGGGTTATTTGAACCCCTCTTTTCGGATGGTGGCCGAGCGGGCCTATGAGGGCCTGATGCAGGAATTGATTGTAGAAGATGCCCGTGGCGTTCTGTCACTGACCCGTTGCTGTGCCGTAGCAGGTTTGGGGGGTAATCCCTACCGCGATGGCAGTTTTGACTATTATGTGAATGAGCGCAGGAGAGATAATGATGCCAAAGCCAACGGACCATTTATTATGGGCTGTTTGGAATTGGGAAAATGATTTTTTGGCCGGAAATGATAAAAGAATAAGTATATTGAACTTTAAATAAAAAAACAGAGCGTATGAGTCGTTTATGGGGATCGTTGTTGTTGTCGTTGGGATGGATGATGCTGATGTCGTGTCAGCCCCAGGAGGAAAAGGAATCACCCTATGCTTATTTATACAATGACCTGCCTTTTGAGATGCCGGTATTGTCGCCCCCCGTTTTTGCCGATAACCGGGTTTCTTTGTCGGAAGTCGGTGGTGTAGGTGACGGACAGGTTTTAAATACGGCCGCTTTTGAGGCCGCCATGCAAAAGTTGACGGATCAGGGTGGAGGTACCCTCTATGTGCCAGCAGGTGTCTGGCACACCGGCCCCATCGTTTTTAGAAGTAACATCAATATGTACCTTGAAAAAGGGGCCGTGATTTTGTTTA
This sequence comes from Geofilum rubicundum JCM 15548, assembly GCF_000974365.1. Taxonomy (GTDB): domain Bacteria; phylum Bacteroidota; class Bacteroidia; order Bacteroidales; family Marinilabiliaceae; genus Geofilum; species Geofilum rubicundum. The sequence continues at coordinate 199,768 of NZ_BAZW01000002.1, forward strand.
GTCGCGACAAAGACCTTTATCCCCTGGTGGAGACCATCTTTGAGGGCCTGGACACCCGTCGCTGTCAGTCGCCCATTTCAGGCAGAAACCTGGAAAATATTGCCATTACCGGACACGGAGCCATTGATGGTGCCGGTGATGAGTGGCGACCGGTGAAGCGCCAAAAGGTGACTGAAAGTCAGTGGCAAAAATTCATCGCCAGAGGAGGCGTGTTCAAGCGCAGCGATTATTGGTTTCCTTCTGCCGGTGTGCTGCATGGAGATACCATCAGTAATATGAATGTCCCTCAAAATCTGACAACTGAGGCCGAGTGGCAAAAAGTAAAGGACTTTTTGAGACCGGTGATGGTGAGTTTTATTGAGTGTAAGAATGTTTTTTTACAGGGCGTCATTTTCAGCAATTCACCGAGCTGGAATTTGCATCCCCTGATGTGTGAAAATATCATCATCGATAATGTTCAGGTGCGCAACCCTTCTTATGCGCAGAATGGGGACGGCCTGGATTTGGAGTCCTGTAAAAATGCCCTTGTGGTGAACAGTTCCTTTGATGTGGGGGATGACGGCATTTGTATCAAGTCGGGCAAAGACGAGGACGGCCGCCGACGTGCACGTCCCACCGAGAACGTACTGGTGGATAACTGTGTGGTGTATCGGGGCCACGGTGGTTTTGTGGTAGGCAGTGAAATGTCCGGCGGTGTTCGGAATGTATTGGTCCGCAATTGTTCGTTTCTGGGAACCGATGTGGGCCTCCGGTTCAAGAGTCGCCGGGGCCGTGGTGGCGTGGTAGAAAATATTTTTGTTGAAAATGTGAGCATGCACGACATCTCCACCGACTCCTTCCGTTTCAACCTTTATTATGGGGGCAAGTCGGCCACCGAAGCCTTGGCCGCCGGTGAAGACGGTGCTGTTCAGGAGCGGGATTTACCGCCGGTCACAGAAGAAACGCCCGTGTTCCGGAACTTACGCTTCAAGAATGTTACTTCGGTGAACGCCCGACGCGCCATGTATTTTCATGGTTTGCCCGAAATGCCCATTGAAGGTATACATCTGGAGGATGTCACCATTTCTTCCCGCTTCGGTGCTGAATTCATCGAGGTAGATGGCCTGGTCATGAAGAATGTTCAGATCAGTCCGGAAGAAGGAGAAGCCTTTTCCTATATCCACGTTCAAAACCAAATGGTACTTGTTCCTGAATAAGCACTGGAAATCGAACTTTTGAAAGGGTAAATATTTATGGGGCCTGAGGCTCGGGAGCCGGCTGGTTTTGGTTTTCATGTTGATACCTGCTGAGGAGGGCTTCTATTTTCCTGGTGGCAGAAACGCCATTGTCGGAAGCGCTTATTTTTAAATGAAGGTTGCAATAAATAACAAAACGATCCAATGCCTCGCCCTCGTAGCCTGAAATAAGGGCGATGACTTCCCTGCCGGCTACTGCTTCCTTATGGTTCCATACACGGGCTGCCTCCCGGGCTTCCGGAAGTCTGAGTTTGGCCTTTTCGGCTCGACTGAATTTGGACTGGATAAAGGAGGCGGGACTAAGCAAGGCGCCCAGGATCCCCATGCTGCCGGCATCGGCCTTTCGTGGGGAGGAATATCCGAAACCTGACTGCCAATGTGGGCTGGCAGGTGCAATTCTATCCGTTTGGATTCATCGATGTGCTTTGGAAATATCAGGGGATCAAAAATCCCCTGATAGCCTTTCACGGTGACCTCCTGAATATCAAAACTCTGTTGCCTCAACTCTATTTGCATCCTGTTGGTGCTGTCGCGCGGCTGTTGGTTCAATACAATGGTACGTGCTTCAAAGCCCAGGGCGGCGATGCGTATGGAGTCGCTAAAGGGGAGCCTCAGAACAAAACAACCCTTTTCATCGCTGATGTAGCGGGCTACCTGCTGGTAACTGGCGATGGTGGCATGCGGAATCTCCCCATGGTTGCCGGGGCCTGAGATGCAGCCCTTCCAAATCACCAGAGAGTCGGATTGTGACGAGACTTTGAATGGAAGTAACAAGATGATGCCTGTGATTAGAAGCAACAATTTGGGATCCTGTGTGCGCATTGTTTATTGGAATTGGGTCAATAATGGATGAGCTATACAGGATTAGAAAGCGTAACAGGATGGCCGTTTAACAAACAATAATTGTGCCGGAAGAGGTGTTTTTAGACCCTCATTTTCACCTGTAAGCGTACGTCGTATTTCGGTTTTTAAAATTCAGCTCGATTATCGATTTAAAAAACATTAACATACTAAATGATAATTGTTTGTGACTATGTGCCCATTAAGCCTTATTTTTACGAGACTAAACCATTTATTAATCGAAAAAATGATTTTGGCTGTTGGATGCCAAAAAAACAGTCGCCTAAACTGTAAACAGCGAAAATCATTTACCTAACAAAAAGAAGATGAAAGAAATTATTGAAAAGGCTTGGGACGACCGGAGTTTGTTATCCGGTACTGAAACGCAGGAGGCCATCCGGCAGGTCATTGAACAACTCGATAAGGGAATCATTCGGGTTGCAGAACCCGACGGGGACGAATGGAAAGTCAATGAGTGGATCAAAAAGGCGGTCATCCTTTACTTTCCCATGCAGAACATGGAAACCATTAAGCTGGGACCTTTTGAGTTTCACGATAAAATGGCGCTCAAAAGCAATTATAAAGAATTGGGCGTGCGGGTGGTGCCTCATGCCGTGGCCCGTTATGGTGCCTATATTGCCCGTGGGGTGGTTATGATGCCCTCCTATCTGAACATTGGTGCTTATGTGGATGAAGGCACCATGGTAGACACCTGGGCGACAGTAGGTAGTTGTGCCCAGGTAGGCAAGCATGTGCACCTGAGTGGTGGCGTAGGACTGGGGGGCGTTTTGGAGCCCATACAAGCCTCTCCCGTTATTATCGAGGATGGCGCCTTCATTGGCTCCCGTTGCATTGTGGTAGAAGGTTGCCGCGTAGGAAAGGAAGCGGTACTGGGCGCCAATGTCGTCCTGACCGGATCTACCAGAATTATTGATGTGACGGGTTCAGAGCCGGTGATTCACAAAGGTTATGTGCCTCCACGTTCGGTGGTGATTCCTGGCAGTTATACCAAGGAGTTTGCTGCCGGTTCTTACCAGGTGCCAGCCGCCCTGATCATCGGTCAGCGGAAGGCCTCAACCGACTTGAAAACTTCACTCAACAATGCGCTGCGTGATTTTGGGGTGGCTGTATAGTCGCTGTCTGGATATTTTTTGAAAAGAGGAGTGGATGGAGCCGGTGCTTTGTCGGCTCCTTTTTTTTGTGGCTCAATTTTGTGACTCAATTTATTTGTGTGCTAATGGGATTGGGCTTATTTTTGAAGGAACAAAAATAAAAGCTGAAAATGGCTGAGCGCTATGATAGAGAAGATTTCCAGAGTGCTCTGGAGGTGCTGAATGAAGGCGGATTGATTCTGTATCCGACCGATACGGTATGGGGAATAGGCTGTGATGCCAGCAACGCAGAAGCCGTATCAAAATTGCTCCATCTAAAGGGAAGAGCCGTGGGAAAGCCGCTAATTGTTCTGGTCGATCAGGTGGGTAAAATCCCTCAGTATGTCGGTGATATGCCGGCGTTGGCTTGGGATCTCACAGAACTTTCTGAAAAGCCGCTGACCATCGTTTACGATGGCGCTAAAAATGTGGCCCCCGGTGTGGCCGGCCCGGATGGAAGTGTGGGGATCAGGGTGACGCGTGAATTGTTTTCGCAGACTTTGTGCCAGCGCTTTCGCAAACCCATTGTCTCCAGCTCTGCCAATATCAGCGGGAAGCCGACACCCAGGAGTTTTTATGAAATTGATGCGGCCATTGTAAATGGGGTGGACTATGTGGTAAAGTACCGACAGGAAGAAACAAGCTTCTATACGGCCTCTGGTGTTATGCGCTTGGGTCAGCATGGAGAAATTCAGATAATACGGGAATAGGTGATATGGAATGGAAGGATTTTTTTCACGAGACACCCATACAAATCCGCTTCAACGATGTGGATGGTTTTGGACATGTTAACAATACCGTGATTCAGGAATATTTTGATATTGGTCGCCTGCATTATTTGAAGGAGGCCTTGGGGGCGGATAAACTCTGGAAGGACGGAAGGCATCTGGTGATTGTTTCCAATAAGACCGATTTTTTTCAACAAACCTTGCCGGATGATCAAATACGGGTGTTAACCCGTATTTATCAATTGGGTGGCAAGAGTCTGCGCATGATGCAGTGGATTTTAAAGTCGGGCGAAACAGCGCCGACAGCCACTTGTGATTCGGTGATGGTGGGCGTTAACAGCGGTGAAGGGATGATTATTCCGGATGATTGGCGCTCTGATTTTAATCAATTGGAAAAAGGAAGACTTATTCCAGATACAGCTCAATAAGTCCCGCCGGTGCATCTATGTCCATTTGCCGCTTTTCCATATCAATCCGGACGATGAATTCGCTGTGAATGGGGACCAGTATTTCTCTTTCTTTGTAAAAGAGTTCGATGAGCGGATTGTTCTGGATATCGGCCACGGACCTTATCGGTCCCAAAGCACCCATGTTTTTGTCCGTTACCTCAAAGCCAACCAACTGGTGAATGGAAAATTCCGTGTGCGCCGGTTCCTGTCCCAGCTCTTCCGGGTCAATGTAGACATCGGCACTTTGAACGCGACGGGCTTTTTCCTCGGTTGAAATGGTGTCAAGAATCACCAGTAAGTCCTGATCATTCCGGTATCGGATGGCATGCACTTCAAAGGGTACCAAACCGCCCTGGAGATCAATAAACAGGAAATCCGGATCCGGCTCATAACCATGCCATTCCGGCAATAATCGTATAAGCATCTCTCCGGTTACACCGTGAGGCTTGGCCAGTGAGCCAATTTTCAGTAGTTTGGATTTCTCAATCATGTTAAAAGTAAAAGTACAAAAAAAACCCATCTGATTGTCAGATGGGTCTTTTTTATAAAGAATTTTTTGGCTTCGTTTATTCAGCCTTTGGTTCCTCCGGAGCTTGGTCCTCAGTTGAAGGCGCCTCTTCTGAAACTTCTTCAGAAGCAGTTGCTTCCTCTGCAGCCTCTTCAGCAGGAGCTTCTTCGGCAGGAGCGGCAGCAGCTTTGGCTTCAGCAGCCAGAGCAGCATCTCTCTTAGCGATTTTCTCAGCTCTTTCGGCGTTGACTTTGGCTTCCTGTTCAAGACGTTCTTTAGCACTCATGCTTTAATTCCAGCCAATTCGTCTTTTTTCGCCTGAATTTTTGCTTCTTTCTCTTCCAACCATTTCTGGAAGCGAACTTCAGCTTCAGCTTCGTCAAAAGCACCTTTTTTAACTCCTTCGAGCAAGTGTTTTTTCATCATAACACCTTTGTAGCTCAGGATTGCACGGGCAGTATCAGTAGGTTGGGCACCATTGGCAAGCCATTGTAAGGCTTTGTCATTGTTGAGATCAATTGTAGCAGGATTCGTGTTGGGATTGTAAGAACCAATCCTTTCAATGTACCTGCCATCTCGTGGCGCCCTGCTGTCAGCTACCACTATGTGGTAGTAAGCATACCTTTTGCGTCCGTGTCTTGCTAATCTAATTTTTACGGGCATGTTTCAAATAATTTCAATTAATACAACCTACTTTTTTAAGCGACCGCAAATATACGGGCTTTTTGTTTGAATATGAAATGTTTTGAAAAAAAACATCTTTTCCATCTCATTTCTTCGGGCTTTCGATGGCCTGAATCACAGCGATGATGTTTTTGATACTATATGGTCTAAACGGACAGGTATTAACAATGGTTGATGTTTTTTAATGCTGTTTTACCTTGTTTAAATGCCTGTTTGTCAGTATTTAAACCATTTAAAGTTGTTTTTGGAGGGCTCTGAATGTATAAGGGCTCTCGATCAGCGTGTAATATAAATGACTTAAAACAAGTGCTTTAAGAAACAATTGGGCCTATTTTGATACCTGTGTTGTATTATTTTATCAAAAATGTTTATTTTTGATAAAATAATACATTGTTCATCTACCCCCATTTTGAGACATGGAAACAAGCACCATTACGTCCATCAAGGAATCTATTCATCGGGAAATAACCCCATTAAATGAGGATGATTGTTTTTTGATTTTTGACCGGGAACGCTCCCTGTTCACCTTTCCCATTCATTTTCATCCTGAGTATGAAATCAATTTCATTGTCCATGCAAGGGGGGCCCGACGGGTGGTGGGTGATCACATTGAAGAAATTGATGACCACGAATTGGTCATGGTCGGTCCCAACCTTTATCATGGTTGGGAAAACTACCGCAATACCGGAACGCAGATCCTGCACGAAATCACCATCCAATTTCCACGCGATATCTTTGAGGGGGCGCTGATCGCCAAAAATCTTCTGAAGCCCATTCGAGACTTGCTGAACAATGCCAACAGGGGCATTCTCTTTTCGAAAGAAACGGCCCAACTGGCCGAAAAACGCCTGGTTTCATTGACGCAGAAACGCGGATTTGATTCCTTTTTGGAATTCCAATCCTTGCTGTATGACCTGTCCATCTCCCGCGACCAAAAGCTGCTGACCAACATTTCCTTTCAGCATAACAATGATTTTCATAACAGTGAGCGCATTGAAAAAATTTATAATTTTGTCCGCGCCAACTTCAACAAGCGCATCATGCTGGAAGAGGCTGCCGGCATGCTGAACATGTCAGTCGTCTCCTTTAGCCGCCTGATTAAGCAGCGAACCGGTAAATCTTTTGTCGAATTTGTGAATGAAATACGCCTGGGCTACGCCACCCGCCTGCTCATTGAGACACGAAAAAGCGTGTCAGAAATCTGTTACGAATGTGGTTTCAATAACATCTCTAACTTTAACCGCATATTTAAGAAGAAGCAACATTCTACCCCCAGTGAGTTTCGTATGAATTTCAATGGGGTCAAAAATGTGTTTTAAACCGCCAAAACGTCATTGACCATTTCTTCATATTTCTCGCGGTCTATTTCTCCTTTAGCGTAGCGCTCTTTGAGTATGTCCAGAGCCGGCTGGTGTTTGGATACAAGTGTCTCATAGGCGCCTTTTTTGGCAGCCAGTCCCAAAACGACCAGCAAGGGCACTGCTACGTACCATCCCCATCCAATTGTCCACGCGCCATTGTTTGATTTTGTTTCTTCCTTATCCATATTATTTTTTTTTACGTTTTAGTTATTGGACCCATTGTTTCTTCAGTTATTTCGTAATAACCTGACTACTGGGGTCAATCACTAAATATAAGAAAAACATAGGAAGAAGTAAAGTTTTACCCAAAGAAGAGGTAACCAATAAATATGGCCGCAATGATGCCGGTAAAGTCGGCAATGAGTCCACAAGGCACAGCATGTCTGGTATTCCGAATGCCCACCGACCCAAAATACACGGCAATAATATAGAAGGTGGTATCTGTGGCACCCTGAACCGTTGAGGCCAGTCGGCCCGCAAAGGAATCCACACCGTGGGCATTCATGGTGTCAATCATCATGCCGCGGGCCCCGCTGCCACTGAGGGGCTTCATTAAAGCAGTCGGCAGGGCATCCACAAAGCGGGTATCCACATTCAGCTGTGTAAAGAACCAGGCCACCCCGTCGATCAGGTAGTCCATGGCTCCGGAAGCTCTGAAAACGCCTATGCTGACCAGAATGGCAATGAGGTAGGGGATGATTTTGATGGCGATGGAAAAGCCTTCCTTGCCCCCTTCGATAAAGGCCTCATAGACATTCACCTTTTTAAGGACGGCGCGGACGATGAATACAATGATGAAGGAAAACAGGGTGAGATTGGCGATCAGTAGTGACACCACCCGCAGTTGTTCCCGATCCAGTCGGGACAATCCCCACAGCAAAGCCCCTACAAGCGCCGTCATTCCTCCCAAATAGGCCATAATCACCGGGTCCAGCAGCTTGATGCGCTGGACCACAGCCACAGAAATAACCCCTGCAATGGTCGAAAAAAAAGTGGCCAGGAGGATGGGCAGAAAAATATCGGCCGGATTGGCGGCGTTGAACTGTGCCCGGTACACCATAATAGACACGGGAATAATGGTGAGGCCGGAGGTGTTTAAAACCAGAAACATGATTTGCGCATTGGAGGCTGTGTCCTTTTGATCGTTCACCGTTTGCATTTCTTTCATGGCCTTGAGTCCCATGGGCGTGGCGGCATTGTCGAGTCCCAGCATATTGGCGGCCAGATTCATCATCATAGAGCCGTAAGCCGGATGGTTTTTGGGCAGCGTGGGAAACAAACGGTTGAAAAAGGGACCAATGGCTCTGGTCATCAGCGTCACCATGCCGCCTTTTTCGGCAATCTTCATAAAGCCCAGCCAAAGCGTGAGGACACCTGTCAAGCCTAGAGAAATGGTGAAGCCGGTACTGGCAGATTCAAAGGTGGAATTGACCAGCTCTGAGAATATTTCCATGTCCTGAAAAAACAGCAGACGAATGAGAGCCACCACAAAGGCGATCAAAAAAAAGGCGATCCATATGTAGTTAAGTACCATTGGGCATTTTTTTTAAGGATTTGATCTTAGCTCTTTTTGTATTTTTCGTGAGGGGCACCAAACTCTTTGCAACTGATTTCATCTATGGGAATGGCCCAAATCTTAACATTGCGGACGGCGGGGTCGCTGTATTCAAATTGTTTGTCGGAATATTGTTCCATGATAATATTCAGCGCCTCGCGCTTTTGATCCATATCTTCGATAAAGGTCACCTGTCCAAAAGCGATGACGCTTTTGGATTTCATGCGGTAACTGCAGGCTACCTGCGGATGCTGAAAGGCCAGTTCATGGTCGGTACTGAAAGTGATGCAGATGTGGGCATTGTTTTCAAGCGCCGTAATAACGCGCCCTGTGGGGGCGCTGTGCAAGTAAATAATCCCATTCTGATAGCCAAAATTCATCGGTATCACATAGGGGGTGTTTTCAGGGGTGACCACCCCTGCAAAACATATGTCGCAACGGCGAATAATGGTTTCTATCAGCTCCTGATCTTTATGTACCAGCGTCTTCATGGAATGTTGTTTTGTGATTATATAATGGTTCGCTCACCATGTTGGTGCGAAATAAATTTAAAGGCTTGTTGTAAGACGGTCATTTCCTGGATGAGTTCCATCAACTTTTCATGGTTGCCTTGCTCCTGCGCTTCCTTGAGTTGCTGACGCACCTGATCCATACGTACCTTTACCATTTTCCATTTGAGTTCCGTTACCACCCGGGGTACCAGGTCGTCCAGCATCTCTTCATCCTTCTTGACGGGTCCGTATTTATTGTGGATGCGACTCAGTTGGTATTCACGCGCAATAAGATCCGTCACCAGTCCGCTGACCGCCGGGTCCGGGTGGCTGACAAAATAGCGGTTGGCCATGAAGCCCGGCGTGCCCAAATGGGCCTCATACTCTTCTATGATTTGGTTGTGCAAAGGGTTTTGGCTGCGCACATCGTCGGCATTTAAACCGTGGACGATGTATTCGCCTACCGACATCGATTTCTCTTCTCCATCAATGGTGACGGGGCCGCTCAACATCTGATCGCCATATTTGATCAGGAAGCGCAATACTTCCCGTTCTTCCGGCTCCAGCGGATTGCTGGCGATGAGGGGCACGGCCGTGGTATTCGAATTCGACGGGGTGGAGCTTCGTGGACGGGAGGGCGGACAGCCGGACGCAGGGCTTCTTTTTCCTGCTTCTTCTTTTTAATCTTGCCAATTTCCGTGTACAGCACAGGTTCTTCCACATTCATCAGCTTGCTGCATTCTTTGATATACACGGCCCGCACAATGGAGTCGGGTATCACCGAGATGGTTCTGACGATGTCCTGTATCAGTTGGGCCCTTTTGATGGGATCATTGTGGGTATCCTCCAGCAGAATGGACGTTTTGAACTTGATGAAATCGGTTTCGTTGTCCCGTATGTATTGCAGCAATTTCTCCTTGCCCAGTTTTTTGGCAAAAGAATCGGGGTCCTCTCCTTCGGGCAGCAGGAGCACCTTGACATTCATGCCCTCTTCCAGTACCAGGTCGATTCCCCGGATGGAGGCTTTGATGCCCGCCGGATCGCCATCATAAATAATGGTGATGTTGGGCGTGAACCGGGCCATGAGCCGTATCTGATCCACCGTCAGTGCCGTTCCCGAGGAGGCCACCACATTGGTAATGCCCGCCTGGTGAAAGGAAAGCACATCGGTATAGCCCTCTACCAGATAAGTACGATCCTGTCGCACCATTTCTTGCCGGGCCTGATAAATGCCATACAATATGCGGCTTTTGTGGTAGATTTCAGACTCGGGTGAGTTGAGATATTTGGCCGTTTTGGCGTCGGATTTTAAAACCCGTCCACCAAAGGCGATGACTTTGCCGGAGAGACTGTGGATGGGAAAAATCACCCGGCCCCTAAATCGGTCGGCTTTGTAGTCGTCCCGCACAATGGACAGGCCGGTCTTCTCCAAAAATTCTATCTTGTAGCCATGTTGCTGGGCCTGCCTGGTGAGCGCATCCCGTTGTTCCGGTGAATAGCCGAGCTGAAATTTTTTGATGATGTCGTCTCTGAAACCCCGCTGGCGAAAATAGCCGAGGCCCACCGACTGGCCCTCATCTGTTTCGTAAAGCGTTTGCGCAAAATATTTGGCGGCATACTCGGTCACCACCATCATGCTTTCCCGCTCATTTTGGTGCTGCAACGCTTCCGGCGAGGGCTCTCTTTCTTCTATGTGAATATGGAATTTGCGGCCCAGACTTTTGATGGCTTCCACAAAAGTGATTTGCTCATGCTCCATTAAAAAATTGACCGCGTTGCCGCCTTTGCCACAGCCAAAACACTTGAAAATGCCCTTGTGGGGCGAAACAATGAAAGAGGGCGTTTTTTCATTGTGAAAGGGACAATTGCCGATATAGTTGATGCCACGTCGCTTCAGGTTGACATATTCGGAGATGACGTCCGTAATCTGTCCCTGAGCAGCTTCCATTATTCTATCAACTGTGGCGCTATCAATCATGTCTCTTTTTTCCCTTCAAAACCGTTTATATGCATTCAACAGTTGCTCAAAAGTACAAAATAAAAACCACGAATTTCGCGGATGAACAGGGATGAAAACGACATGTGTGAGAAACTTCCAGTAGTATTTTGAAAATTTATTCTCATCCAAGCCGCTTCATCTCTGCCATTTCGCGTCATCCGTGGTTGACGAAAAGAACGATACGGTGTGTATTACAGTCTTTTTCTGATTTCTTGGGTTTCTTTTTCAAAGCCGGGTTTGCCCAGGAGGGCAAACATATTCTTTTTATAGGCCTCTACCCCCGGTTGATCGAAGGGGTTTACACCTAAAACGTAACCACTAATACCACAGGCTTTTTCAAAGAAATAGATCAACTGGCCAATGTAGTACTCGTTGAGTTTGGGGACAGAGATGCGGATGTTGGGTACACCGCCGTCCACATGGGCCACAAGGTTCCCAGTTCAGCCATTTTATTCACTTCATCGATGCGCTTGCCGGCGATGTAGTTGAGTTTGTCCAGGTCGTCCTTATCATCGGGCACTTCCAGCTTTTGGTTGGCCGTTTCAACCGAGATAACCGTTTCGAAAATCGTCCGTTCACCTTCCTGAATCCATTGGCCCATGGAGTGCAAATCCGTGGTAAAATCCACCGCAGCGGGGAATATTCCTTTGTTCTCCTTGCCTTCACTTTCGCCATACAGCTGCTTCCACCATTCGGCCAGGAAGTGCAGTTTGGGATTGTAATTCACCAGAATTTCAGTTGTTTTTCCCTGTTGATAAAGCAGATTACGAACCGCTGCATAAACAGCCGCCGGATTCTCATTAAAAGCCACATCCGGTGCAGTGGCTTCTTCCATGTCAATGGCCCCCTGAACCAGTTGGTCAATGTCTAATCCGGCAATGGCAATGGGCAGAAGTCCGACCGGGGTCAGTACCGAATAGCGGCCACCCACATCATCCGGAATCACATAAGTCTGGTAGCCTTCGCGGTCGGCCAGCGTGCGCAAAGCACCCTTGCTTTCATCCGTAATGGCCACAATACGCTCTTTAACATCCGCTGTTCCGTATTTTTTCTCCAGCAATTCCTTTAATAGTCTAAAAGCAATGGCGGGCTCTGTGGTGGTTCCGGATTTGGAAATAACCACGACCGAAAAATCCTTGTGCTTCAGCAGATCTAAAAGCTCAAAGGTGTAATCTTCGCCAATATTTTGGCCCGCATAAAGCACCACGGGTGCTTTGCGTTTGCTTTGTAAAAAGTCGAAGGAATTCGATAAAGCGTCAATGACAGCTCTGGCTCCCAGATAGCTGCCGCCTATGCCAACAACTACAACAATTTCTGACTTTTCGCTTAATCTACGGGCCGTTTCCTTAATGGTCGCTAATTCCTCAGCTGTGATGGAAGAGGGCAGATTGAGCCATCCCAAGAAGTCGCTGCCGGCACCGGTTTTACCGTGCAGTTGTTGTTGACTGGACAATACTTTATCTTCCAGTTTTTGAACGGCTCCTTCAGCAATGAAGCCGGCCGTTTTTTTGATGTCAATTGATATCTTTTGCATCGTGATTTTATGAGTTTGAAGTTTATAAGTCCAAAGATACAATTTATCTGAAAAGTGGGAGGAATATGAAATGTTTTTGTTGCCTTGGGTTGGACTTCTGTGTGAACTTCAAGCTCTATGGGTTTTCTTTTATTAATGTTCCTTTGCCATTTCTTTCAGAGTGCTGTAGCTGTAATAATAGGACTCAGTTCCATCAATCGCACCTTTATAGTTCTCCTTGATATAAATGGAATCCATGCCTTGCAACTCCTCGACGCTTACGAGCTGTGCAGTTAAATCAAAACCGGTTAGAAGAAGTAGGATGCAGATAGTTGTTGCATTAATGAAGTCCATAGGGCTTAAGTTTTAGCTGACCATTGAAAAGACCGGGGCTGCAATGTTATACAGCAGCCCCGACCTTTTAGAGTTTATTCAATTGGCTCTATCTCGGGAACGTATAAAAATATTTCCTTTATAGTAAAATCTTTATAAAAATCTTCCTGGGCCTTGCCCCAATTGATTTCAGGATTAAGGTCTGATAATTCCACCGCATCATCATATGCGTAAAGATCTGTAAATTTAACAATTATTTGGGTTGCCGCTGGAATAAGTTTATTTTCTCCAGCGAGCATGGTATACCTCACGGTTAAACTCACGCCATTAGACTTATCCATTGGATTCCATAATGAATTTGGAGTAAAATTTACAATGTCAGCCTCTAAATCGTCTAACAGAACTTTGACCGGTTTACCCACATAAAACTGTTGGTTTTCATAGAAATTGGTTTTGATGTATTCAAGTGTGTCGTAATTAAATGAATTTAAATCCTTGTATTGGGGATTTGAGATGTTTCTGGTACTGCTTTTTTGTTTTATAGTAGCACAGCTCCCTAAAACAAAAATCAGCAAGATTAATAAGCTATTCAACTTTTTCATAGTTATTTACATTTTGTGGAGGTTGCATCGGTTACTTTTGCGTTCGGGTTCATTGTTCCTTTAGTTTTCATAGTTTTGAATTCGTCATCTCCTTTTTCTTTCCTCATTAATGTCACTCCTGTTTCGTTTTTGTCCAGGACGTATGCCATCGCAGCATCATGAGCATCAGCATAGGAAAATCCTTGAGACCTCAAATAATTCCGCATTGCGTCATACTCTTTAAAAAATGCGGTCCCTTCTTTAAACATCCCATTCTCCGTACCCAGGTTCGTCTTGTTTTGGCTATAGAAAGACTGGGCAGCTTCGGGGTCC
>NZ_BAZW01000001.1 GCF_000974365.1 Geofilum rubicundum JCM 15548
TCCCCGCCCTTCACACCCCATCAACCCATCCCGCTTCGCCTTCCCTTCCATAATCAAAAAAATGGATGTATTTTTACAGCCTCAAAGCCGTTAACCGAATAATTGGGCCCATCCATTGGTGGTCGATCAAGTGAAAGGCGAAGTATAAATGATTTTTTGTATGATGAAAAAGCACTTGCTTTATATGTTTCTGCTGGTCGGTTTAGTGGCGCAGGCCCAGCAAAAGATGGAAATCCATGGAGGCGTGTCGGCAGAGGCCATGGCAGCAGACGGTGACCTTTTGCCCTTGTGGCTCTATGCTCGTCAGCAGGGCCGTTGGGGCCTGGATGCTGATGCGCAGTTTTTGGGCAGGGGCTTCGTTGGGGCGCATTATGCCCCTGGTGAGCGCCTGAGTGTGTCGCTGAAGGCCGAAGCCAATTACAACAGGGCGGTGACCGATTTTTACCTGCACAGTTACGCTTTGGATGTGCGCTGGCAGGCCTTGGGATTGCGCGTGGGGCGCCACCTTTTTGATCCGGTTTTTGAAAAAGGGTACAGGGGACATGGTTCTTATCTGTTTGGTGATAATGCCCGACCAGTAGATCGGATCACAGTGGGGATTCCGGATTACACCAGCTTGCCCGGGTTTTTTAATCGAATTGAAATAAAGGGGGAAGTGAGTCATGGCTGGCTGAACGATGAGCGTGCCGGTGCAGCTAAGTTTCATAAAGAGGTTTTGTTGCACGAGAAATATGCTTATGTGCGTTGGGATGGCGGACGATGGAAACCCTATGTCGGACTAAATCATTCTGCTTTTATGGGAGGATATAATTCCAGGGGGGACCAAATCCCCATTGATTATTGGCGGTCCATTCTGGCCAAGGGCTCAGAAAAAATTGGTGGAGGAGATGCCACCAATGCCGGAGGGGCGCATATGGGGTTGTTCGATTTTGGGGTTTATTTGGAAAGTGAGGCGGGAAGGTTTCGCTTTTATTACCAGGCCCCTTTTTCCGACGGATCGGGCATGCGACTGTTGGCCAGAAATCTGGACCAGATTGTAGGGGTATCCTGGAAGCCCTCTGGACATCGTTTTCTTCACAATTTGACGCTTGAATGGATTCATACGGCTCATCAATCGGGCAACGGTATGCCCGATGCCCGGGTGACCCATGAAAATGGAGATCAGCAGTTGATCGTCTCTTTTCAATTGGAGGATCCCGACTACCGGGAGGCCTTGATGACCCGCTTGGGTGTGGCTGATCCCGGGAGTTATTCCAAGGATGAGGTGACGAATTATTTACAGGACCATTTCAATAACGGGAATCGCTTTGGTGGCCGGGATGGTTATATGAGCAACGGGGTGTATCCGGCCGGATGGACGCATTACGGCATGGTAATGGGTTCACCGCTCAATTTGACATCCGATCAGCTGGCCCCCTTAAATGCCTCTTTGGGTAATTATGACCGTAACCTTATTGTGAACGATCGATATAAGGCCCTACATGTGGGGGCTGACGGACAAGTGGTGCCGGGTTTAAGGTGGCAGGCGATGGTGACTTTTACCCGGAATTATGGGTCCTATTTTCAACAGTATCCAGGTCGTTACTCCTGGGACGAGACACCGGACTATTTCTTTAAGGGAGGACGGAGTCAGTTCTATTCCCGTTTGGGTTTTGGGTGGCGGTTGCCGACGGAGCAAAGTCTCGAATTGAAGGGGGTTTTGGGTCTGGATGCGGGAGCGTTGAATAAATCTGTTGGGGGACGGTTGGGTCTGGTTTGGTTGTTTTGATTTTCAGCGGTTTAGCTTTTAAAGTGAGACCTGTCAGAAAAATCATTGGAAAAGAATTTTCATTAGATTATCTTCGTACCACTAAACGGAACAGAAATGCTTAAGGAGAAAGCGCGGGCGATTAACACTGTCCTAACCATGGTGGATGTAATCCTTGCCATTATTAGTTTTAATCTGGCCCTTTTTATTGAGTTTGGCAGGATTTCAGTATTGCACCATAAGGATAGTGTTATCCTTCAGTTACTGATCGTTATTTATTGGACCTTGTTGTCCAATGGACTGGGAACCAATATTATGTACCGGTCCAGGCCCTATTCAATGGTGCTTTTCAACTGTCTGGGACTGTCTGTTGTAGGTACCCTCTTTTTGGTTATTTCTGCCTGGGCCTTTAATCTTTTCTACTTGGGGATTCAGTTGTTTGGTGTATTTGTTGTTTTGAATCTCATCTTTACTTTTAGCTTTAAGACCCTGGTTTATCAATTTCTTAAAAAAGCCAGAAAAAAGGGTCTCAATTATCTGAATATGGTCATCATTGGCGATCATACCGCCAATGCCTTTGTCCGGCAGTTGGTTAAGCACCCGGAATGGGGGTACCGCATTACCGCCGTGATAGGTGATGCTGCACTGGAGAAGGATTGTGCAGATGTGGCGCCTTTGCTGCCTGCGAATACGGATATCGAACAATTACTGCGGGATAAAACCGTTGATGAAATTATTATTTGTAAAGAAGATATCAACCCCCATCAACTGGAGTCTCTGGTCCAGATTTGCTCTGAAGTCGGTGTGGTTTTTCGCATGTATTCCCCTTTCTTTAATATGTTGGCCAACAAGACCCACATGCATTATTTCGGCACAACTCCTTTGCTGACCATCTCGAATACACCAATGAACTATCTGGCACTGAAAGCCAAGCATTTTTTTGATGCTGTGTTTTCGGGTCTGGTTTTGATAGGCTTGTCGCCCGTGTTTTTAGGCATTGCTTTGGCCATTAAGCTGGATTCCAAAGGGCCTGTGTTTTTTAGTCAGAAACGCGTCGGTTTGCGGGGCAGGCGGTTTCAGGTGCTGAAATTCCGGACCATGGTCGTCAATGCGGAGGAACTCAGACAGCAATTGTTGGAAAGGAATGAAATGGATGGGCCGGTTTTTAAGATCGCGGATGATCCAAGAATCACCAGAGTCGGTCGCTTTCTGCGAAAAACCAGTCTGGATGAGTTGCCCCAGTTCTTCAATGTGCTGATGGGGGAAATGTCGGTGGTGGGACCGCGTCCGCCACTTCCGGATGAAGTCCGCGTATATGAGCGCTGGCAATTGCGTCGCCTGTCCATGAAGCCCGGAATTACCTGCATCTGGCAAGTCTCAGGCCGCAATGACATTCCCTTTGAAGAGTGGATGAAAATGGATTTGGAGTACATTGACAACTGGTCGCTTAAACTCGATTTTGTGCTCTTTTTGAAAACCATCAGAACCATGTTAAGAGGGGATGGCCGTTAATGGATCGATGCGGGCCAATCAGGTACGGATTTTGTTGTCATTTCTGATAAATAAATAATTTGAAAAGGAAATTTGTAAGTATCGTATTTGTGATAGCCGTTCTGGTAGCACCGGCATGCGGTCGGTACCGGTTGCCGGATGGCTTTCCGGAGCCCGACGAGATGGCCACCATTCTGGCAGATATCCATGTGGTGGAAAGTACCATCACTTATTTGCCGGGGCATACCGGATCCAGAAGCAAAGAAATTCCCGGTAATTATAAATTTGTGCTTGAGAAGCACGGTTTAACCCCGGCTGAATTTGACACCATCAGGAAATGGTATGTGGAACACCCGGAATTATACCAGGACGTTTACAGTAAGGTGATTGAACGCTTAAGTCAATTGGATGCGGACGTACGCATGCAAAATGAGCGGGAGAAAGAGTTGCGGGCGGAGGCGGAAAGACGGGCCCTTGAAGAGAAATTGCAAAACCTCTGGCAGGACTCCACGACCATTAGCTTAACGCCTGAAGATAGTGTGGTGAATGGCCATCCCTTTAGAATTGAGGTGGACACGCTGGCATTGACCGGTGAGCTTAAAATGAGTGCGGATTATCAGTTTATGCGGAAGGATCAAAGTCGTTCACCGCGCATGATGTTATCTGCTTTTTACAATGACAGTGTGGCTGATACGGTGTATCAATGGATCGATCATTCATTTCAAAAGCAGACAGAGGAGTTGTTTTTAGCGCTCAAACAAGATACAGCGCCCAAATATATCGACGGCTACTTATTGTTGAGGGATTCTTTGAATGCTGCTTCTGTTGAAATCAGTGCCATTCGCATTCAGGTGCTCGTTGATACCTTAAGCACCCAAAAACCGGAAGCAGGGGGAAAGGATTCCGTGATTTTACTTGCTCCCGAGAGGTTCGGTAAGCCACTGAAAACCAGATTTGACATGGCACATTCCCGTTTGTTTACGGCCCATTATCTGTTGCAGAAAGATGGCACTTTGGGCCCCTGGCCCGTGGTGGAGATGTCGGATGATGGCAGGGTCTTGTCGGTGGAACTGCATCCGGAGGGCCTGAAGGAGCGACCAGGCATGCAGCTGCATGGCGGACTGCTGATGGCGGGATTGGTGGATGTGGGGTTCATGGATCCGTCTCTTGTCTATTCACAAAGAGTACTCAATCGTCATTTTGCTTTGGGTACCCTGTATTTGGGTCATATCTCCACCGATCCACTGCTTTATCCACCTCCTTTTTTTGTAAAGCCCCTGGAATACGTGGTGGATGCCTGGCCGTTTTTACCTAGAGACAAGGACAATTATCAAACGCCCCTGCTGGAAAGGATCCGAACCTATTGCCGTAGCGTGCCGGGCGGTAACTGGCTGGAAATAATTGCTCAGGTGGCCGAATGGACCGCTCATCAAAGGGCTGATTTGAAAGACAAGGGTTTTGTTGAGCCCGGTAATCAATGTGGATTAATGGTGATAAAAAACCTGGATCTGAATACGATGATCATGTCCGAGGACCTGCAGGTAAAGTGGCTGTCGGTCCCTTCCTTAAAATAAAGAGGGACGTCATGGCTGACATCCCTCTTAAAGTTGTTTTTGATGCTATTTTCGTGAATGACGGTTTCAAAAACGAGAATAGCCCTCTGTCCCGGTTTTACGGGACCGTCTTAGGCCTTTTCTTATAAAGACGAATTAGCCACGGATGGCTTTGATACCCGGCAGGTCTTTGCCTTCAAGGTACTCCAGCAATGCACCACCGGCTGTCGAGATGTAGCTCACACCATCGGCAAAACCAAATTGGTTCACACAAGCTACAGAGTCACCTCCGCCAATAAGTGAGAAGGCACCTTTTTCAGTGGCTGTGACAATGGCCTGACCAACGGCTTTAGAGCCGGCAGCAAATTTTTCCATTTCAAAAACACCCACAGGACCATTCCAAAGGATGGTGGCTGAGTTTTCAATCACTTCCTGGAAAGTCTTAATCGACTCCGGTCCGGCATCCAGTCCCAACCATCCGTCTGGAATATTGTCGGCCGCACAAACCTGCGTATTGGCATCGTTGCTGAATTTGTCACCCGCTACGACATCGGTGGCCATGTAGAGGGTCACCCCTTTTTCAGCTGCTTTTTTCTCCAGGTCTTTGGCCAGTTCCAGGTACTCATCCTCGCAAAGAGAACTACCAATTTGTCCGCCGCGTGCTTTCAGGAAGGTGAAAGTCATGCCACCGCCCAAAATCAGATTGTCCACTGAGTCGAGCAGGTTCTCGATGATGGTAATTTTTGAGGATACTTTGGCTCCACCCATAATGGCGGTGAAAGGACGCTTAGGCGCCTTCACTACTTTGTCGAGACTGTTGACTTCACTTTCAATCAGAAAGCCGAACATTTTACTGTCCGCATCAAAATAGTCCGCAATGATGGCTGTAGAGGCATGGGCACGGTGGGCCGTACCAAAAGCATCGTTCACATACACGTCGGCCAAATCAGCCAGTGACTGGGAAAATGCTTTTTGTTTTTCTTTCATTTCAGCTTTGGCCGCCTTCTTTTCTTCATCAGAAGCGTTATCTGCCAATTTGGGTTTGCCCTCTTCTTCCAGATAGAAACGAAGGTTTTCCAGTAATAACACCTGACCGGGTTTCAGAGATTCAGCTTTGGCTTTTACCGCTTCGCCTACACAGTCGCCGGCGAAGATCACCTCTGTGCCAATGGTCTTGGCCAGGTGAGTCTGGATGTGTTTCAATGAAAAGTCGGGATTGACTTTCCCTTTGGGACGTCCCAGGTGCGACATGATAATAGCAGAACCGCCATCCTTAAGAATCTTTTGGATGGTGGGCATGGCCGCACGGATGCGGGTGTCGTCTGTGATTTCAAATTTGTCGTTGAGTGGCACGTTAAAGTCCACACGAACAATGGCTTTTTTGCCGGCAAAATTGTAGCCTTCGATTTTTGACATATTATTGTAGTTTATAGTGTTTTATTTGAAGCGTAAAGATACAAATTTTATGCGGTGGAACTAAATAAAACAGGGGGTAAGCCTGCTAAAAAACCTTTTTAATTGTAAATTGCCAAATGCCTGTGGTAATTTTGTTATCTTTGGTTAGAACCCTGGTTTAAATAGAAATAGTATGACGCAAAAAGAAGGAAAACGACCAAAGCGGTCTGAAATGTTGACAATGATTCAGGATGTTTTTTCAAACAATCCGAAGAAAACCTATAATTACAAGCAGATTGCTTCCATGATTGATGTGACCAAAAAAAGCGGACGTCAATTGGTGGAAGTATTGTTATATGAATTGATGGAAAGCGGTGTGTTGAGTGAAGTCTCATCGGGCAGATTCAAACTGCTGTCGAGGGGCGGCTCATACATTACCGGCAAAGTGGATATGACCGCCTCCGGTGCGGCCTATATTGTGCCGGACGATGGCGGCGATGATGTTTTTGTCGCTCAGGAGAATCTGAACACCGCCCTGCACGGAGACAGGGTTAAGGTGCTGCAGTTCGCCCGGAAAAGAAGGCGGCAGGGGGAAGGTGAAGTGGTGGAGATCATCAAGCGGAAACGAGAGTTGTTTGTGGGAATTCTGGATGTGAGCGCCAATTTTGCTTTTCTGGTGGCCGATAACAAGGTCATCAATAATGATATTTTTATACCCAAAGATAAGCTCAAAGGGGCTAAGAACGGACAAAAGGCGGTGGCCCGAATTGTGGAGTGGCCCGCCAAAGCCAAAAATCCCGTGGGTGAGATTGTGGATGTGTTGGGCAATCTGGGCGATAATAATGCCGAGATGCACGCCATTCTGGCGGAGTTCAATCTGCCTTATGTCTATCCTGAGGAGGTCGTAGCAGCTGCAGAAAAAATTCCGGAAGCGATTCCTCAGGAGGAGATTGCAAGGCGGAAAGACTTCAGAGGCGTCACGACTTTTACCATTGATCCGGCGGATGCCAAAGATTTCGATGATGCCCTGTCCATTCAAAAGTTGGGCGATGATCTTTGGGAGGTGGGCGTGCACATTGCGGATGTTACCTATTATGTGGACCCGGACTCGATCATTGAAAAGGAAGGGTACGAACGGGCGACCTCTGTTTATTTGGTGGACCGGGTGGTGCCTATGTTGCCGGAGCGCTTGAGTAATTTCTTATGTTCGCTGCGCCCCAATGAGGACAAACTTTGTTTTTCAGTGGTTTTTCAAATCAGCGGTGATGGTCAGATTAAGGATTCCTGGGTGGGGCGTACCGTCATCAACTCTGACAAAAGATTTGCCTACGAAGATGCCCAGGCCATTTTGGAGTCGGGCGAGGGAGAGCTGGCCGAAGAATTAAAGCTGATGAATGCCATGGCCAAAAATCTTCGCAACGCGCGCTTCAAAAAGGGCGCCATTAGTTTTGAACGCATAGAGGTCAAATTCGATATTGATGAAAATGGCAAACCTTTG
The DNA here is from genome assembly GCF_000974365.1 of Geofilum rubicundum JCM 15548. GTDB lineage: Bacteria > Bacteroidota > Bacteroidia > Bacteroidales > Marinilabiliaceae > Geofilum > Geofilum rubicundum. The sequence continues at coordinate 7,685 of NZ_BAZW01000001.1, forward strand.
GGCGTTTTCTTCAAGGAATCCAAGGATGCCAATAAGCTGATTGAGGAGTTTATGTTACTGGCCAATAAACGTGTGGCTGAGCTAATCGGCCTGAATCAGTTAGAAAAGAACAAGCGGAACGAGCCAAAAACCTTTATCTACCGGATTCATGATGAACCCAATCCGGATAAGTTAGAGACCTTCAGTAACTTTGTGCGCAAATTTGGTCTGGAAGCCCAACCGCAAGGCAAAGAAAGTATTAGTCAGGCCCTGAACCGCCTGCTGCACGACGTGCAGGGCAAAAAGGAACAGAACATTGTGGAGACGTTGGCGATTCGTACCATGGCCAAGGCGGTTTATTCAACGCATAACATTGGTCATTACGGTCTGGCTTTTAAGCATTACAGCCATTTTACCTCTCCCATTCGTCGTTACCCGGATATGATGGTTCACCGACTTTTGCAACACTATTTGGATGGTGGTAAGTCGGCCCCCGCCGATAAATACGAGGAAATGTGTGAACACAGTTCGGACATGGAGCAACGCGCCGCCGATGCCGAACGGGCCTCCATCAAATACAAGCAGGTCGAGTTTTTAAAGGAGCGCGAAGGCGAAGTGTTTGAAGGGGTTATTTCGGGCGTGAGTGAGTGGGGCCTGTACATTGAGTTGATAGAAAACAAGTGTGAAGGCATGGTGCCCATGCGGGAGCTGGACGATGATTTCTACCAGTTTGATGAAGATAATTACTGTTTGACAGGCAAGAAAACGCACAAGCGTTTTCAGCTGGGAGATGCACTTAAGATAAAGGTTGCCAGAGCCAACCTTGAGCGAAGACAGCTTGATTTTGTGCTGGCAGGAGACGATGATGATGCCTGGATGCGTTAATTTATGCGGGTCTAATTGCAGGGCAATGAGAAACATTTTTTATTTTTGTCTGTTATAAGAAATAAAAACAATATGTATGAGTCTCGAAAATAGTTCACTTACGCCTTCACAGGACGCCAATCGCACTGCTATATTGGATGCATCCCGTGATCTTTTTGCCCGTTTTGGTTACAAAAAAACCACAATGGAGGACATTGCCATGGCTTTGCGAAAAGGAAAAAGTTCCCTTTATTACTATTTTAAGAATAAGGAAGAGATTTTTCAGGCCGTTATTGAGCTGGAGTCGGAATTGTTGCACAGTAAGCTTCAGGAGGTGGTTAAAACCGGCGGGGATGCTGCTCAAAAGTTGCGCAATTATGTAACCATCCGAATGGAGACCATCGGCCAACTGGAGAATTATCAAAAAGTTCTCAAGGAAGATCTGTATGGGGGCTATGATTTTCTGGGGTCTTATAAACAAAAGGGCGACGAGCTGGAAGAGGGGCTTCTTAAAACGATCCTGGATGAAGGGGTTGCCACCCATGTTTTTCATGTAAAAAACACCAGGTTGGGGGCCATTGGGATTGTTACGGCACTTCGTGGTCTGGAAATTCCCCTTTTCAGGGGGTCTGCCAATGCTGAAGACCTGTCTCTTCAGCTCGATAATATTCTGAACATTCTCTTTTATGGCGTAATGAAGCGTTAATGAATTGTTGATATGCCGGTAAATATTCCTGATACACTTCCTGCAAAGGCCTTGCTGGAGGCTGAGAATGTTTTTGTGATGGGCGAGAGTCGTGCCATATCGCAGGACATACGGCCGCTGCGCATTCTTATTTTGAATCTCATGCCCTTAAAAATTGTGACCGAGTCGCATCTTTTACGGGTGTTATCCAACTCTCCACTGCAGGTGGAGGTCGAGCTTTTGATGACTTCCATGCATTCTCATCGAAATACGCCGGAGGAGCATTTGGTGGCTTTTTATAATACTTTTAAAGAGGTGAAGGATCGATATTTCGATGGCTTGATTATCACAGGCGCACCCATTGAGTTATTGGATTTTGAGCAGGTGACCTACTGGTCGGAGCTATGCGAAATAATGGAATGGAGTAAGACCCATGTGACCTCCACCTTTCATATATGCTGGGGCGCTCAGGCTGGTATGTATTACCATTTCGGCATTAAAAAGTATGAGTTGAGTAAAAAGGTGTTTGGTGTGTTTGAGCACAATGTGCTGATACCCACCGAGCCGCTCTTACGTGGATTTGACGATCGTTTTTTTGCTCCCCATTCCCGCTATACGGAAGTGCGCGTGCCTGAGATTAATAAGCACTCCGGGTTGATCCTGTTGAGTGAATCCGTCGAGGCAGGTGCTTTTCTGGCGGTGTCTGAAGACCGTCGGCAAATATTTGTAACGGGGCATCCAGAGTATGACCAAAACACGTTGGGAGAAGAGTATTGGCGCGATGTTAATAAAGGTATGGAAATAGGGGTGCCGGACAATTACTACCCCGATAACAATCCGGAAAACCCTCCGACGGTTACCTGGCGAAGTCATGCCCACCTGCTTTACTCCAACTGGTTGAACTATTACGTTTACCAGTCGACCCCCTATACTTTAGGTGAATTATAGCTGCTAACGTAAGGTGAAGCGCAAGGATTTGAGGTGAAACCCATCTGCGAATACATCTGCGATATACTCCCCGCTGATGAGTTCGCCTGCATCTGCATCGTAGAACAGACATACATCCAGTTCTTCACCGCCATATTCCACCGAACGCGTGGCGGAGTAATTGATGTCAGAGCCTTCATGTTCAAAGGTGTTGTCCCTTGAATGCATCAGCAACTGCCCATCCGGTCGCTCAATCCGCAAAAAGAATTCTTTCATGCCAACGGGTGAGGTCACGTTTTTGAGCAGGGTGAAACAGACCCGTATTTTTCCGATCCGGCCGCTTCTTTCTGTTTTTCGACCACTGGGCGTGAGTCCCTCCGCCATCATATTGGTCACATCCAGTCGACTGGCAATGGTGACTTTCTCTTCGAGGTTGGACTTGACTTCCTCTAATTCCCTGTAAGAACTAGCTATTTGTGTGTAACGTCTGCGGTGCTCCAGATTCTCCTCCGTTAACTCCATATTGCGCTGGTTGAGAGAGTCTATCTGCACAATGTAATTGCGCAGTACGCCCCTGAGGGTGGTGAGTTCCTTTTGAAATTCCCGTATTTTTGCGGTGTTGGTAGCCTTGATGGTTTTAATTTCTTCTACCAGTTGCGAAATGCGCTCCCGTTCGGCCTCAAGCATCAGGTTGAGGGTGTCGTTATCGCTGTAAAGGGAATCATAGTTGACCATCAGATTTTGATACTCCTCGGTAAGAATGGTCTTTTCTTCATTCAAATTCTCCACGATGGAGGTCATTTCCTTGTTTTGTACGAAAAAAAGAATGCTGACCACCAGGAGAATAAGTCCTATGGCGCCCAGCGCCATATAGAGCTTTTTATTATTGGTGGGTTTATTATTTTCTGGCGTTTCCATAAAATTGATTGATTATTATTCGCGTAAAATTAGGGCTTTTTACGCATATGGCAATTCTCAAAGACAGAAAGTAGGCCATAATGCTAATATTTGCCAATAAATTAGTCTGGCACTGATGTTGCATAGCGGTTAAAAATGGAGAAAGTTTATAACTTTGTCCAAGTGCGGATGTTTTTAAGTGTTTTCTATGAAATATAAAATGAAGTTTTTTTCCATGGCGGTCAGTCCAAAGATGCTGAGTTTTTTGGGGGCCCTGTTTTTGCTGGGTATCCTGTCGGGTGTTTTTGGTGGGTGTGCCAGCACCGGATACCCAACGGGTGGTCCCCGGGATGAGACACCCCCGGAGATGGTGAGTTCAACGCCAAATCAGGGGGCACTGAGTTTTTTGGGTGAGGAGATCCGGATTGAGTTTGATGAAATCATTCAATTGACAGATATCTTTCAGAAGTTAATGGTTTCCCCGCCTGTGAATGAAGCACCCGTGGTGACGGCCAGGGGGAAAACCCTTTTGGTGCGTTTTCAGGAAGATTTGCAAGCCAACGCTACTTATACGCTCGATTTTGCCGATGCCATCCGGGATAATAACGAAGGTAATATTTTGGAGAATTTCACTTTTTCATTTTCCACGGGGGAGTATATTGATAGTCTGGCCATTTCCGGTCATTTGTTTAACGCGTCTGATTTAGCGCCTGTGGCAGATGCCCTGGTGATGGTCCATACCAATCTGGCCGATTCTGCCTTTCGCAAACAAGTGCCCATTCGCGTGACGCGAACCAATACCAACGGGCGATTCTCGATTCAAAATCTGGCTCCGGGCGAATACCGGCTATTTGCTTTGGAGGATGCCAACCGAGATTTTAAGTATGACCAGCCGGGAGAGCGCATTGCCTGGCGGACGGAGTTGGTTTCGCCCTATGTCGGCTTTCATGAAAGGGTAGATTCGGTCTCTGCTGATTCGGCCGTTGTTGTGAAGGAGCAGGCCTTTTTACCCGACAGTCTGCAGCTATTTATGTTCAAGGAGGACAATGTGGAGCAGTACCTGGTAGATAACCAGCGCCCCTCCCGCAATCGGGTGGACTTTAGTTTTAGTCGCCCCCTTTTACAAGCCATGGAAGTGCGCTTGGTGGACCAGGCGGTGGACAACTGGTTGGTCTATGAACAGTCGATGCAGCATGACAGTGTCACGCTTTGGCTGACCGATTCGGCAGTGATTAAAAGTGACTCTTTGTTGATGCAGATCAGGTATCCTGTGCTCGATTCACTCAAAGAAATGGGTTGGGAGACAGACACGTTGAATGCTTACTTTTTTGATACCCATGAAGTGGAGAGTCGGGGCCGTCGGCGCGGTGAAGAGGAGGTGGTAGCCGTGCTTCCTTCTTTGCAGATAGAGGGCCTGAAAGGCAGTCTTGAAATTTTGGAAGAATTGTCCTTGACCTTCCCTACGCCAATATCGGCTTACAACAGGGAAGCCATCCGACTGTTTCAGATGGTGGATACCATTCCGGAATCCATCGAGTTTGATTTGGTCCAGGACAGTGTGCGGATTCGGCGCTACGTTTTCGATTTTGACAGAGCGCCGAATGAAACCTATGTGGTGGAAATTGATTCAGCCGCCTTTACCGATGTTTATGGATGGGTGAATCGTCCTCTGAAGCAGACGGTGGATGTTAAGCCGGAGGACAGCTATGGCATATTTTATTTGAATATTCATGAACCAAAGGACAACTGGCTGGTTCAGGTATTAGATGGACAGGAACGCATTGTCCGCAGTGCTTCTGTCCCCGGCAATGGAAAGATTGGATTTCGCTACCTGAAGCCGGGAAAATATTATGTAAGAATTGTGGAAGATAAAAATTCCAACGGGCAATGGGATACCGGAAATCTGGAAAAAGCAAGGCAACCGGAAAATCTTTTTTATTACCCGGATGAAATTAATATCAGAGCCAATTGGGATCATGTCGTGCCCTGGGATCCGCAAACTTTTAGCGTCTATGACTTTGTTACCCGTATGAGAACCAAACCGGAGGGTGGCGGGCGACGTTAAAGGTGGTTGTATTAACGTTAATATGGTATTTCAATGTTGTTAAAACAGATTAAGAGCCTATGGCTGGTGCTGATTCTATTTGTGTCTGTGGTTGATGCGCGCGCTCAGTGTACCAGTGTTAACACTGCTTTTGGGGATGGAGAACAGGTGACCTATAATGCTTTTTACAATTGGGGATTTATTTGGCTAAATGCGGGGTGGTAACATTTTCGGTAGAATCTGCTGAGTGGAGAGATCAATCGGCCTATCTTTTGAAAAGTGTCGGTGTCACCCACAGAGGGTACGACCGTCTGTTTATGGTGAGGGACACTTTTGAAACCTATGTCGACAAAGAAAGTTTAAGACCCTTTGAATTCAAACGTATTACCAATGAGGGGTCCTATTCGTCCACCCACCACTATGTTTTTAACAACCACAACCGCACCATCCGGTCCAGAATCAGTAAAGAAGGAGGGCCGGTGAAACATGCTGTTTTGCCCTGGCCCGATTGTACGTTTGATATTCTTACCATGATTTACCAGGCCCGTAACATTGATTTTTCCAAATATCAGGTGGATGATAAAATACCCATTGTGATGGTCGTGGATGGTGAAATTCATCACTTGCATATTCGCTATCTGGGCAAAGAGGTGGCCCTCACGAGGGATGGACGACAATTTAATTGTCTGAAGTTTTCCCCGCTACTGGTAAAGGGAACCATTTTCGAAGCGGGAGAGGATATGACGGTATGGGTGACCGATGATCAAAACAGGGTGCCGATTGTGGTAGAGGCTAAAATTTTAATTGGGTCTGTAAAAGCCGTATTTGTAGAGGCCGAGGGTCTGCTAAGTCCTTTTGCCTCAGAAATAAAATAGTTTTGGGCCATGAGAAGAGACCAGATATTACAAGTGGCCAAGGAACAATATCAATTGTTTCTTGAGCATTTCAAATGGTCGCTGGTGAGCGATGAAGCGGAGTACATTCATCAGTTTCGGGTCTCGGTTAAAAAGCTGAGTGCACTTAAGTTACTTGTTTCTGATCCGCTTATTTGGGATTTTATTCAACCGGTCTACAAAACAGGGGGAAAGGTGAGGAATGTACAGGTGATTCTGGATCTGTTGAGCACCTTTACCACTCCGGCACCTGAAGGTTTTAAGCAGTATCTCTACGATCGGCTTCAGGAAAAAAGATTCAAGCACGACCAATTGGCCGGCACCATCAAACTATTAAGCGACAAGCAGTTTTTTGCCGCCTTTAAAGCCTTTTTGGAGGAACATTACGATGGTGATGGCAAGCATTTGGAAACAGTCATTCTTTGGCATGGCAGAAGGGCTTGTGAATGGATTCGAAAAAATAAGGCCGGTGAGGCATGGCATGAGGCCCGGCGTTATTTTAAGGCCTGTGCACATCTCATTCAGATGGCGGATGCTGTGGGTGAACCGTTGACACTGGACGAAGGCTTTTTTCGTTACCGGGAGATGGAACAGCTATTGGGTCTTTGGCACGATCTTTTTGTGCTGAACAAATGGATGGACAAATATGCCTTGCAAGCGGGGAGCAAGCGGAATGATCTTTGGTCGTCTTTTATCAGCGAAAAGACAGAAACCATGCTTCGGACGGAAGCGGATATCTGTCTTTTGGCCAATGATTTCAATATGCCTTAAACGGCCGTTCCTGGGAACCTTTTCAGGCGAGCTCCTGCCTGAGGAATGATTTTGGTTGTGATTTATGGAAGGGGTTCTCTTGCCCGTTATTGGGCGTCCTGGTTTTTATTCCGATGTCGGACGCTCCTGCCTCTACCTTTGGCGGAAAATTCATGAAAAGCTCATAAAATTTCACCTGCTCAAAATAATTCAGTTTTATTTTGGTGGGACTTAACAGATATTTTTTTACCCAAAAATCGGTTTTTGAACTGATGCTTAAGTTTTGTAAGCCTTTTATTTTCATGAAATAGTCCATGATTTGATCGTCCGAAAACCGCTCTTTGGTGAATCCATGGAATGTTTTCATAACGGCTTGCTTTTGCGCTTCTCCTTCAGGAAAAATAACAGCATGCAAGGTGCCATGTGCTTTTTTTCTGATGATGGCAGGAAATAGTTGCCTGCAAAACCAGAAGCATGACGTGGCGGCTAATAATAAAATTGATAAAATCCAAATCAACATGGCTTTCCGTATTATATGAAACTGATACGAAAGCGGATTGGATTGGTTACATAAAAGTAGGATTTTATCCGGGAGGATTAGTAGGATAGCGGATCGCTTGTGAGTGTGTCCAGTGCCACCTGAAGCAAAGGGTTGTCCGGAAGGTTTTCAGAGATGGGACCGGACAGCCGAGTTGCCGTTTTTTCCCATTCCAGGTTTAATAGTTTGTGCTGGGGAACAAAGGCATGTGTCTTTTGGTGGAAAATGGCCAGGTAGCCCTGTTCTGTTTGTCCGGGTGTCGGCACCAGCAAAGCTTTTTTATTCAGGAAGTAGAGGTCCATCAGCGTGCTGTATCCTGAACGGGTAATAATGACCGGGGTCTGAAGAAGCAGCTGGCTGAGCTTACCTTGATTGAGATGGGGAATAATGGTGAGGTTTTGTTCTTTCGGCAGTTTGTGTTTTATCAGGAGATCCGGGTCTCCGGTAACAAGGAGCTTTTGAAGGGGTAGGGCGCCAGTTTTTGGGTCAGTAGATCTTTGAGGATGGTCTTTTGTGGTTCCGGACCCGACAAGAGGGACAGGCACGCGTAGTGGATGGGGGTATCCGCTATGGGGGCCGAGGGATCCATAAATCTGGAGAGGGGACCGACTAACCGACCGTTGGGGGGCAAGGGGTAGCGATGGACCAGATCACCTGCCAGCGAGTTGGCCCGGTCAAAATCCGGTAGCAGCATTCATCAAAGGGTTTTATCAGACGAAGAATGAAGCGATGTCCCAGTCCCTCGGCCCACTTTAAGGCCCCCGGGAGTTTGACCATCAACTGGTGGGTTATCAGGATGCTACGTACTTCGGGGTGACGCGCGCCATAGCGGTTGTCGGATAGGATGGCCACCGGCCGGTGCTTTTGCACCAGCTGTTGGGTGATGTTTCTTTCTTTGTTAAGCCATTTGAACCAGAGCGGTAATTGACGGATTAGTTTGGGGATGAGGTAAGCGGATTTGGTGTAGGTGACCTTAGGACCCGGAAAATCGTCAAAAGAGAGGCCCGGTACCGCTTCATTGATCAGCTCCTTGAGGGGCGACTGGGTGGCTACCACCACCTTAAACCCCATGGTTTGCAGGCGACGAATGATGGGGATGTCTCGTGTGGCATGTCCCAGTCCCCAATTGAGGGGGCATATCAGGATGGTTTGGTTGGTTTTCATAGGTGTTGTTATTCAGAGACTTGCGTCTGAATGCCGATGGCCTGGACCTGCTCAGCAATTTCATGGAGTCTTTTTGCGGGCGTTTTAATCAGTGTGTCAATGGGGGTTTCTCTGGCAATGGTGTATATCATGACTTCTTTGGGGGATATTTTCCGGATGAGTTGCAGCCATGCGCCCACCTCTTCATCGCTGCTGTTGTCTACCGGGTTACCTTGATAGTAGCCACTGACAAATAAGGTTTGGATGCTTACCTGTCCCTTGAACCTTTGAAGGTGCTCAACCGTTTCGGCCAGATCAAAGTGACCCTGTGGCTGGTCCAGCACACGAATGGTGGCTTCAATGCCCGAATCGAGCTTCTGGATGTTGTCATCCACTTTGAGTAGGGCGTCAAAAACGGCGGGTGAGTGCAGGCGTGTGGCGTTTGATAAAACAGCCACCCGGGCCTTTGGACAAAAGCGGTCGCGCAGCTGAAGCGTGTCGTCAATGATGCCCGGAAAGTGGGGATGCAGGGTTGGTTCACCATTACCGGCAAAGGTAATGACATCGGGCAGTTGTTGTTTGGCCGACATTTCCTGCAGCTTGGCTTCCAGGTGATCACGGACTTCCGGGCGGGTGGGCAGGAGGGGTGCAGGTGCGCCTTTTCCCGGATTGAATCCGCACTCACAGTAAATGCAGTCAAAGGAACAGACTTTGCGATTGGTGGGAAGCAGATTAATGCCTAAGGAAATACCCAGTCGGCGGCTGCTGACCGGGCCAAAAATAATTTCGTCAAATAAAAAGGTGGGCATGCCTGTTTTTTTGTTTCAAAGTTAAAAGTATTTTGGTAAATGGAAGTGTTATACCTTCCTTTAAAGATGCATGTTTGATTACAACGTTTTTCTTATCTTTGACAGAACAAAAACAATTAGGGATGCTTTTTAGTGATATTGCAGGGCAACAAAGCGTAAAAGAACATTTGGTTCGCACCGTTAGAGAAGGGCGTGTTAGTCACGCCCAATTATTGGCTGGTGGTGAGGGTACCGGTAGTCTGCTACTGGCTTTGGCCTATGCGCAATATCTGAATTGCCTGAATCCGGGGGAGACAGATGCTTGTGGTATTTGCAGTTCTTGTGTGAAAGCGGCCAAATTGGTGCATCCCGATATTCATTTTGTGTTTCCGGTCGTCAAGGAAGGCAACCGGGCGGTCAGTGATGACCGCATTAAAGAGTGGCGTTTATTTTTGCTGGAGCAAAAATATTTCAGTGCCGGCCAATGGTTTGAGCATATCTCAGGTGGAAAGAAAGCCGGGATGATTTATGCCGATGAAAGCCCGGAAATTCTTCGGAAGCTCTCCATGAAGAATTATGAGGGAAAGTACAAGGTGATGATCATCTGGTTGCCGGAGCGCATGAACGATACCGGTGCCAATAAATTATTAAAGATTTTGGAGGAGCCACCAGCCAACACGGTCTTTTTATTGGTGTCGGAAAATCCCCAAACTTTGTTGGCCACCATATTGTCCAGGTCGCAGCAACTCAGTGTCCCACCCATTGATACGGAGGACCTGACCCGTGCCTTAAGTGCGCGTTTCACAGTGCCCGAAGCAGAGGCCAGAGTGGCAGCGCGACTCGCCAGGGGGAATTATGTGAAGGCGGTTGGGAATTTGGATGCCACCAGGGACCAATCGGGTTTCTTCGACCTTTTTGGCTTATTGATGCGTTCCACCTATTCCCGTAAAATTTTCGAAATCCAGAAATGGGTGGATATGGTAGCACCCCTGTCGCGCGATAAAATGAAAGCTTTTATCGACTATTCGGTGGGCATGCTGCGCGAGAGTTATATGTACAATTTCAGGCAACCCGATCTGGTGTTTTTAACCCCTTTGGAAGAGTCTTTTGTGCAAAAGTTTTCCGCCTTTATCACCGAAAAAAACGTGGAGCCCATGGTGGGTGAGCTACAATTGGCTTACGCGCACATTGAACAAAATGGGAACGCACGTATTATACTGTTCGACATGGCCATCAAGATGGTGCCGATGTTTAACACCTAAGGCAGGAATTTAAGTTTCCGGGATACGGAAATTCAATATAAATCCGGACCTTTTCAAGTCCGCTAAATAGTTAGGTAATGGAACAAGATATAGCAGAGCACAAGCAGAGTAAGTGCGACACATGCGGAGACCGCTGCGGTAAATTAGAAGTTTTTGATTGGTTGAGTGATTTGCCGGATATGACGGATGGCAATGACATCGTTGAAGTACAATTTAAAAATACACGTAAAGGGTTTTATAAGAACACCAGTCAGGGAAAGTTGAATAAGCGGGATGTCGTGGCGGTAGAAGCCTCCCCGGGTCACGATATTGGCATTGTGACGCTTACCGGAGATTTGGTGTTGTTACAGATGAAAAAGAACAATGTATCGCCCGGTAATTATGAATTTAAGCGCGTTTATCGCAAAGCCAAGCCGGCTGATATAGAAAAATGGGAGGAAGCCAAAGGTCTGGAAAAGGAAACCATGCTGGAATCGCGCAGGATGGCCTGGGATTTAGGTTTGAATATGAAGATTGGCGATGTGGAGTATCAGGGCGACCGGACGAAGGCTATTTTTTATTACATTGCTGATGAAAGGGTCGATTTCAGGGAGCTCATAAAAGTCTTGGCCGAACGTTTTAAGGTACGTATTGAGATGCGTCAAATCGGTGCCCGTCAAGAGGCTGGCCGGATTGGGGGTATCGGTCCTTGCGGACGTGAACTGTGTTGCTCTACATGGTTGACCAATTTCAAGTCGGTGACCACCAACGCCGCCCGTTACCAGGAGATTTCTTTGAATCCGCAAAAGTTGGCAGGACAGTGTGGTAAACTGAAGTGCTGTCTGAATTACGAACTGGATGCCTATCTGGATGCGCAGCAGGACTTTCCCAATACAGCTATTCCGCTGGAAACCGAAGACGGGACTTATTATCATTTTAAAACAGATGTGTTTAAGCGTTTGATGTGGTACAGTGCCGGTCGTGAAAATGCCGGAAATGTGGTCACCCTGACAGTGGATAAGGTGAAGGAGATTATTGTGATGAACAAGCAGGGTCGGAAGGTCAAAAAGATGGATGATGAGGTGCCGGTGGTTGCGCCATCCAAGGAAATTGGATATGAAAATGTCATTGGTCAGGAAAGTATTACCCGTTTTGATGAAAAAACCAACAGAAGCAATAAGAAGCGCAAAAAGGGTCGCCGTCCCAACAAACCACCCAGAAGTAATGAAAAGAAAGGCTAAATTTCAAGTTTTACCGGCACTCCTGGTGATGGCCGTCTTTACCTTTTCCTGTCAATCCTCTGTCGTTTTTGACGAGGTGTTTGAGTTGGGAGAGCAGGGTTGGCATAAGGACCAGAAGGCCGTTTTTCAGGTAGAGATATCCGACACCTCACAGGTGTTGGATGTTGGTATGACCTTTCGTCATAGCGATGACTATCCTTACAGCAATATTTGGCTTTTTGTGGATATGGAAGGTGACAAAGGTGTTTTGGTCAAAGATACCCTGGAGTTTTTCCTGTCGGAGACCGACGGTCGATGGCTGGGAAAAAGAGAGGGGATTTGTACGAAGTGTCGGCCATGTATCAGCACGCCGTTAAACTGTCGCAGCCGGGCAGCTATCGGTTTGAGATTTCGCACGGCATGCGACGGGAGGTGTTGCCGGAGATTGTTTCGGTAGAGTTTTGGATGCAAAACGCTCATTAGTATTTGGTAGGAGCGCCTTGTGTTGAACGCCTTCTTACAAAAGACGGAAGAATCATGACTGGGCATACAGGCATTAATTAAGAAGATGGTGTTGTGGGAAAGAAGAATAAATTAGAGAAATTTGCGGAAATGGATACCTTTCCAAATGTGATTCAGGCGGCATTTGATGAGGTGTTTAGAAAGGATTATCATTTAAAGGGAAAGTGGTCTGACTCCTTTTTTGGCAACGGGCGTCCCATTGTTTTAGAATTGGGCTGTGGTAAAGGCGAATATACGGTTGGTCTGGCCAGACAATTTCCGGATAAAAATTTTATTGGCATTGATATTAAGGGCGCCCGGATGCATGCCGGGGCTCAACAGGCCGTTAATGAAGGCCTTAAGAATGCGGCTTTTATTCGTACCCGCATTGAGTTGATTGAATCCTTTTTTGGCCCTGGCGAGGTGGATGAGATTTGGCTGACTTTTCCCGATCCGCAAATGAATAAAACGCGGAAACGTCTGACATCCTGTCGCTTCATGGAGATGTATGCCCGGTTTTTAAAACCGGGCGGTACCGTTCATTTAAAGACCGATAGTCGTTTCCTCTATACCTATACGCGAACAATGGTCCTGCACAACCAGCTTTCCATGGTGAATGATTTTTCGGATTTGTACCACAGTGATTTTGAGGATCCTCTTTTGTCCATTAGAACTTATTACGAGGAGCGCTTTATGGCCCATCAGATTCCCATCAAGTATCTGAGTTTTCTGCTGGATCATAAAAAACCATTGGCGGAGCCGGAAGTGGATATCCCGCATGATATCTATCACAATGCCGGACGCAGTGTAAAACTCTATGAAAATGACCAGAAAGCACCCCCCAACCTCAACGTCTGACGACTTTTCGTTTTTTGAGCGGGTTTACGCCGTGACACGACTGATTCCTTATGGCAGGGTGACTTCCTACGGTGCCATTGCGGCTTATATTGGTTCACCGGGTGCTGCGCGCATGGTGGGCTGGGCGCTCAATAAATGCCACACGCTTCAGGAATTTGTGCCTGCGCACCGCGTGGTGAACCGCATAGGGGTTTTATCGGGCAAACACTTTTTCCCCGGGGAAAATACCATGAAGGAGTTGCTGGAGGCCGAGGGGCTAAACGTCCAAGACAACCAGCTACTTGACTTCGATCGCCATTTCTGGAATCCCGCCAGCGAATTGTCCCAGACCGATATTTGAGGACGAAAGATTAATGATATTTGAAGATCGGGATGTGATATATTTTTTTTACTTTTGTTCTTAAGTTTAAAGAGTTTAAATAAAATTAACGATGAGTTTTTATCCACAATTGGTACTGGACACTTTAAAGCACGTGGTGCATCCCGGCAAGGTCAGGATATTGTAACACTGGGCATGGTGGCCGATGATATTCGCATTGAAGGAAAGCGTATTAGTTTTTCACTCCTGTTTGACAGGGCCAATGACCCTTTGGTGGCCCCCATAAAAAAAGCTTGTGTGCAGGCCATTGAAACATATATAGGCGATGGTGTTGAGATAAGGGGTAATATTTACGTCAAAGTAAAACCCCGACAGGTGAAAAAGGAAGAACCCTTATTGTCGGGAGTTAAAAATGTGGTGGCCGTGGCCTCCGGAAAGGGTGGTGTCGGCAAATCAACGGTCACCAGTAATTTGGCGGTGGCCCTGGCGCTACAGGGCTTTAAGGTGGGCTTATTGGATGCCGATATTTTTGGGCCCTCCATGCCTAAAATGTTTGGTACGGAAGACGCTCGTCCCATGCTCGAGAAGGTGGATGGTAAGGATCGGATTATTCCGGTAGAAAAATATGGGGTTAAGTTACTGAGTATAGGATATTTTGTGAATCCAGAGGATGCGCTGGTGTGGCGGGGAGCCATGGCCACCAATGCTTTGAAGCAGTTGATTGGTGATGCCCTGTGGGGAGATCTGGATTATCTGATGATTGATATGCCGCCCGGTACCAGTGATATTCACCTGACGATTGTACAAACACTGGCGCTGACTGGTGCGGTGGTAGTGAGTACACCTCAGGAAGTGGCCTTGGCCGACGCCCGCAAAGGTATCAGCATGTTTCAGGGGAAACAAATCGATGTGCCGGTTCTGGGATTGGTCGAAAACATGGCCTGGTTTACCCCTGCTGAATTGCCGGACAATAAATACTATATTTTTGGTGAGGGTGGTTGCAAGCGTTTGGCCGAATCACTGAATGTTCCGCTTTTGGGACAAATTCCTATTGTGCAGAGTATTCGTGAAGGGGGAGATGAAGGGCTACCTTCGGCCTTGCAGCCGGATACCATTACAGGTATGGCATTCTCGCAATTGGCTGAAGCTGTTGTGGAAGCTGTGGAGAAGCGAAACAGTCAGTTGCCTCCAACAAAAATTGTTCAGATAACCAAGAAATAACCGGATTGGGTGTATGGAAAAGAACGAAATATTAGAAGAGGTGAAAATAGCCCTGGAGGGGATTCGTCCCTACCTTCAGGCAGATGGCGGGGATATTTCCATTGTGGAACTGACGGACGACATGGTGGTAAAGGTTCGCTTGCAGGGTGCCTGCGATGGCTGCCCCATGAGTATGCAGACCTTGAAGAACGGGGTGGAGATGGTCATTAAAACCAAAGTTCCCATTATCAAAGAGGTGGTCGCTGTTTAAAAGGCGGCCAGCAATAAACCGATGTCTTTAAAAGGCATGCCGAAGTGGCTGCCGATATAATTATTGGTCAGGATGCCTTTGTAAATATAGGTGCCGTTACTGACCCCCATATCTTCCTTGATGAGCTGATGGATGCCTCCGGCGTCCGCCATGCGCAATACCACAGGTGCAAAAATATTACTGAGAGCGATGGAGGCGGTTCGGGCCACGCGGGAGGCCACATTGGGCACCGAATAGTGTACAACGCCTCTTTTGTTGATGTAGGGATGTTCCGGATTGTAGCCGGATTGACTGCTTTCGAAGCAGCCACCATTACCGACGCTTAAATCCACAATGACGGAACCCGGTTTCATTTGGTCCACCTGGTCGCTGGTGATATAAAATCCCGGGTCACTGTCGAAATACCGCAAACTGGCGACCACGGCATCGGCCGATTTCAAAGCTTTGGTCAGGACCCGCGGATGCAGAATGGAAGTAAACAGTCGCTGTCCCACATTTCTTTCCAGCTCTTTCAGATTTTTGTAGGAATTATCAAAGATCTTGACCTGACAGCCCAAGCCGAGTGCCGCCCGGGTGGCAAATTCCCCAGCCGTTCCGGCGCCTATAATGACCACTTCAGCCGGTGAAACGCCCGTGATTCCTCCCAAAAGGACACCCTTGCCGCCGTGGGCCTTACTCAGATATTCGGAGGCTATGGTAATGGCCGCATAACCTTCTATTTCGCTCATGCTGCGAATGACCGGGTAGCAGCCCGCTTCGTCTCTCAGGAATTCGTAGGCAATGGCATTGATGCGCTTATTCATCATTTCAGAAATGCGTTCTCTGCTCTGTCCCGGTAAATGCAGAAAAGACAGCAGCAGTTGGTTGGGCGACATCAAGGCAATTTCTTCACTCTGTGGCGGGGATATTTTAAGAATGATTTCACTTTTGTAGACTTCTTCTTTGCTTTTGGCGATGGTGGCGCCGGCTTCAGAAAAGTCTTTGTCAAAATAGTTGGCAGCATTTCCGGCGCCGGTTTCCATAATCACTTTGTGACCATTGTCAACGAGCAGTTCAACTCCCTGGGGTGTCAGCGCCACACGATTTTCCGATTGTCCGGATTCAGCAGGCAGTCCCACAGTCAAAGAGCGTTGCCTTCTGCCGGTTTCCAGCATTTCTTCGCGTGGAATTATTTGTGATTGTCGGATGGCAAAATAGGAGGCCCGTTTCTCAATATCGGTCATGATGGTATGCGTTTCATTAAAGAGATATGCGCTGTTTTTTCAACTACCGAAGGTACAAAATATTATAGTAATTCGAATCTAATTGACCTGGAACCATCAGGCAGTTCCTCCATGCTTACGTTGATGCGGTTTTCAGGCAGGTAGTCTGCTGCTTTTTCGGGCCATTCGACGAGACAAATGTGCCCGCTGTAAAAATAATCCTCACCGCCCATATCCAGGAGCTCTTCCGGTTCTTTGAGGCGGTAGAGGTCAAAATGGAAGACCTGCTGCCCCTCTCCGTTTTGGTATTCGTTGATGATGGCAAAACTGGGGCTGTTGACTGTATCCGCAATGTTCAGGTGCCGGCACAACACTTTAATGAAGGTGGTTTTGCCAACGCCCATGTTACCGTAAAAGGCTGCTACAGGCCGGTCGGCCAATAATTGGGCCAGCGCAGCTGCGGCCGGCCTTAAATCTTCCGGTGTGTTTGCCAGGAAATGCATCATGGGCCAAAATTAACGCTTGGGCTCCAATATTGCAAAAGGAATCATCATTTCTTCCATGGAGATGCCGCCATGCTGAAAAGTGTCTTTGTAATAACCCGCATAGTAGTTGTAATTGTTGGGATAGGCAAAGAAATCGCTACCGGTCGCAAAAATGTAGGAGGTGGATACATTGGGGCGTGGTAGCATTATTTGTTCGGGCTTCCTGACTTCAAAGACCGATTTGGCATCATAGGCCAGATTTTTTCCCTGCTTAAAGCGCAGGTTGGTATTGGTGTTTCTGTCGCCCACCACTTTAACGGGATTTTGGACGCGGATGGTGCCATGATCGGTGGTCATGACCACATTGACATCGTCCTGCGACAGCCGTTTGAGCAAATCAAACAAGGGGGAATGGTTGAACCACGACTGGGTGAGGGAACGGTAGGACGATTCGTCCGAGATCAACTCCCGAATCATCTTCATTTCGGTACGGGCGTGGGACAGCATATCCACGAAGTTCACGACGACCACCGATAGTTGGTGGTCTTTGATGTGACTGTAGTTATCGAGCAGCCTGCGCCCTGCATCCGCGTCACTGATTTTTTGGTAATAGACTTTGACGTTTTCCCGGTTACGTGTAAAGTAGTCGTTGATCAGCGCTTCTTCATGTTGATTTTTACTGCCTTCATCTCCGTCCTCCACCCATAAATCGGGCCGTATCTTTTCGATATTGGCGGGTAGTAGTCCAGAGAAAATGGCGTTTCTGGAATATTGGGTGGCCGTGGGCAGAATGCTCATGTAGAGCTCATCTTCCCGAAGACTGAAATAGGGGGCCAATTCCCGTTTGATTAATTCCCACTGGTCGGATCTGAAATTGTCCACCACAATCATGACCAGCGGCTTCTTCTCCTTTAAAAGTGGCAGGATCTTCCGCTTGAAAATGGTGTGCGACATCAGGGGGGCATCATCTGCCTGCAGCCAGTCGGTATAATTATCTTTTACAAAGCGGGTAAATTGGTTGTTGGCTTCGGTCTTTTGCATCAAAAGCACTTCGCTCATGGGACTGTCAGAGTCCTGTAGCTCCAATTCCCAGTAAACGATTTCCTTATAAATTTGGTACCATTCGGCATAGGTGAGGCGGTCGTTCAGGCGCATGCCTATTTGTGAGAAGGCCGACTGGTAATCGGTGGTGGTTTTTTTGGAAATGAGTGATTGACGACCCAAAGTGCGTTTGATGGAAGATAGTACTTGCTTGGGATTGACCGGTTTGATGAGGTAATCGGCAATTTTACTGCCAATGGCCTGGTCCATGATTTCTTCTTCTTCACTTTTGGTAACCATGATGACGGGGAGCGCCGGCTGGCGCTCCTTGATGCGCATAAGGGTTTCCAGTCCGCTGATGCCGGGCATGTTCTCATCCAAAAAAACCAGGCTGTAATTCTGTTCAGACAGCATGGCAATGGCATCCTTGCCATTGGTGGCTGTGTCCACTTGAAAGCCTTTCTCGGTTAAGAAAAAAATATGGGGTTTAAGATGTTCTATTTCGTCGTCGACCCATAAGAGCCGGTATTTTTGTATGTTTTCCATTGCTGTTGATTTAGTGCGTTTATCCTTGCACCAGTACAAAACTCAAGCCACTTATTGGGGCAGGTCTTTTTGGAAGTCGGCGTATTTTTCCAGATCGCCTTCTTCTTCTATTCGTTGAAAGTTTTGGGGACTCACGAATGTTTGATACCAATTGGCCGCTCTTAGCTGGTTGTTCCAGAAGGGTACGTCCTTTAAGGAGCTGATGAAGTCTTCGGCATCGGCCCGACTGTTGAATGATTCTACAATAACAGCCGTGTTTCCGTCGCCCAAATCCACTGAACGAACCTGGGCGGTCAGCCCGAAATTGTTAAGCGCGTGGCTGGTCAGGAAGCCGGAGACTCTACCCACATGGTTGCCGGAAGGGACGACGACCATGCCCCAATGGGGGCCGTCTTCGGTGGAGAAGGCGTTCGACATGACCGGCTCCTCAAGGGCCGACTCCAGATTTTCGAAGGTCATATCGATGGTGATTCCGCCACCCCCGTTCAGGTAGTTTTGTGAAAAGAACCGACGATAGGCATTGAAGTCGCCCGTAGTGGATAAGGCCACCAAATTGCGCTCGGTGCCGGCTAATAACATGGGTTCTTCAATGTTCTCCACCTGCAGCAAGCGGGTGTTCGATCGCAGGCCATAGTAGTAGTCCATGGCTTCGCGACTGTTGGCAAAGGGGCCAATGGTTACCAGCTTTTCTCCGGAGGAGAGATTTCGTGCTGCCAGGTTGTAAGCGGCCAACAGGAAGCGGTTGAAGTTATAGTCGGCCAGATTAAAAATCAATTGATTGATGTCGGCCCGGTTATTAACAATGACAAAAATGCTGTGCGGCTGGTCCGGTTCAAAATCAAAAGCGGAGGCAGGCTCCGTGGACAGGGAGTCGGCGACGCTGCCATCTGTTGTGGCTATAGACCGGTCGCTGAGAGAGCTCGCCGGGCCAATCGCCGGCTGAAGTCCTTCACCTAGCATGGTCAGCCATTGTTCGGCCATTTTTCCTTCCGCACTGGTGGGATGTTGGCCGACCAATTGCCGGAGTTCCGATTCAAATGCCACTTCATTCCCCAACTTTCCGTAGCTTACAGCTGAAAGCAGCAGGGCTTTGCGCAGCAGTTCTTCCTGATCGGTTTTGTTTTTCATGTCGGACAAATGCGATAAGGCCTCATTAAAGCGGTTGTTTTGATAGGCACTGAAGGCATTCTGATAGGTCCGTTGAATTTCTTCCCCGGCATTTATGAGGGTTTGCGCATGATTGGGATCGCGCAGGAAAGGTGCATAGCGCCCGTCGGGAAACCTGCTTAAGAGTTGCTGTTTCATGCGTTCGCTGCCGGCCTCGTTGTCGATTTCCATGTAAGCTTTGGCCGACCAGAATAAGGCCTGTTCGGCTAATTCATGCTGAGGTTGGGCGCTGAGTAAGGCATCAAACATTTCAATGGCTTTGGCAGGATCCTTGAAATAATCGAGGAAGATCATGGCGGCATTGAAGTAGGCATTGGCTAGTTTCTCCTGCGATTCAGCCAGTTGCTCCGGGCTTCTGGGAACATCGGTCAGCAACTTTTCTTTTTCCGGCAGGTTGGTAGTGGGCCGTTGTCCGGTCATTTGTTCTGCCATTTCTTCCTCCAGACCCGGCAAATTTTCGCCCGGTTGTCCCGGCATGGCCGTTTGTTGCATCTCCGGCTCGTCGGCTTGTGACGACTTGTCGGACCGGCGCCAGTTATCCTGAGCGGCGCGGCGGCCCCATTTGCGCTCAAACTCCATTTTGCCCAGACTAACGGTGGTGGGATTGTAGAAATACCATTGTCCCTGATTGTCCGTTTGTTGGTTGAGTTGGTTGGAGAAGGACCGGTTAAAAACCGGGTCGAAGTCCATCCCCTGATTCCTTCCACCGCCCACAGACTGGTTGAGTTGGGCCTGCCTTTCATTTTCGATAATGGCTTCAACGAAGGCATCCAGTTCTTCTTCCGTCAGGCCGGCCAGTCGCTGAAGACTGTCTTCACGTTCTATGGTGGTGTAATGGGTGGTTAAATCTTTCAAACCGGTGTGGCGGAACCGGATTTTTTCCATGCGCTGGTCGGTTTCCGGTATCAGAGTGAGGGAACTGTCGTAATAGGCGTAAGATGCCGGATAGCGTGGTAATTCAAAATAGAGGTCGGCCATTTCCAGATAGGCTTCGCTTAACAGGTATTGATTGCCCATATTGTATCCGGTCGACAGCTGCAGATTGGTCAGTGCCTGCAGGGTATCCTTTTCCTGTAAATAGCTATGGGCCAAAGCCAGATAGATCAAGTCGCGAAATTCCTGATTTTTAAACTGGTCGGCCATCTTGTCCAGTTCTTTGCGGGCCGGTGAAAAATCATTATTCAAGCGGCTTTCAAGCAAATAGGCATTGATGTTCGCATTTAAGCCCATTTCGTAGTCCGGGTTTGACCGGGCTACCTGCTGATAACTTTCATGGGCCTTGTCCAGTTGACCGGATTGCTCATAAAGCTGGGCCAGTAGATAATGGCGTCTTGTTTTATCCCATTTGCTTTCTGCTTCTGAAGCCGCTGTCAGCATGAAGGGGATGGCGTTGTTGTATTGTTGCGTTCTGATGAGATAGTCGGCATAGGTGACCATGTAATCCCCATAATATCTGGCAGGTGCCTGTCCCAGTCCGTTGTATTGTTCGAGTAAGAGCCGGGCATTCTCAAAATCGCCCATTTCAACTCTGGTGCGTGCCATCCAGATAAGGGCTTCAAAACGGGCCGGCTGAGCAGGAAACTCACGCAAAACGTATTCAAAAACCGAGAGTGCGTCGTTGAACTCGTGGTTGTATAAATGGGCTTTACCTATTAAGAGGTAGGCATCATCCACGTAGCGGTTAAATTCTCTTTGGTTGTAAAAGGCTTCGTAGGTAGCATTGTTGCCGCCGGGTTTGCGTTTGGGCTTGACCGTGATGCTTTTTTTCTGTATGATTTTCAGGCCCTTGGCAATGGCCCGATCCATTTCGCTTTCAACGGCACCGGCCTTGTCAGCTCCGGAATAGGGGAATAGCGGAAGCAGGGTCGTGAAATTATCATTGTGCGCCTGCTTCAATTGTTCTTCACCCTGGATAAAGCTCTGCTGGCCATTAAACAGGGTGTTGTAGCGGGCGGTCATGCTGTTGTAATTTCTTGACAACCAGGTGTTCTTTTGTGTGGAACACGATACTAACCAAAGGGCGGAGATGATTATGAGTAGTTTTCTGATAAACATTGGTATTAAAGCATCATTGTATTATTAAAACAGGCTTTTGGGCAATTTATTTTGTGGCTCGCCAAATAAATAAAAACATTTCCTAAATTTACCTTTAATCTTATACATTTTTGATTTTTTGAGATGAGAATTTATGTGATTGAAGATGACCGAATGTTTAACCGACTAATTGTCCGCGCTTTGGATAAGGATAAGGATGTGGAGATTGTACCATTTTTTAATGGTACCGATTTTTTGGCCAGGTTATCTGACAATCCGGAGGTGGTCACACTCGATTTGGGCTTGCCGGATTATTCTGGCGCCGAAATTTTGCGGAGGATCAAGCAATCCCATCCTGAAACCGAGGTCATTATTATTTCCGGTCAGGATGATTTGAAGATGGCCGTGCAGTTGCTCAAAGAAGGGGCTTACGATTACATTGCCAAGGACGAAAATGTGCGGGAGCGCCTGGTTCACTGTTTGCACCATATAAGGGCCCAGCAGAAACTACAGCAGGAGCTGAAGCAGTTGAAATCTGAAATATCTGTCAAATACGATTACTTGCAGGCCATCATTGGGGAAAGTGAAAGTATGAAACAGGTGTTGTTGCTGGTTGATAAGGCGGTTAAAATGAGTAATGTCCATGTTTCGATTACCGGCGAGCCCGGTACGGGCAAGAAATTATTGGCCAAAGCCATTCACTATAATTCAGAGCGCAGGGATCAGCCTTTTGTTATTGTGAACGTGGGCGCCATTCCTGATGAATTGATGGAGGGAGAACTGTTTGGTTTTGAGAAAGGGGCTTTTGACGGAGCCAGGCTGCGACAAAAGGGGAAAATTGAGGAGGCGGCTGAGGGGACTTTATACATGGAGGATGTGGATTTGCTTGGACCCGATTTGCAAATTAAATGGCTTCAGTTTTTACAGAATGGCACCATCCGTCGATTGGGGGCTAAGACTGAAATCAGGGTGCATACCCGGGTGATATCCGGATCCACCATTGATTTGGGGGAGGCGGTTAGAAACAAGCAATTCAGGGAGGATCTTTACTTCTGTCTGATGGGCATTCCGCTTCATCTGCCGTCGCTCAAAGAGCGCCAAAAGGACGTGGTACTTTTGGCTCAATTTTTTTTAAAGCATTTTTGCGACGAAAATGGCATAACGCCATTGGAACTGACTTCCGAAGCCATGCGGAAATTGTTGAATTACCCCTTTCCGGGCAACGTCAGAGAGCTAAAGGCTGTGGTGGAGCTGGCAGCTGTGCTGACCAATACAGCTATGGTGGGCGAAGACCATATTGTGTTCAACGGTGTCAGTTCCACGCCGGATTTGCTGACGGAGGAATT
Source organism: Geofilum rubicundum JCM 15548 (assembly GCF_000974365.1). Classification (GTDB taxonomy): domain Bacteria; phylum Bacteroidota; class Bacteroidia; order Bacteroidales; family Marinilabiliaceae; genus Geofilum; species Geofilum rubicundum. Next base: position 30,624 of record NZ_BAZW01000001.1, read on the forward strand.
GTCGCTCAAAGCATACAATGAAAAAATAATTCGGCATTACCTCGATAAGTATCAAAATGTGATGGTGGTGGCCGAGAAACTCGACATTGGGAAGTCGACCGTTTACAATTTGATCAAAAAATGGTCTGAGCTGAAAGAATAGGTCGTTAGGTCGTTAGGTCGTTAGGTGGAGAGGGAAAAAAATGCGGCCATTCTTTTGGAATCGCCGCATACTTGTATGGGAATGAACGGATGTCCGTGTTAGCTAATAAGTGCCTGATATTCTTCTGCACTGATTAAAGTGTCCACTTCTGCCAGGTCTTTGATGTCAATTTTAACCATCCAGCCACCATCGTAAGGCTCTTTGTTGACCAACTCAGGTTGAGATTCGAGATTCTCATTGACCTCAATAATTTTACCGGCCAGAGGCATGTAAAGATCTGATACGGTTTTAACTGCTTCAATGGTGCCGAAAACTTCTTCCTTTTCCAGCGCTTCATCTTCTGTGTCGATTTCAACAAAAACGATATCGCCTAATTCACTTTGGGCAAATTCGGTAATACCAACGATGGCCGTATTGCCCTCTATTTTGACCCATTCATGGTCTTTGGTGTACTTTAAGCTTTCAGGTAAATTCATGTTGCTTTTTTTAATAAGGTTACCTGCCAAAATTAAGGATTTTTTATTACACGGGATACCTTTGGTTAATTTTTATTACAATGGTTATTGCGCCAGAGAGAATCTGAAGTTAACACCAAAGCTGCTGTTGGTGATAGGGTAACTGGTGGAAATGTATGGTGCGTTGAATTGCCGGTCGTAAAAAAGCTGCATGTTAAAGCGGTCGCTTAACACGTAATCGGCCGTGAACTTCAGGGTGGTTATTCTTTGACCTGCTGTCATTTGGTTGAGACCTTCTTCGATGCGTCGGATGATGGAGAAATTGTCCCGAATGGAGATGTCGGCCCGCAGATTCAGGTCGGACGACATTTGTCTTTGTCCACTCCCCGAACCCAGAATCATATCCATCTTGTCAAAGCGATAACCCAGTCCGACCACATACTCCTCATTGTAATTTTCGATGAGCTGGTTGTTGTTCAGACTCAAGTTGATGATGCGGCTTTTTTTGTATTCTGCCCGGGTGGAGAGGCTGTTGTTCCAGGTGATGTTGAACTGGATGAAGGGGGCAAATTGTTCCGATATGGAAACCCCGTTGATCTGGTATTTGGGGATGAAATTGCCCTGTTCATCGCGCATGAAACTGAAGCCATCGCGCATTTCCTCCCAGTCTAAATTGGTCAGGTACTGGCCAATGTTGTAGGTGGAACGGTAAGCGTGGCTCACATCAAAGGAGCGGATGTATTTCTGAAACCATTTGATGCGCGACAAGCCATCATAGGTCACCCGCCAATTGGGGCGCATTTGAAGGATGGAGGGAATGGCATCCAGGAATACGCCGTCGGCCTCCTTTCCCGAGTAGGCGGCCATGAAAGCAGGAATCAGGACGTCTTGGGCGCTCAGACTGTAGCCGTCCACACCGCCTTCGGTCACCTCGAGATCTTCATTGGCGTATCCTTCGGGACGGTAGGTCTGACCTTCAATGGCTGCGTAGGGCGTGTCGGTATAAATGCCGTTGGGATGTATCATTCCGCGACGCTCATGACCGAGGCGGTCGGCAATGGTCTGCCGGTTTTCCAGAAACTGGTCAAAGGTATTGGATTGATAAACGCCTTTTTTATCAATTTTTTCGAAGGCTGTGCCAATGGTATTAAAGGTCATTGAGAAACTACCCGATTCCATGGTATTGTAAACATCAAAGCCGCCGTCCTGGTATAGATAGTACTCGCTCAGATTATTGGCATATCTCCGGTTGGAGGTCAGGTCAATTTTCAAGCCACTGATGGGCTCCAGCATCACCCGCAGGGTAATGTCCTGGGTGTGGCTCATCGAGTAGGCGGAATTCAGGGTGGAGTCGGTGGTGAGCCAGTTGTTGTTGGCCGCATCCATGGCGAAATCACGGGATTGCCACCCTAAAAGAAAGGGAAGTCCCGGTGCTTGCAGGCCATCGAAATTCTCTGCACCCATAAATTGGGTTTCAGGCAGATATCCGGGAAGGATGGTTCCATTGTTCTCCGAATAGGTCAATGACACATTCCGGATACTGGTCAGCAGTCGCAGTGAGAAATCCTTAATGGCTTTCCCCATGTTGCTTTCCTCTGTTTTCTGACCGGTAACCATGATGCGGCCGTTGGACACATCCTGCTGGGGGGTAAATGTGAGGGTGTTGTTGTCCACCACTACCTGATCGCCCCGCACCGGGTGGCCCGATTCGTTGAATACACGGGCGGTTACCGTTGAGGTCTCCAGGCGGTGGTTGACCGTAAAGGGTTCGCCCGCTTTCATTTCCTGGTTGTGTTGGGTAAAGCGGACCGTTTCTCCGCCCTGATTGGCACTTTGTTGTGGACGCTGGGCCGGACGGTTCAAATCTCTTAAGTAGGTCGATTTGTTATACAGGCTGTTAAAGTTGAGCTGGGCATTGCCCTGAATGTTATTGGAGTTGCGAATGGTATTGCCCCACTCATAATCCAGTCGGGTCACCGGCCCCTGTTGCCAGTTATACAAAGCACCGTAATTGACAGATGCGGATGTCCAGTCGAGATAGGGCAGCTTATTAACAGGAATGTTGTAACTCAGGCTCACATTGTGCTGATAGTTGGTGGTACGCCCCATATTGGTGATGTTGGTCATAATGGAATCCTTCCATTCGGCATACTCATCTTTATATCTGTTTTTGCTCACCGGGCCCTCCGGCTCGTCGATCACCGCATTGTTGGTGGATCTGAAATCAAATTTAAGCGATCGGCTCAGGTTGTAGGTGAGCTCAAAAAAGCGGTTCCAGTAAAAATCCTTGTTAACGGTCAGCGGTATCTGGAAATCGGGGTTGCTGATGTTTCTCAGTTGCTCTTCCCGGTATCCGCGTTGTACTTCCCATCGGTAGCCCACCTGAGTAGCGCCAGGTAGAAGTTGAAATCGCGGATGAGGCCCAGGGCACTTCCCTCAAGGTTCTTAAAAGGTTCCACCGGTTTAGGCCGGTTGATGAAATTATAGGACAGGATTCCCCGGTATTCCTTGTCGGTCAGGTATTCCGTATCAATGCTTCTGCGGTAGGTTTCGTTGTACGAATAAGTCGCGCTTAAATTGGAAGGCGCATAAAAGGGGGTTTCATTGTCCTTGGGCTGAATCCGGACATTGGTGAAATTGATGCTTTTCCGTTTGGTGTAATCCTGGGAAACCTTTTTCATACTGTCGCGTTGAGCAGATGTTCCGGCATTGTCCAGGGCCTTTTCCATGGGAATATCTGGATCCAGCGGGTAGTATTCGGGAGTGGCCACCTGCTCGCTAATGGCAGCGTAGAAGGGGATGGAGAGGCGACTTTCGGGACCTAAAAACTTGGCCAGTTCCAGATTGGTGGCCACATCGTACTGGTAGAAATCTTCCTGACTGCGCTCTGTTACACTCTGATCGATGCTGCCAAAGCCAATGGTGCTGGCCCTTCCGGCCACAGAGACTGAGCCGAGGTCGGCCAGTTTAATATTCATGCGGCTATTGGCGGCCCAACCACCTCTTTCGTTAAAATCGGACAGGCGCAATTCATTCATCCAGATTTCAGCTGTTTTGGCATCTATGGAGGCATTGCGCACCCCTATCATGAGGGTTTTAACATTCGATAGGTTGGGGTTACCTTTGATTTTTATTCTGTTATTCGGATTTTCCGGGTCGTACCAACGGTATTCATCCGTGAGTTGTATGTTGGCATCGGCCATGCGCATGGCGTCATTTCTGCGCAGTTTAATTTGCTGAAACAATTCCAGAGGAATGTCCATGCTGTTTTCTTCCGGCCATACGGCAAATCTTTCAGAGGTATTGCTGCCCACATAGTAGCCATGTGGGGTGAGTTTCAACGGTAACTCGTATTCGTAATAGTTGTTTTGATAGTCGGTTCCCAAGCGGATAAAGGCCACCATCTCACCATCCTGGAGATCGTATCCCGGCACTGCCTCCGCATGTATCTCCATTTGGATGCGGCGGTATTGGCGGATATCCATACCAATGTTTTTATATACCGCCCGAGCATCTCCACGGGCCAGATTTTCCACTTTCAGCGAAATGGACTGTTCGTTGAGTTCCCGCACAGACGGGTTAGCGGGGTCAATCACGCGGTCGATGCCCGGAGGCAGGACGTAGTTAACCGGTTCCCGATTGCCATTTTCTTCAATATTGACCGCCGATACTTCAAAGTTGGTATTGGGGTTGGGGGTGACATTATCCCGAATGTCGAAGAGTTCTCTTTCATAGCGACGCCATTCTGCACGTATCAAATCGAGCGAAGCAAAACGCAGAATGGTGGTGTCGGCAAAATCATGCATAAACATACGCATGAAGCGCACCGATCTTAAGTCATCGATGTTACCGATGGTTGTATCGGGATTATGCACCGGGATTTTAAACTGGTACCATTTAACGCTGCCCTCCTTATCGTTCTCCAAATCGATGTTCTCTGCCAAAACAATGTCGGTGATGTAGTTTTGTCCAATTTCCATTTCGCCGGGACGCAAGGGAATTTCAAACTGGTAGTAGTTTTCAGACTCACTCAGGGTGTTATCGCGGTTGATGTCCTCCCCATCGGGAATGTTGGTGGCGGCGGTGCTGTAGGATTCACCCGAATTCTCTGATGGGCGGGAGTTGCCTTCCGGGTTGTTGTAGTATTTGTAACGGTCCAGAATACTCATTTCCATTCGGTCGAGCTCACTGCCTCTGAAGTATTGAAAGTCGTCGGCCGCCGGGTCATTCATGATTCTTTCATAGGCTTCGTCCGACAAATTACCACTGGCATGAAGGTTCTCGATGGCCGTCAGAAAGGATGAAGGGCTCTGGCCGTAGAAAGTCCGCTCTGTTTCAGAGTTCATCCCGTTTAAGCCCACATCCTGCATCATTCTGGTGGCCGCATCGTTGCTAAAGGCGGTCACCAGACTTTGCTGCTTGGGGATGAAACCCCAGGCTGTTGTGTCCACATCAAAAGGTTCTCCCGGACCAGGCAGTCCCTGTTCAAAAAACTTTCTTGAATCTTTGAGGATGTCCTCGGAGATGTCTCCGAGGTTGATGTATAGCATACCCCCTTCGCTGGTGTCCGCGTTATAGGCAAAAGGGTCCATCACCCAAAATTCGATGTGGTCAATGTTGGCCGACTCAAAATCGTTGGTGTCGATTTTGCGCATAATACCCCCCCAGCTGTTTTTGGGTTCCGGCAGTTCACCCTCAAAGTTCAGGTTGGGGTTGAAGTTATAGGGCCCCCTTTCTTTGGGGTAATAGGCCAGGTTGAGCACAGAAATATTGGTGGGTTCGCCGTAGGCCGGATTTTTGAAGGGGAAGATTTCCCTTTCATAAATCTCCCGCACATAGTGGTTGGACAGCTGCTCTTTGTCTCTTCGGATATGATCGGGCCGCAGGTTGCTGTTTCTGACAAAAAGGGGATCGATGTTGTACCAGGCCAAACGGGCCCGGTTGTATCCGTAGGCCAGGTCATTGTTGAGGTTTGCATTGGGAAACATGGACTGCCCCTGGGGCGTACTGGCCAAATGCCAGGCATCTCGCTGCTTCATGTCGATGGGGATTTTGGTCCCCTCAAAATCATCGATATAGGAAGTCCCCTCTTTATTAATCACACTGGGGTGTCCGGGAATCAGGTGGGCAAATTCCGCCTCAAAGGCCACCGACGAAGGTGTTTTGGTCTCGACCAAAGGCAATTTGTCAATCAGCGACGTGATGAGGTTGGATTCGGTGAAATAGGAAGCGTTCAATCCCCAGATGGTATTGGCAATGGGCTCATCTCCAAAATTGACTTTCTGTGTCAGGGGCCTTTCCCTCAAATGCATGATGGTACCACCAATGTTGAAGTCCTCGCTGAAACGATAATCGAGGTGCGTACCAACCAGGGTTTTGGTCTGCAGGTTAAACAGGGATTGGCTTTCAAGGGCCACCTGGATGGGGGTGCCCGACTCCAGCAGTCCCTGATTCAAAATGCGGATGCTTCCGGAAGTGTAATCCACCGAGTAATCGACGTTCTCCGTTAATTTCAGTCCACCGGCCGTCACTATCACCGAACCCCGCGGAATGTTAAAGGCATTGAGGGATATCTCTGCTCCACCTGCCGATTTGTAGGAGCCTTGCAGGCGGTATTTGTTTTTTTCTGCGGTCTGACTGGCAATGGTTAAGGTGGAGTCGTACAATTCTGTAAAGACGTATTTCTCGCGAATGTCTGGGTCCAGGTTTTGCAGTTTATTTTCCATGTGTGCCCCAAAGGGTTCCAAAATCGGGAAGATGATGCGGCCCTGTGCCGGAATAATCGTGAATCCGGGCACGTAATCGAAGGTGCCATCGGGGTAGGGTTCCTGCTGACTGTTGAGTTTGTCCAGTTCCATGATGGAAATGTACTGCTCACCGTTGAGGTCCCCCTCCTCTGTAAAAGTGTTCATGTAACTTCCCAGGGAGTCGTTCATGTAAACCACGTTCAGCCTGAAATCTTCCTGACTCACCTGATAGGCGCCCATGGCGTAGATGTTTTTCATCATCAGTTGCCAGGTTTTCATGCGGGGCGACAGGTTGGTGCCTTTGATCAGCTTCATGATCAGCGCCTGGGGTGCTTCAATGCCGGCATTACTGAATTCGCCCACCCTGTATACCTGTCCGTTATACGTATACTCAAAGGCAACGGCCAGCACTTCATCGGCATTCAATTGGGTGTTGAGGGATATATAACCCAATTTGGTGTTGAGGGTGTATTCCGAGGCAGGAACCAGCCGGGCATTTTCAATGCGCTCATAATCACGGGCCGTGGTGAACCGGTTGTTGTCGCCCGGGTCAACCACGACATCGTTCAGGATGGTGGTCGATTGATTGATGTCGCGGATGCCGTTGGTATTGGCCATTTCGTTATAAAGCGCGTTGGCTTTATTGAAGGGATAAAGGATATTGGGTTTTCCTTCCCAGGTATTGGGTTTTTCCATATCCTGAAGGCCTTCTCCCAAATCGGAGAAAGCCACAATGTTTCTGGAGTTTTCGAAGTCGCTCGACCGGTTGGTAATCCATACCTCCACTTTGGTAATGTTGAAGGGCGAATTGACGACCGGCAGGTTTTCCATGGCCCGGTTGAAATTCTTTTTGAACACATGGGACAGGAAGAAGTGCCGGTTTCTGTCATACTCATCGGCAGCGAGGTCAAAATCCTGCGTTTGTGCGCCGCCCTGGATATTCATCACCGAAGTTTCTCCCTTTTGTTGAGAAAAGACGGTCTGGATGGATAGTTTGCCAAATTGCATCTCCGTTTTGACACCGAATAAGCTTTGGCTTCCGGTGATTAATGTTCCGGGCAATGAAAGGCTTACGTTACCGGCCTCAATATTTTTGATGATTTCGTCTTCTCCGCCTTCGTATTCCAGATTGATTTGATTTTCAAAGTCGAAGGTCGCTTCGGTGTTATAGTTGATCCCCAGTTTAAGCCGCTCACCTATGGTTCCCTGAATATTCATCTGAATTTTCTGCTGGAAATCGAAAGTGGTGGTTTTGCGCATGCGCTCCTGAAGCGTGGGATTATCTATTTTGGTGGTGTTCACGCCAATGCGTAGTTCGGCGATTCCCTGGGGACGAATGTTGATGACATTGCTGCCAAAAACACTTTCGAACATTTCGCCGCCCACCCTGAAGCGCCCGAAGCCACTGCCTTCAGCTCCGGAAGTCTCCCGGGCTTGTTCACTCCAGTAGTTTTGCATGGAGGTCCGCATCAATTCATTGTTGTACTCCTCCAGGGTCATGGTGTAGGGGAGTTTTACCGGAATGTTGCCAATTTTTCGGTGCACCGCAACCAGCCCGGTTTCGGGGTCGTACTCTGCGGAATAGTCTATGTTGTCCGGATCCTGAAGGTGGATAGCTGAAGTTTTCTTCTGTTGTTGAGATGGCAGTCCCGTTGAAGGAGGATTGACTCTTTGCGGGTCAATTTCTTGCGGCTCCGGTTCCTGCTCGGAGTCGATGGATTGTTCGGACCATTCAGGACCTGTTGCCGGCACGCCGGGAACAGTTTCAATGGCACCCGCCATGACAAACAAAGACGTAAACAGTGGGACTAATAATTTATATGTGAAATTCTTTCTCAAAGGAACAGGGTTTACAATAGCCCGGCAGCATCATTTTCCGGATTACATCATTTTTAAAGCTTGCTTGATAACCTGCTCAACACGCGCATCTGGTTGAGCCGACAGAATTTTGTCGATGGCTTTTTGGGAGGCCGCACGCGCAAATCCCAACATCACTAAAGCAGATAACGCTTCATCGCGGATGGTATTGTCTGCGCCGGCAAATAATTTTTCGTCTGCCTGCTCTTTCCCAAGCTTGTCTTTGAGATCCACAATGACCCTTTGGGCTGTTTTCAGCCCAATGCCTTTGATGCCTTTGAGTTGATTGGTGTTTTCAGTAAGAATGGCTACCCTCAGCTCCTCCGGAGGAAGCGAAGACAGCATCATGCGGGCCGTATTGGCACCAATGCCGGAAACGGAAATCAACAGCTGAAACAGTTCTCTTTCTTGGCGGTCGAAAAAGCCGTAAAGGGTATAGGCATCTTCCCGGATGTTTTCATGGATCACCAGGGTGGTTTCCTGTACTTCCTTAATGGCGGTATAAGTGTTGAGAGAAATATTGATGAAATAACCCAGCCCGTTGTTTTCAAGCACCACGTGGGCGGGACTGCTTTCTACGATCTTACCGGAAATGTATTCGTACATAATGGATGCTTACTTTATATGTTAAGGTTTCCCCAACCTCTGGCTTTTATATCAATTTCATCATCGGCATTGGAGATCATTCTGCAGGCCTTATCTTCCTCTGTGATATGGCCTATGACAGAAACTTCCTCCGGCAGCCCTTCCTTGTTCTTTTCATACACTTCCAGAGACAGGGTGAAAAGCAATTCGAAATCTTCCCCGCCATTCAGTGCCGCAATCAATGGATTGTAATTGAGTTCCCTGGCTGCTTTCAGGGTGTTTTGATGTAAAGGTATTTTATTTTCATATATGCGACAGCCGGTTTTTGACGACCGGCACAATAATATTAATGAAGTGGCCAATCCTTCCGATATACCCGTCATGGAAGTGGGCACCAGGTCCAGCTTTTCCATGGCTGTGAGAAAGGCTGTGCGCCCTTCGGGTTTCAGTTGCCGCTTAAGCACATATTCATTATCGCCAAAGACCGGCTGTGAATGGTCGTTCGATTGCAAAACGCGCTTTTCTCTTTCCAGCAGGTGCAGTCCCATCAGCGCACCGCCCAAATCGCCGGTCACACAAATGACATCCGTTGGTTGGGCGCCGGATCGGCGCACCAGGCCCTTCTTGTTTTCCTTTCCCGTCACATTCAGGGCCATGGTCAAGCCAGTTAAAGAGGCGGCCGGCTTAAAGGCGGTTAATTCTGTCTGGTAATGTTCGCAGGCGGCAAAAATACCGCTCATCAGGGTTTCCAACATCTCCAGCGTGATTTTGTTGCTTAAGCCTATGTTGATACTGATTTGGGAGGGGGAGGCATTCATGGCCAGAAGATCGTTCACGGCCACCGTAACCGCTTTAAATCCCAGGTGTTGTAAGGGGGTATAAGTCAGGTCGAAATTAATACCTTCCAACAGCAGGGTAGTGGATGACAAATGTTCCGGTGCTGTCAGGATAGAGCAGGCATCCTCACCCATGGCAGGTAACTCAGAGGTATTAAGGGGTTTATATTGTTTTTGGAAGTGCTCAATAAGGCCATACAAGCCTAAGTCAGAAAGGGAGGTCGCCTTTTCACTCATTGCAGAAAAATTTGTTGGTTTTTATTTAACGGTCAAAGATACAAATTTAAGCGCAGACACTTATTTCTGGAGGTAAAAGTTTGGAAAATAAACTATTCATCACTACATTTGCGCAGATTTCGAGCCTGAAAAGAATAGGGGACTTTTTGTCCCCTATTTTATTAATGGTTTTGGAAATCAGAAGCTTAAATGATGCTCGTCCAATCAAGTTGTGTGGCTGAGTAGTCGCGGCTTTTTTCATTATAAATGGTTGATTGAGTATGATTTCCAAAGAGCAAATCATGGGTATTATTCAACAACAGGTAGAAGAAGAAAACTATTTTGTTGTGGATGTTGAAGTTAAGCCTTCAAATAAGATCATTGTGCACCTCGATGGTGATCAGGGGGTGCCCATTGAATTCTGTGTTTCCATTTCCAGATTAATTGAGCACACACTGGACCGGGAAGCAGAAGATTTTGAATTAGAGGTGTCGTCTCCCGGCATTGGTCAGCCCTTTAAAGTTCATCGTCAATTCACAAAGAACATCGGACGGCATGTCGAGGTCGTTGGTAGAGACGGCATGAAGCATACAGCGAGCTGTTTTCGGTGTCACAGGAAGGTTTTGTGATCAAGGAAGAAAACAGGGTTAAGCCGGAAGGGAAAAAGAAAAAAGTGTTGCAGATTTCCGAACATCCCTTTATTTTTGAGGAAGTTAAGTCAGTAAAAGAGATAATTAAGTTTTAATTCAGGATTATATACCAATTTGGCAATGGAACATATCAATTTAATAGATACTTTTTCGGAGTTCAAGGAGCTAAAGAATATTGACAGGGTAACGCTTATCCGGGTATTGGAAGATGCTTTCAGAAGTGTGCTGGTGAAATTGTTTGGCACCGATGAGAACTTTGATGTAATTATTAATACCGATAAAGGTGACTTCGAGATTTGGCGCAACCGGGAAGTGGTGGCCGACGATGAAGTGACCGATGAGAACTTGCAGATTTCATTGTCGCAGGCCAAGAAGATAGATGAAGATTATGAAGTGGGAGAAGAGGTGACCGATGAGGTGAAGTTCATCGATTTTGGTCGTCGCGCCATTTTGAGTCTTCGGCAGAACCTGTCATCCCGCATCATGGAGCTTCAGAAAGATGCTATTTACAACAAATATAAAGAGCGCATCGGAGAAATTGTAACCGGGGAGGTTTACCAGATATGGAAACGGGAAATGCTGGTGCTGGATGATGAAGGCAATGAACTGATTTTGCCGAAAACCGAGCAGATTCCCTCTGATTTCTACCGCAAGGGCGACAGCATTCGGGCTGTGGTGGCCAAGGTGGACATTCGCAACAACAACCCCTTTATTTTATTGTCACGTACAGCCGAAGTCTTTCTTGAAAGATTGTTTGAGTTGGAAGTGCCTGAAATCCATGATGGCTTAATCACCATCAAGAAGATTGTCCGTCAACCTGGTGAGCGCGCCAAAGTGGCTGTGGAATCTTATGATGACCGGATTGACCCAGTGGGAGCCTGTGTGGGGATGAAGGGATCCCGGATTCATGGCATTGTCCGTGAATTGCGGAATGAGAATATAGATGTTATTAATTATACCACAAACATTCAATTGTTTATCCAAAGGGCTTTGAATCCTGCTAAAGTGAGCAGTATTAAAATTCTGGAGGCCACTAAAAGGGCACAGGTTTACCTGCAGCCCGAGGAGGTTTCTCTGGCCATCGGTAAGGGCGGATTAAATATCCGTCTGGCCAGTCAGCTCACCGGATATGAACTGGATGTTTATCGTGAGACAGAAGAAGAAGAGGAAGAGGAAGATGTATCTTTGGATGAATTCTCTGATGAAATTGAAGATTGGGTATTGGCGGCCTTAAAAGGCATTGGCTGTGACACAGCCAAATCGGTACTCGATTTGACGGTTGAGGATTTGGCCAAACGTACCGACCTGGAAGAGGAGACCATTCAGAATGTCATTTCAATATTAAAATCTGAATTTGAATAATTCCTTTATCTTTGTCAATTAGAAAGATAGTATTAAAACCTCAACAGATCTTCTGTATTAAATTGAAAGTACCTTTTATGGCAGTTGGACAAAGACTTAGCAAAGTAGCAAGAGAATGTAATGTGGGAATTTCCACCATCGTGGAATTCCTTCATAAAAAGGGGATCGAGTTAGATATGAACCCCAACACCAAAGTATCTGAGGATACTGTTGAGCTTTTGAAAAAAGAGTTCAAGCAGGATCATAATGTGAAAAAGGCTTCTGAAGAGCTGATTGATCGCAAGCAAAAAGAGAAGAAAGAAGCTGTTTCCATTGAGAATGTCCAGAAAGCTGCAGAAGAAGAAGTTGAGGAAGATGATATTTCTATTGATGAGATTGTTGGCAGGGCTAAAAAATCGGTGGATGTAAAGGTGGTAGGCAAGATTGATCTTGACAAGCCCAAGCCAAAGGAGGCCGAGCCCAGGAAAGAAGAAAAGCCGGTGGAAGAACCGGTTAAAGCCAAGGATGAGCCGGCTAAGGTAAAGGAAGCGCCTGAGCAGCCTAAGGCAGCACCCGCTGCTGAAGCAAAAAAGGAGGTGCCTGTTGCCAAAGAAACTCCGGCAGAAGAAGTACCTGCTAAGAAGGAAGAAAAAACACCGGAGCACATACCGGTTAATGTTGATAAAGCGGCTGAATCACCTAAGGTGGTCGGTAAAATTGATTTGGATTCGCCCGCTAAAAAGAGTGAAACCAAAAGTGGTTCTGCAGAGAAAGCCAAATCCGCTGAGCCGGTCAAGGAAGAAAAGCCCAAAGCCAAAGAAGAAAAGCCTAAAGAAAAACCGGTTGATCCCAAGCCCGTGGCGGAGGCGCCCAAAGCACCAGCACAAGCGGTAAAAGGGGATGAACCTAAATCTCAGGCAGAAAAGGATCAGGCCAAAGCGGATAAAGGCCAGAATGAGGGACGTGGTAAGGAGGATTTCATGCCCACTCAGGTAAGGAAATTGTCAGGCCCCACTGTTGTGGGCAAGATTGACCTACCCATGGACTCCCGCAATGGTGCCGAATCTAAAGAGGATCGGAAATCGCGCAGGAAGAAGCGGAAGCGCATCAAGAAGGAAAAGGAAAAAGTAAATATACCTGCCACAGGTACGGCCGGTGATAAACCCGTACCTCACAAGGCCGGAGATCCCCCAAGACCTCAGACGGGCAAGCCTGGTGATAAGCGACCCGGTCAACCTGGTGCAGCCAATGCAGCCAACAAGAAGAAAGTCAGCAAGGTTAAGAAACGTCCGGCCCGTCCGGAAGTGAGTGAGGAGGATGTGGCCAGGCAGATCAAAGATACTTTGGCCCGTTTAACCACCAAGAGTAAATCCAAGGCTTCCCGTCACCGCCGCGACAAGCGGGATGTGGCTTCTCAACGTCACCAGGCCGATCTCGATCGTCAGGATGAGGAGAAAAAAGTGTTGAAGGTAACGGAATTTGTTACGGCCAATGAGATGGCCAACATGATGGACATACCGGTCACGCAAATTATTGCTTCCTGTATGAGTCTGGGTTTGTTTGTGTCGATCAATCAGCGATTGGATGCAGAAACCATAGCCCTGGTGAGTGAAGAATTTGGCTACAAAGTAGAATTCGTTAGTTTGGAGCTCATCGACAGCATTCAGGAAGAGGAGGATGATCCGGCTACTTTGAAAGACCGTCCCGCCATTGTTACGGTCATGGGGCACGTTGACCACGGTAAAACGTCACTGCTTGACTTTATTCGAAAAGCGGATGTGGCCGCCGATGAGGCAGGGGGTATTACCCAGCACATTGGAGCCTATAGTGTCAAACTGGAGAACGATCGTCAGATAACTTTCCTGGATACTCCGGGTCACGAAGCCTTTACGGCCATGCGTGCACGGGGTGCTCAGGTGACCGATATTGCCATTATTATCATTGCCGCCAATGACAGTGTGATGCCACAGACCGTTGAAGCCATTAACCATGCTTCAGCTGCTGGCGTGCCCATTGTTTTTGCGATAAGTAAGATTGATTTACCCGGCGCCAATCCCGATAAGGTACGGGAGTCACTGGCCAATATGAATTATTTGGTGGAGGACTGGGGAGGTAAATACCAGTGTCAGGAAGTTTCGGCCAAGCATGGTACCAATGTGAAGGACCTGCTGGAAAAAGTCTTGCTGGAAGCGGATATGCTGGAATTGAAAGCCAACCCTGACAAAGGGGCCGTTGGTAGCGTTATTGAATCTACGCTGGATAAGGGCCGCGGTTATGTGGCTACCCTATTGGTGCAAGCCGGCCGGTTGAAGGTGGGCGATTTGATTCTGTCGGGTAGCTATTATGGACACGTTAAGGCGATGTTCAATGAGCGCAACCAGAAAGTAGAATCTGTTGGTCCTTCAGAACCTGTTTTGATTCTGGGTCTGAATGGTGCCCCACAGGCCGGTGAGAAGTTCCATGTAATGGAGAATGAAAAAGAGGTCAAGGACATTGCCAATAAACGTCAGCAGTTGCAACGCGAGCAGGGCATGCGTGCTCAGAAGCACATCACGCTGGATGAGATTGGCCGTCGTATCGCCATCGGAAACTTCCAGGAATTGAACCTGATTGTGAAAGGTGACGTGGATGGATCCATCGAAGCCCTGGCTGATTCATTGATCAAATTGTCCACGGAAGAAATTCAGGTGAACGTTATACACAAAGCGGTAGGAGGAATTTCTGAGTCCGACATTATGTTGGCTGCAGCCTCTAATGCCATCGTCATCGGTTTCCAGGTGCGTCCGTCATTAGCAGCACGAAGAATCGCTGAGAAAGAGCAGATTGATGTCCGTCTCTATTCCATCATTTACGATGCCATAGAGGAGATCAAAGCAGCCATGGAAGGTATGTTGTCGCCCGAGATTAAGGAGACCATTGTGTCGACCGTGGAAGTCCGAGAGGTATTCAAGATTACCAAAGTAGGTACTGTCGCCGGTTGTATGGTCAAAGAGGGTAAGATCAAACGAAATTCTAAAATCCGCCTTATCCGCGACGGTATTGTTATCTATACCGGAGACCTGGGCTCACTGAAACGTTTCAAAGACGATGTGAAAGAAGTGGCTTCCGGCTTTGAATGTGGATTGAACATCAACAATTTCAACGACATCAAAGAAGGCGACATTATTGAAGCCTACGAGGAGACCGAAGTTTCCAGAAAGCTTTAAGCATAAAGCGAATCTTTATATAGAGGCCGGATTTCCCCTATGGATTTCCGGCTTTTTTTATTGATGTCCCATGCCTCAAGTAACCAGCTAAATACATGAATAGAGCCAGGATCATCTTTTTTATTTTGAAAATAAACAGGTGGATTGTTTGCAAACACCAGCAATATACCTTACATTTGCAATCGCAAAAAGAGAGAGAAACGACTCAGAAATATATTGCGGGGTGGAGCAGTTGGTAGCTCGTTGGGCTCATAACCCAAAGGTCATCAGTTCGAGTCTGGTCCCCGCTACTTAGAAGCCTTTGTAAACGATAAGTTTGCAAAGGCTTTTTTTGTGTGTTTTAAGTCCTTAGTTTTGTTCCCCTTCTGTTATTTTTTAATAAATTTGCTGTCCTACAAAATAATTGGAATGAGTACACAAAAAAAGAAAAAATCTCTTCTCAAGAAACTGAGCAGTAAGTATCGTCTGGCCATCTTTAATGAGCAGACTTACGAAGAGCTTTTTGTGGTGAGGCTTTCACGACTGAATGTTTTTACTGTAGTAGGGACTTTGGGGGTTATTCTGATCGTTTTGGTGTCCTTGTTAATTTCGTTTACCAGTCTTCGGGAATACATTCCGGGATATCCCGATGCGCAGCAAAGATTGCTGATTGTAAGGAACGCGCAAAGGTCGATTCTCTGATTGTGGAGATCAAGCGGAGAGATAAATTCATCAACAGCTTTCAATCGATTGTGCGGGGAGAGGATCAGGAAGTAGGGGCCACTCCGGAAGATGCATCCGTAGAGATGCGGGCCAACGGCAATGGTAACGGCAATGACAATGTCAATTTTTCAAGATCCGATGAGGATTCTCTTTTTAGAGTCCAGGTGGAGCGGGAAGAACGCTTTAATCTATCGGTGCGGGAAGTTCCCCAGAGTGCCATCGCTTTGGAGAGTGCTTTCTTTGTCAGCCCTATTAAAGGTTTGGTCATAAATGGTTTTGGCGAGACCACCGGACATTTTGGGGTGGACATTGTTGCGGCTCCCAGTAGCCGGGTGTCAGCGGTCATGGACGGGATGGTGGTTTTTTCGGGCTGGACGGTCGAAACCGGATATGTTATACAGATCCAGCATCCGAATAATCTCATTTCTATTTATAAGCACAACGAAATATTATTGAAAGAAATTGGTCAGGTGGTTAAAGCCGGTGAGGCCATTGCCAGAATTGGTAATTCGGGAGAATTGACCTCCGGACCACATTTGCATTTTGAGTTGTGGTACAATGGCTCGCCATTGAATCCGGTCGATTACATGACCTTTTAAATGAGTAAACCTTATATTTTAATGCACAAGAACATTGCCATTCTGGGTTCAACCGGTTCAATTGGTACTCAGGCACTGGAAGTCGTTGATGCGCATCCCGACCGGTTTTCAGTCGAGGTTTTAACCGCCAATAACAGTGTAGATCTTTTAATTGAGCAAGCCAAAAAGTACCAGCCCAATATTGTCGTAATTGGCAATGAAGCCCACTATTCATTGCTTTCAGAGTCCCTGAAGAATGAATCCATAAAGGTTTATGCAGGTGAAGAAGCCATGAGTCAGGTGGCGGCCACTTCTACAGTGGATATGGTATTGACATCCATGGTGGGGTTTTCGGGCCTGCTGCCGACCATCCGGGCATTGGAGGCTGGTATTCCGGTGGCTCTGGCCAATAAAGAGACCCTGGTGGTGGCCGGTGATTTAATCATGAATCTGGCACGGCAAAAGCGTGTTCCGGTCATCCCGGTCGATTCGGAGCATTCTGCCATCTTCCAATGCCTGCAAGGCGAACCGGGTAACGAAGTCGAGAAAATTATGTTGACCGCATCGGGGGGGCCTTTCAGAGGCAAAAACGTCGAGTTTTTGCGCAAAGTCACCCGTTGCCAGGCGCTCAATCATCCAATTGGAAAATGGGACATAAAATCACCATCGATTCAGCCTCTCTGATGAATAAAGGTTTGGAGGCCATTGAAGCCAGATGGTTGTTTAACTTAAAACCAGAGCAGATTGAGGTGGTGGTCCACCCGCAGTCCATTATTCATAGTATGGTTCAGTTTGAAGATGGCTCCATTAAGGCCCAAATGGGTCTGCCCGATATGCGCTTACCCATTCAGTATGCCCTTGGTTTTCCTCAGCGCCTGCCCAACAGTTTTCCACGCTTCAATTTTATGGACTTTCCTTCACTGACTTTTGAACAGGCCGACGTGTCGGTGTTTCGCAATCTTTCGATGGCTTATGAAGCCATGCGGCAGGGCGGTAATGTGCCTTGCGTACTGAATGCAGCCAATGAAGTGGCGGTGGAGGCTTTTTTAAAAGGGAAATGCGGCTTTGTGGAGATGTCTTGCATCATTGAACAAACCATCGGGAAATGTGGTTTTATTGCCAGTCCCACCTTCTCTGATTACGTGGAAACGGACCGTGAGGCGAGGGAGGTGGCCCAATCGCTTATAAAAGCTTAGTGTGATAATGATGAGGCATGACCGGCGTGTTCGGAAAAAGCTTATCTTTGTAGATTCAATTATACAAATTATTATTTAGATGGATGTTTTAATTAAAGTTTTGCAGCTAATTCTCAGTCTTTCCATATTAGTTATTCTGCATGAGTTCGGTCACTTTTTCTTTGCCCGCTTGTTCAATACAAGGGTGGAGAAGTTTTATCTCTTTTTCAATCCCGGGTTTTCCTTGTTCAAGTTTAAAAAGGGCGATACGGAATATGGCATTGGCTGGTTACCTCTGGGGGGCTATGTGAAGATTTCTGGCATGATTGATGAATCGATGGATAAGGAGCAATTGGCCCAGCCACCGCAACCTTACGAGTTCAGAGCGAAACCGGCCTGGCAGCGGTTATTGATTATGGTTGGTGGTGTGGTGGTGAATTTTATTTTGGCCATTGTTATTTTCTGGATGATTCTGTTTCGCTGGGGGGACTCGTATATTCCTGCTGAAAATGCCCGTTATGGCCTTTATTTTCATCCGGTAGCGCATGAAATTGGCCTGCAGGACGGAGATAACGTGCTGGCCATTAATGGCGAGAAGGTGGAGAATATTTCTGCCATTGTTCGGATGGTCCTGATTGAGGATGCACACACCATGCTGGTTCAGCGGGGAGATTCACAGTTTTCTCTGGCGGTTCCTGAAACATTTAAGAATACAGTGCTTTCAGAAGAAGTTCGGGTCCTGGCCAGTTATCAGGTGCCAGTTTTGGTGGATTCTGTGCTGGAGGATTCCGGAGCGGGCAGGGCCGGCTTGCAAAAAAATGACCGGATAGTTTCTGTCGATAGTATAGCGACACCCTATTTTAATCAGTTTTCTTCATCTCTGATTGGCATGCGTGGTGAGGAAACCAATGTAGGGCTTTATCGGGATGGTCAGTATATGCAACTGCCCGTAGAGGTGAGTGCGGATGGAACGCTTGGATTCTTTTCCAAGGCACCCGGAGAAATTTTAGGAGAAGAAACCATGACCTATAGTCTGGCTTCCGCTTTACCAGCGGGTATCGATAAGGGGGTTGGCTTGCTGACCAACTATGTGAAGCAAATGAAGTTGATATTTACCAAAGAAGGTGCCAAGCAGATCGGTGGTTTTGGTACCATCGGCAGTTTGTTTCCTTCTGCCTGGAACTGGGAAGCATTTTGGTACACCACGGCCTTCTTGTCTATCATTCTGGCCTTTATGAATATTTTGCCGATTCCTGCTTTGGATGGCGGACATGTCTTGTTTTTGCTCTATGAGATGGTGGCCCGACGAAAACCCAGTGAGAAATTTATGGAATATGCCCAGATGGTGGGCATGGTATTGTTGCTAAGTTTGTTGGTCTTTGCCAATGGCAATGATTTGTATAGGTGGTTGTTCAAATAATCCGAATAGGATTTGTACATTTGTAATAAACTAAAATTGAAGATATGACAGCTCCATTTTTTCTGATGGGTATCCCGGGAGGCTGGGAACTAATCGTTATTATTCTGATCGTTGTACTGTTGTTTGGCGGCCGTAAAATTCCGGAGTTGATGAAAGGTCTGGGACAAGGAATGAAAGAGTTTAAAAAGGCGCGTAACGAGGAGGATGGTTCTTCTAATCCGGATAAAAGCAATGAAACTTCAAAGGAGTAGGCTTTCTCCTTTAGGTAGATTTTAATTGAGTGCATAGGGCCCCCTGAATGTTCGGTTCATCGGGGGCTTTAGTTGTTTTAGAATGAAGTTGTCAAGTCTGATCTTATCGCCATGCTTATCTTTCTGGTTCGTGGTGTCTTCCTTTAGAGCTAAAGTGTTTGGCCGTTGTTGAATCGGCGCTGGACCCAAAGGCCAGCTCGGCATTTGGTGCCACGGGTTTGGCATTCAATGATCGAAAGGATAATTAGTTGAGCATATTCCATTCAATTTTTGTATCTTGTTTCTTTAATACGTACAGGCGGTTGTTAGGGATGGCTTGAATGAATTTGTCAGGGTGTTTTGATGTGAAACATTTAATTAAGTGTTAGTTATGAAAAGGATGAAATTGGGAATAGTATTTGTCTTAGTGGTTTTGGCGCTATTTTCAGGGTGCAAAAACACGAGTAATCAGAAACCAAATATCACCGGTGCCATGGGAGAGGTATTGGTCGTGATGGATGATAAGTGGCGGAACGGTCCTGAAGGTATAGCGCTTCAGAGTGTTCTCAAACAGCCGATGGAGGGCTTGCCCCAGATAGAGCCTATTTTTACTGTTTCAATTACGCCGCACAGGGCCTTTAGTGGAGCCATGCGTACCTTTCGTAATCTGCTGATAACCAACATCGGTCCGGATGTTGAAAAGGAAGGGGTTCGGTTTTTTAGTGAATCGAGCTGGGCCAAAGGACAGGCAATGATTCATATCAACGCCAAAACGCCGGAGCAGTTTTTGGAACTGGTGGATAAAGAAGAGTTGCGAATTCTGGGGTTTATGCTTAAAGCGGAACGTCAGAGAAGTCTCCGCTATTACACCAAATTTGTTGCCGGCGATTTAACCGACCGGGTGAACGATAAATGGGACATTAAAATGATCATTCCCAATATATTTACGGTAAAATCCGATAAGGATAATTTCTCATGGATGTCGCATGAAACGCCCTCTCTGAGTCAGGGTATGTTGATTTATAGTTTCGATTACGTAGGAGAGGGCACTTTCTCCCGGGAGTATCTGCTGAATAAACGGGATTCCGTATTGCGCCACAACGTTCCGGGACCTTCAGATGGTTCCTATATGTCCACCGAGCACGAGGTGCCGGTCACTTATAAGTCCTTTAAAAATAACGGTCATGAAGTTGTTGAATTGCGGGGACTATGGAAGGTCGTCGGCGATTTAATGGGAGGCCCTTTTGTGATGCATGCGCATTTAGATAAGGCCAGTAACCGGGTGGTAGTGACCGATGGTTATGTTTTTCTTCCCGAAGAACCTAAAAAGAGAAATTATATCTGGCAATTGGAATCTTTGTTCTATTCCCTTAGTTTTCCGGAAGAGCAAGCGGATGCCGGACAATAAATGAATGTATGACACTCCCGGTATTTTCTAAAGATGAATTACAGAAAGCGACCCAGAAGGAAGATCTGATCCTGGCTGCAGCCAATCAGATCATTAAGGATTTTGCTGAGTTTGGCCTGGAGGTTCACTTTTCGGGCAAAACGGCTTCTTTTTATGAGGAGTTGTCCGGCCAGTTGGAGGTGCACGTTCGACAACTGATCAGTGAAAATTATTCTGGTTTCATGGGTTTGTTGTACCGGATTGATATAGGCCCCCGGGAAATTGCCCAATACGAGGCAGATATGAAAGGTTTTCCATACCCCCGAATGATAACGGAGTTGATCATTCACCGGGAGATTAAAAAAGTGCTTTTTCGGGCTTATTTTAAGCAGAAAAAGTAAATAAACCGGGGAGCTATCCCGGTTGGAATTTAATTAAATCAATCAGAAAATGTCAGTAGTAATCAGATCAGCCATAGAATTACCAACAGATGTTAGTCCTCTGTTTTTAAGTGCTGAAATAGCTTTGTTGAAAGATTTTCAGGTTTCTGAAAAGGAGCTTAATTATATGGAGAAGAAGAGGACCAAGGAGACCTCCGGCGGTTTTTTTATGATTAACCGTCTCGATCAGATATTGGGCCTTTTGATGCCTGACCATTCGGATACCCCGTTCGATCAGATGGAGACGCTTCGCAGACAAGGTGTGCAGGTGGCTCAGCAGTTGAAGGAAGAGGGCCTGACAAAGGTGGCGCTGATGGACTTAATGGATGCGCCCGATTTGGTGTTGGCTTTGGCGGAAGGCGTTGCTCTGGCCTCCTATAGCTTTGACAAGTATAAAAGTGACAAGAAGGAGGCGGTGGACTTAGAGATTTTAGTGGTAAGTCCGGGCTTGTCGGGTTGCCAAATAGCTGCCATGAACCGGGTTGTCGAAGCGGTTTTTATTGCGCGGGATTTGGTGAATGAACCGGTGGGCTTTTTGAATGCCGAACGTTTGGGCCAGACGGTTCTGGATTTGTCCAAAGCCTACGGTTTTACCGCTGAGGTTTTTAACAAAAAGAAAATCGAAGCTTTAAAGATGGGTGGTTTACTGGCTGTGAATCAGGGGAGCATTGACCCGCCCACTTTTTCGGTGATGGAATGGAAGCCGGACAATGCCAGAAACGCTCAGCCCATTGTTTTGGTGGGAAAGGGCGTTGTATATGACACCGGTGGTATTAATCTGAAAACCCCTGCAGGTAGTCTGGATACCATGAAATGTGATATGGGGGGAGCGGCTTCGGTGATTGGTGCTATGGTGGCAGTGGCTGCCAATGAATGGCCCATACATGTCATTGGTCTGGTGCCGGCCACCGATAACCGGCCGGGCGGTAATGCCATCGTTCCCGGAGACATCATAACCATGCACAGCGGAACTACGGTGGAGATCATTAATACGGATGCTGAAGGGCGCTTGATCCTGGCAGATGCACTCAGCTTTGCTAAAAGGTATCAACCGGAACTGGTCATAGATCTGGCGACTTTAACCGGTAATGCAGTAGTGGCCATTGGCTCACACGGCACGGTCGGTATGGGAACGGCCTCTGAAGAAGTGAAAGCCGCACTGGGACAGGCAGGCGATTCGGTTTGCGAGCGGGTGGTCTGGTTTCCTTTTTGGAAGGATTATGATGATGAGGTAAAATCAGAGATCGCAGACATAAAGAATTTGGGGAGTAGAGAAGGAGGTGCCATTTCAGCCGGCAAGTTTTTGTCGAAATTTGTGGAGGCACCATGGCTGCATCTCGATATTGCAGGGCCGGCTTTCCTTGAGCGAAAAGCCCATTACCGCGGGATTGGCGGCACAGGCGTTGGCGTACGTATGTTGGCCCGTTTTATGGAAGGTATTGCCGGTTCCTCAAAAGGCAATCAATAGCGTTCTGGTGAGTGGAATTTATAATATCCGGAAAATAGAAAAATATGAGCAGCGAAAAAATAAAAGTAGGTATTACACAAGGAGATATCAACGGCATTGGGTATGAGGTCATATTCAAAGCTTTAGCTGATCCCAGAATGCAAGAGGTCTGCACCCCTGTGATTTATGGTTCATCTAAAGTGGCGGCCTATCATCGAAAAGCCCTGAATCTGCCTTCTATTAGTTTGAATAGTATCAGCAATGGCCGTGAAGCGCATACCAAACGCATCAATTTGGTCAATTGTCTGGACGATAATGTTCGTGTTGAATTGGGAAAACCGACCGAAGCCGGTGGTCAGTCCGCTTTTCTGGCGCTGGATAAAGCGGTGCAGGATTTAAAAAATAAGGCCATTGATGTGCTGGTTACGGCCCCCATCAACAAAAAGGTGATCCAGTCCGAGTCGTTTAACTTTCCCGGTCATACCGAATATTTGGCCAACGCCTTTGGCGGAACGCCACTGATGCTGATGGTTAGTGATTTGTTGCGGGTAGGCGTGGTGACCGGGCACATTCCGGTGAAGGAGGTCAGTGCTGCCCTTAGCCAGGAATTGATTGTTGAAAAATTAAAAATTTTAAACCAAACCCTGAAGCAGGATTTTGTCGTGCGTCGTCCCCGCATTGCCGTGCTTGGACTGAATCCTCATGCCGGTGATGAAGGCTTGTTAGGCAAGGAAGAGATTGAAATTATCAAGCCGGCTTTGGAACAGGCGAAGAAAGAAGGAATAATGGCTTTTGGCCCCTATCCGGCGGACGGTTTTTTTGCGACGGACGGCTTCAAGAAATTTGACGCCATTCTGGCCATGTATCACGATCAGGGTCTCACACCTTTCAAAGCCCTGTCTTTTTCAACCGGGGTTAATTTCACGGCCGGATTACCGGTGGTTCGTACCTCACCCGACCATGGAACGGCATACGAAATAAGCGGTCAGAATGAGGCGGATGAGCAGTCCCTCTTATCGGCCATTTATCTGGCGATTGATGTGTACAACAACCGCCAGATGAATGATGAAATAACGGCCAATCCATTGAATACGCTGGACACGAATTCCCTGGCGCCGATGAATGATTGAAGTGAGCGGCTACGCTTCGTTTCCTGATGCGTAGCCTCTTATGATACCTCGTTGGGAGTTTCTTACAAAGAGCAGGATGTCATCCCGCTCGTTGGAGGCAGGTAATTCTGCCTCTATTCGTATCAGGGCATCTGAATTGTTGAGGCTCGATTGAAAAAGAACCCGGTAACAATCCTGGATGTCCCGGATTTGCTCGTTGGTAAAAGATCTGCGCCGGAGTCCAATAGAATTAACCCCCACGTAGGACAGGCGTTCGCGACCCGCTTTAATAAAGGGAGGAATGTCTTTGCTTACCAGAGATCCGCCGGCGACCATCACATGGGCGCCAATGTGTACAAACTGGTGAATGGCCGAGAGGCCCCCGATAATGGCCCAATCTTCAATGACCACTTCACCTGCCACTTGAACGCTGTTGACCAGAATGACATTGTTGCCAATGATGCAATCGTGCGCTACATGCACATAGGCCATTAGCAGGCAATTGTTGCCAATGACGGTCTTGTTGCGGGCTTTGGTACCTCTGTTGATGGTTGCAAACTCACGAATGGTGGTGTTGTCTCCGATTTCAACCGTGGTTTCTTCACCGACGAATTTCAGATCCTGCGGCACAGCGCCAATAACGGCACCTGGAAATATATTGCAGTTTTTGCCAATGGTCGTACCTTCCAGAATGGTCGCATTGGAACCAATTCTGGAGCCTTCACCAATCACCACATTCTTGTCGATGGTTACAAAGGGCTCAATCACCACATTGGGGGCGATTTTTGCCTCGGGATGTACGTATGCTAATGGTTGCTTCATTTTACTTGTTTTTGATTATTTGAGCCATGAATTCACCCTCCGCCACTATCGTGTCACCCACAAAGGCCAATCCTTTCATATTGGCCACGCCGCGGCGAATTTCTGTCATGAGCTCCAGCTTAAAGATAACGGTATCACCGGGAACGACCTTTTTACGAAATTTGATGTTGTCCTGCTTCAGAAAGTAAGTGCTGTAGGTGTGCGGGTCTTCCAACTGATTTAGAACCAGAATGCCGCCTACCTGAGCCATGGCCTCAACCAGCAGAACGCCCGGCATTACGGGCTCATCCGGAAAATGGCCGGTAAAAAAAGGCTCGTTACCAGTTACATTTTTAACACCTACAATGATTTTTTCCTGCAGGTCGATGACCTTGTCCACCAATAAAAAAGGATATCTGTGCGGCAGAAGACTCTTTATTTGATTGATGTCAAAAACAGGTTGCTTGTTGGGGTCGTAAGGTGGGGCGTCGATTTTTAATTGACGCTTGCGAATTTCCTTGCGCAGGAGCTTGGTGAATTCAGCATTGATTTTGTGTCCCGGCTTGCTGGCAATGATGCGTCCTTTAATGGCACTGCCACACAAGGTCAGGTCACCGATCACATCCAATAGTTTATGGCGGGCCGGCTCGTTGGTGAAATGCAAATCCAGATTGTTGAGAATGCCGGTGGGTTTTACCTCCACAGAAGGTTTGTGGAAGAGGGCTGCCAGTCGGTCCAGTTCCTGCTGAGAAACTGGTTTGTCAATAATGATGATGGCATTGTCCAAATCCCCGCCCTTAATCAGGTTGTTTTGGAGTAAAGGTTCTAATTCATGGAGAAAAACGAAGGTGCGGCACATCGATATTTCTTCGTCAAAGGCATCCAAATCTTCAATGGTGGCAAATTGGTTGGCCAAATGCAGCGATTGATTGAAGGAGATCATCACTTGTGCTGAAAAACCGTTATCGGGCAGCGCAATGATGTAGCTGCCGGTCTCCGGGTCCTCCACCATCATTTTTTCACGTACCTCAAAATACTCGCGATCGGCCTTTTGTTCAACAATGCCAGCCTCTTTGATCGCTTGAACAAAGTATTTGGAACTGCCATCCAGAATGGGGGCTTCGGGGCCATCCACGTCTATTCTGCAGTTGTCCACACCCAGTCCGCGCAAGGCAGCGAGGCAGTGCTCAATGGTGCTGACTTTTGCTTCCCCTTCTTGCAGTACGGTTCCACGCTGGGTGTAAGATACGTTATCCACCAGGGCCTTAATGAGGGGTTGTCCCTCCATGTCAATTCTTCTGAATTTATAGCCATACCCTTCCTCTTCGGGATTAAGGGTTAAGGTAACATTTACCCCGGTATGTAATCCGGGACCTTTAAGTGAAACGGATTTTCCGATCGTCCTTTGTTTTTCAGCCATTTAGAATTACTGTTAGAATACTTACCAGAAACAATAAAAACCACTTACTGTTCACAGGTGTTGGATGGTTATGTTTGTGTTATTTTTTTTCGAGCTGGTCGATTTTGGCCCTTAATTCAGGTAGTTTTCTGAATACTACATAGGCCTTGTTATAAAGCATGGCATCGAAAGCAGGAGAGCCCATCTGAACGGTACCCTCTTTGACAATGCTTTTTGAAACGCCTGTCTGTGCGGCCAGTTTGACCCCATTGGCAATGGTCAGGTGACCGGCAATGCCAACTTGTCCGCCAAACATCACATTTTTACCGATTTTGGTGCTGCCGGCAATGCCCGTCTGTGCTGCCAGAACACTGTTTTCGCCAATCTCTACGTTGTGGGCGATCTGAATCAGATTGTCCAGTTTGGTGCCTTGGCGAATAATGGTTGATCCCATGGTGGCCCGATCGATGGTGGTGTTGGCGCCAATTTCCACATGGTCTTCGAGCACCACGATGCCTACCTGGGGAATTTTTTCAAATTGCCCGTCGGCCCCGGGTGCAAAGCCAAAGCCATCGGAGCCTATAACGGCACCTGAATGAATAACACATTTGGTACCAATTTTACAGCCTTTATAGATTTTAGCTCCGGCATAAACAATGGAATTATCGGCGATACTTACCCCATCGCTATATAAACCTGCGGAAAAATCTGGACGTTGTTGCCAATGGTCACCTTTTCACCTATGTAGCTAAAGGCCCCTACATACACAAAATCTCCTAATTGAGCCGTTTTGTCGATGAAGGAGGGTTGTTCAATTCCTGTTTTCTTCGGCAGGGACTCCTGGTACATTTGCAACAATAAGGCCAGTGCCCGGTAGGCATCCTCCACACGAATAAGCGTGGCTTTAATGGCTTTCTCTGGTTTAAAGGTCTTGTTGACAATGACTACAGAAGCTTCTGTGCTGTATATGTATGATTCATATTTGGGGTTGGCCAGAAATGTGAGCGTTTCGGGACGTCCTTCTTCAATCTTTGATACATCCCGCACAATGGCTTGAGGATGGCCATCCACCTCGCCACCAATAAGTGCCGATATCTGTTCTGCAGTAAATTCCATTAGACATAAATTTGGTGCAAAACTACGAAAATATCTAACTTAAAAAAAGGACGCAGCGCTAATGGTCAGGCCTTTTATGCGCCAAATGCCTGTCGCAACACTTTTGGATAACAAAGGATTTGTTTTATGACCGTTTTTCCGAGAACCGATAAATCCAGCATATCTGACGCATTGGCGATGTCTTTGACGGTGTTGTCGCGACAAAGAATGTTGATTTTATCGTCGATGATGCTGTAGGTGTTATTGGAAATAGCCGCTGTAAATACAAAGAAGGCAGCTTCTTCCGTATCATTTAGGTCGAGGGTGTTTTGCAACTGATTTTGGAGGCTTATAATTCGTTCTTTCTCAAAGGGCTGGTCCTGTATTTCAATGGCCAAAAGGTTGCGGTTCAGCAGGCCACCTGCTAAAACAGACAGCACCTTGTCGGGGTGCGCAGCCCATGATTTCAGAGCCGTCATGATGTCACTGTCATCCAGTAAGGCAAAGTGGTCCAACACCTTTGGGTCGTTTCTGAATTGCGCCAATGAAGGCTGATGGTTTAAAAAGTAGGCCAGATGCCCGGGTATTTGCATGGTTTGAGAATCGCCGGCCAGTTGCCGGGCCCTTCTGAGAATGTTGATCAGCATTTTTTCAGCCACAAGCGCTGTCTTGTGCAGGTACACCTGCCAATACATCAGTCGGCGCGCAATAAGAAATTTTTCTATGGAGTAGATGCCTTTGGCTTCCACGACCAGTTGATCGTTGGCCACACTCAGCATTTTTATGATGCGGTCGGAGCTTACCACACCTTCTGAAACGCCCGTGTAAAAACTGTCGCGACGCAGGTAGTCCAGCCGGTCCATGTCGAGTTGGCTGCTCACCAGTTGGTGAAGAAACTTTTTGGGATAACGGTTGGTAAATATTTTAATGGCCATTGTTAAGCGGCCCTTCATTTGTTCATTGAGCCGCTCCATAAAAAGGAGAGAGATTTCCTCATGGTCGATGCCCTGAACCAGCGTGGATTCCAGTACATGGGAAAAGGGCCCATGCCCTAAATCGTGCATCAGAATGGCGGCATGTACCGCCTCTGATTCTTCGGGTGTAATGTCGTGCCCTTTTTGTCGAAGCGTTTCAACGGCCTCGCTCATCAGGTGCATACACCCGAGGGTGTGCTGAAAACGGGTGTGGGTGGCCCCCGGATATACCAGAGCGGTCATGCCCAGTTGCTTGATCCATCTGAGCCGCTGCAAATAGGGATGCTCGATTAAATCGAATAGCAGTTCTCCCGGAATAGAAATGAATCCGTGCACCGGGTCGTTGATGATTTTCTTTTTGTTAGTGGTTTTCAAAATGGAATGGTTTGTGGGTGCAAAGATAGGGCTTATCGTTAAGAAAGAAAGGGTTGGTCGGGTAGAATGGGTGGGAAGGGTCGAGAGGTGAAGCGCAGCGGAATCCCGCATGGCGGGATCAAGAGGTTGGAGGGATAAGTTAAAAAAAAGGCCGTCCGGGAGGACGGCCTTTGGGGGATGCCTGTTTTTTTATTGGGCCTCATCAGGTGGCGGGGTGTTGCCGTTTTTTTTATGTGAGACGGCACCGGCTGTGGCATTGTTGATGATGTTGTTTTTCATCTCTTCAATGGCACTGGGGTGAATGGCCGAAATGGGCTCATGTTTGCCTTCAATACCGGTGATGACAGAGATGTTTTTGGCCGGGAAATAATTGAGCGTTTCCGCAAATGGCCGTATCAGACTTTCAAAATTCTCGATGAGGTAAATTTTGTTGCCCGACTCTGGATTTTTGCGGATGATGTCAATGGTTTCTTTCAGCTCTTCAATTTCACCTTCGGCCTTACCCAAAAAGGAGAAGGTCTTTTGCCTGGCCTGCAGAATCATGCGCTCTTTTTCGGCCATGGCAGGCGTAACAATCTCTGCCCGGTATTTATGCTGAAGCATTTCGAGTTTCTGCTTTTCCGCTTCAATTTCAGAAAGCAAAGCAGCCTCCTGGGCTTTCATGTCCTGCAAAACCTTCTCAATACCCACTTTTTCGAGCTGCTTTTCGGTCATGATGCGTACCTTGGTTTCGGCGACCAATTGCTCATAGTTATTGTCGATGTTACGAACACCTACCTCGGCCGTCCGCGCTTCTTCCTGTTCCACCGCATTGGCTCTTGATTCAGCAATGGCTTTGCGGGCTTTGGTTTCCGCATTCACCGTTTGCACCCTTTTGAGCAAAGCAATGTACAAATCCGGTTCTTCCACTCCTTTTAGGCGGTGGTCGTCCACATCGGCAATGTTCATGGTGGTGATTTCCAGACCAATGTTTTCCAGGTCGCTTTTGCAGACATTGATCATTTTGGCCACCAGGGTGTCTTTGTCCTGCATCACCTGAACCGGTGTCATGGTCGCAATGGAGTCGCGTAAATGGCCTTCAATGATATTGCTGGCCAATGATTTGAGTTCGTCTTCGCGCTGAATCATGTGCAGGATGCGGATGGCGGCCAGACTGCGGCCGGCCTGATTGGAAGCAATGGCAAAACTGACCGTGGCCTTCACATTCAAGGGAACCACGCCTTCAGCAATGGCCGAATCAACCACCACCTCAATGGTGTGAGGTGTGAGGTCCATTTTGGCAAAGCGGTGCAGCAAGGGAATGGTGAAAATACGACCACCACTGATCATCTGAAATCCTTTTTTGCCGCTCACGCCTGATATAATACCCAATTCGTTACCACCAACAATGCGCATGTTCGAAATGATTTGCACCAAAAGGGTAAGAATGATGAGTCCTAAAAATACACTTACAAATACGATCATTTTAAATTCCTCCTTAGTTTTTAGTTGCGAAAAACTCTTTAACAGAAATCCCGGTGGCTTTTTCAAATTCACCCAGGAAGCCAACAAAGGATTCAGGCCCCCTGTTGACGGCACTGCTAAAGCCTTTGTCTTTGTCCATTAACACATACGAGTCGACCCCGATTTCGGAGGAATGCTTTTTGAAAGCTTCATAGAGATGGGGGAGTTGTTGCTGAAGGAAGAGAACGGAACAGCCAATTTCTTTGGCCTGTGCAATGATGTCCATCTTTTTACCGAGAATGCGGTTTTTGGCACTTTCAATGATTTTAACCGCTTCCTTGTCGCCCTGACTAAGAATATCAGCAGCTTCATTCTGGGCTTTTTCTTTGATCAAAATGTCGGTCTCGTTTTTGAGTTGCTTCAATCCGGTGTTGAGCTCTTCGATTCTTCGGAGGCCTTTGTTTTTAGCAGCTTCAATGTTGTTGCGGGCTTCGGCAATGGCCTGAACAATACTGGCCTCGCTTTCCCGCTTGTACATTTCCAGCTTTTCCTTGGCATGGATGATTTGCTCATTGGCTTTGGCCTTGGCCAATTCAATCCGGCGATTGGCATCCGATTCGGCCTTTTCAGCAATGGCCCGCAGTCGGGCCTCTTCAATCTCCACATCCTGGCGCTTCTCCGCCAATGTTTTTTGAGCCAGGTTTCCGATGTAGTTGGAGCTGTCCCATATTTTCTGAAGGGAAACAGATACCACTTTCATCCCAAAACTGGCCAGATCACTGTTGATATCCACCAACAGGGCATTTCTGAATTGGGCCCGGTCGCCTTCGGCGGCCGTAGCCTCATCGTCGCCGGAGCCATCATCATGGTAGCTGTCCTGCATACCAATCGCCTCCAGGGGCGTGGCCTTATTTAAGGCGCCTCTGAAGTTTCCGATGAGGGTTTGACGCACCTGTTCCTGTAATTCGTCAATGTCCTTTCCCATCAATCGTTCCACGGCTGAGTAGAGCATGGAGTTGTTGTCATCATCGATGCAGACACAGGCTGTGGCGTCGGCGCCTACGGTGATGCCATTGGCTGAGTTGACGCCGTCCACTTGTACGTTGATGGGCAGGACCCTCAGGTCGAGGTACTGCGCACTCTGAAAATAGGGAATGACACTGCTGCGTCCGCGCTCAACGCTAAAACCGAAGGTTTTTTCGTTTTCCTTTCTTTTTCGGCCGGTAATAACCAGCAATTTGTTGGGTGGTGCCACTTTAATGAAGGCTTTTAGGATGGCCAGAAGTATGAAAAAGCATACAACCGCCAGAATTCCTTCCAAAAGCCCGCCAGTGGCTGAACTGAAAAAATTTTCCATAAAGATTGGTGATTAAAGTTAAAGTTACTTGATTGATTGTTTTTGTATATAGACAACGTCGCTGTCCACTTTGCTGATGACGATGGCGTCTCCTTTCTGTACCGGCGTGTTTTTAAAGGCCAGTTTGGCATAGCGTTCCAGGGTGACAGAACCAAAATTGATTTTCACCTTGCCCATGGCATCCCCTTCAATGGGCAAGAGTGCTTCTCCTTTAAGGTGAAGCAATTCGTTTTCCGAAAAACTGGAGTCCAGTTTCTTGTTTTGAATGCGCTTGAATAGCTTAAAAATGAGCACCGTAATGAGTCCGACCGGGATGCTCCACAAAAGACTGGAAATACGGGACTCGCCTGTAAGGAGGGCAAAAGTGCCAATAATACCAAAGCCGGCTGAGAAATAGACCAGCGTGCGCAGAAAGCCGATGAATTTGAGCACCGTGCTGTATTTGTGTCGCCTGTAATCGACCATGTAGGAGCCCTGGATTTCCTGTGTTGTGCCGGCATCCGGACTGTCCGCGTCTGACAGGTCGATGAGGTCTGAGAGGCGGGTGTCATCCGCATCCTCTCCATCTCCGCCATCCTCTCCATCTCCCTGAAAAGAGGAAATGGCATTGGTGAATAAATCCACTAAAATAACACCAACGCCGAACATGCCGGTGAAAATGTATAGGTATAAAAGTCGGTCCATTGTTTTGGGTTTTAGAAATGGGGTCTGATGGATATGGGTATTTAGGCAGACTTGACTTCGTTAAGTTTGGCCTTAAGGTCGTTTTCGATTTTCAGGAGTTCTCCTTCTGCCTGGGCGCGTTTGGTTTTTCCTTCCTTTTGAATGGTCAGTGTTTCTTCAATGGTGGCGATCAGGTCGTTGTTGACTTTTTTCAAAGTTTCGATTTCAACAAGGCCTCTTTCATTTTCTCTGGCCGTCTCAATGGAGCCTTGCTTCAGCATTTCTGAGTTTTTAGTAAGGAGGTCGTTGGTGGTTTTGGTCATGTTTTTTTGCAGCTCCAGGGCCTTGTTCTGACGGAAGATACTGATGGCAATTACAACCTGGTTTTTCCATAGCGGAATGGTGTTCAATATGCTGCTTTGAATTTTTTCCACCAATAGCTGGTCGTTGTTCTGAATCAGCCTTATCTGTGGTGCGGTTTGGATGGAAATGGTCCGGCTCAGCTTCAGGTCGTGCAACTTTTTTTCAAAGCGGTGAACCATTTGCTTGTAGTCATGCAATCGTTGCGCGTCAGCCGGATCGGCAGACGCCGCTACGGCTTTTTCAATTTCAGGCAACTCCTGTTCATAGACCTGGTTAATTTTAAATTGTCCGGCGGCAATGTATACATCCAGTTCGCTCAAATACTCATGGTTTTTTTCATAGAGCGTGTCCAGCATGGCAATGTCTTTGAGCAATTGCATGCGGGCTTTTTCAAGTTCTTCAACAATGCGGTCGATTTGCGTACTCACCTTTTCGTAGCGGGTAATGAAGCGCTTGACCGAGTGGACCAGTCGGCCGACAAATGGCAGGCTCGCCAAAAAGCCGCCGGCCCCCAGCTTGTCCACTTTCAGTTCTTTTACGCTCTGACCCAGATGGACCAGTGTTTCTCCGATGTAGCCGGCATCCTTGGTCTTTACCTGAGAAAGGATGGACTCAGAAAAGGCGGAGATGTTGCTTTGAGCACCAATGCCGTATTGTAAAACGGATTGCGAGTCGCGAATGTCAACGGTGGTCGCTATTTGTTGTGCTTTTTCTTTGACTTCAGGTTTGAGTTGTGTTAAGTTGATGACCTGAGGTGTGTTGTTCGAGTGAAGATCCGGTGTAGTCATGGTTATTAGCCCTCCGATTTAATGGTTTTTGCCAGTACAGTTAATTCAATATCCAAATTCATTACATCCTTATCGTACAGCTTTTCTAACTGCTTTTTGAAGGCCGACTCTACCGTGTTTAATGTTTTTTCGACTTTGTCGAGGGAAGCTTGCGCTGAAGGGATGAATTCTGTTTTGGATTGTAATTCTGCATATTTGGTGACGATGGTGCCAGTGGCATCAATGTAGTAATTCAGGAATTGTCTGGAAGTCTTAATCGCATCCTGTCGCAGATTTATTTCATCCAGTATATTGTAGCCGAGGGCACAAATTTGTTGAACCTTTTGCCGCACCTCCAACCGTTGGATGGTCATGGCGGTTTGTTCAATTTCTGATAATTTGGATTTGGCCAGCGTCAGTGAAGTGTCTTTGGCAGAAGGGGGCTTGCTGTTACCAGCGTCTTGTCCGGCTCTTTGTGAGCCCAGCAGGGCGTTGACGGTAAAAAAAAGAGCGGTGGCCACAATGGCAGAAATCATTATGGGGAATCGAAAGACAACAAAGATCAGAACAAATGACACACCGGCAACTAGGCCGGAAATGACGCTTTTGTCGGGTTGCTTCCTGCTATGGTTCGATGCTTTGGGCATTGGCTTTTGGGGTGTTGGCGGTATGGTCCTTATCAGATTGAGTCGCTAAAATATAAATTATTTCAGAGAAATGGAGCAAAGAAAGGGTTTAAGTTTTACTTAGGTGTTGGATTTTGGCCTTGTTTCTCGTTAAACTTTGCTTAATTTTTCGCCACAAATTCTGCAATAATTGGCTTCCGGTGTATGATGGGGTTCCCCGCAGTTGTTACATGTTTTATGCTTGTCGGTGCTTTCATTAAAAGTGCGCGACATTTCCACCGTTACAATTCCGGTTGGAATGGCTAGTATGCTGTACCCCAAAAGCATGATGAAGCTGGCTATGAATTTCCCTAAATCCGTAAGGGGCACAATGTCACCGTAGCCCACCGTTGTGAGTGTTATGATGGCCCAATAGATGCTGAGCGGGATGCTGTAAAAGCCATTTTGAGCACCCTCAACAACGTACATGATGCTGCCCAGCATGACGACCAGTATGGCGATGAACATCATGAAAATAAGAATCTTTCGGGCGCTCCTTTGGAGGGCCAAAACCAGGAGGTTGCTGGCCCGGATAAAATGATACAGCTTTAGAATGCGGTAAATCCTTAGCAATCGGATGGCGCGAATGACCACCAGGGCTTGGGCATCAGGTGCCAATAAAGACAGAAAGGTGGGGATGATCGCCAAAAGGTCTATGATGCCCAGAAAACTAAAAATGTATTTGGCGGGTTTAGGCGACGAAAAAATCCGGAGCAGATATTCAACAGTAAACAGGATGGTTATCAGCCACTCGGCTGAGAGTAATTCCTTGCCGTAAATTTGCTTGACAGAGGGGATGCTCTCCAGCATTACCAGCGCAATGCTGATGACAATCACCACCAGCAGGGCAATATCGAAGCGTTTACCGGCAGGTGTATCTGCTTCAAAAATGATCTGATATATTTTCTCTCTAAGAGTGAGTGGTTGTTGGTCGGTTGTCATTGGTTGGTGTTTGGTGATTCAAAGGTAGGGAATTTTTGGAAAGGAGGGGAGAGGGGGGGAAGGGTAGATGGGGTTAATCGGGTGGATAGGGTTGATGGGGGAAAACGGGTGAAAGACCCATTCTTCTTACTCTATATCTTCCAGCCCGATTAACTCATCCTCCGCCCTGCTAACCCCATCGCCCCCATCCACCCTTCTCGTCCCTTCTTCCCTTTCAACCCCATCGCCCCCATCAACCCATCCCGTCCCTTCTTCCCATATTTCGTTTAAAATGCTTAAAAGTTGGTGGGTAGGGGGGCAATAACCGGGTCGTTAAGTTTAATTAATCTAAATAGTTTTGTAAATTTGCTCACTCATTAATTGTAACAAGTTGACAGGCAGAGGTGTTTTGTTTCAAGTACTGTCTTGTAATGTAAGCGTTTCCGGGTGATGATGAAAAATCTTTCATCCGTAAGAAGGATTATAGACGGTATTTATACGTCCTGCTAAAATCTTATTAAAAGACCTTGAACTCTTTAACCCGGGTGTTGTTTAACAAGGTATAAAGTGATTGATTTTGAGGCCCGAAAAGTTGGTGATATGCAGCATTGGCGGGCATCATAAAAACTTAGAATACATATGGCAAGCGAACAGGATAAATTATTGGAAGAAGTAACCAATCGGGAATATCAATATGGTTTTCATAGTGATATTGAAATGGACGCGCTTCCAAAAGGTTTGAATGAAGATGTGGTGAGGGAGATTTCCAGAAGAAAGAATGAACCTGAGTTTATGTTGGAGTTCCGATTGGCAGCGTACCGCAATTGGTTAAAAATGGAATCGCCCGAATGGGCGCATCTGAAAATCGCCCCAATCGATTTTCAGGATATGATCTATTATGCAGCCCCCAAGAAGAAGCCGCAACTTGATAGTTTGGATGATGTGGATCCGGAGCTGAGGGCGACCTTTGATAAACTGGGGATTCCGCTGGATGAGCAAAAAATATTGTCGGGCGTGGCGGTGGATGCCATCATCGACAGTGTTTCGGTTAAGACGACCTTTCGGGAAACATTGGCTGAAAAAGGGGTTATTTTTTGCAGCATTTCTGAAGCCATTCGAGAATATCCCGATTTGGTGAAGAAATATCTGGGTTCTGTGGTGCCGCCTGGCGACAACTTTTTTGCCGCCTTGAATTCGGCCGTGTTTAGCGATGGATCCTTTGTCTTCATTCCCAAAGGTGTGCGTTGCCCCATGGAACTGTCCTCCTATTTCCGGATCAATGCCCTGAATACCGGTCAGTTTGAGCGGACGCTTATTGTGGCTGAGGACGATAGTTATGTGAGCTATTTGGAGGGCTGTACGGCACCCATGCGTGATGAGAACCAATTGCATGCTGCTGTTGTGGAAATTGTGACACTCGACAGGGCTGAGGTGAAATATTCAACGGTTCAGAATTGGTATCCGGGGGATAAAAATGGCAAGGGTGGCATCTACAACTTTGTGACCAAGCGGGGTATGTGTAAAGGGGATTATTCCAAAATTTCCTGGACCCAGGTGGAAACCGGCTCAGCCATTACCTGGAAATATCCCAGTTGTGTATTAATGGGAGATAATACGGTTGGGGAGTTCTATTCGGTGGCACTTACCAATAATTACCAGCAGGCCGATACCGGTACGAAAATGATTCATCTGGGCAAAAACACCCGGAGTCTGATCGTCTCCAAAGGCATCTCAGCCGGTAAGAGTCAGAACAGTTACCGGGGACTGGTGAAGGTATCCAAGCGGGCGGACAATGCCCGTAATTTTTCTCAATGTGATTCCTTGCTTTTGGGCGATAAGTGTGGTGCTCATACCTTCCCCTATCTCGAAATCAATAATAGCTCTGCCAAGGTAGAGCATGAGGCCACTACTTCCAAAATCGGGGAGGACCAGATATTTTATTGCAACCAGCGCGGAATTGACACCGAGGATGCGGTGGGTTTAATTGTGAATGGATATGTGAAGGAAGTCATCAATCAATTGCCCATGGAATTTGCCGTGGAGGCCCAAAAATTACTGCAGATTAGTCTGGAAGGCAGTGTCGGTTAAGCCTCCTCCCATGTTTTGCTGAAAAAATATAAGATAAAAAATAGAACCATGCTAAAGATAAGGAATTTACATGCCATGATAGATGGCAAAGAGATATTAAGAGGTATCAACTTGGATATCAAGGCCGGAGAGATTCATGCCATAATGGGGCCCAATGGCTCAGGAAAAAGCACGCTGGCCTCCGTTTTGACCGGAAACGAAGCTTTTGAAGTGGTGGAAGGTACGGTGGAGTTTAATGGCAAAGATCTGCTGGACTTGTCACCTGAAGACCGGGCCCGTGAAGGTCTGTTTCTGAGTTTTCAATACCCGGTAGAAATCCCGGGTGTGAGCATGACCAACTTTATGCGTACGGCCCTCAATGAGCAGAAAAAATACCGGGGCGAGGATGTATTGTCGGCCAGTGATTTTCTGAAGCTGATGCGCGACCGTAAAAATCTGGTGGATATCGATTCTGATTTGACCAACCGTTCGGTTAACGAAGGATTTTCAGGAGGTGAAAAGAAAAAGAATGAGATTTTTCAGATGGCAATGCTGGATCCCAAATTGGCCATTCTGGATGAAACCGATTCGGGTCTGGACATCGATGCTTTGCGCATCGTGGCCAACGGAGTGAATAAGCTGCGTCGTCCCGATAATGCCACCATCCTGATTACCCACTATCAACGTTTGCTCGATTACATCATCCCCGATCATGTACACGTGCTTTACAATGGAAGAATTGTAAAGTCGGCCGGCAAGGAACTGGCGCATAAACTGGAAGAAAACGGTTACGACTGGATTAAAAAAGAGCTGGTCGGGTAGTCTTAGATGGGTTCGCCCAATGAATTAAATAAAAGATTAACAGATGAACTTATCTGAACACGATATATCGCTACAAAAACTGTTTGATACAAACAGAGCCTTTATTGAAAAGGATGCTGCCGCCGGGGTCAATTTGGCCCGGGTAAAAGCTGCAGAAGCTTTTGCCGTACAAGGCATTCCTTCCAGTAAAGTGGAAGCTTATAAATATACCAATTTGCAACCCTGGTTCAAGTCCGGTTTTGAGCAGGCATACGGACTTAACGGGTATTCGGCCGATGATCTGAAGACTTTTGAGTGCAACGTGCATGAAATGGAGTCCCATACCATTTTTACCGTCAATGGTAAATTTGTGGAGGGGAGCAGCGGTCATGCTTTGCCTGAGGGCGTGGTGGCCGGCAGCTTTTTAGAGTTGTCTCAAAAATATCCCGAAATCATTGAGAAGTATTACGGTCGGCAGGCCAAGGTTGAAACAGATGGTTTTATAGCCTTGAACACCATGTTTGCCATGGACGGCTTGTTTATTTACGTGCCAAAAAACAAGGTGGTTGAGAAGCCCATTCAAATTGTCAACGTGCTGACAGGTCCGTCCGATTTAATGGTGAATCAGCGCAATCTGATTGTGGTGGAAGAAAATGCCCAGGTGCGGGTGCTGTTCTGTGACCATACTTTATCGATGAGCCGCTTTTTGGTGAACACGGTTACGGAAGGTTTTGTGGCGGAGTCGGGCATGCTCGACTTCTACAACCTGCAGAACCAGCACAATGGCACCGTGCAGGTGGGGGGCTATTATTTTGATCAGGAAGCGAAGTCGCAACTGAATGCCAATTATTTTACGCTGCATACGGGAATTACCCGCAACAATATCTTTTCCCGCCTGGGCGGCGAACATGCCGAAAACCATATTTCCGGCTTGTATGTGATCGATAAGAATCAGCATGTGGACAATTTCTCGTTTATTGAGCATGCGGTGCCCGACTGCGAAAGCAATGAGCTTTTTAAGGGGGTGATGGACGATGCCAGTACAGGCGCCTTTACCGGCCGCATTTTGGTGGCACCGGATGCCCAGCGGACCAATGCTTACCAGTCGAACAACAACCTGTTGCTGACCGATAGCGCCAAGATGAACAGTCGGCCCCAGCTGGAAATATATGCCGACGATGTCAAATGCAGCCACGGGGCAACGGTGGGACAACTCGATGAAAATGCGATGTTCTACCTGCGGGCCAGAGGTATCAGTAAGGAGGAAGCCAATATTTTGCTGATGTATGCCTTTGCCTATGAGGTGATTGAGAAAATAAAGGTGCCTTCTCTGAAAGAGCAGATTCGCCAGCTGGTTGAAAAGCGTTTCAGAGGCGAATTGGATAAATGTGATTCCTGTGTTGTTTGCGGACAATTGGGGACCAATTTAATAAAAGCCAACTAAGCTGTCTTTGAAAGAATACGCTATATATATATAAGGTACCAATGAATTATCCCATTGAAGACATTCGCAAGGATTTTCCGATTTTAAGCCGCCCGGTTAACGGGCGGCCTTTGGTTTATTTTGACAATGGTGCCACCACTCAGACGCCTCGTCAGGTTGTGGAGGCCATGAGTCAGGTTTACTATGAATACAACAGCAATATTCACCGGGGCGTTCATACCTTAAGCAATATCTGCACCGAGGCCTTTGAGGCGGTTCGTCAGAAAATCACCACTTTTATAAATGCCACCGAAACGCGGGAGGTGATTTTTACCCGTGGAACCACTGAGGCCATTAATCTGGTGGCCCATTCTTTTGGCGAGACCTATTTGAAGGCGGGAGATGAGATCATCATTTCCGGCATGGAGCACCATTCCAATATTGTTCCCTGGCAAATGTTGCAAAAGCGCAGGGGCATTCAATTGAAAGTGATTCCTGTGCTGGACGATGGTTCACTGGATATGGGGGCCTTGCAGGAATTGGTCTCGCCACGTACACGACTGGTGGCCGTCACGCATATTAGCAATGTGCTGGGTACCATCAATCCCGTCGAAGAGATCATCGCCCTGGCGCACCAAAACCAGGCTGCGGTTTTAATCGACGGTGCCCAGGCCATCCATCATACAAAGGTGGATGTGCAACAGCTCGATTGCGACTTTTACGTCTTTTCGGGCCACAAAATGTACGGTCCGACAGGCAGCGGTGTACTTTATGGCAAGGAAAAGTGGCTATCGGAAATGGCGCCCTGGCAGGGGGGTGGTGAAATGATCAAAAGCGTGACTTTTGATCATTTCACCTTTAATGAGTTGCCCTATAAATTTGAGGCAGGAACGCCGGACTATGTGGCCACTATTGGACTGGGTGCTGCGGTGGATTACCTTCAGGGTGTCGGACTGGATGCCATTCACCAGTACGAAGAAGCGCTTTATGCTTATGCCTTCGAGCAGCTTTCTGCCTTTGGGGGTGTTGAGTTTTACGGAACAGCTGCCAACAGAGGCAGTTTGATTTCTTTTTTAATAAAAGGGATACATCCTTTTGATGCCGGAACCTTGATCGATAAAATGGGCATTGCCGTGCGTACCGGGCACCACTGTGCCCAACCCTTGATGGACCGCTTTGGCATACCCGGCACCATCCGTGCCTCTTTTGGTCTGTATAACACCCGGTCGGAAGTGGATGCTTTAATGGATGGACTGGCAAAAGTACGCCAACTGTTTGGTTAGCGGCCAAAAAATGGTGAAATTTGTCGCTCCACCTAAATGATGCGAGCTATGAACATTAAAGAGATACAAGACGAAATTGTTGAAGAGTTTTCAATGCTGACCGACTGGATGGACCGGTACTCACTGTTGATTGAGATGGGCAACGAACTGGACAATTTTGATGAAACCTACCGCACGGAGCAGAACTTAATTGAGGGTTGTCAGAGTAAAGTGTGGTTGCATGCCTGGATTGAGGATGGCCGCATTCGTTTTATGGCCGACAGTGATGCCATTATTGTAAAGGGCATCGTTTCTTTACTGATAAAGGTGATGGATGATCGCAGTCCGGATGAAATTCTTCAATCGGAACTCTTTTTTGTCGATAAAATCGGACTGAAAGAACATCTTTCCCCTACGCGTTCAAACGGACTGGTTTCCATGATTAAGCAGATGCGCATGTATGCCCTGGCCTACAAAACCAAAATGGAAAATCAATAAAAAGATAAACAAGTCCGCTTTTTGTTGGTTATACTCTGGTGTTGTCTAATCATCTTAAAATACCCTTATGAGCAATGAATTTTTAAGTAAGGAAATGGACATCGTCAACGCCATTAAAACCGTTTACGATCCGGAAATTCCTGTTAATATATATGATTTAGGCCTTATTTATGAGGTGGATGTGAAGGAAGACGGGAAGGTGCGCATTGTCATGACCCTGACCTCCCCCAACTGTCCGGTAGCCGAATCCCTGCCGCAGGAGGTGCATGATGTGGTGGCGGATTTGGAAGGCGTTACTTCGGTAGATGTGAGCATGACTTTTGATCCCCCATGGGACAGGGATATGCTTTCTGACGAAGCATTATTGGAACTGGGTTTGTTGTAAATATGTCCCTGACCAGTGAGTATATGGCCCGGGAGATTCGTTCGGAGGCGCTTCGCATCGGCTTTGACGACATCGGTTTTTCTCCGGCCAAAGAATTGGTGGAGGACAAGGAGCGGTTGACGCAATGGCTGGACAATGGGTACAACGCCGGTATGGGGTATATGGCCAACCATTTTGAAAAGCGGGTCAATCCGGCCTTGCTGGTCGAGGGCAGCCTGTCGGTCATCACCGTTGTGTACAATTATCATCCTTCTGAAGCACTGCTCTCACAGAAAGTTCCCAAAATTTCCAGATATGCCTATGGTCTGGATTATCACGACACCATTCGCAAAAAAATAGGTAGCCTTTTTGATTTTATTCGTGCGCATTTATATCCGCAACTCGAAGGACGTTTCTTTGTGGACTCTGCGCCACTGCTGGAGCGTTCATTGGCGGTGAGGGCCGGATTGGGATGGATTGGTAAAAACAGCATGCTGATTAACCGGAAGCTGGGTTCCTATATTTTTATTGGAGAACTGGTGGTCAATATGGAGTTGCCCTACCATGAAAGTCCGATGATGGACCGTTGTGGGGGGTGTAGCAATTGCGTAGATGCGTGTCCCACCCAGGCCATTCTCCCCGACCGCGTCATTGATGGTAACAAATGCATCTCTTACCTGACGATTGAGAACAAAACAGAAATTCCCAGAACTTTTGACGGGAAATTAAAGGGTTGGGCCTTTGGCTGTGACATCTGTCAGGAAGTCTGTCCCTGGAACCGCAAAGCCCCCGATACCGACGAGCCCGATTTTCGACCTTCGGAAACCTTGTTGACTATGGAGAAAGGGGATTGGGAGGAACTGACGGCTGAAGGCTTTTCAAAACTTTTCAAAGGATCGGCGGTTAAAAGGGCCAAATACGCCGGATGGCTGCGAAACTACCGCTTCGTTACCGAAAAATAAAATTTTCACTACCAAAGAATTGACTTAAGCTGATTTCCATTAGTTTTGTGCGACATCTGTTATTTTTGTAGCCTTTAATTTAAATGGGGAAGATACATCAGACTTTTAACCTGGTTTCGAAGGACGGAACGGTTTTGCGCGGACACTTCTGGAAGCCGAATGGTTATCCTGTGGCGACGATTTGTCTGGTACACGGCATCGGTGAACATGCCGGTCGTTACGACCACTGGGCGCGAAGGTTTTGCCAACAGGGGATTATGGTGTACGCGCTGGACTACAGGGGGCATGGGGCTTCGGAAGGGAAAAGGGGGCATGTGAACAGTATGACCGAACTGATGGATGATTTGGGCGTATTGGTGCGGCGCTGCAAGCGCAACTGGGGCGAAATTCCGGGTTTTATATACGGTCACAGCATGGGGGGCAATTTGGTCTTGAATTATTTGAATGTCCGTCGGCAGGATTTTACAGGCGGTATCATTTCCTCTCCCTGGCTGAAGCTGGTCCATCCGCCAAAACCAATATGGCAAAAATTGGGACAATGGTTGGATGGTCTGATTCCCGGATGGGTGTTGTCAACCGGCATTAAGTCCAGTCAGATGACCAGTGTCCTGAGTGAAAGGGAGGAGACGGATAAGGATTCCCTGATGCATGGCCGGATTTCTATCCGGTTGTTCAATGAAGTGAACCGGAGTTCCCAAAGGTTATTAGGCGATCAGGTCCATATTCACATACCCCTGTTGTTGTTTCACGGAGAGCGTGATCCCATTACCCACATGGAAGGATCCGCCCGTTTTTTTGAAAACCATAAGGATATTTGTACCTTTCATACCTATGCGGATGCCTTGCACGAATTACACCGGGAACCTATGGCCGATGAGGTGTTTAAGGATATTATGGACTGGGTTAAGGCGCAGTTGGGAGCAAAGAAACAGATAGCAACGGACTAACAGGATTCATTTATGGCAAAAGATCCCTTCAGAACCATCGTACAGATTGAAAAGTCGGCAGACTGATTTCTGTAGACTCTGGCATGCTGTTTATCGGATCGTGCTTTGCCGGTAATATCGGCCAGAAGATGGCCGATGCCCGCTTTTTTACCATGGTAAATCCCTATGGCGTTCTTTATAATCCCTTGTCGGTAGCTGGAGCTATCGAGGCCATTAT
Organism: Geofilum rubicundum JCM 15548; assembly: GCF_000974365.1. Classification (GTDB taxonomy): domain Bacteria; phylum Bacteroidota; class Bacteroidia; order Bacteroidales; family Marinilabiliaceae; genus Geofilum; species Geofilum rubicundum. Next base: position 73,511 of record NZ_BAZW01000001.1, read on the forward strand.
GGAGAACCGAATGGTGACAGCAGACGATTTGGTGGAGCGGGATGGTTTATGGCATAGCTTCATGCACCATGGCCGTTTTAGTCACCCGGATTTAACCACCGCAGTTACGCGAATCAACCAGTCCACCGAAGAGGCCCATCGCTTTTTGCAGCAGGCAGAATATGTGATGGTCACCTTTGGTACCGCTTATGTGTATGAGCACAAACTGGAGCAAAGGGTGGTGGCCAATTGCCACAAGTTTCCTGACTTTGATTTTAACCGTTATTTACTGGAGCCGGAAGAAATTATTGAGGTCTGGAAAGATTTGATTGTCCGCTTGCGTGTTTTTAATCCCGCCATTAAAATATTTTTCACGGTGAGTCCTGTCCGCCATTGGAAGGATGGGGCGCATGGCAACCAGGTGAGTAAATCGGTGCTGTTTTTGGCCGTTGATAAATTGGTGCACCTGTTTGAAAAGGTGAGCTATTTTCCGGCCTACGAAATCGTGATGGACGAATTGCGCGACTATCGCTTCTTTGATGCCGCGATGATGCATCCCAATGAGGTGGCCGTCGATTATGTCTGGCAGCGATTCTCGCAGAGTCGGCTGAGTCCGGAGGCACAGAATTACCTTCAGGAGGTATCCAAAATAGTGCGGGCCCGCTTGCATCGGCCTTCGGGGTATCCTACAGCTTCCTACCAGGGCTTTGTTCAAAAAACCCTTGAGCATTTGTTTGAACTTTCGCGACGCTATCCCGCTGCCCGACTCGAGGATGATAAAAAATGGTTTCAGAATATCCTCGACCAATTAATGGATTAACTAAGAGATCTGGATGCTTCCTCCTTTCTTTGGGACTTTTGATAAAAGTATTACTTACACTTACGTGTTTTTTATAAAAGTTGTTGATTAACTAAAAATGTACTTGGATTTGAGGGTGAAAATCACTAATTTGATACCATTGTTGAGTCTCATAATTTCCTTTTGTTATCTAATATTTTTTTAATGTTAATTAAACATATTGATTGCCAAGCGCTGTCTGATAATTAGGAAAAGGTGGCTGTAAGATTTTGTTTAAACATATTGTTAGTCAGGTTTTTATGTTACTCGTCAGGATGGCTGATGCCGGAAAGTTATATTAATATAATATTTTATGACCTATCTAAACCTAGAAAAAACCAAACTGGTAAATCTGGAGTATTCTCTCAGTCGGGAAGTTATTCGCACCAATCGTGCCGGCTCCTACTCAAGTACTACCGTTATCGGATGCAATACCCGTAAATATCATGGCATGCTGGTTAGTCCCATCGATCATTTCGGGGGTGGCCGTTTTGTATTGCTTTCCTCTCTGGATATTTCTCTTGTGCAGCATCAACAGGTTTTCAATTTAGGCATTCATAAATACCAGGGAAGCCATTTTGAACCCAAAGGGCACAAATACATGGAGAGTTATGAAATGGAGGTCACACCCAAACGCGTATACCGCGTTGGTGGAATGCTGCTTAGCACGGAGTTGTTGATGGTGGAGGCTGAAGATCAGGTGCTGATGAAAGTGACGCTTATGGAGGCCCACTCACCAACCCTGATTCGGTTTAAACCATTTTTGGCTTTTAGAAGCATTCATGATTTGACGCACCAAAACATGGTGGCCAATACGCGTTATGAGCCATAGAGAAGGGGGTTAAAATTCAGATGTATGAAGGGTTTCCTTATTTGCACATGCAAGTAAGTAAGGATAACGAATTTTTGGCCATGCCTGACTGGTACAGGGATGTTGAATATACCAAGGAGCAACACCGGGGATATCCTTTCAAAGAGGATTTATTTTCGCCCGGATACTTTGAGATGGACATTGAAAAAGGAGAGTCCCTCATTTTTTCGGCCGGGACTCTGCCGGTTAAGCCCAACGGACTTAAAGCCAAATACACCCGGGAAACCCAAAAAAGAATTCCGAGAAATACCCTGCTCAACAATCTGCTTAATTCGGCGGAGCAGTTTATCCAGCGCAGGGGCCAACGGATAAAGCTGCTGGCCGGTTATCATTGGTACCATGAGCGTCTGCGGGATACATTGGTGGCACTGCCGGGTTTGATGGCCTATCAGGCCAACAGAAGCCACTACCTTGATATTTTAGAACATGTCATTGACCAGGTGAAGAAAATTTATATCGCAGAGTCTGAGTTGGGCCTAAGGCCGAATACCCAGAATGTGGATGTACCCCTTTGGGTTTTTTATTCCATCCAGGAAATTGAACAAATGATTCCGGAAATGGATATTTGTCAAACCTACGGTGAAGCATGGTGGAAATTATCCAGCATTACATGCGCCTGAAAAGTGGCGCACTTTGTCTGCATGAAAACGGACTTTTGTATGCCAAAGTCGAGGGCACACCGCTCACATGGATGGATGCGGTGGTTGATGGACAACCGGTTACCTGGCGTCCGGGATATGCCGTGGAAGTAAATGCCTTGTGGTACAATGCGCTTTGTTATTACGTGACTATGTGCGACAAACACAAGCGACATACCGAGGCCAACCGGGTGAAGGTTTTGGCGGAAAAAGTAAAACAGACCTTTGTGGAGACTTTTTGGAATGAAGCGGACGGTTGCCTTTATGATTATGTGGATGGTGACTATAAAGATGCGTCGATTCGTCCCAATCAGGTGCTGGCTGCCTCATTGACCTTCTCTCCATTAAACGTTGAACAGCAAAAATCGGTCATTGATGTCCTTAAGAAAGAGTTGTTAACCCCTCTGGGTTTGCGGACATTATCGCCTTCGGATCCAAAGTATCAGGGCGTATTGGAGGGGTCTCAGCGACAAAGGGATCTGGCCCTTCATCAGGGATCCGTATTTCCATGGCTGGCTGCTTTTTTTGCGGAGGGCTATCTGAATATACACAAGCGGGGAGGTTTGCCATTTATTAAAAAGATGGTGGATGATTTTGAAGGAGAAATGGGAAACCATTGTCTGAGTACCATCTCGGAATGCTTTAACGGCAATCCGCCTCACGTGGGAAAGGGCGCCATTAGTATGGCCTGGAACGTGGCAGCTGTTATCCGAATCATTCATCTAACCGAAAAATACAACTAACGATATGAGGGTACTCATGTTTGGGTGGGAATTCCCTCCCCATATATCAGGAGGACTTGGTACAGCCTGCTATGGCTTAACCAAAGGCCTTTCGCATATTCCGGGACTGCAGGTCCTTTTTGTTGTACCTAAAGCGTATGGCGATGAGGACCAGTCGGGGATCCGACTGGTGGGGGCCAACAAGGTCCCTGTCTCCCACAGAGAGTTAAAGTTAAAACATTTCAGCGAAACCCTGGATTATATTGAGGTTGGCTCAAAGCTTATTCCCTATATGGAGCCTGAAGAATTTTGGCGACATACCCGTGAGGAAAAACTGAGGCAGTTGGAGTTTTTGAATACCAATGAAGAAGGTTTTGTTGATTTTTCAGGTAAGTACGGCGCAGACCTTCTGCGGGAGATCAGGGACTATGCGCTTGTGTCCAATATCATTGCCCAGGATTACGCTTTTGATATCATCCATGCCCACGATTGGCTGGCTTATCCTGCCGGTATGGCAGCCAAGGAAGCTACAGGCAAACCCCTGGTGGTGCACGTGCATGCGACCGACTTTGATCGGAGCGGAGGAAGTGTTAACCCGGCCGTTTTTGAAATTGAAAAAAAGGGCATGGAAGCGGCCGACATGGTCATCACGGTGAGTAATATGACCCGACGTATTGTGGTAGAGAAGTATGGCATTGATCCCGATAAGGTGGTGACTGTTTACAATGCGGTTGAACCGCATGAAATGACGGTTGCAGATGTCCCAAAGAAGGGTGTTGACGAGAAAATTGTCACTTTTCTGGGACGTATCACCATGCAAAAGGGGCCGGAATATTTTGTGGAGGCGGCCCACCGGGTATTGCAACGCATGGATAATGTGCGCTTTGTGATGGCCGGTAGTGGCGATATGATGGAAAGCATGATTCGGCGGGCGGCCCAGTTAAAAATCAGCGACAAATTTCATTTTACAGGCTTTTTGCGTGGGGATGATGTCTTTGACATGTTGGTGATGAGCGACTTGTATGTGATGCCCTCCGTTTCGGAGCCTTTTGGTATCAGCCCGCTCGAGGCCATGCAAAGCAATGTGCCTGTATTGATTTCTCATCAATCCGGCGTTGCGGAAATTTTAACCTATGCCATCAAGACGAATTTTTGGGATGTGGATGCCATGGCAGATGCCATTTATGGGGTATTGAATTATTCGGGATTGCCAAAAATGTTTGTGGCGCATGGAAAGAAGGAGGTGGATTCGCTTAAGTGGGAAAATTCAGCCATCCATGTGAAAGCAGTGTATGATAAGGCCCTGGCCAGACAATAACTTATTTAAAAAACCATCTATGAAGACCATCTGTTTCTACTTTCAGGTTCATCAACCTTTCAGGTTTCGGAGATATCGCTTTTTTGATATTGGTAATGATCATTATTATTACGATGACTATACCAATGAAAGTGTCATGACCAAGGTCGCTGCCAAGTGCTACTTGCCAGCCAATGAGTTGCTTTTGAAAATGCTCAGGAAGCATAAGGGGAAATTTAAAGTTTCCTTTTCCATTTCCGGTCTGGCCATCGAGCAATTTAAGCTCTATGCGCCCGAAGTGCTCGATAGCTTCAAGGCTTTGGCCGATACTGGTATGGTTGAATTTTTGGCCGAGACTTATTCCCATTCTTTGGTTTCATTGAAAAATAAGGAGGCCTTTTTTTCGCAGGCGGAGGCACATGCCCATCTTATTGAATCGTTGTTTGGGAAGCGCCCAACCGTTTTTCGGAATACGGAACTGATTTATTCTGACCTCTTGGGAGAGCTCGTGGCGGAAATGGGCTATCAGGCGATGCTGACGGAAGGGGCGAAGCATGTTTTAGGGTGGAAAAGTCCCAACTTTTTGTATTGCAATTCCATTAATCCGCGCTTGAAGGTCTTGTTGAAAAATTTCAAATTGAGCGACGATATTGCTTTTCGTTTTGGCAACAAGGGCTGGAATGAATGGCCCCTGACGACCGAAAAGTTTGTGAAATGGATATTGAAATTGGACAAACGGGAAGAGGTTATCAATCTTTTTATGGACTATGAGACCTTTGGGGAACATCAGGATAAAAACACCGGCATCTTTGATTTTTTGGAGAACTTGCCGGTTGAGGTCTTGAAGCACAAAGGACTTTCGTTTTCAACGCCATCTGAAGTGGTGGCTGATTTGCAACCAATTGCCCCTGTCAGTGTGCCGCATCCTATTTCCTGGGCGGATGAAGAACGTGATCTTACCGCCTGGTTAGGTAATGAAATGCAGCAGGAGGCTTTTGATAAGCTCTATACCCTGCTTCCAAAAATACAATTGTGTAAGGATGCCAAACTATTGAAGGATTGGGATTTTCTTCAGTGTAGTGACCATTTTTACTACATGTGTACCAAGTTCTTCTCGGATGGAGATGTTCATGCTTATTTCAATCCCTATGAAACGCCTTATGAGGCCTTTATTAATTATATGAACGTACTGAGTGACTTTACCATTCGACTGAATGCGGCCGTTCCCAAGTCCGACCTGGATCAGGAATTGTCTAATTTGACCGATTTGCTGGCCGCTAAGGAGGAGAAAATAAGGAAGATGGAAGACGAAATTAAGAATTTAAGAAAGAGACGGACCTCGGTGAAGAAGCCTGTCAGTACGAAAAAGAAAGTTTAGATATTGGATGTAAATTGGACGGATTGTTGATGGGCAAACGTGATAATGAATAGTTGAAAGAACAATAATATTTTGATTTATGGTAGATAGTTATCTTAAGCCCGATTATGTGTTTGAAACCAGTTGGGAAGTTTGCAATAAAATGGGCGGTATTCATACGGTCTTGTCCTCAAGGGCGCATACGCTTGTGCAGCAATTTCAGGATCAACTGATTTTTATTGGTCCTGATGTTTGGCGTGGCCCACATAGAAATCCCGAATTTATTCCTGATGATACGCTTTTTGCAGATTGGCAGGCCGTCATGCAATACGAAGGTGTTCGGGTGAAGGTGGGAAGGTGGAATGTTCACGGCCATCCGGTGGTGATTTTGGTGGACTTTTCGCCCTTTGTGGCCAGAAAAAACGAGATATTGTCTTACTTATGGGAAACTTTTAAGGTGGATAGTATTTCCGGCCATTGGGATTATGTGGAATCGGCGCTTTTTGGTTATGCTGCCGGTGTTGTTATAGAAAGCTTTTACAAGTTTCATTTAACTGGTCCTGACAAGGTTATTGCCCATTTTAATGAGTGGATGACCGGAAGCGGGGCTTTGTATTTGAAGGATAAGCTGCCTCAGGTTGGCACCATCTTTACCACTCACGCCACAACCATTGGACGCTCATTGGCCGGTAACGGATTTCCTGTTTACGATGAAATGGCCGGGTATGACACCCATTTAAAAGCACAGGAGTTGGGTGTGATGGCCAAACATTCGATGGAGAAAATGACTGCTGCCAATGTGGATTGCTTTGCTACCGTTTCAGATATAACAGCCAATGAGTGTGCCCAGTTCTTGAATCGTCCTGTGGATGTCGTCACGCCCAATGGCTTTGAAAATGATTTTGTCCCTAAAGGAGAGCAATATGTCGAAAAACGAAACGCGGCCCGCGAAAAATTGAGACATGTGGCCTCCTGTGTAATGGGTTATCAGGTGTCCGACCAGGCACTTTTGGTGGCCAGTAGCGGACGCTATGAGTTCCGGAACAAGGGTGCCGATGTGATTTTGGATGCCCTGAAGTCCTTAAACGAGGATCCGAAGCTTGACCGGGAGGTTCTTTTCTTTGTGTTGATTCCGGCGAATACTTATGGCCCCAGAAAGGATTTGATGGACCGCTTGCAGGGAGCTGCTTTTGATGAGGCACTGCCGAATCCCTTTTTGACACACGGACTCAATGATTTGGGATATGATCCCATCATCAATAAAATCCAGGAGATTCATTTGAACAATGAAGCCTCGGAGAAAGTGAAATTGATATTCGTCCCGAGCTATCTCAATGGGGACGATGGTGTTTTTAACATCCCTTACTATGATTTGCTGATAGGTATGGACCTGACGGTTTTCCCATCTTATTATGAACCATGGGGGTACACGCCGCAGGAAAGTATTGCTTTTGGAATTCCAACGGTTAGTACGACTTTGGCTGGTTTTGGTATTTGGGCTTCCCAATTTTCTAAATCTGTTTTCGACGGGGTGGCGGTTGTTACCCGAAACGACAGCAACCGGGAGGAAGCTGTACGCAGTATTGTGACGATTATTAAGGAATTTGCCGCCTCTGATGCTTCTGTTATTGAGGAAGCGCGTAAAAAGTGTTTTAAGCTGGCTGCTGATTTGGAGTGGGAAAATCTAATTAAACATTATTACAAGGCTTATGATATTGCTTTGAAAGAAGTTAATAACCGCAGGGACCAGTTTAGTAATGTGCAACAGCAAGAGGTACGTGCGCCCCTTAAGCCCGATCTGGTATCAGTTCCTTCCTGGAAAAAACTGATTATTAAATCAAAAATGCCGGATCGCATTTCGGCGCTCAATGTTTTGGCTCGCAATCTTTGGTGGACCTGGAACTATCAGGTGGTAGAGTTGTTTGAGCTGATTGATGAGGAGATATGGGAAGACGTACGAAAAAATCCGGTACAGTTATTGGAAAAAGTGTCCTACGATAAGCTGACCCAGCTGGCAGAAGATACTTCCTTTACTTCCAAATTGGATGAAGTTTATGAGATGTTCCAGAAGTACATGGCACAGCCAATGGGGCAAGGGCCTGATATTGCCTACTTTAGTATGGAGTACGGCCTGAGTGACGTGTTGAAGATTTATAGTGGGGGGTTAGGTGTACTGGCTGGTGATTATTTGAAAGAAGCCAGTGATAAAGGTGTGAATATTACGGCAGTCGGATTGCTCTATCGTTACGGGTATTTCAAGCAGGTGTTGACCGTAAATGGGGAACAGACGGCGAGTTATGAAATGCAGGAATTCTCCAATTTACCGCTGGAGGAGGTGCGTGATGCCGATGGTCAGCTGATTAAAGTGAAAATTGATCTGCCTGGTCGGGAAATGTACGCAGCTGTATGGAAAGCGCAAGTGGGAAGAATTTCTCTGTATTTAATGGATACGGACATTGCTGAGAATACCCATCAGGATCGGGAAATTACCTATAAACTGTATGGTGGCGATTGGGAGAACCGTTTGAAACAGGAGATCTTGCTGGGCATTGGTGGTGTTCGCTTGTTGAAGGCGCTGAATGCCCAGCCGGACTTGTATCATTGCAATGAAGGTCACGCAGCACTCATTAACGTGGAGCGATTGGTGCATTTGGTAGAGAAGAAGTTTAGTTTTGCTGAAGCGCTGGAGTTGGTAAAGGTTTCCTCTTTGTTTACAACGCACACGCCTGTTCCTGCCGGACACGATAAGTTTGAGGAGGATATGTTCCGGATTTATATGCGACATATTCCTGAGAAACTCAATATAAGCTGGGAGGATTTAATGGACTTCGGTCAGGAAGGAATGGAAGAGAATGAGAAATTTTCGATGAGTGTTCTGGCCGCTAAAACCTCTCAGGAAATCAATGGTGTGAGTTGGTTACATGGAGAGGTGACAAAGAAAATGTTCCGACACATGTGGAAGGGGTATTTCCCCGAAGAGCTGCATATTAAGTACGTGACCAACGGGGTTCACTACGGTACGTGGACGGCCAAGGAGTTTCGTAAACTTTACGAGTCTGAGTTTGGCGAGGGCTTTTTGGAGGACGTCTCGGACAAGTCGCGCTGGGAGAAAATTTACAATGTTTCTGACGAACGTATTTGGGAAACCCGGGTGGCCTTACGGCGAAAATTGATTGACTATATTCGTTGGCGCATGGGTGTTGGCATGGTGGAACGCCACGAAGATCCTTCCCACATTGTGGATGTGCTCGATACCATTCGTGAAGATGCTTTAACCATTGGTTTTGCACGAAGGTTTGCGACTTATAAACGGGCCCATTTGCTGTTCACTGATTTGGATCGACTGGCCCGTATTGTGAACGATCCCAAACGGCCGGTACAGTTTATTTTTGCGGGTAAGGCCCATCCCGCTGATGCCGCCGGTCAGGGATTGATTAAGCACATTGTGGAGATTTCTAAGCGCCCCGAATTTACCGGGAAAATTATTTTCCTGGAAAATTACGATATGGAGTTGGCCAAGCGATTGGTCAGCGGTGTGGATGTATGGTTGAATACACCTACCCGACCGCTCGAAGCTTCCGGAACCAGCGGAGAAAAAGCCGAGATGAACGGGGTTCTCAATTTTAGTGTGCTGGATGGCTGGTGGTTCGAGGGTTATAAGGAAGAGGCCGGCTGGGCATTAACCGATAAGAAGGATTTTGAAAATCAGGATTTTCAAAATGATTTGGATGCCAAAACCATCTATAGTATTTTTGAGAATGAGATTATTCCCCGGTTTTTTGAAAAAAATGACAAGGGCTTTCCCGAGGGTTGGATTCAGTATGTAAAGAATTCGATTGCCAAAATTGCTCCCGAGTTTACGACCCGTCGGATGATTAATGATTATGAGGACCGCTTTTACCATCCCATGTTTGAGCGGGTGAAGTTGTTAAATGCCAACGATTACCGCATGGCACGTGAAATTGCCGGATGGAAACGCCGGGTTTACGCCGGTTGGCAGTATGTTTCGGTGCTCTCCTGTACCATGCCCGATATTGCTCAAAAAGAGCTGGGTATTGGCGAGAAATATGAAGTCGAGGTTGTTTTGGACCTGAAGCGTTTGGTTGGCGTTGACATCGGTCTGGAGATGGTGATTGCTGAGGCCAGTGAAGATCAGTTTCCTGCCATTTTGCATATTGAGCCTTTTACGGAAGTTAAGAAAGAAGGCTCGGTGGTTCATTACAAACTGGATTATAAATTGAACCTGCCTGGTGTTTATAAGTTTGGTATTCGTATGTTCCCGTATAATGAGGCCTTACCGCACAAGCAGGATTTTAGTTTGGTGAGGTGGATATAAGCGTAGCGGGATGATAGGTCGAGAGGTCAATAGGTCAATAGGTTGATAGGTCGATAGGTCGAGAGGCGAAGCGGGATGAGAGGGGGGAGAAAGGGTGAGAGGGGTTGATGGGGGCTTAAAGGGTGAGAAGGGTCGAGAGGTTAGGAGGGGTTGATGGGGTTAAAAATAAAGAGGGCAAAAGCGATTCGCTTTTGCCCTTTTTATTTTTTGGGCTTACCCGTAAACCGATTTGACGGGTTGCCTTTTGAGAACCAGGCCCATTCGGGCGGGCAGATACATTCGTAGTTGGTGCTGGGTTTTGTTGTTTGAGAGGGCCTGGGTAAAGTAAACCATGGATTTGTTGACCCGGTCAAAGCCACCAAATCCGGGGTCATCTGTTGACAGAACAATTTTAAATTTGCCGGCATTGGTGGGTATGCCATAGTCGGTATAGGATTGTGAGGGATGAAAGTTAAAGATGAATAGCAGGCCTGCCCGTTCAAAGGCCAATACCTGGTCGATGGTGTTGGCCAGCTTCAGATATATTTCCGGAACAGCATTCAGTTTTTCTTTTCTGGCCAGAAGAATCATGGTCCGGTCGAACAGTCCCAGCCACCTGAATTTTAGCGCTTCATTGTCAAAGAGCTGCCACTGTCGGCGGGCATATTTATAGGACCACTGGTTACCTTCCCTTGGGAAGTCAATCCATTCGGGATGGCCGAATTCATTGCCCATGAAATTGAGGTAGCCGCCGTAAGCTGTGCCCAGAGTGATGAGGCGTATCATCTTATGGAGGGCAATGGCTCTGTCAATGATTAAATTGGGGGTGTTGACCGACATGGAATCATACATTTCCTTATCGGCCAGCCTGAACAGGATGGTTTTGTCGCCCACCAAAGCCTGGTCATGCGATTCGGCATAGGATATGATTTTTTCCTCCGGGCGGTGCTGACTCAGTTCATGATATATCTGGCCAACATTCCATTGCTCATCGGTCTGCTCCTTGATGGTTTTTATCCAAAAGTCGGGTACACCCATGGACAGCCGGAAATCGAAACCCAGACCATCCCGGTCACCCGCTATGGTCATGCCCGGCATGCCGCTCATTTCCTCGGCAATGCTTACAGCTTTAGGGTGGATCTCGTGAATCAGCTGGTTGGCCAGACTGAGATACAGGATGGCGTCGTCATCCTGCTGTCCGTTAAAGTAATCGTCATAACTGGTAAAGGCTTTTTCTAAACCATGGTGATAGTAAAGCATGCTGGTAACGCCATCAAAACGATAACCGTCAAAATGGAATTCTTCCAGCCAATACCGGCAATTGGACAGTAAGAAGCGCTGGACTTCTTCCTTACCATAATCAAAGCATCTGGAATCCCATGCCGGATGGTTGCCTCTTTCACCTTTGTGAAAATACTGGTGGTAGGACCCGTCGAAGCGGCTTAGTCCTTCTTCCTCATTTCTGACCGAATGGGAGTGTACCAAATCCATGATGACACTAATGCCCATCTGGTGGGCTTTGTTAATAAGAAATTTTAGTTCTTCAGGGGTTCCGAAGCGACTGGAGGGGGCAAAGAAGTTGGACACATGGTAGCCGAAACTACCATAATAGGGATGTTCCTGCACGGCCATTAATTGCAGCATGTTGTATCCGGCTTCTTTGATGCGGGGCAATATTTTTTCTGCAAACTCCAGATACGAACCCACTTTTTCCTCGATTTGGGCCATGCCCGTGTGTGCCTCGTATATCAGGGGCGGCTCATCAGCTACGGAAAAATGCTGATCAGACCATTGAAAGGGTTCAGGCCGCCAAACCTGCGCACTGAACAACAAGGTGTCCGAATCCTGAACGGTTCTTGTGGCATAGGCAGGGATGCGCATGCCTGCGCCACCCTCCCAAACCATCCAAAGCTTATAGTGGTCGCCATGCTTGAGCAGTTCTGATGCCAGATGGATCACCCAAACGCCACCATCTTGACGCATTAGTTTATAGGCCTTTTGGGGTTGCCAGTCAGAAAAAGGACCTACCAGATAGAGCTCGGTTGCATGGGGGGCCCATTCGCGGAAAACCCATTGCCCCTTGGAAAAGTGCAGTCCAAATTCTTCATGGGCAGAGGCCAGGGACTTTAATGAGCCCCACCGATTGGCAATGAGATCCAGACTTTCTTCAAAACGCACGCGGCGTTTCTCCAGTTGTGAACCATAAGGTTGGAGCCAGGGGTCGTAATCGATCAGTCGCATGGGCAAAATATTTTAAATAATAGTTAAAGCAAGCCCGAACGAATAACGCGTTCGAGGTCTTCCGGTGTGTCAATGCCCACACTCTCGTGGGTAGTAGGTCGCACACTGATTTTGTAATTGTTTTCGAGCCAGCGCAATTGTTCTAAAGATTCAGCCATCTCGAGGGCAGAGGGTTTCAGATTGGTTATTTCTCTTAAGATGTCACTTCTGTAGCCATACAATCCTATATGAAGGAAATAAGTATGGTGCAGATGCCATTCTTCTTTGGGGTGTTGGCGTAAAAAGGGAATGGGTGAGCGTGAAAAATAGAGCGCCTCATATTTGGGATTCATGATGACTTTGGGTTTGTTGGCATCCCATAAATCTTCTGCGCTTTTAAGGGGCTTCACCAGGGTCGCAATTTCTGTCATGGAACTCATAAAACAACCAGCCAGCGTTACCAGCAAGTCGGGTTCAATAAATGGCTCATCCCCCTGAATGTTAATGACCACGTCAAAACTGCGCTTCTCCTCCATTTCGATGAGGTTGAGCGCTTCGGTGCACCGATCGGTGCCGCTCTGGTGATCGGGGGAAGTCATGATGACTTTGCCGCCAAAGTGGGTAACTGCCTTGGAAATACGCTGGTCGTCCGTGGCCACATATACATTGGTTAAGGCCTTTGATGCTTGTTCGTAAACTCTCTGAATCATTGGCTTCCCACCTATATCAGCCAGTGGTTTTCCTGGAAAACGGGTAGAGGCATAACGGGCAGGTATGATACCTATAATGGATTCTTGTTTCATATGGATCAATTATTTTCATTACTAAGGTAAGGAAAATGCAGGGACCGGTTTCTATTTGGCGGGGACTATTTTAGAACAAAATCGGCTATGTATTTGTAATCAAAATTGTAACTTTGTCAGTTGAACCTGAAATTTTAGCAGGATTTTTAAGAAATACATAGTTGTTGATATGAAGGATGTTCAGCAAATAAAGCAGCGATTTGGAATTATTGGCAATTCACACGCCCTGAACAGAGCCATCGATGTGGCTGTTCAGGTGGCGCCAACCGACTTGTCGGTTTTAATTACAGGGGAGAGTGGGACCGGTAAGGAGGTTTTTCCACAAATCATTCATCAATTCAGTACCCGTAAACACGGATCCTATATTGCCGTGAACTGCGGAGCCATTCCCGAAGGCACCATTGATTCAGAGTTGTTTGGCCATGAAAAGGGCTCTTTTACCGGCGCTTTGTCCGATCGCAAAGGATACTTTGAGGAGGCCCATGAAGGCACCATTTTCCTGGACGAGATAGGCGAGTTACCGCTGGCCACCCAGGTGCGGTTATTGCGGGTACTTGAAACCGGAGAGTTTATAAAGGTCGGTTCTTCCAAAATAATAAAAACCAATGTGCGCTTAGTAGCGGCCACCAATGTCAATCTGGAACAGGCCATTTCAAAAGGTCGCTTTCGGGAAGATTTATTTTACCGGCTTAACAGTGTGCCCATTATCATGCCGCCCTTAAGAGAGCGGGTGGATGATATTTATTTGTTGTTCAGGAAGTTTGCCAATGATTTTGGGGATCGGTACCGGATGCCTGCCATCAAACTGGATGAAGAGGCACGCTTATTGCTTGAAAAATACCGTTGGCCGGGAAATATCCGGCAGCTCAAAAATATAACCGAGCAGATTTCGGTGATTGAAAACCAAAGGGTTTTAAATGCCGATGATTTGCGAAAATATTTACCTTCGCATGCCGGAGAAAATTTACCGGCGCTCATTGGCAATGAGCACCGGTCGGAGCCCGGATTTTCAAGCGAAAGAGAAATTCTTTACAAGGTGCTTTTTGAGATGAAAAGCGATATGAATGATTTGAAGAAGCTGGTTTTGGAGATGTTGCAGCATGGCGGTGATTTGAATCTGAAAGGAGAGAATGCGCAGCTGATTCAGAATTTGTACAATGGGGAAAGTGAAATTATTAAGCCTTCCACCACTCCTGCTCCCATGAATTATTCGCCGCATCACAACGATCATTCCATCGAAGACACAGAAGAGTTTATAGAAGAATCCCTGTCGTTGGAGGACAAGGAGAGGGAGTTGATTGAAAAAGCCCTGGAGCGACACGGGGGGCGAAGAAAAAATGCTGCCCGGGAGTTGGGGATTTCTGAACGTACACTTTACCGTAAGATAAAAGAATATGCAATTAATGGTTAATGGGAGGTTTTTGGCATCCCGTCTGTTTTGGGTCGCGGCTGTTGTATTAATGGCCGGTTGCAAGGTGCAGATGACTTTCAGAGGGTCCTCTGTTCCGGAAAATGTCAATACTGCTTCCGTTCAGTATTTCGAAAACCGGGCCCCGCTCATTAATCCGCTTTTGAGTCAGACCTTCACAGAGGCTTTAAAGGATCGGATTACTTCGGAATCACGTCTGATTATCAATGACGAGGTGGGAGATGTGGATTTTTCAGGAGAAATCACCGGGTATGACCTGCGGCCTATGGCCATTCAGGCCAATGCCATCTCTGCAGAAACGCGCATGACCATTAGCATTCGGGTGCGTTACCGCAATTTTAAAAATCCCCAACAGAATTGGGAATCTTCCTTTTCTGCTTATGCCGATTTTGAGAGCAGCCAGAATATTACGGCCATAGAATCTGAATTGGTAAGTGATATCGTGGATCAGATTACTGAAAATATTTTTAACAAAGCATTCTCTGACTGGTAGGAATATATGAACAAGCAGCAAATTACAACCGCCCTTGGTCAGCCCCACGGCCTGAACGAGCAGACGCTTGATCAGATGCGGGAGGTGTTGGACGAGTATCCTTTTTTTCAGGCAGGAAGGATGCTGTGGATTAAGAATTTGCATTTGTTGGGACACATTCGTTATAACAATGAATTAAAACTCGCTGCCGCCCATATTGCTGACCGGTCTCGGTTGTTTGAGTTGTTGCATGCGCCGGAAATAGAGGCGATTACGGAAAAAGCGGACAGCGCCGATGTGGTTGTTTTACCATCGGATGATCAGACTTCAGAACCGGACCAGAACAAAACGCTTGAGGACTTCATTGAGACAGAAGGACCGGTAGCTGCAGATGATTATTTTGGAGCGGATGAGGATTTTAAAACCGAGAGCGGAGATTCGCTAAGGTTTACCCGCTCTTTTGAAGAGGAGCAGGAGGACGATGAAGAGGAGATCAGATATGCTTTTCCGGATGAGACAGAGAACATCGTTTTGCCCAGTGCGGATTTACTGGGATACGAAATGCCTGAAACATCTCCCTATCGTTTATCAGATAACGAAAGCGCCAATTGGGATGAAGCGCACTCCTTTTCGGGTTGGTTAAGCGTATTAAAGAATCAGCCTGCTCCAATGCCGCCCTCCGAAGTGAATCCTGAGGTAGAGGAAAATGGCGGCAAAAAGAGGTCGTTGATCGATCATTTTTTGGAGAGTGGCATGAAGAAGCGACGAACCCCTCCGGTCAAGGCACAGGATAAGAAGGATGAAATTGTCGACATTTCGGCCAAGAGCCTGCAGGAAAATGAGGATTTGATGACCGAAACCCTGGCCAATATATATATCAAACAGGAACATTTTTTTAAGGCAATTGATATATTCGAACGTTTGCGTTTGAAATATCCCGAAAAAAACCTTTACTTTGCACGTCGAATTAAAGAGTTGGAAGAACACATTAATAATCAGTAATAAGTAATAATATGTATCCATTTGTATCTGTGTTGGTGATTTTGGTCAGCATTTTTTTGATTTTAATCGTTCTGGTTCAGAACTCCAAAGGTGGTGGACTTGCTTCAAATTTTGCCTCATCCAATCAGGTGATGGGGGTGCGAAAAACCACTGATTTTCTTGAAAAAGCTACCTGGACACTGGCCACAGCTTTATTGGTGTTATCCTTTGTAGCGGTGATGGTTTTACCCAAAGGTGAAATGGGACGTCGGTCCGTTATTGACGAGCAGATGGAGAATGTCATGCCGCCTGCATCTAACATGCCTAACTTTCCCATAGGAGACGACGCTGAAGAAGAAGGTAATCCTGAAGAAGGTAATCCTGAAGAGGGATTGGAAAATTTAGATATAGAAGGACTGGAAATAGAAGAGTAAACCACCCTTCAATGATCCGGTGGACGGGTGAAAATAAATGTCACCGTAAAATATGTCAGAGTGTCAGGTTTCCTGACACTCTTTTTTGTGCCTAAGTGATTCATTTTTTGTTGGAAGGAGTAAGGGGCTGGCTTCTGTATAGCAGGAGTAGTCATCTGACTAAGGCAAAATGGCAGTTTTTGTGCCATAATAAGGCTGTTTTGGGCTTTGGCATGTTTTGTGAAACACAACATTCCGTACAATAAAAAATGTTTAACGATTAAATCAATATTAGAAATGTCAACTTTAAAAGGAAAAATTCTTGCCGGTAAGGTTTTGGTAAAACCGCAGGCAGCAGAAGAAAAGACGAGCAGTGGTATTATTATTCCTGATTCTGCCAAGGAGAAGCCACTGAAAGGCGAGGTTTTGTTGGTAGGTGCTTCTAAAAAGGATGAGGCCATGGAAGTAAAAGCCGGAGATGTGGTTCTTTATGGAAAATATGCCGGTACCGAACTGAGTATTGATGGTGAGGATTACCTGCTTATTTCGCAGAGTGACATTTTATACATCGCATAATCCAATTATTAGTAATCCGATTTAAAATAAGATTGAAATGGCTAAAGAAATTAAGTTTAATATTGAGGCCCGCGAACTCCTGAAAGAAGGGGTTGATGCGCTGGCCAATGCAGTAAAGGTAACTTTGGGTCCAAAGGGTCGCAATGTGGTTATTGACAGGAAATTCGGCGCTCCTTCCATTACAAAGGATGGCGTGACCGTGGCCAAGGAAATTGAATTGGAGGATCCCTATGCCAACATGGGTGCTCAGATGGTTAAAGAGGTGGCTTCTAAAACCGGAGACGATGCCGGTGACGGTACCACCACCGCCACTGTTCTGGCCCAGTCGATTATTAACGTGGGACTGAAGAACGTGACTGCCGGTGCCAATCCAATGGAATTGAAGAAGGGTATTGATCTGGCTGTAGCAAAAGTGGTTGAAAGTATCAAAGCTCAGGCGCATGAGATTGGTGACGACAATGAGAAAATTGAACAGGTTGCTAAAATTTCAGCCAACAACGACAGCGAAATTGGTCGCCTGATTGCTGAAGCCATGGAAAAAGTGGGTCGCGAGGGTGTTATTACCGTTGAGGAAGCCAAAGGTATTGAGACCACTGTTGAGGTAGTGGAAGGTATGCAATTCGACCGTGGTTATATCTCTCCTTACTTTGTAACCAACACCGAGAAGATGGAGGCAGAGCTGGAGAATCCATATATCCTGATCCACGACAAGAAAATCAGTGCCATGAAGGACATGTTGCCCGTGTTGGAGCAAACAGCCCAGTCGGGTCGTCCATTGCTGATCATTGCCGAGGATGTGGACGGAGAGGCTTTGGCTACCCTGGTGGTGAACCGCTTGAGAGGTTCCCTGAAAGTGGCTGCTGTTAAAGCCCCCGGCTTTGGCGACCGTCGCAAAGAAATGCTGCAGGATTTGGCGGTATTGACAGGTGGAACCGTTATTTCGGAAGAAACCGGTCTGAAGCTGGAAAATACCACTTTGGAAATGTTGGGAACAGCTGAAAAAATTACCATCAACAAGGAGAATACCACTGTTGTGAATGGTAATGGCGCCAAGGATGCCATTGAAGCCCGTGCCGGTCAAATTAAGGGACAAATTGCCAACACGACTTCGGATTACGATCGTGAAAAACTGCAGGAGCGTCTGGCTAAAATAGCCGGTGGTGTGGCTGTTCTTTATATTGGTGCTGCCTCTGAAATGGAGATGAAGGAGAAGAAAGACCGTGTGGATGATGCTTTAAGCGCTACCCGTGCTGCCGTAGAAGAGGGAATTGTTCCCGGTGGTGGTGTGGCTTATATCCGGGCCATTGATTCTCTGGAGAACCTTAAGGGAGAAAACGAAGATCAGACAACCGGTATCGAAATCGTGAAACGTGCCATTGAAGAGCCTTTGCGCCAGATTGTATTCAACGCTGGTAAAGAAGGTGCGGTAGTGGTTCAGAAAGTTCGTGAGGGAAAAGGAGATTTTGGTTACAACGCCCGTGTGGACGAATACCAGAATTTCAATAAAACCGGTGTTATTGATCCTGCCAAGGTGACCCGTGTGGCACTTGAGAATGCAGCTTCTATTGCAGGTATGTTCCTGACCACTGAGTGTGTTTTGGTCGAAAAGAAAGAAGATAATCCTGCACCTGCAATGCCAGGTGGAATGGGTGGCGGTATGCCGGGAATGATGTAAGCAAAATTCCTATCGAATGGTTTTATAAAGGGTCGGCTTTTAGCCGGCCCTTTTCTGTATTTAAACCGAAGATTTTTACGCCCGGAACCAGCGTCTTATTTATGAAA
Organism: Geofilum rubicundum JCM 15548; assembly: GCF_000974365.1. Taxonomy (GTDB): domain Bacteria; phylum Bacteroidota; class Bacteroidia; order Bacteroidales; family Marinilabiliaceae; genus Geofilum; species Geofilum rubicundum. Next base: position 92,204 of record NZ_BAZW01000001.1, read on the forward strand.
AGTCCATGGAATTCAATATATTTGCAAACTTGAAGTGAGCCATCCATCTGTCTGCCTGAAGCGATGGTTAAGAGGAAGAGGCAGTGCTTGAAAATCCATAAGATAGATGAAGAATATCCGTAATTTTTGTATCATAGCCCATATCGATCATGGGAAAAGTACCCTGGCTGACCGTTTGTTAGAGGTTACTAAAACCATTACCCCTAAGGAAATGCAGGAGCAGACGCTTGACAGTATGGACCTGGAGCGGGAGCGTGGCATTACCATAAAAAGTAAGGCCATCCAAATGCAGCATGTTCATAACGATGAGGCCTATACCTTGAATTTGATTGATACGCCGGGTCACGTTGACTTTGCCTATGAAGTTTCCAGGTCGATTGCCGCCTGTGAAGGAGCACTGCTCATTGTGGATGCGACTCAGGGTATTCAGGCCCAGACCATCAGCAACCTTTACCAGGCGGTTGATCACGATCTGACCATCATACCTGTGCTCAATAAAATGGATATGCCCAATGCCATGCCCGAGGAGGTGGAAGATCAGATCATTGATTTACTGGGGTGTAAGCGCAACGAAATTATTCATGCCAGTGGGAAAACGGGGATGGGTATAGATGCCATTCTGGAGGCCATTGTTGAAAATGTGCCCCCTCCGGTGGGTGATCCGGAAGCCCCTTTGCAGGCTTTGATTTTTGATTCTGTTTTTAATTCCTTTAGAGGAATCATTGCCTATTTTAAGGTGGTTAACGGCGAAATACGGAAAGGGGATTTTGTTAAGTTTTTTAACACCGAGAAGGAGTATTATGCCGACGAAGTGGGGGTGCTGGGCTTGGGACTTGTGCCGCGTGATGTGATGAAAACCGGAGATGTGGGTTACATCATTTCGGGGATTAAAACCAGTAAGGAGGTCAAGGTAGGCGACACCATTACGCATGTCAAGCGCAAATGTGCCAAGGCCATTGCCGGATTTGAGGAAGTGAAGCCCATGGTATTTGCAGGTGTTTACCCCATAGATACCGAAGATTATGAAGATTTTCGCGTGGCCATTGAAAAACTTCAGCTGAACGATGCGTCCCTGACCTTTATGCCCGAATCATCCGCCGCCTTAGGTTTTGGCTTTCGTTGTGGTTTTCTGGGTCTGTTGCACATGGAAATTGTGCAGGAGCGGCTCGATCGGGAATACAATATGGATGTGATTACTACGGTACCCAACGTGCCGTATAATGTGTATACCACCAGAGGTGAAAAGTTAGAGGTGCACAATCCTGCCGGACTACCGGATGGGGGGAGCATTGATTATGTGGAAGAACCCTATATCAGTGCCCAAATAATTACTCATGCCGATTATATTGGAAATATCATGAATCTCTGCCTCGGCAAAAGAGGTGAATTGGTTAAGCAACATTACTTAACGACCAATCGGGTAGAGTTGGTTTTTGATATGCCCCTGGCTGAAATTGTTTTTGATTTTTACGATAAACTGAAAAGTATTTCCAAAGGCTACGCTTCCTTTGATTATCATACCACCGGCTACCGTCCGTCCAAGTTGGTGAAACTGGACATCCTGCTGAATGGGGAGAATGTGGATGCTTTATCGGCATTGACACACGTCAATAATGCCTATAACCTTGGGAAGCGCATGTGTGAGAAGTTGAAAGAGCTGATTCCGCGCCAGCAATTTGATGTGGCCATTCAGGCCGCCATTGGTGCGAAAATTATTTCGCGTGAAACGGTTAAGGCTTTAAGGAAGGATGTGACCGCCAAGTGTTATGGTGGTGATATTACCCGTAAACGTAAATTGTTGGAAAAGCAGAAGAAGGGAAAGAAACGGATGAAGCAAGTGGGTAACGTAGAGGTGCCTCAAAAGGCCTTTTTAGCGGTACTGAAACTCGATTAATATAAGATAAAACGCCTGTCCATGAGATGTTTGATAGCTGTCTTTCTGTTTTTAGGAATAACGAATACCGTCTTTTCGCAAGTTGAATTTAAACCTTATGCGGAGTTTGGGGTGAAAGCCGGAGCCAGCTTTTCAAATATGTTTCTGGAAGACAGGATTGGCGATGAACCCTTTGTCGGTTCTTTGATAGGAGGCAGGGTGGTTTATCTGGGCGAAATGAATTTTGGCATATTGTTCGAGACCAACTATAGTCACCTGACGCATGACGATGAAGAATTGGGTAGTCTGTCCTACAGCTATCTCCATACCCCGTTTTTGTCCCGTTTTAGAATTCCGGTGGGTCGTACAGCCATTGTTATTAATCTGGGCTCCTATGTCCAGTTTGTGATGCACAATGATGACCAGGTGGTGCTTGAACGAGACGCCTGATGGGCCTGGCCGGTGGTCTGGAATTTACGTTTCCGGTGGGGAAGTTGAGTGCTTCTGTCGAAGGCCGTTATAATTACAATCTACACTCTAACAGCACCACCATTGATGACTTGTGGGCTACCTGGGCAGAGGTGGGCCTGGTGTTCAGCTATTCTAACCGCAAGCGCTAAGACTTTTTGCTGCCTGCACCCCTTAAGTTTTTTTGCTAAAAATCTGTCTGCTCACTGCTTGGCAGAGTCCGCCATTATGTGGCACGTCCCTAACATTGAATAATGCTACTGTCGCAGATTAATCCATCTTGCCGCTCGGCGAAGTTTGTAACTTCGCCGAATTTTGATGGCGATTTTTGTGCGGCCATCATGTATGATGCAGATATCATGAAACGTCTGACAAAAAAACGGGGTGCTCTTTTTCAGAGAACCCCGTTGAGATATGTGTTCGTACAAATGGGTTAAGCCCATTTGTTTTAATTAAAAGTGTTCGGGCCAGGCAACAAAAAAACCTTATTCACTGTTTACTGCCTGCAAACAGCCAATAGTAAGCCCCATTCCATACCTTTAAGGAAGGTTGGTATTACATCACCAGCTTGTAGCCTTTACCATGGACATTCAATATTTCTACTGAAGGTTCATCTTTAAGGTGCTTACGCAATTTGGTGATATAAACATCCATGCTTCGTGCATTGAAGTAGTTATCGTCCACCCAGATGGTTTTTAGGGCGAAATTCCGCTCCAGAACCTTATTGGCATTGTTGCAAAGGAGCTTGAGTAATTCAGACTCTTTGGTGGTTAGTTTAACCACTTTTTCGCCATCAATGAGCTGCTGCTTTTGGGTGTCAAATTTGTATTTGCCAATTTGAAAGACATCCTGGCTGGCCAACGTTCCTTTGGTACGACGCAAAATGGCTTCAATACGGAACAATAGCTCTTCCATACTGAAGGGCTTGGTCAGATAATCGTCAGCGCCAATTTTGAAGCCCTGAAAAATGTCCTCTTTCATCGACTTGGCCGTGAGGAAAATGATGGGCACCTCCGTGTTAACCATTCTTATTTCTTTGGCCAGGGTAAAGCCATCCTTTTTGGGCATCATGACGTCAAAAATACAAACATCATATTTCTTGCTCATAAAGGCATCGTAACCGGCCTCTCCGTCAGGCAATAAATCGGTTTCGTAACCTTTGGCTACCAAGTATTCCCGGAGTAACATCCCCAGGTTTTCATCATCTTCGGTCAGGAGAATTTTATATTCTTTTTCCATTCCTTATTGCTTTTAAGGGGTAAAAATATTTCGAACTTAGTTCCTACATTTAATTCACTTTCGACTTTAATTTCAGCGCCATGATCTTCCACAATCTTTTTGACATAAGCCAAGCCTAAACCAAAGCCTTTAACATTATGCACGTTCCCCGTTGGTACGCGATAAAACTTCTCAAAGATACGTTTTAAATTCTCTTTTGAAATACCTAAACCATTATCTTGTATATTTATTACCAATCCGGTTGGCCTGTTCCATGTTTTTACATAAAAAACCGGTGTTCCCCGGCGGTATTTCAAGGCATTATCCAGCAAGTTAAAAATAACATTTGTAAAATGCACCTCATCTACCTGTGCAAATGGATTTTTTGCCTCTAATTTTTCTACCAATTTACCATTTTGTGATTCAACTTTGATACGAAAGGTGTTAACCACGCCATGAACCAACTCATTGATGTTGGTTTTTTTCATTTTCAGTCCGGCCTTTCCCTTATCAAAGATAGCCATTTGAAGGACTTTTTCCACCTGAAAACTCAGGCGCTTGCTTTCGTCTTGTATAACGCCGGATATGTGTTGTAAGGTGGAGGGGGTTTTGGCTACTGCAGCGTCTTTAAGCATTTGTGAAGCCAAAGATATGGTAGAGATGGGAGTTTTGAATTCGTGAGTCATGTTGTTGATGAAATCATTTTTGATTTCATCCAGTCTTTTTTGTCTGACAATGATAATCATGGTGAGTATCGACATGAAAATCATCACCAGAGTGAAGATGGCGGTTGGTAAAACCATTCCCATGGAGTCCATGATGAAGTTAGGACGTTTGGGGAAATAGACCAGGAGGAAATTGGGTTTTGGATGAACGTCGTTGGGAAACAAATGTTTCTGATAGGAAACGGTGGCCGCTTCACGGTCAAACTTAGTGGTGGAACTGACCATTTCGCCGCGGGAATTGAAAATGCCAAACTCAAAGGGCAAGGAAACGCCTCTTTCCTCAAAGGCCTGAAGAAGCGTAACATCCATCATTTCACGGGAAATTCTTTCTTGAATGGGGATGTCACTGATGAAGATGCCCTTCATTAATTGGGCTTCCTGTTCAGCAATTTTACTTTTGAGTTGCTTTTGGATATTGTTGAGTGCATGCGACAAAGGATCGGTATTTCCTTGCGGATTATATACCATAGGGGTTCGCTCCTGGTAGCTGGATACCAGAGAGTCTTCCTGATAGGTGGACATCCTTGTGCTAAAATGAGAATCGGAAAAGGAAAAATCCAGAGAAATGTCGTACTGCATTCGGTTCCCTCCTGGACGACGCTGGTTCTTACCCGAAAAGTACCGGTTTTCATTATTGAGTTGGGGCGGCAGACTGATGTTTTGACCCAATTCCAAACGGGCCCCTAACATGGACGTTTCGTTGATTTCTAAGCGGTGCACTACCTGGTCAAGCGCCTGGCGCACCAGCTGGTCAAAATGGTCCTCTTTGATGCTTGTGGCATTCTTTATCCACAGCATTTGAATATAAATCAAACCGACCAGTGTGATGGTAATTACCACTATAAGTAGTTGAATAAACCTTCTGCTCATATTCACAAAAATAACTGCTAAATGATAATTATAGGCCTGTTTAACATTAATTAACTACATTTGTCTGAAAATCAGTACTTTTAGGTGGGAGGATTTTCAGAAAAACGGCATAAGAACGGGCCCTTCAATTAAGCATTTGTTCATGGTGTTCTGCCACATTGTTCAGCGCTTCCTCTGCTGCATTTTGCTGTGCTTCCTTTTTGGATGCACCTTTTCCTTGTCCCATAACCACATTGTTGACATGGGCCTGGGCTAAAAAGGTGATTTCGTTGTTGTTGGTGTATTCTTCCGTCACAAAGTGAATTTCACGTCTGTTTTTTTGTCCCCATTCAATCAAAATGGATTTATAGTTCGAATCGTTTTCAAAAATGTGTTCCAAATCGGTATGGGTGTTCAGTAGTTTAGAGAGTATAAATTCCCTTGATTTAAAATAGCCGCGGTCAAGGTATATGGCCCCAATCAGGCTTCCAAGGCGTCTCCCGGAATATGGGTCTGCGCTAAATCAGCCAAAGGTTGTGTTTTAATCAATTGGCCCAATCCCATTTTCAGGGCCTGGCGGTTCAAATTGTGGCGATTTACAATTCGTGCCCGCATTTTGGTCAGCGCCCCTTCGTCCTTATGCGGAAACCGGAGATATAGCTCATGCGCAATAACCGCGCCCAAAATGGCATCTCCCAGGTATTCCAGCCGTTCATTGTTGATGGGCAGTCCATTGTCGTCTTTCCGCATCAATGATTTATGATGTAAGGCCAATAAGTAGTAGTCCGGATTTTTAGGTAAAATGCCTGTGATGTTTTTTATCAAACAATAAAACTTCTTGCCCTTTCGGGGAAGAAGTTTCATTGATATTAAGAGATGCTTGAACACAGTTTATTCAATCGCTTTAAAGGCCACACATGCATTGTGACCACCAAATCCAAATGTGTTTGACAAGGCTACCCGTACCTTGCGCTCCTGAGCTTCGTTGAACGTAAGATTTAACTTGCTGTCCACTTCAGGATCAGGCGTGCTATGATTAATGGTCGGGGGGACTATGCCATTTCTGATTGCGAGAATCGATGCTATAGACTCAATGGCTCCGGCAGCTCCCAGGAGATGCCCGGTCATTGATTTTGTGGCACTGATATTCATTTCGTAAGCGTGATCGCCGAAAACTTTTATTATGGCCAGGACTTCCGCAATATCCCCGCGGGGAGTGGATGTTCCGTGCACATTGATGTAATCAACGTCTTTCAAGTCAATATCGCCGTCTTTCATGGCGCTTTCCATCACTTTTGCTGCACCCAGTCCTTCCGGATGGGGAGCCGTGAGGTGATAAGCATCGGCCGTCATGCCGGCTCCTGCCACCTCGCAGTAGATTTTTGCGCCTCTGGCTACAGCGTGTTCGTATTCTTCCAGAATGAGCGAACCGCCACCTTCTCCAATAACAAAACCGTCGCGTTCCTTGTCAAATGGACGGGATGCACGAGCAGGATCTTCGTTAAAGGTTGACATGGCCTGCATTGAATTAAAACCTCCAACGCCTGCTTCATTAATGGCTGCTTCAGAACCTCCTGTAATAAATACTTTTGCTTTTCCCATTCTGATATGGTTAAAAGCATCAGCTATGGCGTGTGATGAAGAGGCACAGGCCGATACGGTAGCGTAATTTGGCCCCCTGAAACCGTACTTCATAGAAATGTGTCCGGCAGCAATGTCAGAAATCATTTTTGGTATGAAAAACGGGCTAAAACGGGGAATGCCGTTGCCTTCAACATAGGCTTTGACTTCATCCATGAAGGTTATGATCCCACCAATACCAGCTCCCCAGATAACCCCGGCCTCGTCGGGGTCCAATTCTTCCAGGTTAAGACCGGAATCCTGGATAGCCTGCTCAGCCGCCGCCATAGCGTACTGAGCAAACAAATCCATTTTTCTTACCTCTTTACGATCAAGGTAATCTGTAGGATCAAAATCCTTTACCTCGCAAGCAAATTTAGTCTTGAAATTGGTGGCGTCAAATCGAGTAATGGGTCCGGCTCCGCTTACCCCTTTAATCAGGTTATTCCAGTAGGTTTCCACGGAATTTCCAATGGGGGTTATGACGCCTAGTCCCGTTACAACTACTCTTTTTAACTCCATAAATTAATTTTCAGTGATAACTAGTGATTGTCTTACTTGGCATTCTCTTCGATGTATGCAACTGCATCACCTACTGTGCCGATGTTTTCAGCTTGATCATCAGGAATGGCGATGTTGAATTCTTTTTCGAATTCCATGATCAACTCAACAGTGTCAAGAGAGTCAGCACCCAGATCGTTGGTGAAGCTAGCCTCTGGAGTAACTTCTGATTCGTCAACTCCCAACTTGTCTACAATAATTGCTTTAACTCTTGATGCAATGTCTGACATAGCTTTTAATTTTTAGTTAATAATTCAATTTTAGTTTTAAAAATAACTGTGCAAAGAAATAGATTTGCACAAAATAAATCAAATATTCCTTCAACGAAATTCTTATTAGGGCTCTTTTTTTTATAATTTTAGGGTTTAAATTCTTAAATTCACACTAGGATAACTTGTTGAAAATGAAAAAAATAATAGTACTGGCGTCGGGGTCAGGGAGCAATGCAGAAAATATCATTAAATACTTTAAAGATTCCGCTAATGTTAAAGTTAGCTACCTGTTATCCAATAATCCTGACGCTTATGCTTTGAAGCGCGCTGAGTCCTTGGGTGTCAACACTATGGTGTTTTCAAGGGAGAGTTTTTATAACAATGGCGAAGTTCTTAAATTTTTGTTAGGAAGTCAACCAGATCTCATTGTTTTAGCGGGATTTCTTTGGTTGGTACCTCAGGATATAGTGAAAGCTTTCCCCGATCGCATTGTTAACATTCATCCTGCTTTGCTGCCAAAATATGGAGGTAAAGGGATGTACGGTGATAAGGTGCATAATGCCGTTCTCCAAAACGGTGAAAGGGAGTCAGGGATCACCATTCATTTCGTGAATGAGCATTTTGATGAAGGGAACACGCTGTTTCAGGCGACTTGTTCCGTTGAACCGGGTGAAGATAGAGCCTCTCTTGTACAAAAAATTCACGCCCTGGAGCACACGTACTTCCCCAAAGTTATTGAGCAACTGCTTGCTTAGTGGCAGGAGCTGGCGGGGAAGTGTATTGTTTGAGTTGTTGTAATTCCAAAAACAGGGGTTCAATATACTCCAGATATTCTGCCATGCTGTCTTCCTGGATGGGATCAACCGGAGGTGCTTCAATTTTAAGCGGATCAACCGCTGATCCGCTTCTGTACATGCGAAAATCCAGATGTGGTCCTGTTGACAGACCTGTGCTGCCCACATAGCCGATGAGCTGACCTTGTTGTACAAAGCCTCCTTTTTTGATGCCCTTTCCGAATCCCTGAAGGTGCATGTATAAAGAGGTGTAGACGCTGTTGTGCCGAATTTTGATGAAGTTGCCACCGCCCTTGGGGTCCCATCCACGGTTTGTCACAGTGCCATCACCAATGGCATAAACAGGGGTGCCTGAAGGGGCAGCATAATCCACTCCATGGTGCGGCCGGTTAATTTTCAATACCGGATGAAAGCGGTTATTGCTGAATCGGGAGCTGATTCTTGAGAATTTTAATGGGGCTTTTAAAAATGCCTTTCTCAAGCTGTTTCCAGCTTCATCAAAGTAGCTCCAAACACTGTCCTCCTTGAAATGGAAGGCATAATATTCTCGTCCTTTATGGTTGAAATGAGCTGCATGTATGGCATCAATGCCGATGGAGACACTGTCTACATACTGCTCATCGTAAATCACTCTGAATTTGTCTCCTTTTTCAATGCCGAAGAAATCAACTGTCCAGGCATAGATTTCAGAAAGCTCCATGGCGAGGACAGGATGGAGGTTGTTCTCGTTGATGGTATTCCAAAGGGAGGAGGTGATTATTCCTGTGCCGCTCTTCCGCACCACTTCGATGGGTTTTCTATCTCGAATGATATCAAGAGAATCGGTCAGTTGCATCACCAGGAAATCTGTTTTGTCAATCTCATAGACAAACCAAAGCGGGGTTTTAAGGGTGTCCCGACTATAAAATATGGCGTAGGGATTGCCTGTTCGTATGCGTCGAACATCAAACTTTTCTTTACTTTTTTCTGCCAGCTGGTAAATGATTGGGTACTCAACGTTTTGTGCCAGGAGGATCGAGGCCAGATTTTGGTTACGGGCCACTTTAAAATTTTCAATCTGAAACGAGTCCGCCACTAAGCCATAGACCCTGTTTGGTGGCGGGGGAGGAGGGAATTCATCGAGGGTAAGCGCTTTTTGTTGTTCTTGGGTAACATCGTTCTTTTGACGCCATTGGTATATGTAGATGGTTGCAGCGATGGCAATAACAAGCAGTACGATAAGTGCAATCAGAATTTTCTTCATTCGTTATGAGGTCGAGCGTTAAAAAGAATAATTTTCGTAAATATAACGATGTGTCAATGCTTTTGCAACCTGAGGTGAATAATTTTCAACCTTTGATACTTTCAAAGCCCTGGCCATATACCCCCATGACGCTTCCCATGGTAATGAAGGCCTGTGGGTCAATTTGCTTAATGATACGAAGAATGATTTGTGATTCGCTTTTGCGGGCAATCACCATGAGCACCTTGACTTCGTGGCCCGAGTACCCTCCTTGTCCCGGCAGAATGGTCAATCCTCTTTTGGCGACATGAATGATATGGTGTTGTAACTCTTCATGCTTATCTGAGAAGATAAAAAATTGGACCGTTTGTTTAGTGCCACTGATGATCACATCCACGGTGTAGGCGATGATGGCCATGGTAACAAAACCATAAACCATGGTTTCAATCGATTTAAACAGGAAGAAAGAAGAACTGATAACAATGGCATCGATGTATAGCAGCAGACGGCCCAACGTAATGTTCCGGTACTTGTTAATCATGAGCGCGATGATGTCAGAACCGCCTGTGCTGCCCCCATTTAAAAAGACGATACCACTCCCCGTACCTGCGAGGATACTGCCTGTTAATGTGGCCATGATTTTTTCCGAAACCAGTGGCCCGTCAATGTAGTGACTCGTCAGAGAGAGAAAAAGAGAAAAAACAGAAATCGCATAAATGGTTTTTAGGCCAAAGGAGGAGCCAATAATTTTTATGGCCAGAAGTATGAGCAAGGCATTCATGCCAAAAGCCATGATGCCGATATCCAGTCCCGTCAAGAAGTGAAAAACGGTGGCGATGCCGATCACACCGCCACCTACAATTTCAGAGGGAATGATAAAACCTGCCCATCCTATGGTGCTAATAGCTAAACCAATGGTCAGGAGGACGTAGGATTGTACCTCTTTTCGTATCTCCTGCGCACTCATTAACCCACTACAATATTGATGATTTTTCCGGGCACTACAATCACTTTCTTCACTTGCTGACCTTCTATCCATTTGAGCGACTGCTCATTTTGTAAGGCTGCTTTTTCTATTTCAGCTTTACTTAAACCGGCAGGTAGTTCCAGTTTAAAGCGCATTTTGCCGTTGAAAGAAACCGGATAGAGTATGGAGCTCTCCACCAAATGTTCGGCGTTGAAAACCGGCCATTGGGCATCACAAATCGATTGGGTGTTCCCCAGTCGTTGCCAGAGTTCTTCGGTGACATGCGGTGCAAATGGTGCCAGCAGTACTAAAAGTGGCTCTAGTATTTCGCGTTTATTACATTTAAGGTCGTTCAGGTCGTTTACACAAATCATGAAAGAACTGACCGCTGTGTTAAATGAAAAGCGCTCTACATCATCGGCCGTCTTTTTAATGGTGCGGTGCAGCACTTTTAGCTCTTCAGGTGAGGCCTTTTCATCGGAGATGCTCAGGTGCCCTTCCTTGTTTATGAACAAGCGCCAGACTTTTCGTAGAAACTTATGTACTCCGTCAATACCATTGGTGTCCCAGGGCTTGGATTGCTCAAGTGGCCCTAAAAACATTTCGTAAAGTCGCAGCGTGTCTGCTCCATATTGCTCCACAATGGTATCGGGATTGACCACGTTGAACATCGATTTGGACATCTTTTCAACGGCCCAGCCACAAAAGTATTTGCCATCTTCCAAAATAAATTCGGCGTCTTTGTATTCCGGGTTCCAGGCCCGGAAGGCCTCTATGTCCAGCTGATCGTTGTGCACCATATTGACATCCACATGAATTTCCATGGTCTCATACTGGTCTTTCAAATTCAAAGAGACGAACTGATTGGAGCCTTTTACTCTGTAAACAAAGTTAGAGCGGCCCTGAATCATGCCTTGGTTGACCAGCTTTTTGAAGGGTTCATCTTTGCAGACTTTGCCCAGATCGAATAAGACTTTGTTCCAGAAGCGGGAATAGACAAGGTGGCCGGTGGCATGTTCGGTACCGCCAATGTACAAGTCCACATCCTGCCAGTATTGGTTGGCTTCGGAACTTACCAGCTCCTGCTTGTTTTGGGGGTCCATGTAACGCAGGTAATAGGCCGATGAGCCGGCAAAACCGGGCATGGTATTCACTTCAAGTGGATAACCTTCCTGTGTTTGCCAGCCTTTGGCGCGAGCCAAAGGCGGTTCCCCTTTTTCGGTGGGTAAATACTTGTCCACCTCGGGTAACTGTAGCGGCAATTCATCCGCTTTGAGCATGTAGGGCATGCCTTCCTTGTAAAAAACAGGGAAGGGTTCCCCCCAGTAGCGTTGGCGGCTAAAAATGGCATCGCGCAGGCGAAAATTAACTTTGACCTGTCCTATGCCTTTTTCAGCAACATGTTTTTTCGTCTTTTCAATGGCCTCGGGCACGCTTAAGCCATCTAAAAAGCCCGAATTGATCATGGTTCCTTCCTTGGAATCGATGGAGTCGCTCCAGGCTGAAGTGTCGGCCGGTTCTTCTCCTTTGGGCACAACTACTTGTGGGATGGGCAGGTTGAAGGTGCGGGCAAAGGCAAAGTCGCGGCTATCGTGTGCCGGCACCGCCATAATGGCACCGGTACCGTATCCGGCCAGCACATAATCACTGATCCAGATAGGAATTTCTACCTTGCTGAGTGGGTTAATGGCATAAGCGCCGGTGAAAACACCGGTGACCTTTTTAACCTCCGCCTGCCGTTCGCGTTCTGTCCGTTTTTTAGTCTGTTCAAGATAGTCCGCCACCTCTTTTTGGTGATTTGGCCGGGTGACTTGTTGTACCAGCTCGCTTTCGGGGGCCAAAACCATAAAGGTTACACCAAAAACCGTGTCGGCGCGCGTGGTAAAAATCTTCATTTCCACCTCCGAATCTTTAACCGGGAAAACCATTTCAGCCCCTTCAGAGCGGCCAATCCAGTAGCGCTGAATCTCCTTCAGCGAGTCGCTCCAGTCAATGGTCTCCAGTCCGTTCAACAGCCGCTCAGCATAGGCCGAAACCCTCAGCAGCCATTGACGCATGCGCTTTTGTTCCACCGGGTGCCCCCCACGTTCGCTGAAGCCATCCTTTACCTCATCATTGGCCAGCACCGTACCCAAAGCCGGGCACCAATTGACCATGGTGTCGGCCAGATAAGCCAAACGATAGTTCAGCAGGATTTCCTGTTGTTCCTTTTCTGTTTTGCCCTTCCATTCGTGAGCTGAGAAGTTTAGTTTTTCTGTTTGGGCGGCATTCATACCGTCTGTGCCATTTTTTTCGAAGTGCTCAATGAGCATGGCTATAGGCATGGCTTTTTTCGCGTCATCGTCGTAGTAATGCTCAAACATTTTTATGAAAGCCCACTGCGTCCACTGGTAGTAGTCGGCATCGCAGGTTTTCACCTCCCGGCTCCAGTCGTAAGAGAAGCCTATCTTATCCATTTGCTCGCGGTAGCGGGCAATGTTGTTTTCGGTGGTAACAGCCGGGTGCTGTCCGGTCTGAATGGCATATTGCTCAGCCGGCAGTCCGTAAGCATCATAACCCATTGGGTGCAGCACATTAAAGCCATTCAGGCGCTTGTAACGACTGTAAATGTCAGAGGCGATATAGCCCAGCGGATGCCCCACATGCAAGCCTGCCCCAGAAGGATAGGGAAACATATCCAATACATAAAATTTTGGCTTGTCGGGATCGATGGTTACTTTGTAGGTCTTGTTGTCAATCCAATATTGTTGCCACTTTTTCTCAATCTCATTAAAATTATATTCCATAACCGGCTGTATTGTCAAATTTGCGTATGAATGTGCGAATTTAGGAAAAGTTTTTGAATGGTAAAGGCTGAGGTTTTAGCTGATTTGTAATAAATTTGGGCTGTATAAGGAGGCCTTTCTGGTAGAATGGTGAAATCTGAAAGCCCCAATAATTTAAAAATAAGATAATGTTGGTACAGGAACTTAACAAACGATATGGTCTGAATGAGCATCTTGTTTTCATAGAGGAAGACGGTTTGAGGATGGCATACATATCCAATCAATTGGCCAATTGCAAGGTTTCTTTGTACGGAGGCAGGTGCTTTCGTATATTCCCAAGGGACAGGAAGATTTGTTACTGGTGAGTACTTCATCTGCCATGGAGGAAGGGAAAGCCATCAGGGGAGGCATTCCGGTTTGCTTTCCTTGGTTCGGTAGCAATAAGGAGAATCCGGACGGTCCCAAGCACGGCTTTGCGCGACTGCTCAATTGGGAGCTTAAGTCTACTGAGCAATTGCTGACCGGGGCTACCCGACTGGTACTGGCATTAAATGATAGTGTGCTGACACGTCCGTGGTGGGATCATCGCTTTGCTTCAGAGCTGGTTATTGAAGCGGGAGAGGAGCTTTCGGTCAAATGGCAGGTGAAAAATTTAAGTGATGTGCCAGTTACCATCACCAATGCTTTACATAGCTATTTCAGGGTTGGCGATATCTCTCAAGTCCGTATTGAAGGATTAACGGGCGTACCTTATATGGAAGAGATTCGTTCTGATGAGGCTTTTGCCGGGGATGACCAGTCCATCGTTATCCAACGTGAAGTAGACAGGTCTTACACCGATACCACAGCGACCTGCCTGATTGTGGATGCCGCTTTGGACCGAACCATTGTTGTTAAAAAAAGCGGAAGTCAATCGACCGTTGTTTGGAATCCCTGGGCAGACCTTGCCAGGCAAATGGTTGATTTAGGCGATGGCGATTATCAGCATTTTGTTTGTGTGGAAACAGCGAATGTTTGGCACAACGCTCTGGTAATCGAACCACAGTCGGTGCATGTTATGCAATAAACAACTGGTCTTATAAAGCAGCAAAACGTTGACTCAACAGGAATATTGGCATAATCTGCTCCAATTATTATCGCAATTGCGGAAAAATAACTATTTTCGCACTCTCAAATTAAAGGTCCCGTAGTTCAATGGATAGAATTTCAGATTCCGGTTCTGAAGATATGGGTTCGAATCCCGTCGGGATCACCAGCAAAACCCTGTAAATGAAACATTTGCAGGGTTTTTTGTGGAGCGGTTTTTTATGCTATAGCTATTAAAACATGGAGGCTTTGCTCATAAATATGCTAATTAGGCGGGCTTCGCCTTAATCACTTTCATCAAACATTAATTCGTCGGCATTGATTTTATTCCTTAAAGGTTTATCAATGGGTAAAGTAAAATAAAAAGAGGAGCCTTCACCAACAATGCTTTCTACCCATATTTCACCGCCATTTTTCTCTAAAAACCCTTTTACCAACAATAATCCAATTCCGGCACCGCTATTGTTTTTTCTGGCTTCTGCAAGATTTTTCATCTGAGGCGTAAAGAGGTTATCCATGATTTCTTTGGACATACCAACACCGGAATCCTTCACCTGAACAATGATTTTATCTTCTATGGTTTTTGCGGAAACCGTTATTGTTCCTCCTTTGCCAGTATGTTTAATTGCATTTGAAACGATGTTTTGAATGATGGAAATCAGCATTTTGTCATCCGCAAACACGGAAGTGTCTGCTTCAACTTCCTGATGAAGGTTGATGGTGTTGATCGTGGCAGTGTCGTATAGTGTTTCGAAGACCTTATTGATGTATTCGGTCAGTTTTATTTTTGTTGGAGAAAACGAGTCAGAGGCGTATTTGATTCTAGCCCACTCTACCAGATAGTCCAGCATATCTAATTCATCCGTTGATGACTTATGCAGTACCTCCAACATTTCCTGAACCTCTTCGGGCTTCATGGTTTGGTAATGATCTTTCAAGAAACCTGAGATTTGAATAATGGTGGCGAGGGGACCTCTTAAATCGTGGGAAAGAATAGCGAGAACACTCTCTTTATGCGTATTAAGATCCTCGAGATCTATGATGTATTTTTTTATGGCATCCTCATTTTTTTTTCGCTGAGTTAAGTCACGCAAGATTTTGACATAACCCAACATGTCTCCGTCTGAACCGATAAGCGGAAAAACCACACCATAAGCAAAAAACAGACTTTGGTCTTTCCCAATATGCCACCTGTTATCTGTGGCTCTGCCTTCATTCAATGCGGTTTCAATTTCTTTTTTCGGAATACCCGCCTTTTTATCTTCATCCGTAAAAATGATATCGAAAGGCTTTCCTATTATTTCTTCTGTTTCGTAACCTAGAATTTTTGCAGAACCAGAACTCCAACTGTTGATGCTTAATTGGTTATCCAATGTGAAAATGGAATAATCCTGTAAACTGTCAATTATTTGGCTATAAAACTCTGCAGCAGGTACGTATTTGTTTTTCCGAATGATCGGTTGGTCTTCTTTGTTTTCCATTTGTTTATGTTTTAGCCCTTTGGTTTAGGACAACTGCAAGTTAACTCATTTCTAAACATAAAACATTGATTGATCGAACATAAAGAAAATTTAAACATGTACGCATCAATTTTCATTTTCAAGCTTCCAAAAGGAAATTTGTATCTCTTGCGGATTGGACCTGAATATGAAAATTGAAGGTTTTCAATTTCGTTACCATAAAGGTCAACTCACGACATTCATAATAATCACAATGGCCAATATAACCAGAAAAATGTAAAAAAGAATTTTTGCAATCGCTGCAAAACCTCTTGCTATTCCTGTAAAACCAAGAAGGGCAAATACCAAGGCCCCAATTAAGGCTGCTATAATCCATCCAATCATAATACATGGGTTTAATGAATAATTTATTCTATCATAAGCATTCGATTCAATATTCATACCCGCTAATGCGCAGATACTATTTTGGCCTTTGTTTTTCTTTCTAATATATTAGATAAGTTTAATATTGTTAGGTGGTGAGCGGTTTGTGTGGTTTTTGTGAAGGTGGTTTGATGTATTTTAGGATACCTGCTTGTAAGTCATCATGCTGTGGAAATTGCGACACACAAGAATCAAATCAGGGGATAATTCTCTACAGTAAGGCCGTTTAAACCACAGTTATACCACCACATAATTGTTGGCGTGATTTTCACAAAGCATTGATGAGTGCTCTTAAACGTTTAAAAAATAAAGATCTATGAACTGGGACTTATACATCAACTTCCTCATTGCCATGGTGGCCATTATTAACCCCTTAGGCATCTGGCCCATGTGGAGCGAATTAACCAATGATGCCAGCTCTACGGTAAGAAAGCGGATCGCTTTCTTAGTGACGGGCACGAGCTATATCATTCTCGTTGTTTTTCTTATTGTTGGGAAATATATGCTTCAGTTTTTCGTCCATTGATATTGAGGTTTTTAAAATTGCCGGTGGTATTTTGCTGCTTTTTACCGGATTGTCCATGTTGCAAGGGGAAGCCACCCAGCTTGACGACAGAATGGAAGAGGGTTTAACCGATTTTTCGCTCGCCAAGCAGCGATTCAGGAAAATTCTTGTCCCTCTTGGGATACCAATGCTGGCCGGACCCGGTTCTATTACTACAGTGATTCTTTACGGTTCATTATCAGGATCTTTTATCGATTTTGTATCCATGTCCATAATCGTATTGATGGCATTTATTGTTCTTCTAATTGTATTTCTAAGTTCTTCCTTTCTGGAGAAAAATATGGATGGTATCGTATTTGTTGTTTTTACAAGAATATTTGGCATCATCGTTACAGCCATTGCCGTCCAATTTATGGTGGAAGGCCTTGGAGAGGTATTCCCCAGTTGGATGGAGGGACATTCTGCCATTGAACCGGATGCTGATAAGCCTTAAAAAAGCCCGTTAGTTGAAAAACTAACGGGCTTTTTATGCGGTTACTTAGGCTTATTTCGCCGGTTTAATAATAAAGCCGTAGCTGTATTCTTTGTCGGTCAGCCTGTATTGTTCGTGCGTCCAGGCGCCCCAGCTGGTATCGCCACCCACACCCATTTGTTTGAGGTCGATATCGACCGCCGTCAAATCACGGGGTTTAACATCGTTGATGTGGCGTTGAACGGCGGTTTCGCCTTCGGGCAGGCGACCATCCGTTCTGCGGGGAGATTCAAAATCTTCAAGCAGGTTATGATGGGCCGATACTTCAAGCAGTTGTTTTCCTTCAAACAACAGGCCTTCACCGTTATCGTTGGTAATGGACAGCCACCTGACATCCGTTTTGTTGCCATTTTCCTGGGGACGGACATAGGGGAAGTACTGATCTGCCACCGGTCCACTGTATAGGTCAACGAAGGCACTGGTCTTACGGTCCTGATACGATTCATGCGGTCCGCGTCCCAGCCACGACATTTGGTTGAATGTTTCCGGCATAATCAGCGTCATTCCTATACGGATAACCTCAGGCAGATCATCCGAAGTCATTTTAAAGTGGTTGTCCACTTCCACGGTGCTGTTGCCTTTCACCAGATATTGACTGGTGTAATCTGCTATTTTATTTCCCTCGTCATCTTTTAAGTCAAAGACAAAAGAAATCTGCACCTGGCCATTCGTTGGTTCCGTCACACGGGCAGAAACCACCTGGCGGTTTTTTCCGGCATTTTTCCAAATGCCGGAGCGTATCGGCAGATCGTTACCAAAGTCGTTATCGATGGGTGCTCTCCAGAAGGAGGGTTCAGGACCCTTCA
This sequence comes from Geofilum rubicundum JCM 15548, assembly GCF_000974365.1. Lineage (GTDB taxonomy): Bacteria > Bacteroidota > Bacteroidia > Bacteroidales > Marinilabiliaceae > Geofilum > Geofilum rubicundum. The sequence continues at coordinate 110,290 of NZ_BAZW01000001.1, forward strand.
GCAGCATTTCCTGCTCGTTTATTACGAAGCTGGTCATAAGTCCATTGGCCTTGTCAAACGAGACCTCAAAGTCGTTACCCGAAACCCTTACCGTATCGCCATTTTCAACCACTGATAAAGCAGAAAGCTCCGCTTCAACAGGATTGGCTGGCAGCGCAATGGGCAGTTCAAATTGCTCAGCGGCCAGAATGGTGCCTGCAGGCACCAATCCGTCTTCTTCTTTTAGCGTAGCCGAAACGGTCAGAAAATATTCCACACCCGGTTCAACCGTAAAATCCATATGGCTGAAACGGTGGTTTTTTGATCCGGATCCAGGTTTATTTGGTCGAAGGTTCCGGATTGCACCTTTTCGCCATCCCCCTCAATCACCCATGTGAAATCAAAACGATTGGTGTTGATGAAATCGTATTTGTTTTCGATGGCAATGGACCCCTTGGCCAAATCTTCCGGATGGAACTTGATGTATTGATAGACCTTTTTCACCTCCAGAAGAGCTGGTTTGATTCCGCGGTCGGGATCCACCAGGCCATTGATACAGAAGTTGCCATCAGAGGGAACTGTGTCGGGGCCAAAATCACCACCGTAGGCCCAAAATTCAGTACCATCTTCATCCTTTGTCAGGAGACCTGCATCCACCCAGTCCCAGATAAAACCGCCCTGCATCACCTCGTAAGCCTCAATAACGTCCCAGTAATCCTGCAGGTTGCCAACACTGTTACCCATCGCATGGGCATACTCGCACTGAATAAGTGGTTTGCTGCCATCCTCTTCGGCATAGCGAATCATGCGCTCTATGCTGGCATACATCGGAGCAAAGATATCTGTATTTCGGCCACCGTGGGCTTGTTCATATTGTGTTGGACGCGTTGAATCGACCGATTTGAGGTAGTCGTAGGTGGCATCGAAGTTGACGCCGTCGCCCGCCTCATTGCCCAATGACCAGATGATGATGGAAGGCTGATTCTTATCCCGTTCAAACATATTTCGGGTGCGGAAAAGATGCGATTCCATCCAGGCCGGGTCTTTGGCCAGCGATTGGTCGCCATAGCCCATGCCGTGTGATTCAATATTGGCCTCATCAACAACATACAAACCATAGCGGTTGCACAGTTCATAAAAACGCTCCGGTTGCGGATAGTGCGAAGTCCGCACCGCATTGAGGTTATGACTTTTCATGATTTCAATGTCCTTCAGCATGGTGGCCTCATCCATAACATGGCCGGTAACCTCATGGTGCTCATGAAGGTTGGCACCTTTCAGATAAATGTACTCACCATTCACCCGAAGGGTATTGTCGATGATCTCCACTCTACGGAAACCGACATCCTGCCGAAGGACTTCCACCACTGCGTTCTCTGCGTTCCTGAGCGTTATTTCCAGTTCGTAAAGGTGGGGTGTTTCTGCCGTCCATTTTTTAACATCCGGATAGCTCGATTCAAAGTGCACCTGTCCATTGGTGGCGACTTCCGAAAATTCTTCCAGGATGGTGTCGCCTTCTTTTAATGCCGCGGCAATGCTGTAAGAGGCGTCGAAGTTGGCCGATAGCTCTACCTGCAGCGACAACAGGCCGGTTGTGTAATCGTCGGCCAGGTTGCCATTCACCCTAAAGTCGCGGATGTGCGTCGGGTTGCGGGCCATTAAAAACACATCGCGGGTAATGCCACCCAAACGCCAGAAATCCTGGTCTTCCAGGTAACTGCCATCGCTCCATTTATACACCTCTACAGCCAGGGAGTTTTCGCCGGGCTTCAGGTATTGGGTGATGTTGAATTCGGCAGGGGTTTTGCTGTCCTGACTGTAGCCCACCATTTGTTCGTTGACCCAGATATACATGGCCGAGCTGACCGCTCCAAAGTGAACAAACACCTCTTTGCCATCCCAGTCGGCCGGCAGAGTAAAAGTCCTTTTATAGGAACCTACCGGATTGTAATGGTCCTGAATGGTAGGGGGCGTGACTTCGTGCGGATATTGCACATTGGTGTAGATGGGATAGGTGAATCCTTCAATTTCGAAATTGGAAGGAACCTTGATGGTCGACCAATTTCGGGTATCAAAATCATCCTTGAAGAAATAAAAAGGACGGGAGGAAGGGTTGTCAGAATAATTGAACAACCATTCACCGTTGAGCGACTGCAAAAGCGAAGAGGCCCATTTGTCATCGGCATCCACTTCATTGGGCGAAGCAAAGGGTACATACCAGGCACGAGGGGTTTCCCGGTTAATTTCATTCACCGCGGTGTTTTCCCAGTCGGCCGGCACCTTCTCTTCAAAGGGAACTTCCGAATAATCGGTGTAGGATGTACAGCTCCATAACAAAGAGCTAAAGATTAATACAGATAAAAAAGAATTTTTGCGCATTTTTCAAAATATTATAATTGGTGTTTGATGGATAATTTAACCATTGAATAAAGTTCGTCCTTTCCGCGTACAGGGAGCTTTTTTAGAGCAAAGGTGCTACCGTAAAAGTACGCATTACATTTATTTTACCAATACCTTCTCTGTTAAAATGCCTCCCTCCGTGGTGCGGACTTTTATAATATATAGCCCCGTGGCAGGCATATGAAGGTTATAAGTGGGGGTGTTGTTCAAATTTTTTCCGGACAGAACCTTACGGCCGCTGATGTCGAAGAGGTCTATTTGCTTCATATTTAAGCCGGAAACGCTTATCTGAAGAGGAGCAGACTGCCAAACGTTCAATCCGGATGAGGTGGATACAGCTCCGGGGATGGCCGTTACACTCGTCCTGCTGAAGGGAGAGGCTGAAAGCACGATTTCATCAAAATAGTATTTGGATGGGGCGCTGTTTTTTTCACTTTCCCAGGCCTTGTCTACAATCATCAGAATTTTTTCAAGCGGTGTACCCGTCTCAATCAGGTGCTGCAGGTCGATTACCACGTCTTCCCAGGTGTTGTCGCTGGCGTTATCGCCGTCGAATCTCAGGGTTCCCAGATAAGTGCCCGCATCTTCATAGGGAGCATCCGTATTGATTTGGAAGCTCCAGCCATAATTGTTGTGTTCCCGGTAATGCAAAATGTGCAAAAAGCGATTTTCCTCCGTAATCGTAACAGGCGTCTCCAGTCGGAAGGCCAGAAAATTGCCCCACCAGTCGACCGGCGACTGGGTCTCCGTTACCAGACTGGTGGCTGTGCCGTTGATACCAGACTGGTCGGGGTTGGCGACCCAGTCGGTGTACGTACCATTATCCTGCTGAAGGTACCAGGATGGAATTTTGTTGGCATCGGCGATGGTCCATTCCAGAAAATCGTGATAGACAATGGCTTCATTCTCTTTTTCTCCCGTTAGCAGTTGTTGTTGCGAAGCGACCGGGTCCTCTACAGAACCATTCGATGCTTCGAGTTCCACCACCATGGTTGTGACCGATTTGGCAGAAATGGTGTAGCTGTCTCCGCTGTTAATGGCCGCTTTTTGTTGCAGGTTGTTGGTGGCGTCGGTGACGTAAGGCGTGATTTGTTTGATTTTTTTTCCTTCCGGCAAGGCATAGAACAAATGGTCCATTTCAGTGACGGCGTTTCCCCAGTTGACGTGGACCACAATGATTTCCGACTGGTCGGGAGCCAGATAAGCAGAGCTCATGAGGCCCGACAAGTTTTCGGTGTTGTTGGTGCTGATGCGCTGGTAGCCGGGACGAATAAAATAGCTGAAGTTGCCCAGGGCCCACAGGTTTTTATCGGCACTGATGGTCCCGCCGTTCTCCAGGTCCACATAGTCGCCACCATTGGGGCGAAGGCGAATCAGGTAAAAGCGGTTTTTCTGGCTCCAGCGCTCCCGCTCAATGGCCGTCCAGAAGTCATAAACCGATGCATTGGCAATGGCCAGCTCGGCATGTACCATTTTAGCTAAGAAGATGGAATTGGAGAGATAATTGTCATAATCGTTGCTCAACAAACAATACTCGGTCTGGTACAGCTCAATGCCTTGTTCCGCAGCTTTTTGAGCAACGGCCTGGCGGACAGATATAATTTCTTCGTCCGATGTGTCCGTCCAGTAACCATGGCCGGCAATGCCCTTCAATACCTGTGAATGATGGCCCAGATAATGGGTCGAAGCGGGATTGAAAAAGGCATTGATCTGGTCGTCCCGGTTGGTGTATGAGGTGTTGTTTTGATAGAGCACCCGATAGCTTTCCGCTTCGGCCAATAAAATTTGGGTATCTAATCCTTTGTCCAGAATGGACTGGTTCAGCAGTCCCGTGATTTGGGCTATCTCCTGATTGGTCCAGGGTGTCCCTTCCTGTCCGCTCAACCATGGGTATTGGGGCTCGTTGACCGGACTCACTTGTGAGAAGGTCAGTCCCTGATTATCAAAATGAGCCAGCACCTCGGTTAGGAAAGTGGCATAATCGTCGAAGTGCTCCGCTTTTAAATTGGTAGTGCCTCCATGGTCGTCGGCATTGGCGCGGCCATTTTTAGTGTAGAAGCGGGGAGGGCTGTTGACAAAGGCCACGAGGTGATCCACCCCATGCGTTTTGGCTTTGTTGAGGAACCATTGCTGGCCCGACTGCTTTTCCCAATTGTAGGTGCCATCTGCATTCAAAAAGGATTCTGCCCTGCGCTCCGGTTGGTCAATGTTGCTGGCTTCGCCTTGTTCGGCGCTGCCACCGCCCACATTAAAGCGCCAGCGCGACAGGCCAATGCCCAATGGATGGCCATTGGCATCCACCTCTTGTGAAAATAATTTGAGCGCAATGTCTTCCTTTACTGTTTCACTCCAGTGCTTACCCACCGGGTCAAAATTCCAGGCATCAGAGGCACCAATGCCGCGTATGGTTTGGTGTTGTTCTGCCACGTTGATATGAACAGCCGTCTGGCTGTAAACCGTCATTGACAACCATCCTATGACAAAGTAAAGTAGTGTTTTTTTTCTCATTTTTTTACTGCTTGATGGCGTAAGTCATGCCGTCCGGTTTGTCCCCAGAAACGAAACTTACACCGATTGTTTACGGAAATATCCACATAAAGGGAAGGATGCTCTTCCATGCAGATGGAATTCTACGGCTTTTATTGATATATAAATAAAAGGCTATGGCGTCAAAGACAAAGACAAATAGAATAAAAAGTAAAAACATAGTGTACCATTTAGACGGATTTTTAAACTTGTTTTTATCGATCTGGATGGGTTAACCAGGTTAAACGCGGAAGGTCAAAATTGAAAGGCTTGGGTCAAGATGTTTTTTTCAACAATGGAATAAGGAGAGATGGCCCTGGGGCCAACTCTCCGGTTTAAATGCAGTTGCTGCTGCGCCATTACTAAACGAAACGGTCTGTTACACAAAAAGTTCTTTTGTGCTTTATAGGCAGACGAATCATGGGCAGCAGCACCTGACATTTGGTTGGTTAATAGTTGGGGTTTTGTGTGACAACTCCTTGACTTCGATCTATTTCCGATTGGGGTATCGGCCATAGTTCATGACGTCCGGGCTGGTAACGAATGCCTTTGTCCTGACGCTCTTCCGGATGGATGGTTTCGTAAGGATCCGTGCTTTCATTCAGATTGTACTGAACGAAATAGCCATCGGGTCCCATGGCCTCAGCAATCATGGGTTGGCCCGATACCGGATCGATCTGGCGGCGTAAATCGAACAAACGTAACTCCTCAGAAGCCATTTCCAGACGGCGCTCCTTCCAGATGGCATAGAGCAGGTCGTTGCCCGACAAGCCATCCTTGTCGCCCAGCTCCACCCTGGCGCGAATGGTTTTGATATCGGCTCTGGCCTGAGCCACATTGTTTTGGAAGTAGGCCGCTTCGGCTCTGGTCAGGTACATTTCAGCCAAACGCAGTAATATTTTTGGAAGCGGGATGTGACGGTCTTTGGTCACCAGTTGCTGGCGCATGGCAATGGGTACATAGTATTTACGCCAGACGCGACCCGATTTGTTCAGGTCGGGGTTGAACTGGTAGTTGGGATTGGCTGCTTCATCGCCATATACAGGTTCGCCCAGTTTAATGATGGTGCTTTTTCGGCGAATTTCGTCTCCTTCAGAGATGTAAGCCTGCTCCAAATGTGAAGATGGAACACACCATCCCCAGCCATCCATCACTTTGTCCTCTTCTCCTTCGGGCCACATTTCTCCACGGGCGGCCATAACTACCGAGAAACGGTTTCCCACATTGTAGTTCTGGTCAGAATTGGCTTTGATTTCAAAAATAGATTCCAGGCCATTGTGGTTATACACGCTCCAAATGTCTACAAAATTGGGCTCCAGTTCAAAGGGACCCTCCTTAATAACCGTGTCGGCATAAGCATAGGCATTCGCATAATCCGCCATGAACAGGTACGTCCTGGCTAACAGTGCCTTTGCCGCCCAGCTGGTTACCCGACCGGTGTTGGCTTCGTCATAGGTAGGGGGCAAGACGGCGGCTGCCTCTTTCAGGTCTTGCACCATCTGTGCATAAACCTCCGCTTTGGGCGATCTGGCTTTATTGATACCGCCTGATGATTCAGGCTGTGTTATTAAAACCACATCACCAAAGTTTTGTACCAATTCCCAATAACTGAAGGCTCTGAAAAATTTGGCTTCACCCACCAGTCGGTTTTTCATGCCCTCTGAAATGTTGGCTTCGGGAATGCGGCTAATGGCGATGTTACAGGCCCCGATGTTTTCATATTTGAAGCGGTAATAGTTTTTGAGAGCACCGGGGGCATTGGAAGCTTCCACAAAGTAATGTGCCATGGCAAAGTGATCCCCGGGGTTCTGGCCCAGATTCCCCATCCAGGCATCATCGGTGGCCATGATGTTGGTGATTCTACTCACTTGCTGCCACCATTCGTCCCAAATGGCAAAGGATTTATAAATGCCATTGACGAAGGCCTCCGCCTCAGCATCTGTGGCAAAGTAGTTGTCCAGATTCTGTTGCCCTCTGTCTTCAATTTCGATGAAGTCCTCACACGCAGTCGCGGTGAGCAGGGCAATGGTTAATACTATATTAATCAGTCGTTTCATAAGATTACAATTTATTTTTTCTAAACAGCATGGCTGTTTTTAAAAAGTGATATTAACCCCAACCAGGTAGGTGGGCAAAACCGGGTAATTCCATCCGGCAAAACCAGTATTGAGAACATTGTCGCCGGCCACTTCAGGCTCCACCCCTGAGTAGTTGGTGAGCGTCCAGATATTCTGACCCGAAACATACATTCTTAGCTTGGTCAGTCCCAAGCGCTGGGATACCGATTGGTCGAGCGTATAACCCACCTGAAGGTTTTTTAATCGCAAGAAAGAGCCGTCCTCCACAAAGTAATCGCTGAAACGGATAAAGTTCTGGTTCATATCAGTATGGGCAATGCGTGGAAACTCGTTGGTGCTGCCTTCCCCATTCCAGGTCTTGTCCAGTAGTCCGGCAATCACATTGTTATCAGATCCCTCCGTATTGTATAAATCCCGTCGCAACCAGTTTACCAGGTCGTTCCCGATACTAAAGTAGGCATTGGCCACGAGGTCGAAATTTCTCCAGCCCAGATTCATATTGATGCCGCCGGTGAAATCCGGCCATGGACTGCCCAACTTGGTGCGGTCGTCACCGGTCAGTTCGCCATCGCCATTTACATCCACAAAACGGATGTCGCCGGGACGGGCATCGGGTTGCAAAATATGCCCGTTTTTACTGGCATGCGAATTGATTTCAAAGAGGTTTTGAAACAGGCCATCGGTTTGGTAGCCGTAAAAATGGCCTGGGACATCGCCCTCAATCGTCCGGGTATGTTCATTATTTCCGTATATGACCGGTGTGGATTCCGGGAGGTCGGTCGCCTCCATGGCCACAGAGGTCAGGGTGATGCCCGCATCATACCTGAATTCACCTGCCTGATTCTGATAATTGAGGGCTACTTCATAACCGGCCGATTTCATAGACCCAATATTGGACCAGATCAGGGCATCGTTGGGGTAGCCACTGTAATTGGGATAAGGCAGCTGGAAAAGCATGTCGCGGGTTTTCTTTTGGTAGTATTCGAAAGATCCGTAAACGCGACTGTTGAAAAGGGAAAAGTCGGTACCCAGATTAAAATCTTCTACGGTTTCCCACTTGATGTCCTCGTTTTTCATGCTGTTCAGGTAGGTAGTATTGACCAATGAGCCCTGACCAGATCCAAAAACATAGTGGTCTTTTCCCAATGAAGACAAGTACACGCTGGAAGGCAAGCCGGCATTACCCAGGCGTCCCCAACCGGCACGTATTTTCCAGTCGGTCAGAAAATTCGCACCCGACAGAAAGTCCTCGTCGGACAAACGCCAGGCCACCGAAACGGATGGGAAGGTGGCCCACTTGTTGTTCTTAAGGAATTTAGAGGAGCCATCCAGTCGGTACGTCGCCGTTACATAGTAGCGATTGATATAGTTGTAGGTCAACCTGCCCAGATAGGACTGTATGGAGGTAGCCCATGAGTTCCCCCCAATCTCTGGATTTTCAGTGGCGGCATCAATTTCCCTTAATACATCTGAATTGTTGGGAATGCCTTCTTTGTTTCCTTCTAAATTCCGGCCATTCCACTTTTCAAGCGTGGCACCACCCATAATGGAGGCATTGTGACCATTGTTGCTCAACTCGTAGGTCAGCGTATTGGTCCAGTTCCAGTAGCTATCAAAAGTGTGCTCTCTGGATACCGAATTGATCGTGTTGGCTTCATGGGCACCATCGATGACAAAATCGGGCGCAAAATCGTCCTCATGGTAAAATTTGAAATCCCCGCTAATTTGTGTCCGGTATTCCAGTCCTTTGATTGGTTTTATTTCTGCGTAAGCGTTGGTCGACATGGCATAATAGCCGCCGGTGCCAAAGCTTCTGGCATCACGCGCAATGGGATTCCAGGTATAGGTGTGGTAAGACCGTTGATAAATGCTGTATTCATTGAGGCCCTCACGTTCGTTTTCCGGGCGGTAGATGGGCGTCAACGGGTCAATCATCAGATAGTCCTGGTACCAATTCGGTGTATTGTCCCATTTTTCACGACGGGGGTTTAACATCACCCCTGCGGTCACCCAATCGGCAAAGTTCCAGTCGGAGCTCAATCTGGCCGTGAATTTTTCCCAGTTACCCGATTGATAGAAGGAAGCCTGATCGTAATAGTTGACACTCACGGCATATCTGCTATCTTTTGTTCCACCTGAGGCCTGCAGACTGAAATTGCGTTGGGGCGATGTGTTTTGGATGCCTTCACCCCACCAGTCGGTTCCCTGACCAAACGAGCCCGGGTCGGCAAATTTTTCACTCAAGCCAGCCGTCGCTCTTGAAGCATTCATAATCTCAGCATATTCAGTGCCATTGGCCATTTCAAAGGGTTTCTCAAAAACCTGGATGCCATAGGACAGGTCGGCTGTAAATTGGGTTTTTCCTTCAGATCCTCGCTTGGTGGTGATTAACACAACACCATTGGAAGCACGGCTACCATAAATGGCGGCTGCTGAAGCATCTTTCAGTACCTGCATACTCTCAATCTCGTTGGTGTTAAGAAAGTTGAGATTGCCCCCCATGGGCACCCCATCCACCACATAAAGCGGATCGGTATCCAGGTTAATGGTAGTAAATCCCCGAATCATGACCTTTGGGCTGGCACCGGGGTGACCGCTACCAGCCACCACTTGCACCCCGGGGGCTTTCCCCTGCAGTGCACTGACGGGGTTGCCAACCGACATGCTTTTCATTTCCTCGCCATCTACCGAAGCGATGGAGCTGGTGAGGTCGCTTCTCTTGGCGCGACCGTAGCCAATGGCCACAACTTCGTCCAGACTGATCATCGAATCTTGCATGATGATATTGAAGCGCGACTGGTCGCCCACGGTAATGACCTGATTGTCGAAGCCAATAAAGCTGATCTGCAGCATATCCTCGGGCGCAGCCTGCAGTTGAAAATGCCCGTCGATATCGGTTATGACACCGGTGGTGGTTCCCTGAATAACAATGGATACACCGGGAAGTGGCTCTCCATCTTCTGTTAGGACAGTTCCTTGAATGGATCTGTTTTGAGCCAGCACAGTGAGCGAAAAAGTAAAGAATATCGCTACCAGCCATAGGGCTCTATAAATCTGATTTCTCATTGTTCTGTATTTTGATTTTTATATTTGTTATTCTACACGGATGGCTTTGGCCCTGTTCAGGTGAGAATCGAAGACCACTTGGTAGGTCGTTCTTTCGGGTACATCCATATTCAGGTTGTCACCACCATTGGGAACCGTTCTTTCCGGGTCAACGCTGCGGTCGAACCTCCAGAATGGTTCCGGCCACCATCCCCAAGGATGTTCTGGCTGGAAAATCATTTCCACAGTGCCTTCCATATCCAGGGTTTTGTAGAAACGGTAGTTGTTTTCCGGATCCCTGTCGAAAGGAATAGATGCCCAGGTCGCCCAGTTTTGATCGGGATATTCAGGGAAACCTTTACCCACCATTCCCAAATCGCCGTAGTAGGTGCTGCTGATGTAATCTTCATCATCGGGGAACTCCTTTTTCGGCATAAAGTAGTCGTCGGCAGGTACATAAGACTCCACACTGTAGGTACGGTTTTGCAGGTCGAGTTTTACGCGGTAATAGCCGATTTCTTCCAGCACAATCGGTTCAGCCCTTTCCGGGTCATTGATCAATTTGTCCGGATCATCCGGATCCAGTCCGTAACAGTGCGGATGAAAACTGCTTGTTTGAGGAATAAAACGTATTTCCGTACCCGGTGCCTCTGCATAATATTTGCCCTCAAAATTATAGGGGGCTGTCTTGGAGATCAGCATGGGCACTCCAAACAAATCGGAAACCAATTGGGCATCCGTAGCCACATCGGCGAGGTAAAGTTTGTCAAAATCGTAGGACGCTTTTACCACCCGACTGCTGCTGACGGTGTTGCCGGCACTGTCGGCCACCATAAAGTTAAAGTGGTATTCAGCACTGTGGCCGGCAGCATGACTGTGTTGGAATAGTTAGCGGCTGTCAAACCGCTTCCCATATAGGAGATACTGTCTCTGAATTCGAGGCTGGCTTCCTCCACAATAAAATAGCCCAACTGTCGGGCATCACTCAGATCAACCGACAGGTCTACCGGTATTTCTTCGTCCGGGGCCTGGGTGAGTCCGTTTACCGGACTGTTAATGGTCATGGTTGGGCCATCAAAATCACCGTCCATATAGATAGTGACATTCTGACTGACCGAGCGGTTGCCCATGTTGTAAACCGTTACTTTAATGATATGACCCTTTTCCTCAGCGTCCTCAGGAACAAGAAAGGCATAATCCAGAGGATAGTCCTTTACCAATGAATCACTCGACGAGATAAGGATTTCCCGGTCGAGAAACCATTCGTCGATATTCAGATGAATGGATTTGATACCCAGTTCATCCTTAATGTTTCCTTTAATTTGAATGGTTCGTCCCTGGTCGCTATGTATTTCCTCTGCTGTCAGGGAAAGCTCCGGATCGCTATCGGCGACCCATACTTTATCATCGTCATCGCATCCCCAGGTTCCGAGTCCGAAGAGGAGGATGACAATGATCGTCCAGTTGATTGCTTTTGTTGTCATAAATAAAATCTGTTTGTTTATGTAATTGATATTTACCTGTGATGATATTGTTGCATGGCTGCTTAATAATTAAATACAAAGGTCTTAACACTTTGGGCTGGCAAGCTTAACTGGTTGATGCCAGCCGGGCTGAATAGCAGGTTGCTGGATGCCGATGTGGTATAAGTCTTTACTTCTTTCTCAAATCCCCTTTGGTAGCTCAGGTTGAAAGTTTGCGCCTCCCTGGAATAGTTGACAGCCACCAATACCAATTCCCTGTTGGCCGGGTCTTTGTAGGCGGATACCATGAAGGATTCCGCTTCCTGCATCGGACCTTCAGTGCCTTCGATGTTGGCCTCCACTCTGATCATGCCGGGTCTGACAAAGCGGGAGTAGTTGCCCAGGGCCCACATGAGTTTGGAGTCGTGAAAACGTCCATCTTTTTGCAAGACCTGATTGTCGGCATGCTGTTGATCGCTGATACCTTCATTGCCATTGTCCAGATAGATCAGTCCGTCCTTGTAGTTCACCTGAGTAAGCGCCGTCCACCAATGCCATGTAGCGCTATTGGTCAATACCAAATCATGGTGGATGACTCTGGCGACATACAACGCAGTGGCCATTCCCAAATCCCGCTGATGTCCGCTGTTGACGTCATCGTTTTCTTCGAGGATGCAAAATTCACTCTGCCAAAAATCAATGGATGGATCCAGCTCCTTCATTTTTTGACCCACCAGTTCTCTTTCTTCTATGAGTTTTTCAACAGGCCAGGTGGTAAAATAGCTGTGTCCCGAATAGACGGGTGCTACCATTTCAAATGAGCCCAGATAAAATGGGCTGTCCGGCGACCAGAATGTCTCCAGTTGATTGGATACATCGGGATGGCTTTCTTCCTGTTGATAGAGAAAGTTGTATTCAGCAGCTTCTCCCAAAGCTATTTGCGTGGAAAGGTCTCTGCTGAGGAATGCCTCATTAAGGTGTCTTGTTAAATGAAACATGTCCGCGTTAGAGGCCGGAGAGCCTTCCTGGGAAGGATTGCTCCAGTCCCATTGGGGCTCATTGATGGGGCTCAGGTAATTGAACCCCAAACCAATGCTGTCGAAGTGCTGACATACCTTTGCTAAGAATTCGGCATAATCGTCCAGGTGCCCCTCTTTAATATTCAGCGTGGTTCGGTTCTTGTCTGAGTAGGCTTGTCCGTTCAACGTCATATGCACCGGAGGTGAATTGGTAAATGCCAGCGTATGCTCCACACCATACTTTTTAGCCTGCTGCAAAAACCATTGCTGTCCGGCCTGTCTCGACCAGTCATAAGTGCCATCTGCATTCAGGAAGCTCTCCGTTTTACGCCAGGGGTGGTTGATGTGACTCTCTTCTCCTTGTTCCATGCTACCTGCTCCAATGTTGAAGCGCCAAAGCGACAGGCCGATGCCCAGAGGCTGGCCGTTGTCATCGCTTTCCCGACTAAAAAGCCATTGGGCCATTTGTTCCTTCTTTTCGGTTGGCCAGTGAGCACCAATAAATTGGCAGCGCCAGGCATCTGATGCCCCAAACGAATGAATGGTCTGGTATTCCTTCTGCATATCAATAAGGATGTTTTGTTTCTCCGCATCACATGAGATAAAATTCAGAGCCATTACCATTAAAATGTTCAAATAAATAATTCGCATAAATTTCTTGGTTAACTGTTGGTGTGGATTGTCAAATAAAGTTAATTTTGTGCGCTTGAGTTATTGAAAAACAATCAGTCTTTGTTATAATTCATTCAAAAGTCAATAAAAGTCAAAAATGTTTATATTGGTTAAATCGCTGATAAATTGGTATATTAGAAGTGAAAAGTGATAAATCGTTCAAAAATTACTGGTCGGTCGAATGAATTACAAGAGGAAAGTGTGTAAAAAAGTAAAAGGGGAGGTGTGAAATGGGGCAATCAGGTAGTGGAATTTGGGTAGAATTGTTTGTTTTGGCAGGTCGACTGCTGGGCAAAAAAAACAGCATCGTTTGGCTTTTAATGGTCATTTCTCCTGTTGCCATGCGTCGGGGGTTTATGATATTTCCAATATCAATAGTAGTACCGGCTTACCCTCTGATAATGTGAATGATATTTTCCAGGACTCAAAAGGCTTTATCTGGTTTGGAACCACGGAAGGATTGATTCGGTACGACGGTTACGAGCTGAGAGAATATTCCATTGCCGGATATCATGACAAAGGCTTATAACCAATTGGTTTAATGCGATAGATGAAGACTCGGACGGTAATCTTTGGTGTGCGACCGACCGGGGAGCAGCCCAGTTTAATACCGTGACGGAAACCTTCACTTTTTACAATACGCAAAGTGAATCACCTTATCAGCTTCAATTGGATGTTATCAATACTTTAGTTGTTGATGCCGATGATCATGTCTGGCTGGGCACTGCCGGTGAGGGACTTGAAGTATTGTCCCCCAAAGAAGGCATTGTGGCCTTATATAATTTGTCGGATGGTGTTTCGGGGATGAATTCCGACTGGATCACCCATTTGTATCAGGATTCGTTTAACCGGATTTGGGTGGGTTCCTGGAAAGGCGCCTTAACCCTGATCGATCAGAAGACTAATCAGGTAAGGTCCTGGTCGGCCAGCTACTTTGATCTGGACATTCCCCATTTCTCGCCCTTTAGTTTGGTTGAAAATGAGAAGGGCGATTTCTGGTTGGGACTGTGGGAGGGCGGATTGGTTCATTTGACCCTTCTGGGCGACTCCCTGGCAGTCAGGCAGCACCTGATGCCCCCATCCTCCGGGCTAATCAGTGATGTTATTTATGATTTGATCATTGATCACAATGAGAACTTGTGGGTAGGTACACCTTTTGGGCTGGATTTGATGACCGATCCCGATAGCCGTCAACCCGGCTATCGCTTGTTTAAGAATGCCCCGGGTATCCATCAGATCTCGCATGATGAAGCCTACACCTTACTATGTGATGCCTCCGGATTGATTTGGGTGGGCACCTCAGGTGGAGGGGTTAATATATTGGATGATAAAGTGCAATTGTTCTCGCCCTTGTCCCTTCCCGAAGTTTCTCCAAATTTTCAAAGTCAGTCGGTGACTGCCTTCACCAAAGCGCCCAATAATGACCTGCTGATCGGCGTTCGAAGTCTGGGCTTTGGTCGTTACCATGTCGACAACCAGTCCTTTGTCCAATACACCTCTCTGCCCGAGTATGATGGCTTACCTGCGGATATCAACACGGTGAACTGTTTTTATTGGGATGGTAGCGATCATTTGTGGCTGGGTACGCGTTATATGGGATTGATCAAATATGATCCGGCATCCGGCAGGTCGGTGGTCATCAATAAGGATGTTTCGGAATATGATTTTGCGGCCCGGGAGATTTCTGTCATTCATCCCGATCATTTGGGGAATTTGTGGGTAGGTACTGAAAACGGACTCTATAAAATGGTTCAATATGATCCGAATAATTTTTTAGGCTTTAATATTTTGCATTACGAGCACATGGCGGATAATCCGAAGTCGCTGAGCAGTAACCGCATTTCTGCGATACTCCAGGACCACAATGACACCCTTTGGATAGCCACCTATGATCATGGGATTAATAAATTGGTGTCGGACATCCGAACTCATTTCCCCTTGGTTTTTGAACGGATTTCAGCCTCTGACAAAGCGCGTAACGGGCTAATTACCGATAATATCAATACCCTTTTTGAAGATCGGGACCACCATCTCTGGATAGGTTCAGGTGGTGGGGGATTGTTCAAAAGAGCAAATTCGGATCATCATTTTGTTTCGTATGACCCTACGTATCGGGAAATATCATCTACCATATACAACAGGATGCAGCAGGGTATCTGTGGGTGAGTACCAACCGAGGCCTGACCCGCCTGGCGGTTCAGGACTCTGCGGTTATGGCCAATAATTTTTTGCAGGAGAATGGTCTTCAAAGTAATATATTTAATAAAGATGCCGGGTTTAAGGACGAGGAGGGCTACCTCTATTTTGGCGGTAACAGTGGGCTGAATTATTTTGATCCAACGGAGATACATCCTGATAATTATGTACCGCCCATTGTTATCACGGACCTGCGTGTAATGAATCAGGCGGTGCGTTCTGCTACCAGATATGAATCGCCCCTTGTTTTGAACCATTTAAGAAACAATTTTTCGGTGACCTTTTCAGCCCTTTCGTTTTCTCAACCTGAGAACAATAAGTATGCGGTTATATTGGAGGGACTGGAGACGGAATGGCGCATTTTGAATGCCGATACGCGTACCTTGGATTACTCGAATCTGAGTCCCGGTCGTTATGTTTTAAAAGTCAAGGCTGCTAATAGCAGTGGTTATTGGAGTGCTGAAACAGAAAAAGTTTTTATTAAAGTGAAACCTGCCCCCTATAAAACCTGGTGGGCCTTTGTTTTGTACGGTCTGTTATTGGGTGGCATTCTTCTTTTGTTTTTAAGGATGGAGAAGAAAAATCAGGAAGTCAAACATGCTCTGGAGATTGAACACCTGGAGCGTGAAAAGTCGGATAAGCTGAATCTGTTCAAGCAAGGTTTGTTCGCCAATGTATCGCATGAATTTTTGACGCCCCTGAGTATTCTCTCTTGTCTGATGGACGATTGGAAACATTTGCGCACTGCTCCCAACGGAAAAGATCTTTCTCTGGCCCAGCGTAACATTAACCGACTGACGCGTTTGAACCGACAGTTTTTGTATTACAGTAAATCAGAAGTCAAGGAACTACCGCTGAATGTCACCAAGGGGCGTTTGGATGAATTTGTGAAGCGCATCGGCGGAAACTTTGTTCCATTGGCAAAGCGCAACCAAATTCAATTTGACATCCGGGTCGACTTTCCTGATTCGGAAGTTTGGTTTGATCCCGAGAAGCTGGATGTGGTGCTCTTTAATTTATTGTCGAATGCTTTTAAGTATACGCCTGAGGAAGGAGAGGTCATCCTGCAATTGACCATTGACCGAAACAATGGAAGAAGTGAAGCGGTGATTGAGGTGATTGATTCCGGCACAGGCATTGAAGCAGCAGAGCAAAGTGCCATCTTCAATCGCTACCATGCCCTGAAAGGAAATGATCAATTGGGCGGGGGATTCGGGATAGGTTTGTCTTTGTGCAAAGCCATGGTAGAGGCTCATAAGGGGGAAATAAGTCTCCAAAGTGAGATAGGGAAGGGGACACAAGTGACCTTCATTCTCCCTGTTAACCGAAGTTCTTATGATGATTCAGAGGTGTATAACTCCTTGCGGGCAGAGAAAACTTCCACCAACTTTCTTCCGGAAAAAATAGAAGAGGACACCATTCTTCGTATAAAAAATCTCAACCAGAGTTTTGAAAACAAGCCAACCATCCTATTGGTGGATGACCATGCCGATTTCAGAAATTTACTGAGGACCAACCTGGTTGACTTGTTCACGGTTTTGGAAACGAATAATGGTGTGACTGCCTATGAGATGGCACTGAATAAAAAGGTCGATCTGATCTTGTCCGATATTGTAATGCCGGCCATGAATGGGGTAGAGCTCTGTACCAAAATAAAGTCGAACCCTTCCACCGTGCATCTGCCGGTGATTCTGCTCACGGCCAAATCGTCCGATTTTGATAAGGCGGAAGGCTACCGGGCCGGGGCAGACAGTTTTATGAGTAAACCTTTTAATTTGAATACCCTTCTGACCAGAGTGGAAGCCTTGCTTCAGCACAGAAAGCGGATGGAAGCCAGAATGAAAATGCAAAAGCGGTTTTATGCTGAGGTGTCCACCAATGACAAGGATGATTTGGTTCTGTCAAGGGTAAGAGGGTTTATTGAAGAGAATTTGGCCAATCCCGATTTATCGGTCAAATTAATTTCCAGCGAACTGTCCATCAGCAACTCTATGCTGTACCGCAAGACCTCTGAAATTTTAAACATCAACCCCAATATGCTCATTCGCAAAATCAGAATGATTAAAGCAGTGGAATTATTGGAGGAAAATCAATTGACCGTTTCAGAAATAGCTTATAAATGTGGTTACCGGGACGTCAGCTATTTTGGTGTCTCCTTTAAAAAAGAATATGGAACGAGTCCGTCTCATTTTCAGAGAAATAAAAAGGTTTAACCAGCTGGTTGAGTTGGTTAATTGTTGTTTTGTTTGTCATAATAGTAATTACATATTGCGCTTTCTTTGGTATAGCCCTAACTTGCGCCCTAAATACGGGTGGATATGGGTGTATATGTGTTGTTTCTTTTTCTGATTCTTTGTCTGGAAACCCGGTCACAGAAAGTGACACATGAACCCGTTTACTCCCGAATGGCCGGTGCTGCCAGAAGCATATCCATTGATGACGGACTGTCACAGAATCTCACATCCTGCATCCTTCAGGATCAATATGGATTCATTTGGGTGGGCACCAAGGATGGTTTAAATATGTATGATGGCTATTCTTTTCGCATCTTCCAGCATGTTCCTTTTGAATCAAATACTCTGTCGGATAGTTATATTACAGACATTCATGAAGATGACGCCGGACGGATCTGGGTAGGAACGTTTAGCGGAGGCTTGAATCTTTTGGATCGAACATCGGGCCGTTTCAGGGTATTTCAGCATGACGAAGCCGATGAAAACAGTTTGAGTCATAACCATATAAAAACCATACTCCATGATGCATCCGGGAATCTGTGGGTAGGAACCTACGGGGGTGGATTGAATAAAATACTGCTTTCATCATTTGATGGGGATCTGTTTGGGGGAGAGGTTCCGGAAATACACAGATTTAATGCCCCCGCCGTTTTTCCTGAAAAGGATGCCCGCATCAATGCCCTGACACTTGATGGTGAAAATAGGTTGTGGGTGGGAACTTACAATGGAATATATACACGGGCTGTTGATGCGCAGGAAGAGGTGTTTCGACGCGTTTATTGTAGCAGTGAGAAAAGAAAAGCCCCGGCCTTTGCCCCGGAAAGGGAACAACTGGGTGGCCGGGTGATTTTGGAGACGCCCGGTGGTCAAATATGGATGGGCAATGCCAGGGGCTTATATGGCTATGATGAGGGAACAGAAATGTTTTTTCCTTTCGCCAATTCAGATGGGAAGGTGATAACCGGACAAATTCTGTCAGCCGTTTCCTATTCACCATTCGGTTCTGAAGAGATTTGGATGACTGGTCCCGAAGGTTTGACCATCCTTGCCCTGGAAAACGGAAGGGTCATTTTTTTACCAACCAGTCAAGTGGTCGGTCGTGATAGCCCCAGTGGCGTAATACATACTTTAATCATAGATGAAGGCGGGTCCCTGTGGTTCGGAACCAATGGGATGGGTTTGTATGTCTATAATCCCTATACCATTAAATTCGACTATCCGAATGATCAAATGATGGACAAGAGTGGGGTCAATGAATCTTTGCGTAATGTGAGCATACGCGCCATATGTGAAAGTAGCCGGCATAAAAACTATTTATGGATCGGCTCCAATTCCGGGCTGTTTAAAGTAGACCGCTTAGCTGGCACTTATGTGCCAGTTTCGTTTTCCGGAAATGAACCATTGAAAGAAACTTTGTTTTATTCAATGGTGGAAGGAACCGAAGGGGAGCTGTGGCTGGGGACAGGAGAAGGTCTTGTCAGGTATGATATTGAAAAGGAGACCCATTTTCTTTTTGAGACCAAGCTGGTAGATGCCAACCATCAAATAGATCCCAGGGTGTGCAAAGTGTTTCTTTCCCAAGATGAAGTATGGGTGGTTACGCCCTATACCCTCGCGCGACTGAATCAAACAACCGGGGAGTTTGAACATTTTACCTATAATGATGCGCCTTTTGATCGGTTGGCAGAAGCCGTTTTTCCTTTTGTTTATGAAGATGCTGCGGGAGACTTCTGGCTGGGTGCCAGTAATGGACTGCATCGTTTTAATAAACGTTCAGGAGAATTTTTTACCTGGTCTCACAATAGCCACGATGACACATCCCTTCCGGTAAATGATGTAAGGGCGATTGTTCCGGATGATCAGCATCCTGAAAAATATTTGTGGTTGGCCACTGCGGGAGGAGGACTCTGTCGTTTTGACAGGGAAACACATCATTTTTCGAACTATAGAAAAAAGGAGGGACTACCCAACAATATGGTTTATGGAATTCTGAGTGATGACCACGGTGGTTTATGGTTGAGCACCAACCGGGGGTTATCTCATTTCAATGCTTTAGATGAATCGTTTACCAATTATACGGTGGTGGATGGTTTGCAGAGCGATGAGTTCAATAGTGGTGCATTTTACAAAAGTCCGGACGGCGAATTTTTTTTTGGAGGAATAAAAGGGTATAATTCTTTTTTTCCCGAGACCATTCAACAAAAAACTTATCAACCTCCTGTTCTTTTTACTTCTTTCAGGGTCAGTTCCTCCTCTGAAACTAACGAACTGTTAGCCTTGGGAAACAAACCCACTGATAGGGAGGGTATACAACTCAGGCACCATCAAAATGACATTTCGGTGGAGTTTTCTGCGCTGGACTATGCGGTTCCCCGGAATATCAGGTATGCTTATACTTTAAATGCGGGTCAGGACCATTGGATTTATCTCAATCAATCACGAAATGTCACATTTACCAATTTAAAGCCCGGGAAGTATCATTTGAGGGTTCGCGGAACCAATAGCGATGGCATCTGGAGCCAACAGGTAGCTTCACTGTTTTTTGTGATTCAATCGCCTTGGTGGAACAGTGCCTGGGTATATGTTGTATTGGGCTATCTTTTGTTGTTTCTGGTCTTTGTTATCAGGCGGTATGAGCTTTCTCGCATTAAGCTTAAAAACCGGGTGGAACTGGCAGCTGTTGAAACCAATAAGTTAAAGGAACTTCACCAGATGAAGTCCCGGTTTTTTGCCAACATCAGTCATGAATTGCGGACCCCTCTGACGCTGATAAAGGGGCCTGTGCAAGAAATGATGGAAGACGCCGGAAATCCGGAATTGAAGAAGGGACTAAAAATGGTGTATGCCAACACAAAAAAACTGTTGTATCAAATCAATCAACTGCTGGATTTGTCCCGATTGGAAAGTGGCGATTACAAGGTAAGGGTGAGTACCGGAAATGTCGCGGAACTGTTGAGCGGATTGACCATGGGCTTTGCTTCAATGGCCAGTCAAAAGGGCATTACCCTTATTTGCGATGTGGGTGCTTTAGATAATAAGGCCGAATGGCATAATAACTTTTTTTTCGATCGGGATATTGTAGAGCGGATAATGAATAATTTACTCGTTAACGCCTTGAAATTTACCGACGATAAAGGATTTGTAAGAGTGGCACTGAAAGTTTTTTCAGAAACGGAAGAGGGCGGGTCGATAAATATATCTGTTGAAGACAGTGGAGTCGGAATTCCTGCAGATCAAATACCCTATATCTACGACCGCTTCTATCAGGCCAATGATACCTTTAATCCATCTTCTGAGGGGTATGGGATTGGCTTATCGTATGTTAAGGAGCTGGTAAAAATGCATAAGGGAAGAATCACCGTAAAGAGTGAGGTTGGAAAAGGCACGCTTTTCCAATTGTATCTTCCAATAGGCAGATATTATTACTCCAAAGAGCAGATTGTTGAAAAATCTCTTTTTACGGATAAGCCGCTGGATGAGGGTTTTTGGTTGGATGAACCCTCAGGCTTAGAGGGCGCAAGAGATGACCAAGAAAAGGATAAAGCCCGGGTTCTGATTGTGGAGGATCATGCAGAGGTTCGGGTTTACCTGCAAAATTGTTTAAAAAAGGACTATTTGGTCATTCAGGCTGAATCTGCCTATAAAGGGATTTCGGAAGCTTTGGTCCATATTCCGGATTTGATTATCAGCGATGTTATGATGCCAGGCATGGATGGGGTGGAATACTGTAAAACCATTAAGACCAATGACAAAACCAGCCACATTCCTTTAATTTTGTTAACAGCCAAAGCAGCGGTCAGCGACCGGATCATGGGTTTGGAAAACGGTGCGGATGATTACCTGACCAAACCATTTAATCCCAAAGAGTTATTGATACGGGTCAAAAATCTGATTGAAAGCCGTCGTTTATTGCGTGAAAAATTCAACGTCCGAAGTCTGGTGCAACTTAAAGAAGTGGACGTGACCTCGCGCGATCGTTTTTTTATGGAAAAACTATTGCGCGTTGTAGAGGAAAATTTAGGCAATGAACATTTTTCGGTTAAAGATCTGGCTTTAGAAGCAGGTATGAGTCAGTCTCAAATACACCGCAAATTAAAAGCCGTCGTCAACCAGTCGGCCAACCAGTTTATTCGTTCGGTACGAATGCACCGGGCCAAAGAACTTCTTGAAAAAGATGGCGGAAATATTTCTGAAATCGCCTATTTGGTGGGTTATTCTGATCCCGGCTACTTTACAAAAACTTTTCGTGCTTTTTTTGACGTTCTTCCCTCGGAGGTAAGCAAGGTTTAGGAGTTGGGTTGCATGTGTCTTATTGTTAGCAGCTTGTCTTGTTTTGACGAGGTTGTTCCTAATTCTTATGACAGATTTTTACTGATTTTTGACAGGTTTTTCCTGAAGAAAAGGTCTTTGTCAGCCTTAGCTTTGCTTCATATTTATTTTTAATTCCATCCAAAACTAAAAATTAAGAAAAATGAAAAAGGCATTCTTTTTTACCATGGCCTTGTGCTTAACTGTAGGGCTAAGTCAGGCACAAGACAAAGACAGCAGCATTCCATTAATTGGGTCTAAGGCACCATCCTTTAAGGCGTCAACGACCCAGGGCGAACTAAATTTTCCAAAGGATTATGGCGATAGCTGGAAAATTCTTTTCTCTCATCCGAAGGATTTTACGCCGGTCTGTTCCTCCGAATTACTTGAGATGGCCTACCAGCAGGAGGCTTTTAATGATTTGAATGCAAAATTTGTAGTGATTTCAACGGATAACCTGGACTCACACAACCATTGGAAAGCCGCTTTAGAGGAGGTTGATTTTAAAAACCGGGGGGCGGTGAAAATTGATTTTCCCCTTGTGGATGATCACCAATACAAAGTGTCGAGCACTTATGGAATGATACATTCTGAAGTGAGCATTGAACAAAACATCCGGGGCGTTTTTTTTATTGATCCCGAGAACATTGTGAGGGCTATTTACTTTTATCCCATGGAAGTAGGCAGAAATATGGATGAATTGAAAAGGACTTTAATCGCCTTGCAAAAGACATCTGGTAGCAACACTGCCTTAACACCTGCCAATTGGAATCCGGGGGATGATCTGATGGTATCCTCATTAACAGATGAGGAAACCGCTCTTCTGAATGAGCCTGAGTCGGATCTCTACCAAATATCCTGGTTTATGACCTATATGCGGGATCAGGAATAGTATTTTAAGGTGAGATCATGAATAACCCGGTGTGGCTGACGCTCAGTTCACCGGGTTTATGCTATTTATCATTTCTGGTCCGTTTAAAATGGCCTGGTAGCGGCATATTTTAAGAAAAATTAAAAGACTTATAGGTCAACATTAAGTCATGCCCATTGTTTTACCTACCAGACAAGAGCGTCTTTAATCAGGTAAAACAACAATTATGGCATCAAAATTTAATAAGTACAGTCGGACCATCACCCAGGATGATAGCTTGCCTGCTGCCCAGGCCATGCTTTATGCCATTGGGATGGATGAGAACGATCAGAAGAAGGCCCAGGTGGGTATTGTGAGCACCGGATTTCAGGGAAATCCCTGTAACATGCACCTGAACGATTTGGCCACCGCCGTTAAAAAGGAAGTCGATGTGCAGGAGGATTTGTACGGACTTATTTTTCATACCATAGGGGTGAGTGATGGTATCACCAATGGCACTACCGGCATGATGTATTCCCTGCTCGCGGGAGTTGATCGCCGATTCAATTGAGGCTGTAGTGAGTGCCCAGTTTTATGATGCTGTTATTCCTATTGTGGGTTGTGATAAAAATATGCCGGGGCCATGATTGCCCTGGGGCGACTGAACCGTCCGGCCATTCTGATGTATGGTGGTACCGTAAAAAAAGGCAAGTGGAAAGATCAGGATCTGAACATCGTGTCGGCCTTTGAGGCTTATGGGGAACGGATGCGTGGAAATATATCGGACTTTGACTACAAGGGCATTATCAAGCACAGTATTCCCGGAGCCGGGGCCTGCGGCGGTATGTACACGGCCAATTCAATGGCTGCAGCCATTGAATGCATGGGCATGAGTCTGCCCTATACCTCCTCCAACCCCGCTGTGAGTCCGCAAAAACAAAGCGAGGCAGAGCGGATGGCCAAAGCCATTCAGCTGGTGCTGGAAAAAGACATTAAGCCGCGGGATATCATGACGCGTGCGGCCTTCGAGAATGCCATCACCCTGATTATGGCCTTGGGTGGATCCACCAATGTGGTGATCCATTTGATTGCCATGGCCAAGTCGGTGGGCGTGCCCTTAAATATTGATGACTTCCAGACCATCAGCGACAGGGTGCCGTTTTTGGCCGACTTAAAACCCAGTGGTCGCTTTTTGATGGAGGATCTGCACGACATTGGCGGCATACCTGCCGTTATGAAGTATTTGTTGAACGAGGGATTACTGGATGGCAGCTGCATGACCGTGACGGGCAAAACCGTGGCCGAAAATTTGGCCGAGGTGCCGGACTTGCCACAGGGACAATCCATCATCCGGTCGGTGAAGCAGCCTTTAAAAAAGACCGGTCACCTGCAAATTCTCTATGGTAATCTGGCCGAACAGGGCGCGGTGGCCAAAATTACCGGCAAAGAAGGGGAGCTGTTCAAAGGTCCCGCCCGTGTATTTGAAGATGAATATTCTGCCATAAAGGGCATCCAGTCGGAAGTCCAGCCCGGCGAAGTCATCGTGATTCGCAACAGCGGTCCCAAAGGCGGCCCCGGAATGCCGGAAATGCTGAAGCCTACCGGAGCCGTGATGGGGGCCGGTCTGGGCAAGGATGTGGCCTTGATAACGGATGGCCGCTTTTCGGGAGGATCGCACGGTTTTGTGGTGGGACACATAACCCCGGAGGCCTACGAAGGTGGTTTGATAGGGGTGGTACAAAACGGGGACATCATTACCATTGACATCACAAAAAACCGGATTGATGTGGCCATCGATGCAGCAGAAATTGAAAGGCGCAGGAAGAATTGGGTGCGGCCCGAAGGGAAGGAGCTGATTGGAGTGCTGAAAAAGTTTCGGAGTATGGTGGCGCCTGCTTCTGAAGGCTGTGTCACAGATTAACTTGTTAACTTGTTAACTTGTTTGCTTTTGTTAGCAGATGCTAATGCAACTGTCCTATCTTAAACCATTTAATTTCAATTTAATATTTTTTTTTGTGCTCGAGCCGCACGGGCTTTTCCTTTTTACTCGGGAAGGCTTTATAAATATTCGCCCTCATGATTTCGCTACGCTCAATTGAGCTACAGCCCCAAAAAGGAAACAAAAATGGCCGCCACTGCAAGAAATTTTCTAAAAACCAATTTGATTCTCTAAAATCCAGGAACTCGCTTCTCCCGCTGTGCGGGACTCCGTTCACTCTGTTCACTACGGCTCCCAAAAAAACAGCCCGGATTTTTTACGAAAATCAACTTGATTTTTTTCACGAAAATTTCTTAAGGTGGAAGGGAAGCCTTTAAAATATGCATATTACCTATTAATATAATGCTCGTTTAAGGTTTCAAATGATTAAACCGAACACATCTATAACTATTTAAAAATAATGTCTGAAAATAAAAAGCCCCGTGTGGTGGTTATCGGTGGTGGATTTGCCGGTATCCAGTTTGTGCGTCATCTTGACAAGTCCGTTTTTGATGTGTTGCTGATTGATAAAGTCAACCATCACCAGTTTCAGCCGCTGTTTTACCAGGTGGCTACTTCGCAGATTGAACCTGCGAGTATTTCCTTTCCGCTGCGTAATATTTTTCGGGGGAATATGAGTATTCAAATTCGCATGACCGAAGTGTCAAGCATTGATACGGCCGCGCAAAAAGTGCATACCGGCATTGGTGCCTTTGATTATGATTATCTGGTGGTGGCGGTGGGCTGCCAGACCAATTTTTTTGGCAATGACAACATTGCCAAAAATGTGTTTACCCTCAAATCGTCCTACGATGCCATCACCATCCGCAACCATATTTTAATGACTTTTGAGCGGACCATCACCGCCCAACCGGAAGATAAGGCCTTTTACCAAACGTTGGTGATTGTGGGGGCCGGACCAACAGGGGTGGAGTTGGCAGGGGCCTTTGCCGAAATTCGCAAGCAGGTGCTGCCCAAGGATTATCCGCGCATCGACTTTTCCAAGTTCACCATTTATCTGGTGGAGGGAAGTGCCGATACCTTGAGTAATATGAGTCCGACCGCCCGCGCCGCCTCCCGAAAATACCTGGAGAAGATGGGGGTTCAATTGCTGACGAAGACTTTTGTGAAGGATTATGACGGTGAGCGCTTGCATTTGAGCAATGGCACCACCATTAAAGCCAAAACGGTGATTTGGGCAGCCGGAGTTACGGGCAACCGCATTGAGGGCTTGCCGGCTGAGGTAGAGGGCCCTGGCAATCGCATCCGGGTGGATCGCTTCAATAAGGTGGACGGTCTGGACAATGTTTTTGCCGTGGGGGATATCGCTTACATGGAAACCCCCAGATATCCCAGAGGCCATCCGCAGGTGGCCAATGTGGCCATCAATCAGGCCAAATTGCTGGCATCTAATTTTTCGCAAAAGCGGCTTGGAAAGGCCTTGAAAGAGTATACCTATAAAGATTTAGGTTCGATGGCTACCATCGGTCGCAACAAGGCAGTGGTGGATTTGCCCATTCTGAAGTTTAAGGGCTACGCCGCCTGGCTGGTCTGGATGTTTCTGCACCTGATGCTGATACTGAGTGTGCGCAATCGGTTGGTAATTTTTATTAACTGGGCCTGGCTTTATGTGACCAAGAATACTTCTTTGCGGTTAATACTGGTGCCGGAAAGCAAAATCAAGACCTAAAAGCCCCATTACCGACCTTTAGTCATGTTAAGGCAGCTGCCCCATTTCATGGATACATACATTGGATAGCCTATGCATACAGACAATATCTTTAATTTCGAATATTCTTACCTGTCGCTGCCAGATAGGTTTTACAGTTTGGTTCATCCAACAGTCGCAGGCCAATCTGAAATGGTTTTGAAGAATGCTGCTTTGTTGAAAGAATTGGGCATTCCGACCGACCAGACTACCCGCCTTTTAGCGGTCTTGTCGGGTAACGAAGTGCCTTCCAACAGCACCCCTTTTGCTCAGGCCTACGCCGGCCATCAATTTGGCCATTTCACCATGTTGGGCGATGGCAGAGCGATTATTCTGGGTGAGCATAAGACGGCCGATTTCAAACGTTACGACATTCAGCTCAAGGGAAGCGGACCAACGCCCTATTCCCGAAGTGGAGATGGAAGGGGCACTTTAAAATCCATGCTCAGAGAATATTTGATGAGCGAAGCCATGTACCATTTGAGAATCCCCACTTCCAGAAGTCTGGCGGTGGTTAAAACAAAAGGGCCGGTTTACAGGGAAAGCATTCACCCCGGCGCGGTTCTCACCCGCCTGATGGAGAGCCATATCCGAATTGGCACTTTTGAATATGCCAGCTATTTCGGAGGGACGGATGATTTAAAGGCGCTGGTCAATTATAGCATCCAAAGGTTGTTTCCGGAAATAGGGCAGGACGAGAATCCTGTCTTGAGCTTGCTCCAAAAGGTCATGGATCTTCAGATAGATTTGGTGGTTAATTGGATGCGTGTGGGCTTTATTCACGGGGTAATGAATACCGATAATGTCGCCATCAGTGGCGAGACCTTTGATTATGGTCCCTGTGCCTTTATGAATGCCTACCATCCGGAAACGGTTTTCAGCTCCATAGATGCCCACGGAAGGTATGCCTTTGCGAACCAGCCGGGCATTATTAAGTGGAACCTGGCCCGATTGGCAGAGGCGCTTTTGCCCCTCCTGCACAAGGAGGCCGATAAGGCCCTGGTTATGGCTCAGCAAGCCATTGAGCAATTTGATGAGCACTGGAAGGACAGATACTACCGCACCATGCTCCATAAATTGGGCATCGAAAACAGAACCACCGAAGATGAGGGCTTGGTCGATGAATTGTTGGAATTAATGAAAGTGCTTAAACTCGATTATACCAATACCTTTTCTGCCCTGTCACGGGGTGCTGAAGGGACCGTTAATCCCCAGGATCATCCTGCGCTGAAGCCCTGGCTTGAAAAGTGGCAGATCAGCGTTTCTAAAAACAGCCAGGGTTTGGATACAGCCAAAAGTATCATGAAAGCCTATAACCCTGTTTTTATTCCCCGAAATCATCTGGTGGAAGAAGCATTGGACGCAGCAACTGCAGGAGACTTAAGCCTGATCGAAAGAATGCTGCACATCCTGGCAACACCTTATGAGGATCAAGCGAACTGTGAGAACTATAAAACACCTCCGGAGTCGGATTTTGAAGCGAACTACCAAACGTTTTGTGGCACCTGATGCTGGTTTTGTCGCTTTGTAACTAACTGGTGGTTTATATTTTTGCCGAACCTGGTTTTATGCCACTTTAATGCCTTTGAATGGGCTTAATTTTAGCTGCACAGAACGAGTGACAACAGGGTAAGAATGAGCATCAAAAGGGTGGTTTTGTGATTGATGGCGCAGGCCTTTTGTAGATCTTTTATGGTGAGTTCACGCACTGCTTGTCCGATATAGGGCTTTTTCACCAATTTTCCGTGATATACATTGGGGCCACCAAAGCGACAGCTGAGGATGCCCGCCAGGGCAGACTCGGGGTAACCGGCATTGGGACTGGCATGTTGGTGTCCGTACTTAAAGATAAAACGCAAGCCCCGACCACTCATCGATACAACAATCATCAAAAGGGCGGTCAGTCGGGCCGGCACAAAATTGGCCACATCATCCAGCCTGGCTGCAAAGCGACCAAAGTGCCGGTAGCGATCACTTTTATAGCCAATCATGGAGTCGAGCGTGTTGATCATTTTATAGGCAAACATGAGGGGCAGACCACCCAGGAGATAGTAGAACAGCGGGGCGATTACGCCGTCACTCAGATTTTCAGAAAGCGTTTCCAAAACAGCTGTCCGTATTTGTGTAGGGGTGAGTTGCGAGGTGTCGCGCCCCACAATGCAGGAGAGCTGTCGACGCCCCGCCTCGGTTCCCTCCTGTGTCAGTGCTCCTTCCACTTTTTGGGCTTCATCGATGAGGTTGCGGTTGGCCAGTCCCCAAAACACCATGATAATGGCCACAGGGTAGAAGAGGTAGGTGCTGTGGGCTAGGACTTGGAATAAAAAGTGGAGCCCCGTCCATACCGCCGTTACCAGCACGATGGTCATCAAAGCCCCTGTGAACAAGCGCCTGCTGCCTTTGTTGAGCAAGTGCTCACCGCGACTGATCAGCTTACCGAACAGCTTGACCGGATGGGGCCACTGGTAGGGGTCGCCGAACAGCAGGTCCAGTAAATAGCCCGCGATCAGGGGCAGAGTTTGGATCAGCAGACTTGTCCTATCCATGATTGAATGGCTGAAATGAGTTGGTTGTTTTGGTCGGGTTGAAGCACGGCCAGACGAAAATGTTGTGGGCTTAAGGAGCGGAAGTTGGCTGCATCCCGGATTAAAAAACCATGGTTCTGCAGCAGGTAGCGCTTTAAGTCGGCCGCATCGCCGACCTTCGTTTTCACCAAAAAATAGTTGCAGTCCGATGGGGTGACTTGTAATTGCGGTAGTTTACTCAAAATATTCTGAACCCGTTGGGATTCTTTAAGAATGGCCGCCGTGTCGGGCAGTAAATCCTTGTAATGCGTCATGATAAAGCCAATGGCGGCTTGCGCCAAAGCGTTGACACTCCAGGGCATGCGCAGTTGGTTGATGGCTTGTGCTATTACGGGTGTAGCCACCAGGTAACCGGCCCGGAGGCCCGGCAGACCAAAATCCTTGGTCAACGAGCGCACCACGATCAGGTTGGGGGGCATGGATGTTTGGATGAGCGATTCGGTGGAGGGACAAAGATTGGCGTAAGATTCATCAACGACGAAATGGGTTTGGGGGTTTTGTGCACACAGGTCCTCAATGGCCGCGGGTTGCCAGGTACAGCCATCGGGGTTGTTGGGGTTGGCGAGCAGACCGCGTTGAAATCATCTGTGCGTCGGGATTTCAATTGCTGGTGCGACCAAAAAGTCAGGCGGTGCCGGTGGCAGCGGGCCGCATCTTCATACTCGGCAAAGGAAGGCGTGAGGATGAGGGAGGCCTGTTCCCTAAATAATTGCGCCACCAGATAGAAGGCTTCGGTAGAGCCATTGGTGGCGATTACCTGCACCGGGTCGATGACGTGGTGCCGGGCAATGGCCAGCGCAGCCCCTGCGGCATCTGACTCGGGGTAATTTTCGAGCAGGTGCAGCTGGTCGGCCAGGTATTCTTTTAAAGCCTCCGGCATGCCTCCGGGGACCACATTGGAGCTGAAATCCGCCTTTATCTCAAATCGCTGATGGTGTAAATCGTTGCCGTGACCGTGGAGCATGTTATATTTTTAAAGTAGCCTCGAAGATGGTCAGGGCCTGTCCCTTAATCCCGACCCTGTCGCCCATCAATTTCACTTTTAGTAGGCCGGAGCGGCGCGATACCTGATGGGAGATCATGTCTGTCTTTCCGGTTTTTTGGGCCCATAAGGGGGTGAGCGCACAATGGGCCGAACCGGTCACCGGATCTTCATTGATGCCTGAGGCAGGGGCGAAACAGCGGACCACAAAGTAGGCCTGTGCCGACTGGCTTTTAGCCGTTATCATCAGTTCACCCAGGCCATTGTTCACCATGGCTTCAAAGACGGGTTGGGCCTGGCGCACTTCTTCTTCCGTTTCTACTACGGCAATCACCCAGTTATCATCACTCGCCCAGATTTCAATGGGGGAAACGCTGGTCAGCGCCTTGAAATTTTCAGGGATATCCAGGCGTTTGAGCTGGTATTTGGGGAAGTTCATGCCTATCCAGTCGCCCTCCTTAACAATGGACAATTCAGCTTTCTGAGCTTTAAAACGAATGGTGGCGTTCTCAGCGACCATACCCGTTTCGTACAAAATATGGGCGGCCGATAAAGTGGCGTGTCCACATAGGGGGACTTCCACGGTTGGCGTGAAGTAACGAATTTTGAAGTGGTCGGCCTGTGGCTGGACAAAAGCCGTCTCCGACAAATTCATTTCCATCGCTATTAGTTGCATGCTTTCAGCAGAAAAGGTCTCATCCACTATCATGACTCCTGCCGGGTTGCCTTTGAAGGGACGATTGGTAAAGGCATCTACCTGAAAAATGGTTGTATTGATCATGGCTTTATGGCTTTAAAATTTCATAAATGTACGGCATATTTACTTTTTGGCGAATCAGGTCGGCCAGCTGATTGTAGCCTTTTTCCTTGATGTCGCGGTAGCTGACCGTGACGCGGATTTTTGGGTCAGTCAGCTGCAGGACGGACTCAATGACCGGGGCATTGTCGAAAATGCCATGAATGTAACTGCCCCAGGTGCGGTTGTTGAGGTAGCAACCATCGGTCTCTCCGGTGTTGAGTTTACAAAGCGGCTGCTCACTTTTGGTGTCGCCCATGTGTATTTCATAGCCGGCGCCCTGGATGGCCGGGTTGGCTTCAAAGGAAAAGTGGCATTGCTCCGTTTTTTTGTGGGTTCCCAGCACGGTGGATACTGGAAGAATGCCCAGTCCTTTAATATACGGCGTGCTACCTTCCATGCCATGGGGGTCCGAAATGTCCATCCCCATCATTTGATAGCCGCCGCAGATCCCGTACAGGGGTTTGTTTTGTTGGTGGTGCTGCAAAATGGCCTGTGCCATTGTGCTTTCCTGCAAATAGCGCATGTCGCCAATGGTGTTTTTTGACCCCGGAATTATCAGGATGGCGGCTTGCTCCACATCTCTTGGCTGTTTGGCATAAAAGAGATTCACTTCGGGAATGTGCTGCAGGGTGTCAAAATCTGTAAAGTTGGCCATGTGCTTCAAGAGTACCACGCCAATATTGATTTTGCCCGGTACCGGTTGGTTGTGGATGTGGTCCAGCACCACGGCATCTTCCTGCTCCACAAAGATGTCCCGAAAATAGGGAATGACCCCAATCACCGGCACACCGGTAATTTCCTCGATGATGCGGCGGCCATCGTCAAAGAGACTTTCGTCGCCCCTGAATTTATTGATGAGGATGCCCTTGATGAGCTTGCGGTATTTTGGTGGCAGCAACTGAATGCTGCCGTAAACCGCGGCGAAAACGCCGCCGCGGTCGATGTCCGCCACCAAAATAGTGGCCGCATTCACCGCTTCGGCCACCCGCAGGTTGGTGATGTCCCTGTCCCACAAATTCATTTCCGAAATGGAGCCGGCCCCTTCAATGACCATCGGGGCGTGTTTTTGGGCCAGAACGTGGTAGGATTTCATGGCTTCGGTAAAGAGGGCGTCGCGGTCGGTGCCGTTAAAGTATTCGCGGGCCGACTGGTTGCCCGAGGGCTTACCATTGAGCACTACCTGACTCATTTTTTCGCCGGTGGGTTTCAGCAGTACCGGATTCATCTCCACCGAACAGGGAATGCCGCAGGCTTCGGCCTGCACGGCTTGTGCGCGCCCAATTTCCAAGCCGTCCGCTGTGGCATAGCTGTTGAGCGACATGTTTTGTGCCTTGAAGGGAGCGGGTGTGTAGCCATCCTGCTTAAACAGGCGGCAAAAGGCGGTGTTGATGACCGATTTCCCTACGTCGGATCCGGTTCCGACAAACATGATGGGGCGCAGTTTTTTCATTTTCAGAGTGAAAATTATTGTTTCAATAATAATTGAACCATTTTTTACTGCCAAAACAACCCGTGTTATGGATGCCCATCCACTTCATTTTTTTACGAGAATTCCTTGAGGTGATGTGGTTGAGCTAAAAATGGCAGGGTGTTTCAGATCGTAATGAATGGCATTAAAAATGCAATTGAGAGATGTGGCCGTAAGGCACTTCTCTTTTGAAATAATCCGCTATGGGCAGCCCCTCCGCAAGACCATGAATGATTCTAATGGGGCCTCCATGGGCTACGATGAGCACATTATGCCGGGGGTGTTTGGTTTTCAGTTCCGCCATAAATTGGGCAATCCGATCGGTCATTTGTTGGAAGGATTCTCCCCCGGGCGGCGGCACATGGACGTAATCGTTGAAAAAGACAGCGGCTTCCGGCAAGATTTCAAGGTCCTTCCACAGTTGATTTTCCCAGTCACCAAAGTTAAGCTCTTTCAGTCGTTCGTCAAAAATCACTGGTCGCCCCCCCGCTATGGTATTGGCCAAAAGGGTGCAGCGTTGGAGGGGACTGGCATATAGAGCGTGAAATGCTTCATTCTTCAGTTGCTCTGCCAGTTGGACATGGATGGTTTCATAGCCCTGGGGCAGGGCCACATCGGTCTGACCGTAACACAGGCCTTCAGGAGCGCTGGTTTTAATATGCCGGATGAGGGTCAGATTCATAATCAATGGTTTAGGAAAATTGTATCGCAACCAGCACCAGATAAATAGCCACTTCCACGAGCTGTTGAAGAGCGCCCAGCACATCACCGCTATACCCGCCGGTCCGTTTCAGGATGTAGCCCGAAACAGCCAAAGTATCAGTGCCGAAGCCACCAGCATGCCGACCATTGATGGCCAGTCGAAAAACAGCAGGGGGACCAGGGCCGTGACCAAGGCAATAGCCACCGATGTTCTGGTGGTTTGGTTGCCAATGGGTTTGGCCTTACTCAGGGCATCCTCCGAATGTAAGGGGTGGTGTAAACCAACAGCACGGGGACAAAGCGGCTGATGATATGGGCAGTTATCATGACCAGAAAAATATGGGGCACGGATAAATAGCTTAATGCCATAAATTTGGTGGCCAGCATGGCTGTCAGTCCAATGGTGCCGTAAGTCCCCAATCGACTGTCCTTCATGATTTCCAGCACCTTTTCTTTGGTGAGCCCGCCCCCATAGCCATCGCAAAAATCAGCAAAGCCATCCTCATGAAAAGCGCCCGTCACAAAAATGGTGACCAGCATGCTCAGCAACAGTGCCAGCGGAAAAGGAAAGACCAGCAGACCCAGCCACAAGCTACCTGCACCGATGCCCCCAACAATGCCGCCCACCAGTGGAAAAAACCGCAGCGCTTTATTGAGCAACTCTTTGGAGTAGGGGAGAGTTGCCGGCACCGGAATGCGGGTGAAGAACATTAAGGCTGTTAAGAAGGTATGCATGGTTTATTGGTTTTTATTCCTTTGAGACGCCAGCGTCTTCAAAACTAGCCATTTCATTTAGAAAGGCCAAAGCACTTTGAATAACGGGCAGTGCCACGGCTGCACCGGTGCCTTCGCCCAGTCGCATGCCGAGCTGGAGAATAGGGTTGGCTTTGAGATGTTCTAATAGCAGGCGGTGACCTTTTTCTTCCGACTGGTGGCAAAACAAGGCATTGTCTAAAGTTGAAGCATCGAACTGACAGGCCGTCAGCAAGGCCGCAGTAGCAATGAAGCCATCAATCAGTAATATCATGCCTTGCGCTTTGGCTTCCAGCATGGCACCCACCATCATGGCAATTTCCAGTCCACCAAAAGTGGCCAGGGTTTCCAGGGGGGATTGCGGGTCATATTTTTCCGAGATTTCTTTGAGCACCTGTTGTTTATAGGTGAGTTGCTCACCATGCATGCCGGCGCCGGCTCCTGTGCAGGTCTCAATAGGCAGTCCGGTAAACCGGTGCATCAACAGTGAGGAGGGTGAGGTGTTACCGATGCCCATTTCGCCAAAGCCAATGGTGTTGCAGCCCTTGTCAGCTTCGGCTTTAACAAATTCGCGACCAGATGCCATCGCTTTTTCGCATTCTTCGAGGCTCATAGCCGGCTCTTGGCGCATGTTGCGTGATCCGCGGGCAATTTTGGCCGGAATGATGGGACTGTCGGCCGGAAAGTCATAGTCCACGCCCGCATCAATTACCTTCAATTGGATGTCATTCTGGCGGCAGAAGACGCTGATAGCGGCTCCGCCAGCCACAAAATTCATGGCCATTTGCCAGGTGACGTCCTTTGGGTAGGGACTGATTTTTTCATCGGCCAGACCATGGTCGGCCGCAAAGACCAATATTGTTGGTTGCTTAATGACAGGGGATAAGGTCTGCTGAATGAGGCCTACCTGCAGGGCAATTGCTTCGAGTTGCCCCAAAGCCCCTGTGGGCTTGGTTTTGTTGTCAATCTTGTGTTGTAGCTGGGTTCTCATGTGGATTAATAATATTGAATAGAAAGGAATGGATGATTTTACTGTCTTAGAAACAATAATAACAGTCTATTGTGATTTTTCGGGACAGTATTTGGTGTTTTAAAATTAAAGACAAAGGTGATAAGCTTGGGTTGTTTATTGTTTACTTCACTTTCAGTGGCAGTCCCGCCACCATTAACAGGACCTGATCAGATTTTTTGGCAATGTACTGGTTCATCCAGCCCTGCAAATCGGTAAACTTACGTGAGGCCTCGTCCTGCGCATGGATGCCCATGCCCAGTTCATTGGAGACCACAAACAATTGGTTGTTTTTTTGGATGAAATGGTCCCACTCGTTTTTGGCCACTTTCAGAGCGGCGTCCACATCGTAGTTGTTGTCATGAAAAATATTGGTCAGCCACAAAGTGATGCAATCCAGAAGAATGGTTTTGTTTTCCAGGTCCAGACTGCCCAGATGCTTTTCCTCTTCAACCGTTGTCCATTGCGGGCCCCGATCGTTCTGGTGCCGTTGTATGCGTTGGGTGAAATCCTCGTCCCAGTGTCGGGCCGTCGCCAGATACACGGGTTGGTCACTGGCGGCCTCCGCCAGCTGCTGTGCATAAGAACTTTTGCCGGAGCGTTGGCCCCCGGTAATGAAGGTAATGGCCATAGTTGCAAGTTTTAGGAAAATCCCGGGTGCTGTGCCGTTGCACAGTACCCAGGATCTATCGGACAGATAATCAAATCCAGATTAATCGAGGAATAGCGCCCAGTAGGGGGATATTCCTACAGTGATATCTTTTAGCGCATGTCCCTGCTCAGAAATTAGAAAACAATTCGGGAAGGGCCTATTCCCAATCCATCGCTGAGGGTTTGGGTAAGGACTCCATTTGTCGGATTGTAAATCTCAATGCTGCCGGATTTGTCCCACGCCGGAACAACAAATACATAGAGTTCTCCATTGTCGGGATGGACAGAGAAGCCGTAAAAATTTCCACTGTTCGCAATAAATGGCGCTTCAGGAAACGCTTCAGCATTTATTGGCATGGCAAAGACCCCTCGGCTATCGGCCGTATAAATTGTTTCTCCATCAGGACTGATGCCAATATGTGAAGGGTGATTTTGGTCACTTATTTTAATTTCCCGGACGATTTCCTTAGAAACTCCCGAAATCTTCGCCAAATAGGAGGGGGTTTCCTCAATCAATTCCCAGGTTGCGTTGTCATAAATAGTTGAACCGTAGCAAACCACCCAAATGTAATCTTCCTTATCCACAGCAAAGTGCTTTGGGCCGTCAGGGGTTTGAATGGTACTAACAACAGAATTGGTACCAGGATCAATCACTGATACGGTATTATCAGTGGAATAGCCTCCACTGTTGGCTACCCAAATCAAATCATTATGAACAAGAATGCCTTCTGTTCCCAGTCCTGTTTTAATGGTCTTTACAATCTCATGTCCCACAGGATTGATAACTACTACCTCACCGGTAGCTCCGCCCCATTGTGTTACATACAAATGGTCATTATGCTTTGCTATGAATCTGGGATTGTTTAAATTCTCAATATTGGTGACCCACTCAAATGTTTCTCTGTTGACAACTGAAACATGATTGGATGCGTTCAACACAAGAAAGGCCTCATTATTGGCTACTGTCATATCCATTAATACATCACCAAGTACGGCATCATTGCCATTGGCTGTTTTAAAGATATTGCCGCTTACGTTCTTGTTCTGCTTACTCAAAAAAGAAACGCTCGCGTTACTTTTACCCCAGGCACCTTCGTTGAGAATTATTGCGCCATCTTTGTAGGATGGCTTTGTGCTGTCGTTATCATCATCGTCGTTGCAGGCAACAAATACTGATGAAATCATCAATATTGTTAATATTCTGACTGACAAATTTTGTCCTTTGACAAATAGTGATCTAAAGTTTTTCATTTTTACTAATTTTATTTTTGACAATTAATATATAAACTAAAAGGGTGTATTGAATTTATCACTAGAATCGAATATTTAAGGATGCTTCATAATGACGTAATGGCATGGCATACCATGCCATTATTTGATATCGGGTATTCCAAACATTTCGGATTTTCAGACTTAATTCACTTTTTACCGGCAAGGCCGGTAGGTGAATGGTGGTAAATAAATCACCCAACAGATAAGGTTTTAAGCTGTTCTCGTAATCATAATACCTTTTTCCCGCGCCATTTAAGGAGAAGCCTGAAGTTACAAGCTTTCCGGACCAGGTGAATATTCCGTTCAATCGATGGCGCGGTGTATATATCATCTGCTTTCCATCATATACGTCATCTGTTTTTAACCGGGAATGGGTGTAGTTGTAATGGATCTTGGCACCTATGGCAGATTTACCAAGGGAAATCTGGTTGTTCCATCTTAATTCCACGCCCATTGACTTGCCACTTTTTTTGTTGGTGGGCATCCATATGGCATCTGAGCCCTGCAGCCATACAATCCAATCATCCACAAAAGTCACAAAACCGGTAGCCGAAAAATCAGAAGCGATACTTTCTTTTCGGAGTTTGTATTTGAGACTGGCATCTCCTGACCAGCCTGATTCAGGGCTCAGGTCAGGATTTCCCCTCGACCATGTATCTTCTTTCCAGTAAATATCATTGAATGTAGGAATGCGGTAATTCCGGGAAATGTTTCCCAATAGAGAAAGGGCGGAAGTCAGGGGCAGTTCGCCACCATAGGCGAATACGAATGGATGTATATTGCCGTCCGACATTTCATTCCGCGCGCTGATAACACTGGTCAGCCGTTTGTTAAAGCTCTGAAACTGGAAGAACGAAAAAGCTGCTAGCCGATCCCTGCTTTGGGTTTCTATGTATCCGTCTGACTTTCCGGATTCATTGGTAAAGTTAATTCCAACACTCCATATCTGACCATCGGTCAGATTAAATCTGGTTTCGATTTCGCTCACCAGTGATAAGGACTGGTTGTTGCCGCTGTTGGAGTGGATGGCTAAATCGATGTAATCCACTTCGTTCCAGATGACTCCCTGTTTGATGTTAAGCTGAAAAAACTCGGTGTAATATTTATAATTAAGGGTACCTGTTAGATTATTGTCGATCTGGTTTTGTTCATTTGGCCGACTGTTGGTCATCATTGTTTGGATATTTTTATCATAATGCTGATACCAAATACCGGTGGTGAGGAGTGAATTCCTTGTTGTTCTGATATGGTTTTCCTGAAGAAAGCCATATTGTTGATAATCGGCATTGGATTGTTTCTGTCGTTTATTATCAGGACGGGAAGTGTTGAAAAAATCAAAGTCGTTGTCACTTTCACCAGCAAAAACAGAGATTGTTCCAGCTGCCTTTTGGTTGCCGATCTTCGCTCCAAGCATAATATCCTTTTTACCAAAACTGCCAACTCCGGTATTGAGGTATCCGCCGTTTTTGTGGGTAAAGATATTCGAACCTGATAGATGCAGAACGCCTGCCATTGCCCCACTTCCGTAAAGCGTGCCTGCTCCTCCGTACTGCACTTTTACATCGCCCATAAAGGCAACGGGCATTACGGATAAATTAACGCCACTATTCATGGGGCTTTGAATGTTTATCCCGTTCCATATTACCGCGGTATGGGCACTTCCTCCTCCGCGCATGGAAACTGATGAGAGTCCACCGGGGCCGTAAGTTCTCAGGGCTAGCCCGGTTGATACTGACAATAAATCCGACAGAGAGGAGGATAGAAGCATTTTTGTTAAGGTGCTGTCAG
This sequence comes from Geofilum rubicundum JCM 15548, assembly GCF_000974365.1. Taxonomy (GTDB): domain Bacteria; phylum Bacteroidota; class Bacteroidia; order Bacteroidales; family Marinilabiliaceae; genus Geofilum; species Geofilum rubicundum. The sequence continues at coordinate 148,752 of NZ_BAZW01000001.1, forward strand.
GACTTTCAGTTACGGCGCCCACGGAATAAGCTTCCAGACGATTAGAACGCACTGTTACCTCATTCAGCATCACAGGGTTATCGCCCGAAATTGTCTGACCGTCAGCCACCACATATAGCAAGCTAAAACCAATTAGCAGGATTTGTCTTAAAAACATAGTTACAAATGATTAAAATTAGCTTTAACCATTCGCAACAAACGGATTATGTAAAAATAGAACGAAATGAACGAGTTCTATTCTTCGCTTTTCACCCGAAAGCTACGAACTGAATTTTTGGCAGGTCTTCTGGCTCGCTCCTGTTTTTGACGCCTTCCCATACGCGTTCAGCGCACAGTGGCAAAAGTGGTGTCAAAAACATTAATAGAACTTACAGCTGCGGGTACAGCTCCGGAATCTTCCTTTCGGAATCACCGGATTCCCTCTTCATTTAGTTCCGTGACAACGGGACTAAAACCAAATACGGATGCAAATGTAAGGCTTAATTTTTAAATCGGAAGAAATAGGGGCGTGTTTTTTAGTAACAGGATATGAACAGGCTCATCCATTAATTTATCCAGATCCTCAAAAAAATATCAGTTGGTTTGTATTAAAGAGAGGGTTAAATAAACGCAATATTGTTTCAAAGAGAGGGTTGTTTTTGAATGTGTTTGTATCATAGAGGGGGTAGTTTTTGCAGGGTTTCTAGAAAGGCTTTAATTATCTACAACTGATGCTATGTCTTGAAACAAAAGGACTTGTAAGGTGAACACAATAATTGTTGTTGGATAAACAACAAAACAGTTGGATACAAAAAAACGGTATGGGTCAGGCTGCCACATCCCTGCCGAAATAAAAGATGAAATTTTTATTCCATTTTTCACGACCAAGACCGAAGGCAGTGGTCTCGGGACTCAGTTACTCCCGACAAATCCTAGGGGCCCACGGCTGTACCATTTTCTTTAATTCATCTTCTGGTGCGACTGTTTTTACTGTGCGCTGGTAGGGCAATTGGGGGCTTGGTGGAAAAAGAATTATCTGCTATCTTAGGGTTGAATTGAAAATAGGCCTATGTCAAATGTTGCATTGATTGTACCGGAGCGGGCGGCCGATATCGGTAGCTTTATGGTGGGGCGCTTGCTGCCCTTTCGTCAGAAAAGGGCCGTGGGGCCCTTTGTGTTTATTGATCATATGGGCCCCGCAAAGATGGGTCCTGAAGAGAATCTGGATGTCTTGCCGCATCCGCATATAGGATTATCCACACTGACCTATTTGTTTGAGGGGGCCATCCTGCATCGCGACAATATGGGCAATGAAGTGGAAATCCGGCCGGGGGCGGTTAACTGGATGACGGCCGGAAAAGGGGTGGTGCACTCGGAGCGGACGCCCGATTATATGCGCAAGGCGGAAAAGGCGCTTCATGGTTTGCAAATATGGGTGGCCCTGCCTCTTGATCTGGAGGAAACGGATCCTTCTTTTACCCATGTTGAAGCCAGGGATATCCCTCAACTGGAAAGAGACGGCTTACAGATTAAGCTCATTGCCGGAGAGGCTTTTGGCCAACAATCTCCCGTTCCTGTTTACAGCCGCTTGTATTTTCTTGAAATCAAAAGCAGCATCACTCAAACCATTCAGTTGGGCGACGAGCTTTATGGCGAAAGTGGTCTGTACATTTTGGAAGGTTGTGTTAGGAGTGATGGAAATGCTTATGAGCCGAAGCAGCTGCTGATAGCCAAGGACAGTAAGTTGTGTACCTTCGAGATGGAGGCTGGTTCAACGGTTTATCTTTTCGGCGGTGAACCTTTTCCCGAGGAGCGGTACATCGACTGGAACCTGGTCTCGTCCAGTAAGGATCGTCTCAGTCAGGCACGTGAAGACTGGATCAACCAGCGCTTTCCGATTCCACCCGGAGAAAGCGATTATATTCCTTATCCCACACGGGATTGATGGTGTTTCTATTGTTTCTTAGATCAAAATGTTATTGGCTCAAACCTGCATCGATTTATTGCATTATTCAAAAATTTATCCATGAAATTTTAAAATTAAATTTTAGAATTTCATGGATAAATCTCTATATTTGCCATGAATAGCTTAAATTAAACAAAAGTTTATTTGGCGATGATTGATCGAAGGATTATAGCAGATATTAAGGATTCGTTGGACTTTTTTCCGGTGGTTTCCATTATTGGCCCAAGACAGGTGGGTAAAACTACTCTGGCCAAGCATATTATTTCTCAATTCGAAAAGCCCACATTATATTTGGATTTGGAAATCCAGTCGGATTTATTCAAACTAAATGATGCTGAATTGTTTCTTTCCCAACATTCCGATTATTTAGTGGTCATTGACGAAGTTCAGATCAAGAAAGAATTGTACCCACTCATTCGGGGTTTGGTCGATCAACATCGAGTGCCCTCTCGTTTTTTATTATTAGGTTCTGCTTCGCCTGAACTGATACGTGATTCCTCGGAATCATTGGCGGGGCGCATAGCTATCATCAGCTATTTCCAATTGGGCTTACTGAAATTCCTGATACGATTTCTCAAAACGATTTGTGGGTGAAAGGAGGTTTTCCCGATATGCTTTTTACCGAAAAGCAGAAACTATCATATCGTTGGATGGAAAACTTCATTGGCACCTACTTAAACCGTGATTTGTTGCAATTGGGATTGAAGGCCTCGCCAAAAGTGATCCGCAACTTGTGGACTATGATGGCACATCTAAACGGTCAGTTGTTGAATGCCACAACTATTGGTAACTCATTGGGAGTAACAACACCCACTGTGAAGCGTTATGTTGATTTTCTGGAAGATGCTTTTTTGCTAAAGAGCTTGCACCCGTTTCATTGGAATATTTCGAAACGAATAGTAAAAACCCCTAAAGTGTTTCTTACTGACACTGGGATTTTGCACCATCTACTTGGGGTGAACGACTTTTTATCTCTTTCAGGAAATCCAATTGTTGGCAGTTCATGGGAGTCGTTCGTATTCAATCAGGTGTTGGCTATAAAGCCCGACGGCCTTGACCTTTTTTTTTATCGTACTCACCAAGGTGCTGAAGTCGATTTGGTTTTTGCCCGTGGATTAACCGTTGTTGCTACCGCCGAAGTAAAGTATTCCAACTCGCCGCAATTAACTAAGGGGAATTTTCAAGCATTTGACGATTTGAAAGCACCTATGAATTATGTAATCACGCCATCTTCGGACGAGTTTCAGATGAAGGAAAATGTGCGGGTCTGTCCTCTTAAAAGTTTTGTAATGAGTTATTTGAGTGTTCTTTAATGAAGGCTCAAACCTGCATCGATTTATTGCATTTTTTCAGCGTTGATCGGATGATGAGTCCGTGAAAAGGCTTTACCGGGAGGAAGTACATTTCCCCCATCCCATTGTTAAAATGTACCGCAGTGGTAATGCTGAAGACTTGCTTTTCTTTATCCCTCGGTGATGGAGTTAGCAAAAAGGAGGCTCTGAAATTCAGGTGCTTATCGTTTTCTCCCAAAATGTATTCCTTGTCCGTTCTGGCATAGACCTTTTGGAAATGGACTGGCTACTTTCCTTTAATGCCCAGTTGTTCCACTTTTGCTGTTCGCACCTCTCTTATAGCTGTTGGCCAGTGCAGTGCATAAGCTCTCTTTATCGGGATGCCCGTTGATGATTAGTATGTTGTGCATAAATGATACGTTTTTTTAAAGGTTTATTTCCCCAGTTTCAAAATCCGGAGGGCACCTTGCACCACCAGCAAAAAGACGATGGTGCCGACAATTAAATCGGGGTAGGCCGTTTGGGTCCAGAGGACGAAGAGGCCTGCTGTGATGACGCCCAGGTTGATGATGATGTCGTTGGAGGTGAAAATCATGCTGGCTTTCATGTGGGCCTCTTCCTTGCTTTTGGATTTTTGAAGCAGGTAAAGGCAGATGCTGTTGGCGATAAGGGCCAGAATGGAAACCACTATCATGGTGCTGAAATCGGGGAGTTTTTCCGCACCTAAAAATCGACGCAGTACCTCTAAAAAGCCTAGCGACGCAAGGGTGAGCTGGAAATATCCGGCCACTTTGGCGACTTTTTTCTTGCGGAGCAGCGGTCCACCCACCGCATAGAGGCTGATGGCATAGACAAAGGCGTCGGCCAGCATGTCCAGACTGTCGGCCACCAATCCCATCGACCGGGAAATCAATCCGGTGGTCATCTCAATGATGAAAAAGGCAAAGTTGATGATGAGGACGGTCCACAGGAGTTTCTTCTGATGGCTGTCTTCTAAGAAAGTGGTTTTTGCACTGGCCTGGCTGGACAGCCTGCGGCTGCCCAGGTTCAGACTGCTGAGCGCGGTTTCTATGGGAGTGGGTGGACCTTGATGGTAGATGGTTAGTTGGCGGTTGGACAGGTCAAAGGTCAATTCGCGGATGCCATCCATTCCATCCAGTTTCATGCGGATGAGGTTTTCCTCTGAAGGGCAGTCCATTTTTGTGATTTCAAAAATGCTTTTTTCCATAACTGCTGAATGGCCTTAATTTTTCCGTAAAAAATAAATTGGTCCCTTGCTGCTGCGCGTTAACCGACTTAAGTTTCGGGGGCATCAACATGGTGACTCAAATATACGAAAAAATACGATTGGCCTACTGAACCAGTAGTTTCATTCGGTGGGTGCTCAGATCACTGCCCGTCAGCAGGACCTGATAGAGGCCCGCAGGCAGACTTAAATCGCTCAGGGAGAAAGATGTGCCGGTGGAGGAGATGTCCTTTTGGTACTGCAGGACGCCAGAAAGGGTGAAGATTTGAATTTTTGTCTGGCCCGAAATGACTTTGGAGCTGGAAAAGTTAAGCACCTGTCCCTTTAAAGGATTCGGATGCATGCTAAGCAGTGAGGATGCTTGATAGGCGGTTGGTAAGCCGACTGAGATGTCCGTACTGGTGATCACCACCATGGTGATGCTGTTCCACAAACTTTCTGAGTTACCATATCCGGTAATCCTTACATAACGGGCCCTTTGGGTCGGAAAAGCATAGCTTTCTGTCTCTATGGTGGTGCCGGATGATTGGCCGTTATAGACTTCCATGAAGTTACTGCCATCTTCCGATACCTCTATGCTGAAGCTGGAATAGCGGGTATCTCCCCTGAAAAAAGCGAGGTCCACAGCTGAAACATCCCTGATTTCCTGTAAATCAAAAAGCAACCATTCGCCCATGCCGAAGGCCGACCATCTGGTGTCGGTACTGTGATCGAGGGTTCGCTCCGGGGTATTGGAGGTGCCGCTTTCATAACTGCTGGCAGTTACGGTGAGGTTGCCGGTGTAGACAAAGGACAGGGATTCACCGCTTATGATGGACCCGCCGTGGGTGTTCATCAGGTTCTGAACGGAGAGTGTGTGGCTGCCGGGTGTGAGCGTTGGGAGGGATAAGATCACGCCTCTTTGGTCCGCTGCCAGCTCAATACTTTCAATTTCAACACCCGGAATGGTGTAGTGCGTTTTGTCAAGGGCAGATACGGCATCCAGCTCAGCGTTGAAACGGACTTCCAGGTCGGTACCATCCAAACTGATTGATTCCATGAAAAAGGGCAGATCCCCGGGCAATCTGCGTATCATCTCACTGGTGGCCAAAAGGAAGGCACCTACGCCAAAATTGGCGGTGGAGTTTTCATCGACCACCTGGCCGGGAATGGCCCGGTCGCCAATGGGCTGTACATAGCCCACTCTTCCGTTTTCCTGTAAGGCAATGGTCGTCAAGTAGTCCCATGATTTTAAAGCCAGAGGCAAATAAGTCGCCTCATCCAAAATATCCTGGTTGATGCCCCATAAAAAGCCATAAGTAAAAAAGGCCGTGCCACTGGTTTCATAACCCGGGGCATGTTCCGGATCCAGCAGACTGCGGGTCCAGTAACCTTCTGCTTGCTGACAGGCAGCCAAAGAGGCAGCCATTTCCACAAAGTGTCCCTGAAATAGCGCCCTGTGCGGATGCGCTTGTGGCAGATCCTGCAGCACTTTGGCCAGACCGGCAAACACCCAGCCCACGCCACGTGCCCAGAAATCCTTTTGGCCGTTCACCGATTGGTGAGCGGGATATACGTAACGCTGGTCTCTGAAAAACAGTCCGGTGGCCTCATCGTACATAATGCTTTTGGCGTATTCGAAATAATCCACCAGACGCGTGATGTATTGCTCGTCGCCCGTCAATAAGTACAATTTGGTCATGACCGGCATCACCATATATAAACCATCTGCCCACCAAAGGTAGTCGATGGTATCTGTGGCTATCTGGTATTCCATCACTTCCAGCGTGCGGGCAATCATTTTCTCTTCCTTTTTGATGTTGTACAGATCGATGTAGGTCTGAAAACAAATTTGCCAATCGCCGAACAGCACATGCTGGTCCGTTTCGCCATAATCATAGCGCCAGGTCGATGGGTTGTCCGATTTGGCCCCCATCCACGCATTCATTTCTGCCCATTGCAGGGAGTAATCCAGGTAGCTGGAAATCCCTGTGATCTCGTAGGCCGCCATATTGCCCGTATGGTAGGCCGCATGGTCCCAAAAAGCCCAGCCCGGAACCGGATGGGTCTCCTGCCAGTAGTTATTGGCTTTTCGCAATATTTGAACCGCCTCCTCTTTGGAAGGAAGCGTCGAGGCATTGGCCAGGCTCAGGAAGAGGCTGCCAATAATCAGAAGGATGATAAAAAACACTCTCATGGATGAAGAATTTGTTTAAACAAACCTACACTTCATTCTTGAGGAAGACTGTTTCTTTTTCGACATTTTGTGAAACTCCTTCGTCTTTTGGTGTTTTAGGGAGCTGTTTCGACGAAGTCATCGTTGGATGCCACCGTATTTGGCCTGAATCTCTTTTAAAATATTTTCCGATACCAGAAATATGGCCGGTTTGCCCGAGAGGGGGTTGGTCTGGGTGACGACCACCGTGTCATACACCTGCTCAATTTTTTCGTAGGTGAGCACTTCCTGCGGGCTGCCCTTGGTATGGATGGCGCCGTCCTTCATCATGATCAGATAATCACAATACTCTGCAGCCAGATTGAGATCGTGGATGATCATCAATACCGTGAGGTTCATTTCCTGATTGAGGCGTTGGATGAGGTTGAGGATTTCCACCTGATGGGTAATGTCGAGGTGGGAAGTGGGCTCATCCATGAGCAGGAGCTCAGGCTCCTGCGTCAACGCCTGGGCAATGGCGGCGAGCTGCTGCTCTCCGCCGCTGAGCTGCGACAGGTACTTCTTTCGATGGCCATAAACCCCCGTCAGCCGCATGTATTTGCGGGCGATCACCACATCCTTACGGGGCTCAAAAAACTGGAAGGGCTCGCGATAGGGCAAGCGACCCATCAGCACATAATCTTCCACGGTAATGTCGGCCGTATCCGGGAATTGGGATACCACGGCGACTTTTTTGGCCTTTTCTTTGAGTTTGAGGTGGCTCAGACTGGTATTGTGCAGGTGAATGTGGCCCGATTTGGTGGGCAGCTGTCCCGAAATGCCCTTGAACAAAGTCGTTTTGCCGGAACCATTGGGACCAATAATCCCTGCCAGAGCACCCTGTTCCAGTGAAAAAGAGACTTCCCGCAGGTTAAAGCTATGGCCGTATCCACAGGTGAGCTGGTCTATTTTAAGGTAGTCAGATGCCATGCCGCTTCTTATTTCTGCTTTGGTTCAACACAATGATAAAGAGAATGCCGCCGGCTATTCCGGTAATCACCCCTATGGGCAGCTCGTTGGGCGAGATAATGGTGCGGGCCACAATGTCGCTCAACACCAGAAACAGGCCCCCACCCAAAAAAGACCCGATGAGCAAAAAGCGGTAGTCCGACCCCGCCACAAGCCGTATCAAATGCGGAATAACCAGTCCGACAAAGCCAATGACCCCCGCCACCGATACGCAAATGCCTGTTAGCAGTGATGCCGTAAGGAACAACAAGCGGATGGTGGTCTTGCTGTTGATGCCCAGATAGGCCGCCTTTTCCTGTCCCAGCAGCAAGGCGTTGAGGGGACGGGCAAAGAGGTAGCTGATCAGGAGTCCCGCCAGCGCTGAGTAGAGCGTGATTTGAATGAGCATTTTATTGGGCTCGTCCAGCGAGCCCATGATCCAGAATACAATGCCATGCAGATTTTCAGAGGTGGTGATCGACATCAGAAACATCATGCCGATGAGGCCACAAAGCTGATCATCACCCCAATGAGCAGCATTTTATTGATATCGGTACCGCCCCGCAGAAAACCCAGTACGCCAACGATTAAAATCGTTGTCATGGCCCCCGCAAAACCCGCCAGTGGCAGCATAAACATCCCAATGCTCAGGTGAAAGCCCAGTACAATCACGAAGGCCACACCCAAAGCGGCGCCGCCCGAAATGCCCAGGGTGTAGGGCTCAACCAGCGGATTGCGAAAGATGCCTTGTAAAATGGCGCCGGCCAGACTCAAAGCACCGCCTACGGCAAAAGCCAGAACAATGCGGGGCAAGCGTATCTGCGTGAGAATGAAATATTCCATGCTCTCCTTTTGTTGCAGCAGCGAGGGGATGTCCGTCAGTGAAATAGAAGCTTCTCCAATAGTCAGCGACAACAGGGAGGCGGCTACCAGTAAAATGACCAGCAGCAGCGTAAAGAGCGTCCATGAGAGGTATTTGTTGGTCATTGCAATTCTTTCTGGATGGCTTTCATGGTGTTAAGAAAATCCGGCGGGTTAGGCGTACTGGCCATATCCGATTCAATAAAGAACACCTTATTGTTTTTAACTGCATTCAGGTGGGGGTAGAGCTCCCAGGTCTTTTTTTCGTCTTCACCCACTATGCCCATGTTAACGATGATGATGACATCGGGATTTTTTACCAGCACAAATTCCCGGTTAAGGGTGCCCTTGGTAAGGCCCGATGCAATGTTTTCGCCACCCGAAAAGGTGATGTAATCGGCCATAAAGGTGTTGTCGAGCACCGTAAAAAGCGGCTTGGCCCCAATCTGGAAGAAGAACTGTTGGCGTGGCTGGTCCTGGTAAGAATGCTTGATTAAATCGACCTCCCTTCGGGTATGCTGAACAATAGAGTCGGCCGTGGCAGATTGACCAATCAGATCACCCAGTTCCAGAAACTGGGTGCAGAGCACTTCGAAATTGGAGGGTGTAGAAAGGACTTTGGTTGGGATGCCGGCCCGTCTGATAATTTCCAGTGTCTCGGGATTGGTAATGGTTGAGGCCACCACCAAATCGGGTTTAAGCGTAATGACTTTTTCAACATTGACCGAGATGGCTGTGGCCACCACTTCTTTGTTGTCCTTTTCAGCAATGTGACAGTAACTGGTGCGACCCACCAATTGATCCGCCCCACCCAAATAATAAATACTTTTGGTGAGGGAAGGTGCCAGCGATACAATGCGCATGGGCCGGTCCTGGGCTTTAACAACAATAGGTCCCATGAGGGCGAAAAGAAATAATAAAACTTTCACCTGCCCCAAGCCCTTGCTAAGCAGTCGTGCACCTTTTGATGCGAAAATGATTTTTTGAATGACCTTCATGATAAAAATGTTTGACAACTTTTTCCCCGAAGTTGTGGTTAAACAATAGGATGCGATTGGCAGGTCTTCTGGCTTGTCAGTTATCAGAAAGTAGTGGTTCGTTTTGCCTTTTTTCCATCCCGCTTCGCGGGACTACGCTTCGCTTCGGCTCCGGATTTTAACCGGATTCCCTTTTGTTTTGTGGCGCGGTAGCGACACAAAAACCTAATCGACCGCAAATTTACATTATTATTACTATTTTAGCGCTTCAAACCAATACTTTCTGTTTCCATGGATGATCCGAACCCCCTTGGGGAACTCGATAATCTTTTGAAAGGTGAAGTGCTGACCGATACGGTTTCCCGCACTTTGTATGCTACCGATGCTTCTGTTTATCAAGCCTTACCGCAGGCCGTTATATTGCCGCGTGATGTCACGGATGTTTCCATGATTGTCCGCTGGGCCGCCCAAAAGGGGATCCCGCTCATACCGCGTGGTGCGGGGACTTCCCTGGCCGGACAAGTGGTGGGCAATGGCGTGGTGGTAGACGTATCGGCCCACCTGAACCACATCCTTGAAATCAATGCCCAGGAAGGCTGGGCCGAAGTGGAGCCGGGGGTGGTGCTGGATGACTTGAACCGGGCTGCCGGTCGTCACGGACTGTTTTTTGGCCCGGAGACTTCCACGTCTAACCGCTGCACCATGGGCGGCATGGTGGCCAATAACAGTTGTGGGTCGCATTCCATGGTCTATGGCAGTACCCGGGATCACATTCTGGAGGTGAAGGGATTTTTGGCCAGTGGCGATGAGGTGACTTTCCGACCTATGCAGAAGTGGGAGTTTGACAAGAAGTGCCGGGAAGAAGGCGCTGAGGGTGATATCTACCGTCTCATGCGGGAGATTTATACCGATAACCCGGTCCGTAAGCAAATCCGAAAAGAATTTCCCCATCCCGATATCAAACGACGTAATTCAGGTTATGCCCTGGATGTTTTGCTGGATACCGCCCCTTTTAATCCGCAGGGTGAACTGTTTAATCTGGCCCGATTGATTGCCGGATCGGAAGGTACCCTGCTATTTATGACCTCTGTAAAGGTGGCTTTGGTGCCGGTTCCGGCGCCGCACAAGCTCCTGTTGTGTGCCCATTTTTCCTCTCTGCAAGAGGCTTTGCTGGCAAACATTGAGGCAGTGCACCACCACTCGCCCGATGCGGTGGAGTTGATGGATAAAAAAATACTGGATTTAACGCTCGACAATCCGCTGCAACGGACCAACCGCTTTTTTGTGGAGGGAGATCCGGCGGCTTTGTTGCTGATTGAGTTGTCGGGGGAGGAGGAAGCCACGATCTTTGAGAAGGCAGCCGGATTAACTGCTGCATTCAAGGCATTGGGACTGGGTTATGCTTTCCCTATCGTAACAGGGAAAGAGATTTCCCGGGTATGGGCATTGCGGAAGGCGGGACTGGGCGTTTTGTCCAACATGAAGGGCGATGCCCGACCGGTCACCCTGATTGAAGACACTGCCGTGCGGGTGGACGATTTGCCGGCCTATGTGGAAGACATTAACGCCATGCTGGGCAAATTTGGCAAGAGTTGCGTTTATCACGCCCATGCAGGATCAGGAGAGTTGCACATCCGACCTGTTTTGAATTTGAAGGAGAGTGCTGATATTAAGTTGTTTCGTCAGATCGCCGAAGAAACGGCCGGCATCGTTAAAAAATACCATGGCTCGCTGAGCGGCGAGCATGGCGATGGTCGCCTCCGCGGAGAGTTTATCCCTTTGATGGTGGCGCTGCCAATTATGAATTGATGAAAAGGGTCAAAAAGGTTTTTGACCCGCAGGGTCTGTTGAACCCCGGAAAAATTACCGGCACACCACCCATGGATCAGTCCTTTCGTTATCAGCCAGAAGCTAAGAAGGTCATTGAGCCAACGGCTTTCAACTGGACGGCCGACGGCGGCTTGCTGCGTGCCGTGGAAAGGTGCAGCGGTTCGGGCGACTGCATCAAGAGCAGTCTGGCCGGCGGCACCATGTGTCCCAGTTATATGGGCACCCGCGATGAGAAGCATTCCACCCGTGGACGCGCCAATGCCCTTCGCGCCTTTTTGCAGGGGCAAAAGGAGGTCGATGGCATGGGGCTGGATGAGATGGCCGGCGTTTTGGATCTGTGCCTGAGTTGCAAGGCCTGTAAAAGTGAGTGTCCCTCAGGGGTGGATATGGCCCGGTTAAAGGCGGAGTTCATGCAGTATTTTCATGATCAGCGGGGCGTGGATTTTGGCACTAGGGTCATGGCCCATCTGCCGCTCATCAACCGCTGGCTGTTCCCCTTTCGCCAACTGGCCAATCCCCTGCTTTCAACGCTCTGGTTAAAGCGGCGCTTGAATGGTTTGGCCGGCATCAGCAAGGAGCGCACATTGCCGACCTACAGCGCCAAGCGCTTCGATACCTGGTTTCACCGCCAGGGCGGATTGATTGATGAGCGACCCAACGGTAGGGTCATGCTCCTGGCCGATGAGTTTACCAATTTTTACGACAGTCCGATAGGTATCAAAACCGTTCTTTTATTACATCGTTTGGGTTATGGGGTGGTGCTGGCACCCATCAAAGAGAGTGGTCGCACCCAAATCAGTAAGGGCTTTGTGCGCAGTGCGGGCGTCATCGCCAAACACAACCTTCATAAATTAAAGAGACGGGTGACGGCAGATTTGCCACTGGTGGGTATTGAGCCTTCTACTGTGCTGACTTTTAGAGATGAATACCCCGATTTGGTGCCACAGTCGATGCGCCAACAAGCGCTGGATACAGCCGAACACACTTTCACCATTGAAGAGTTTTTGCACCGCGAAATGAAGGCCGGTCGCATTCTCCCCTCTGCTTTTACCGACGCGGAGCGCGACATACAATTTCATGCCCATTGCTACCAAAAGTCTTTGTCGCACACCAGTATCATTAAAGAAGTCCTTTCCTTCCCCAAAAACTACAGCGCCACCGAAATCCCTTCAGGTTGTTGCGGCATGGCCGGCGGTTTTGGTTACGAAGAGAAACACTATCACCTGTCCATGAAAATCGGAGAACTGACCCTCTTTCCCCATGTGCGACAAACACCTGAAAGTACGCTTTTGGTAGCTCCGGGCCACTCTTGTCGCCATCAAATTAAAGATGGCACCCAGCGTGATGCGGTGCATCCGGTGGAGTTGTTGTTTGAGGCTTTATTGTAGGTGACGGCAATGTCGGCCACAATGCAGTTTCGTTTCACAAAATTGGGCTTGTCGGAAGAACAATGCCAATTAATCTATATATTTGGTCGGAGGTGTTGATTTTAGCGACTATTTGACCAAAAAAAGTTTTATGAACATTGTATTTAAACAAGTCGGGAATAAGGACAAGCAAACGGTTTTGCAACTTTTCAGAAACGCTGCTGAAAAAATTAATAGGATGAATATTGACCACTGGCAGTACTGGATAAATCCACCAATAGAAAAAATAAAATGGGTGGATGAAGGTATCCAGAATGATGAGTTTTATTTTGTCCAGACTTTGAATGGTGAATGTTTAGGAATGGTTAGAATAATGGAGGAGGATTTGTTGTATTGGGGAAAACAAAAAGAAAAAGCAAGATATATTCATTCCTTAGTTGTCACCGACAAGTACAACGGAAAAGGAATTGGCAATCAAATAATACAGCAAATAGAAGAAAATGCGAAGGAGGACAATTGTAGATATTTAAGACTTGATGCGGACTCTAAAAACCCCAAGCTATGCAGTTACTATGAAAAATTGGGTTTTGAAAAAGTTGGAACAAAAGAATTACCCTTGTCAACCTACAATCTTTATGAAAAAGATTTAAAATCTAGCGACCGAATGAAAATAGATATTTGAAATCAATCTCAAATGCAAAGGACTAATCGGCTTCAAAACCGGTCAAGGGTATATAAACGTCTTCGTTCCTCAGCCGACCTTGGCCAATTTTGACAGACTGTTGGTACAATGAATTGAATAATCACCGCTTTACCTACTGGTGCGGGGGGATGATTTTCCAAATGTCCGAAAAACTCTTTCTCTAATAGATTCTGCAACAAAGTTGTTTAATGACATTTTATCCTCCATCGCAAGCAAAGCTGCTTTCTGATGAAGCTCGGCTGAAATCCGCACGTTAAAGCTGCCTTTAAAGGGCTTTTCAGGTGTAATTCCTTCTTCCATACAGTCGGTTAAATAGGCATCGACAGCCTCTTTAAAATCAACTTCTAACTCCCTGCCTGTTTTTCCTTCATAGGATATCAGGCCATTGATGCCAAGAGCTTTTCCATACAACAAATCATCTTCTTTGCTGTATTCAATACTTCCTGTATATCCTTTATATTCTAAATTTTTCATGTGTCTATAATTTGATTTTTAATTGCCACATGGAACTCGCAAATAATTATTTCACTCTGTGAAAAATTTCTCATTTAGCTCGTTTCATAATCCTAATACCTCCTTTAATTGTTTCAACTGATACTGCTTCAAAATACCCGATGGATGTGGCTTATGAAGCATTATGGGCAATCCATGGGGGTTCATAAATTTAACCCGGGAACCCGAGGTTTTCCCTTTCTTTATTTCTCTAAATTCAAAATAGCCTAAAAGCTTAACCATTTCATCGTAATGAAAATCTGATGGCATAGTCAAAAAACGGGCTATTAACTTTTCCCTTTTAGACATAATACAAATGTAACTATATTTAGTTGCAAAATCAACAGCATATATTTTAAAGCATGATATTTCTCCAGTTCTTTCTGTAAGTCCTCCAATGTGCTACTACAGCAACTTAAAAATCCCGCCCGGCCTGCTTTTGATCAGTCCCTTGAACTCCATGTCGAGTAAGGTGGCCGATAGTTTGGGAATGGGGATGCCGCAGGACATACTGAGGAGGTTGAGGTTCATTTCTTTTTCCGTGATCAGGAGATCCATGATGGTTTTTTCTTCGGGACTGTCGGGTGCTTTGAACAGAGCACCTTGGGTGGATTGTTCGTTGTTGGTCTGGCTCTCCCAGCCCAGGGCGTATTCCAGATCTTCAATGGATTCAATAAGGGCCGCAATGTTGGTTTTAATGAGCTTGTTGCAACCGCCTGAGGCGGTGTCGTTGACCCGTCCCGGAAAGGCCAGCACGTCGCGGTTGTAGCTGGCAGCAATGCCGGCGGTAATGAGGGCTCCTCCTTGTGGGCCGATTCAACCACCACCACGGTATCACATATACCGGCGACTATGCGGTTGCGCTTCACAAAATTGGGCCTGTCGGGATTGGTGCCGGTCATGAATTCTGTGAGCAGTGCACCTTGTTGGGTGATTTCACGGGCTGTCTGACTGTGCGTTCCCGGGTAAATCCGGTCCAGTCCGTGTGCCAGAACCGCCACAGTTGGCAGCTTGTTTTTCAGCGCTGCCCTGTGGGCGCAGATGTCGATGCCATAGGCCAGCCCACTCACAATCAAAGTTCCGGGATGTCTTTGGGCGATGTCGGCAATCAGCTTTTCGCAGAGGATGAGCCCGTCGGACGTTGGCCGACGGGTGCCTACAATACTGATGATTTTGGGGAGTTCGAAATCTACCTTCCCTTTAGCAAAAAGCAATAAGGGGGCATCTTCACAATACGATAAGCGACGGGGGTAATTATCTTCCGTAAAAAAGTAGGTTTGTAAGTGGTGTTTTTGAATAAAGTCAATCTCTTGTTCGGCGCGGGCCAGCAGACTCCCCTTATCCAGATTTTTTAGCTTGTGGGCCATGACCGAACCGATACCGGGTATTTTTTCGAATTTTGATTCGGGGGAGAAAACAGCATCCACCGATCCAAGATAGGTGATGAGATTACGGGCCAGTTTGGGGCCAATGCCGTTGATGAGACTTAAAGCAATTTGGTGTTTTAACATGATGGGTTGGGTTATGGGTGAATGGAGGTTGACCAGTAGGGTTTATTTTTCCATCTTTTTTAGGAAGGTCAATATCTTTTCTCTTTCGGCCGCGTTGAGGGCCGAAAAACCAATGGCGGGATAACGTGCCAGTCCTCCCCTGGTCTGCTCATAAATATAGAGGTGATGAAAGAGTCCGTTAAAAGATGGTTTAATTTCATGCTTGCGGTAGCGCGACCACGGAATTTGAATCGACTTGTATTCACGCCCCATCGGGAAAAGATTGAAATATTTAATTCGAAACAGATCTTTCTCCGATTCTATTTCAATGTAGTGATACCCGCCGCTGGCAAAGAACACCGCAATGAGCACCACCAATACACCCAAAGCTATTTGGGCTGCCACAGGAAGGTCGTTTTTAACGACCACCGACAACACAAAAAGCGCCAGAGCTGTGAGCCAGCTAATGGCAAAAGTTTTAATGTACTTACCGGCTGTTTTTTTATTGTTCATTTGAGTATGCTCTTAATTTGGTTGTTGCCCTTTGAACCAGCATGAAGAATAAAGCCAGTCATTTTTTGAACAGGATTTATGCTCATTCAAATTTTATCTTTGTTTATTCTGTTATCGATATAACATTTGGGCATTGCAAAAAACAAAAAAACAAGCTAAAAAGCAAAAGAATTCGGTGACACCAAATAAAACTTCAGAAGCCCTCACCTTAATTTTCCAATGAATAAAATGGGATTGTCATTTTCGTTACAATCAAATGCCAATAGTTGCTCTTTGCTTAAGGAGCTTGGGTTGATGACGCTGACAGCATTCTCGGCATTAATATAATACGGCCAAAATGGAGGCGCCTTTTCAATCAGATCATTATCAAAACCAAGAATTGGAACAGTGTTTTCTTCCTGTTTTAGAAGCCACGGGTTCATTTTTTTGACCGAGTTTGGCTTTTCTTTACAATATAGGTTACCAGTACCGGGTTGTCTTCGGCTTTTAGCTTAGGTTTGATTGAGTTAAAGAGCGAAAAACTGTCACGTCTTATTAAATTTGGTGCAATCTCATTAATGAGCATCTTTTCATTTAAAAGTATAGGCTTAAGGGGCCATGGTGGTCATCTCTCGTACCATATTTTTGAAACAAGTAATCATTGGTCCCTTTTTTATGTGCAATAAAAACCCTCTCATGTCCTTTAACGATGGAAAAAAAGAATAAGTCGCCTGTTTTATGAAAAGTGTTCAAATTGTAGTACAAATCTGATTGTTGGATTTGATTGAAGGTCTCATTGTTCTTAGGGCCAAGCTTTTTAAGTAATTCCGATAGTTTCCGGTTGTTGTCTGGATTGACTTCAAGAAAGGGTTCTACAGATGAAGATGTAATTTTATATACTTTATTTACGCTACGCGGAAGTGATGGAACAAAAAACGTTTCATTATTGAAATTGGAAAAGATAGTATTTGTTATCGCTGACAAATAAGTATGTCCCGACCATTTTTTGTCAAAGGGCATTCCTGACCATTTTCTTTGATAGACTGAATCCGTTGCAACAATAGCAGAGTATTCAATGGTGTCGTTAAAATGGTTCGCGGCTGGTAATGAAAATACGAAACAATTCTCTTCAACCCTAGTAAACGCAGAGGCACAAAAATCAATGCTGTTTTCTTTTAGGAACCGTCCGTTTAAAGAATATTTAAGCACTTTTTTTGAATTACATCCATCTAATAAGTAAATTGTATTACCTTCAAAATCCACATATACATCCGATAGTCGGATGTATTCTCCGGGACCTCTGCCATGTCTGGCTATTCGGGAAACAAAAGAGCCATTCGAGTTAAACACCAAGGCGGAATTACCATGCACATCCAGAATGACAATGTAATCTTCTGATAGAAATATTTTACTGATGTATTTGATGAGTGATTCTTCTGTGGTTTCCAGCTGAATGATCTGGTCTACCGCAAAAATGCTGTCAATAACTAATTCTTTGACTGCGAGTCTTTTAAGGTCAATGGAGTATGGGCTCTCTATTTTGGTGTCTTCACATGATGCTAGAATGAGAAATTTAAAAACCAGCAATGAAGAAAAAACATATAATCCAACGACTTTTAAGTGGTTTGGTTTCATAATGAAATAGGGTTAATTAGGAGGTGGCATGAAGAAGATAAAGATCTGCAATAGCTGAGGTGCAGAAGGCACTTTGGCAATGTTTTAGTGTAGAAGGTGCTTGGGGGCATATTAAGGTGTTAAGGTTGATTTGGGGGTTTTGAAAACAATGAAATACAAAAATAGGACTTTAGTTGTATATACAAAATAAATGGCTGGGCGTTTTCAATTTTTAAAAGAAGGCACTCTCGTTGAAAAGTCTTATTTTTGCAGGGTTGTTGTGCTGGTCGGGGAAATGTCTCAGACGGTGGCCATGAAAGCAACATGTTTTAGTTTCCATTTTAGATACTTTATAGCTCATGCAATCTCTACATACGCAGGAAACCGATGTTTATTTGGCCGAGGATCTGGCCAAGGATTTGGCCCATTTGATGGAACCTTATCAAAATGAAAAGGTTTTTGTTGTAACGGATGAAAATACGCAGAAGTTGTGTTTTCCGATTATTGAGAAGGTGCCGGGAATCAGTGCCGATCGCTGCATTGTGATTGGGGCCGGAGATGAACATAAGGACACGGCGTCCTTGATTCGTGTCTGGGAGGCTTTGGTGGAAGGAGGTGCCACGCGGCACTCTTTGCTGATTAATCTGGGTGGCGGTATGCCCTGTGATTTGGGCGGATTTGCGGCGGCGACTTTTAAAAGAGGCATTGATTTTATCAATATTCCTACCACGCTGCTGGCGCAGGTGGACGCCTCAGTCGGGGGCAAGACAGGCATTAATTTCAAGGGCTATAAAAATGAAATCGGTTCCTTTATGCAGGCCAAACATGTGTTGGTCGATATATCGTTACTGAAATCTCTGGATGAAGCTAACCTGATTTCAGGTTTTGCCGAGATGATCAAACACGCCTACTTAAAAAGCAATGAATTTCTCGATCGCACTCTGGCTTTTGATATCCGGAATCCGGACTGGCAGGAACTGACAGAATTGGTGGCGGCTTCCATTATAATCAAAGACGATGTGGTGACGGCCGATCCTTTAGAGAAAAATATTCGCAAAGCCCTGAACCTGGGGCATACCATTGGGCATGCCTTTGAGAGTTTGGCCCTCAAACGCCACCGTCCGCTTTTGCATGGCTATGCCGTGGCCTTTGGCATGGTGGCAGAGCTCTATCTGGCGCATGCGAAGCTGGGTTTCCCCATGGATTTGGTGGACCAGCTGAGCCTATACACCAAAAGGGTGTATGGTGTTTTTGAATACTCAGCCGCCGATTTTGATTATTTATATGAGACCATGACGCACGATAAAAAAAACCAGTCCGGTCGAATGAATTTTACCCTGTTGCGCCAACCCGGCGATGTGGCCATCAACACCCATTGCGAAAAAGATGAGGTTGTGGCGGCTTTAAACTACTATTTAACATCTAACATCTAAGCATATATGTCCGTTACCGTTCAGGCTCCTCAGCAGTTAAACAAGATTGAAATTGATTTACCGGCTTCAAAAAGTATCAGTAACCGGCTTTTGATATTGAACGCGCTCAGTTACAGTCCGCATCCCATTAAAAACCTTTCCGACAGCGATGATACCGAAGCCATGCTTCGGGTGTTCAACTCTAACAGCCGGGCGTTTGACATTGGTGCGGCGGGGACGACCATGCGCTTTCTGACGGCCTATTTGGCGAAGATTGTGGGCGAGTGGACCATCACCGGAAGCTCGCGTATGAAACAGCGGCCCATTCACGTCCTGGTGGATGCCTTGAACCAACTGGGCGGTAAGGTGGAATACATGGAGAAGGAAGGTTTTCCGCCATTGCGCATTTTTGGGAGCTCACTGACCGGCGGGGAGTTGGAACTGCCCGGCAACGTGAGCAGTCAGTACATCTCTGCTTTGCTCATGGTGGGGCCTTATATGGAACAAGGACTGACGCTGAATTTAACGGGGGAGATTACGTCGCGTCCTTACATTCATCTGACCCTCAAGTTGATGGAGCAGTATGGTGTGAAATGTCAATGGGTGGACAATAAAATAACAGTGCCGGTGGCTGTCTATCAGCCCGTGGCGGCGAAGGTGGAGGCCGACTGGAGTGCTGCTTCCTATTGGTTTGAGGCGGTGGCGCTGGCCGGAAAAGGGGCATCGGTGGTGCTGAAGGGGCTCGACCGCTACAGCTGGCAGGGCGATGCCGCCGTGGCGGAATTGTTTGTGAAATTGGGCGTTAAGAGTAAGTCGTCCCAAAAAGGACTGACCCTTAGCAATACCGGAGAGGTGACGGCGCATTTCAGCCATGATTTTTCGAAGGAGCCGGATTTGGCGCAGACTTTTGCGGTGACCTGTGCGTTTTTAGGGGTGCCGTTTAAACTGACGGGTCTGCATACGCTGAAAATTAAGGAGACGGATCGCATTCAGGCCCTGGTCACGGAACTGGGTCAATTTGGTTTCCTTCTGGAAACCAATGATAAGGACAACTTAGTCTGGAAGGGTGAGAAGACAGCCCCTCAATCGGACATCGTTGTTAAAACCTACAAAGACCATCGCATGGCGATGGCCTTTGCGCCGGCCGCTTTAAAAACGACAAGGGCTTTTGCCATTGAGGATCACATGGTGGTGACCAAATCCTATCCTAAATTTTGGGAGGATTTAAAAATGGCTGGTTTTACGTTATAAAAATTTTCTCCACGAGCTGTTTTCTTCATAGCCTTCCACCACCAGGGCGGTTTGGCTGTAGTTAAATCCGGCCAATAATGAGGAAACTTCCTGTTCCAGCGTGTTAACCGCATTGGTGATTAGCTGCTTGTTAAAGCCGTTTTCTCCTAAGTTGATGACCATTTGTGAAGAAACAATGCGGCTTACAATCTGTCCCAGCTTCACCAGCTTGCGCTGTGGCAGGGAAGTATCCAGATTAAAATCGAGATGCCTGCGGTAGAGTTCGGCCGATTTCTGGGTCAGGGCATTGTTTTTCAAGGCCTGAAACAGATTGCTCTCTTTGGTCTTCTTCATCATCTTAACCAATGCTTCCGAAATCTGGGCATACAGAATGTCGTTGGAACCTTCAAAAATCTGGAAGGGGCGACTGTCGGTAATGCCCCTACCGGCTATGTGGTTGAGCTTGTAGGCTTGGGCACCGACCAGTTGGGTGGTCGATTGGGCCGCTTCCTGCATCATGTCGGTGACGTAACTTTTGACCGAATTGGCTTCAAAACCAATGAGGCTGAGGTCGTTTTCGATGCCGGCTACCTTACTGCTGTTGGCGCACATGGCGGAAGCAATGGTGTAATAGGCCTGCAATTTGGAAATGCGGTGCTGTGCCTGGTCGTAACTCAATAAATCTTTTCCGCCTATCTGTCGTTTTTTGGCATGGTTCAAGGCTTCGTCCAGCATGCGGTGAATAAAGCCCATGGCCATACCCGGAAACTGCATTCTGCTTCGGTGCAGTAAATCCAACATCATTTTTACGCCGGTGGTTTTGGGAATGAGACGCTGCATCTGAGGTATGCGCACATCCAGTTTGTTGCGACCGTAAGGGATTTGATAGAGCCCCAGGTTTTCGTAGACTTCTTCGACTTCTATGCGCTGTCCGGGCTGATTTACGTTGCAGATAAAGAAATCTATGTCGCGTTTTAAATCGCCCGAGGCTGTTTTCTCCCGGGCAGTCAGCAGCCAGTAATCGGCCCATCCTGTTAATCCGGCCCAATGCTTGGTGCCTTTTATATGGTAGTGCTGGTCTTTTTCTGTGAAGGATGTTTGCATGTTAAGGGCATCACTGCCGAAATCAGGTTCGGTTATCATTAAGCCGCCCATGTTCTGGTGGTTGATAAAATCACTGAACACTTTCTTTTTGGATGCTTCGTTGGCGTATTTGGCCACCGGTTGCAGAAAAAGGGCGGAGTTGATGCCGAATGTAAGTGATAAGGCCAGTGATTCATAGGACGCCGTTGCTAGTAGGGCAATGTTTTCATCCATTTTGCAGCCTCTTCCACCATATTCTGAAGGTATGCCCACCGCCAGAGGTTGGATGTCCATTAGTTCACGCATGACAAAGGGGGGCATGCCACGTTTGGTGGCCAGTTGGCTGATGTCCGCCCGCTCATGGAATACGTTTCTCATTCTCGATTTTAGGTTAACCAGAAATGTTTCGAAAGTGTCGTTGGGAGTGGCTTGCTTGTACATTGCTTGTTCTTGTGTTGATGTATTCATATAAAAAAAAGAAAATGAGTATTCTAGGGAAAACATTTCATCTTCAATAAAGTTCGTTAAACGGACCGAATAAATGGATGTTTTTGAGCACCTCCGGATGGGTTATGCGGTAATTTTCAGCCAGTCAATGATACCTGAGGATGTTGTTTGTTCCGACTTTTATTGTACCTTTGTCGGCAGAAATGTTTTTTATTACAGTTTTTCGGACACTTGTACCGGGAAAACATTACAGTTATAATATTATATATGGCAAGATCGCAAGAAACTTTTGGTAAAAAAGAACGAGAAAAAAAGAAGCAGAAGAAGAAGTTAGAGAAAGAGAAAAAGAAAGAGAACCGCGAAAAGCAAAGTGCTGATGATATGATTGCTTATGTGGATGAGCATGGCAACATTACTTCTACTCCGCCCGATCCGGACAAAAAGAAGAAGGAAGTGAAACTGGAAGATATCGAAATCAGTGTTTCACGTCAAAGAGAATTAACACCTGAAGATTTTATACGAACCGGAGTAGTGACGTTTTTCAACGATTCTAAAGGCTACGGTTTTATCAAGGATTTAGAAACCCAGGAAAGTGTGTTTGTTCACCTGAATGGACTGCTGGACAGGGTGCGTGAGCGAGATAAGGTGACATTTGAAACGGAAAAAGGTCCCAAAGGATTGAATGCCATCAAGGTGAAGTTGTATGTTGAGGAGAAGAAGGTGGAAAAGAAGCCGGAGGCGCCTAAGGCAGAAGATCAACCGGAAGCCTCTGATGATGCTGCTGATAAAAAGGAAGAATAGGATTAAAGATATCGCGCCCTTGGGCGCATTGAAATAAGAAACCTGCGGGAAATGTTTAGTCATTTTCGCAGGTTTTCTTGTTAAAAGCGCCGTGCCTCGTTAGACACGGCGCTTTACACACAGGAATTGTTAGGAGATAAATAAATAATCCCGGCACAAATGTCTTCTTTTATTGTGGCGTGAGTGTTACCTCTATGTTATTGCTATTTTAAATTGTGGTGGAAGGCGGACCGGAATGGCAGGCCTTTGAATCTGAAGGGATATTTGGCCGGTAATGTATTCAGAAGATTGTGGCGTCGCAGGATGTGATGGCCTTGTTGTTAATGGTAGTAAGGTGTTGCTGCCATATCGGCAGTTTTTGAAGGGTGGTGAGCGCCAATATGGCACTCGCAAGGTTGAAATAATGACACTATGTCCTGTTTATGAGGTTGGTACAGCCTTTGTAATTTTCCTACCAGAAAACAATCTATTAAAGTTTAACTTAAATTTAGGAGGACATAGTTATGACAATTGTAAGAAGATTCAACAACCAGCTGCCTGACATTTCAAACATCTTTGATGATTTTTTTGGTGGGGATGTTTTTAATACACCCGCTTTTTCAGGCAATCGTTCGGTTCCTGCCGTAAATGTGCGGGAAACTGAAGATGAGTACGAGATTGAGGTGGCAGCACCCGGCCTTGAAAAGAAAGATTTTAAAGTGGAGGTGAACAACAACGTGCTGACCATTGCTTGTGAAAAAGAGGAGAACAAGGAGGAAAAAGACAAAGGTTTTACCCGTCGTGAGTTTAGTTACACCGGATTCCGCCGCTCTTTTGCCATTCCTCGCAATGAGGTGGACGATTCAAAAATCGATGCCGCCTATAAAGATGGTATTTTGAAGTTGACCCTTCATAAACGTGAAGAAGTGAAACCGAAACCTTCCCGCATGATTGAGATTAAATAATTTGGCGGAAGGCGTAAAAATTAAGCCGGAGATCTTTACAGGTCTCCGGTTTTTATTTTTGCCCATTCAGATGATGGACCATTTTGGATGGATTAATTGGACGGGGGCTTTGCGCGATGAGCCGGTAGATTTCGTGAAAGAGCGGGTTCAAATGGTTTTGGATCCAGAATGATACGTAACACAGGACCATAGGCGTGGCTGGCCAGGATGGATAAAAGCGCCGTTAAGGGAATTCGGGATCATAAAGCCACCTTAAAACAAGCGTCTGGATTTCCGGTTATATTTTTTGGAATCATTGATGAGCGGATTGGCTGAGTCGCTACAGGGGACTGCCGGTCGACGGCCGCCCAACCTTAGCTGTGCTTGTTGATTGAATTCAAAAATCAGTGACAGTTCATGGGCACCGGCACTTTGAAGGGCCAGGTTGCTGACGGTGATGTCGTAGCTGTAGCCAATTCTAAAGGGGCCGTATTTGTAGCTCATTAACAGGATAATGGCATCGTGATTGATACGGCTGTCAACTTTTGAGAAAATCGGCAGGCCACGGTACCAGATGCCCAATTCAATGGGACTGTTGAGCCAGTAAAAACCGGCATCCAGCTGGTTGTAGCTGTTCTGGCGCTGAAAGCGGAAACTGGTTGAGAAGGCCCTGTCCATACCAAAGCGCTTGCGCTTTTCGGTCCAGATATTGCTCCGCCAAAAAGAACATATTTGCGGTTCAGTTGCACGCCTTCCCCTAAAAAGGAATGTTCCGGCTGTGCCAGATGGTCAATGGTGAGTCCGGCCCAAAAATAGGGACTGTAAACCAGACCTGAGGCGGCAAAGTCGATGAACTCGGTGTTCTCATTGGCCAGTCGGTCCCATGAACCCGAAGCACCGGAACCGATCTGCTCATCGCCGAATATCAGTTTGCTGAAATCCAAGGCCCGACTGCCGTAGGCCAGTTGAATGCCGGGGACAAACTGCCATGCATCACCCAGACGCACATTATAGGAGTATTGCAGCGCGGCATGGGTAAAGGTGAGGTTGGCACTGCCTGCCCGGTCCTGTATCAGCTGTATGCCAATGCCACTATTAAAAGGTGCAAAAAAATTGTCGAATGAAACGGCGGAGGTTGAGAAGGCCTTGGTAATGCCGGGCCACTGGTTGCGATAGGTCATGGCCAGTCGGGCACCATCGGTGGCGCCAGCCAACGATGGACTCAGATAAAGGGGGGCCGCATAAAACTGCGAAAAATGCATGTCCTGACCCCGGACCGGACCGGTCATTATTAAAAACAATAACGGCATCCACCTTAAGGGTATCCATATATCAAATATTGCCTTCCTATTCATCATCCATCCCTTCTTATCTGATTAATGTCACATCGCCGGCCTTGATTCTTACCTGCCCGTCGGCTGTTTTGTAGCGAACCCGCCATATATAAACCCCTTGCGGCGCCAGTGTGTTGTTGTGATAGCCGTCCCATCCGATTTCAACATCGTCGCTCTCAAAAATAATTTCGCCCCAGCGCGTAAATATTTGCAACTGATATTCTACCACTCCTTTTTGGGTGGAGGGGTAAAAGACGGTGTTGCGGGGACTCCCATACTCGTAACGACCGCCTGAGGGGCCTTCGGGGTTGGGGGTAAAGGCGTTGGGGAAGACGACTTCTCCGCCCTGTTCTACTTTGAGAACTTCGTTGAGGGTGTAGGTGTCTTCACAACCCATTTCGCTGGTGGCGGTAAGAGCGATGCTGTATAAACCCGGTCCGCTGTATTGATGCGACGGTGCAAAGTCGGTCGAGCTATTGCCATCCCCAAAATCCCAGAGGTAGGAGACGGCATTTTCTGAGCGGTTGATAAATACGGGGCGCTCACCTGGCAGGTAAATGCCTTCGGTATTACGTCAAACAGGGCGGTAGGGTTTTGATAAACGGTAACTATTAAATCTTCTGCGATGGATGTACCTCCGGACCGGTCGCGGTAAGTCGTACGTTATAGGTACCGGGGGTCTGGTAGGTGTGGATTGGGGAGGGGTCGTGCGACATGCGGCCATCGCCAAACTCCCATAAATAGGTGGTGGCGTCTATCGTATTATTGTAAAATGGCACCTCCAGGGGTGGGCAGCCGCTGGCGGGGTTCCCGTAGTCGATCAGCGGCGGCATGGGGTGTATCAGAACCGGATGGGTGGCCACGTCGCTGCACAATTCGTTGTAAGCGGTCAGGGTTATGGTATAGCTGCCTGAAAGTGAGTAGCTATGCGAGCCCGGATGGCGATTGGTAGAGTTGGTACCATCACCCATGTCCCACATGTATTCCCACCCTTCCCCCTGGGTGTGTTGGTGAGGGTGACTTCCCTTTGGGGCATGGTCATCTCAGTCGGTGCCACATCAAAACTGGTCTCAGGTGAGGGAAAAACAGTGACGGATGTGATGGCGGAGGCTGTGCAATTGAAAGTGTTGGTGCCAGTTACTGTTATCTCGAAACTGCGGTCGAAACTGCCTGCATTGACAAAGGTGTGTGTGATTTGCCTATCACCGGTTGCCGTGCTGCCATCGCCAAAGTCCCATTGATAATCCGACGCTCCCTGCGTGGCTGTTAATGTCACATCCAAGGGCGAACAGCCCTCTTCAGGTACTGCGGTCAGGGTGGTCCGGAAGGAAGGATAGACGGTGATAGGAACGGGGACTTCATCGCTGCAGCCAAAATCGTTTTCTGCATGAAGGGTGGCCTGGTAGGCGACGACAAAAGAATTGTTGTTCTCAAAGATATGCTGAGGGGTCGCTTCGTTGGAAGGGTCACTGCCATCTCCAAAATCCCATTCGTATAGGGTGGCGCCCACTGATGTGTTGGCCAATTGAACCTGGAGCGGGGCGCAGCCTTCCACCGGATCGGCCGAGGCTCTGGCAATGGGCTTGGGGGCTATTTCAATCGGAAAGGTGAAGCTGTCATTACAATTGTGAGAATTATGGGCCGTCAGCGTTACGTTGTAAGTGCGCAGCTGGTCGGTCAGATTTTCATAGGTAAAAACGGGGGAGGCTTCGGTGGAAGTCACCCCTCCGCCCAACTCCCACTGGTAACTGTCGGCATTTTCGGAGACATTGTTAAAGGTGATTTCGTAGGGCGAACAGCCGCGTTCGGGCAGGGGATCGATCAGAGCTACGGCCTGGGGTAAAAAGGTGATGTCAACGCTGGCTTCTCCGGAGCAGGCGGCGCCGGAGGTTTCTTGCCAGGTAAAGGTATATTCCCCCGGCAAGTTCACCTGCACGTTGGTTTCCGGTGCGCCGTCATCGTCGAAAAGAGCTTCTCCGTCGCTCGCTGTCTTCTGCCATTGGCCGGAGCCCATGTCGGGTGTGGCCACTAGATCTATAGATAATCCGCAAACCGAACTGTCATTCATTATGCCGGGTGTCGGTAACGGCGAAAAAGTAATGGTCACTTCATCGCTGTGCAGGCAGCCATTCAATTCCACACTCCAGAGAAAGGTGTAGCTGCCTGTTTCGGAAACAACAACCTCTGAGGTGGGGTCGGTCAGATCGGTAAAACTCACCGTTCCCGGTCCGGCCGCCAGGGTCCATTCACCTGCTAAAACCGGCTGCGAAGATCCTTGCAGGGTATAGCTTAATTCGCAGACCGCATCATCCTCACCGGCCGAGGCCATGGGTTGTTCTTTGACAATAATGGTGACACTGGCCATGTCTGAACAACCCATGTCATCTGTTACTTCATATGTGAATTCAAAGGTGCCCGTTTCGTCGGCCAAAAATTCCGGGTTCTCAATATCGGTAGCCGATAGCTTGTCGGCTGCGGGCCCCGTCCATTCGTGCAAGATGTAGTTGCGAGAGCCCCCGTCCAATATAGGGGTAAGGGTGGTGGGGGTGTTTTGGCAGACTTCCACGTTGGGTGGACTAAAAGTGATTTCTACGGGTTCTACGCCGATGGATATGGGAAGGTTGGAGCGGCAGTTTTGGTCATCCGTCACCCGGAAGGTCATGTCGTAATCCCCGACTGTGGTGGTTTCAAATAGGGGGTTGGTGATGCTGGTGCTGCTGAGGGGAGTGGTGTCTCCCGTCCAGTTGATGACATAAGGTTCGGTGCCCCCGGTAATATTGACTTCCAATTGCTTGTTGAGTCCGGGACACAAATAGACCGGCGTCCCGTCGGTCAGCGATAAGTCGGGCGCTTCAAACACTTCTATGTCGGTGGTGCCAGTGGCGGTGCAACCGGCGTCACTGGTCACGACATATTCAATGGTGTGAACGCCGGCACCGGCGGCCTCCGGACTGAAAAGTCCGGCAAACTCGTCAATGATCCCGGTTCCGCTCCACATGCCGCCGGTGGTGGCAGGTGTCAGATTAAGGGCTGTTTCGTTGTCACAGAAGGGGCCCACGGCGGTAATGGAACCATCGGGCAGGGCTACGATGAGTGCCATGGCCGTGGTGATTACCGGTGGGTGATCGCCGTTAACGGGGTCGGCCGGCGGACCGGGAATGGTCGGATCATCGTAAGGATTGCACTGGTTCCAGTTGCGGAGGGTGACTTCAAAGAAATCGCCTACGGCATAATAATCCGGAATGTAAATTTCCATGGACTGGTTCATGGGTGGCACGGGACCTTCAATGGGTTGAGGCGTTTTTTCTATAGGGCCGGTGAAAGGGTAGGCGCGTACGGCTCCGCCGACGAGGGCGTCCGGAATGTTGGTGCCTCCTGTGCCATAGATCCATTGTATCCAGCGACTTTCGGTGTTTTTCCGGTCTTCTTCGAGGGGCGGCACACAGTTCCACTGGCTCGCATCGCTAAAGGTCACGGTGCCATCGTTGCCCAGACAAATGGGAAAGACTTCCGGGTCAATACTCATAACCCCGCCATTCTCGTCATCCACATCCCAGACGGTGACCTGCTGGGTCTGGACCGAGCTGGTACACAACACCCCTTCGATCATCAACATGGTTTTTGTGACGTAGTTGCACTTATCGCCCCCTTTCGGATAGGTATGTGATACGGTTGTTTCATACATATCTTCACTTGCGTTGTAGGTGGGAGATACTGTTTCTGTGGTGCCGTCGTCCCAGTCAATGTATATTTTTACATCGGCGCCTGTGTATTTTAATTGCCTATATTTAATATCCCAGGTAGCGATTGCCGGAGCGCAGGCTTATCCTGCACAATATCGTTCCCCCTAGAACCATAATCACAGTTTTGCGCCTCTAATCCGGCACTTCCAAAAACTGCAATCAATATCCAGCAAATAAAAATCTTTTTCACGTGGGTCGGTTTTTTAATGGTTACAATTAGTCAGGTGTTGGGAGGCGGGCGCTTAAATAAGCCAGGTCTTTGATGGGGTGATTGGTCTTCGTAATAGGTTTCTATAAGTTCAGGTATTTTAATGAATATGTCAAATATCAACTTTGGAAATGAGTTTGATCATTTTTTTATTGATGCCTGAAACTGAACTTGTAATAAGGATTTGGGGACTGGGAGGAAGATTTGTATTTAGCAAAATCTTAATATAATAACGTATGATTCACCGACTCATTGCACGGATGTTGCCCTTTTTGCCGAAAAAAGTGGTTTGGCTTTTTTCGCGCCGCTACATATCAGGGATTCATTTGGAAGATGCTGTTAAAGCTGCCATAGATCTGGACCAAAACGGGGCATGGGCAACCGTCGACCATCTGGGTGAATTCATCACGGAACTGGCGCAGGTGGCTGAGGCCCGCGAAGCGTGCCTCAATGCACTGGAGCTATTGGCCCGGGAAGATCTGAACGTGACTTGTTCTTTGAAGCCCACCAGTTTTGGCTTGCTGATCAATTTTGATTTCTGTTATCAGGCCGTCCGCGAGGTGGTGATGCGCGCCGGGGAATTGGGAAAAATGGTGCGTATTGATATGGAAGACGCGACCTGTGTGGATCGGGAGTTGGAATTGTACCGCCGGCTTCATGCTGAATTTCCCAAAAATGTGGGCATTGTTATTCAAAGTTACCTGCGTCGTACCGCAGATGATTTAATTAAGCTGGCCAGCTGGCATTCTGATAAAACGCCGGTGAACGTTCGTTTGTGCAAGGGAATTTATCAGGAGTCGGAAGTCATTGCCTATAAAAAGCGGGATGAAATCAATGAGCGGTACCTGGCTGATTTGACGTTTTTATTCAGCCATGGCATCTACGTGGGTATTGCCACGCACGATAAGTTTCTGGTCAGGGGGGCCTACGATTTGATCGAAAACTTTGGGCTTTCTCCCGACCAATATGAATTTCAGATGTTGTTTGGTGTTACACCGGAATTGCGTGCTGAGATTATTGGCCATGGGCACCACATGCGGGTTTATGTGCCGTATGGGCGCGACTGGTTCGGCTATTCGACCCGGCGCTTGCGCGAGAATCCGAAGATGGTGGGGCAAATCATCAAGGCGCTATTTATAAGGGGGTAGGAAAAGGGAAGGGGAGAAAGGGTAGGAAGGGTGGAACGGGTGGATAGGGTTGAAAAAGGTTTAGGGTTGATTGTTTAGGGGGTTAGAATTTTTTGGTGATGCGGGGGTACATGAGGGTGAGGGCCAGACTTCGGGAGCCCATGAACAATACCATGCTCAGCCAAATGGCGTGGTTGCCCATGTAGGGGTGGAGCAGGTAAAAGGGAAGGAAGAAGAAAAACACTGCGGCCAGTACAACGGAGTTGCGCATGGCTTTGGAGGCCGTGATGCCAATGAACACGCCATCCCAGATAAAGGAACCAAAACTGGCCAAAGGGATGAGAATGACCCAGAAAAGATAATTGCTGCCTTTATCCAATACAATTTCTTGTTCGGTAAAAAGTTGCAACAGGGTGTCTCCCATTAACGCGTAGCCCAAGGTGAAAAGCACTGCAAAACCAAAACCCCATTTTAGAAGGAGTCGGACTGTTTTGTTGAGGTTTTTTCGGTCGCTGGCACCGAAAAACTTGCCAACAAGGGCTTCTCCGGCGTATGCAAAGCCGTCCAGGAAATAGGAAAATAAAAAGAGATACTGCAAAAGCACACTGTTGATGGCCAGGGTTACGTCGCCTATTCCGGCCGACCGGGAGGTGAAAAAGGTGAAGACAAAGATGATGAACAGGGTGCGAATGAAGATGTTGCCGCTGACATCCAAAAAGTGACGCAGGTGACTGAGCAGGGGGGCTATTTTTAAAGTGAAATGGGGCACGATCCATCGATACTTCCTGAAGAACAGGAGGATGGCCAGGAGAAGACCGGCGTATTGCCCACAGACCGACCCCAAAGCGACACCCTGGGCTTGCATGTTAAAGTGCTGCACAAAGATGAAACTGGTGAGGATATTGACAAGGTTGACGGTGATGGCGATGGCCATGGGGTAGAGGGCATTTTGCATGCCCAGAAACCATCCGTACATCACCATTAAGGAGATGGCTGCCGGAGCGGCCCATATTCTTACGAAGAAATAGTCCTGAGCGATGGCCTTGACTTCTGCACTGCCCTCGAGCAGCCAAAAGCTGAAATGGGCCAAGGGAACCTGCAACAGCAGTAGCAATAGGGAGCCGGTAACCGAAATGAGCAGACCCCGCTCCAGTACCAGGGCCATCTCGCTTTGGTCGTTCCTGCCAAAAGTTTGTGCGGCCACGCCACTAATGCTCATGCGCAAAAATGCAAAACCCCAATAAACGAAATTGAATATAACGCCGCCGAGCGCCACGGCCCCCATAAAGTGGACCGAGTCCTGATGCCCCATTAAATACATATCCACCATGCCCAACAGGGGAACCGTAAGGTTGGTAAGTATGTTGGGGATGGCGAGTCGGATGATCTGTCTGTTCACTTTTTCGTGCCCTTATTATTCTGGTGCAAAAATAGCAATTTGTTCCACCTTCCCTGAACATTTCACTAAATAGTCTGTTTGTTATAAAGAATCAGTCTTGATAATGACCGATCGTTTATTTTATACCAAGTTGAATTTAAAAAATACGAATTATGGCTTTTGAATTACCGAAACTCGATTATGCATACAATGCATTAGAGCCGAACATTGATGCAGCAACGATGGAGATACACCATACCAAACATCACGCTGCCTATACCGATAAGTTAAATGGCGCATTAGAAGGTGAAGATGCCAAACTGAGCATTGAAGCTTTGATGGCCGACGTTTCGAAGCGCAGCGTTGCGGTTCGCAACAATGGTGGTGGCTTTTACAACCACAACTTATTCTGGAAGGTGATTGGTCCCGACGGTAACGGAAAACCCAAAGGGGAGTTATTAACCGCCATTGAGCAAAGTTTTGGCTCATTTGATAGTTTCAAGGAAGAATTCAGCAATGCAGCTGCCACGCGCTTCGGCTCCGGCTGGGCCTGGCTGGTAAAGCAGCCCGGTGGCAAATTGGTGGTCAGTTCCACCCCTAATCAGGACAATCCCTTAATGGATGTGGCCGAGGTTAAAGGTACGCCCATTCTTGGACTGGATGTGTGGGAACATGCTTACTATCTGAACTATCAGAACCGTCGTCCCGAATACATTCAGGCTTTCTGGAATGTGGTGAACTGGGATGAGGTAGCCAAGCGATTTTTGGCCTAACAAAACCTTCAGGTTTTGTTAAATGACATGGTTTTATGTGGGTAAAAGGGCGCTCTTTTTGAAGAGCGCCTTTTTTCGCTACCACCGCTATTTCCTTTTTCTGAATATTTGGCTAATTTTGGCTATGATGTAAATATTTAAAAATATCAGCCATGACATTTAAATTACCAGAATTGCCGTACACATTGGATGCCCTTGAGCCCAATATTTCGAAAAAGACGCTGGAATTCCATTACGGAAAGCACCACCAGACCTATGTGACCAACCTCAACAATTTAGTTGCAGGGACTGAATTTGAGACGGCCGATCTTGAAACCATTGTAAAGAAAGCCGAAGGCGGTATTTTTAATAATGGGGCTCAAGTGTGGAACCATACTTTTTACTTCATGTCGCTTTCACCCAATGGCGGGGGTGCCCCCACCGGTGCTCTGGCAGATGCCATTAACAAAGAGTTTTCATCGTTTGAGAAGTTTAAAGAGTCCTTTTCTCAGGCAGCTGCCACACTTTTTGGCTCCGGCTGGGCCTGGCTGGTAAAGAAGGCGGATGGTTCTCTCGAAATCATTAAAGAGAGTAATGCAGGCAATCCTTTGAGGAAGGGACTGACGCCTATTTTGACTTGTGATGTGTGGGAGCATGCCTATTATCTGGACTATCAAAATAAGCGTCCCGACTATGTCAAAGGGTTTTGGGAGGTGATCGACTGGAAGGTAGTTGGTGCGCGTTTTTAATTTTTTTTTGCGGTTCCCCTGCCATTTTGCCTTATATTTGAAGAATTTTATAAAGTTTCATAACCAAAAGCACCCTTTTGTTGTTATATTATTTGTAGTTAAATGTTGAACACTTTTGGTTCATGGAAACGGTTTTTTTAATTTGAAACTATATGGAATTTTCTTTGAATAATGGCAAAGGATATGTGAAGGTGGAATCCTACGATGATGAAACCACCCATCAATTGGCCCGGGTTTATGAGCAGTCTTTGCGACTGCTGGGGGAAGACCCTACACGTGAGGGGCTTGAGAAAACCCCGATAAGAGTCGCTAAGGCCATGCAGTTTTTAACCCAGGGGTACAATATGAAACCCGATGAGATCATTCGCTCTGCCATGTTCAGGGAAGATTATCAGCAGATGGTGGTGGTTAAAGACATTGAATTGTATTCTATGTGTGAACACCACATGCTTCCCTTTTTTGGCAAAGCGCATGTGGCTTATATTCCGAGGCATCATATCACCGGATTGAGTAAAATTGCCCGGGTGGTGGAGGCTTTTGCCCGACGCCTGCAAGTGCAGGAGCGACTAACCACTCAGATTAAGGATTGTATTCAGACTACCCTGAACCCCTTGGGTGTGGCAGTGGTCATTGAAGCGCAGCACATGTGCATGCAAATGCGGGGGGTTCAGAAACAACACTCGGTGACCACCACTTCTGATTTTACAGGGGCCTTTTTGAAGAATCTGGCGACCCGAGATGAATTTTTCAACATCATAGGTTCCCGACTTCACTGATTGTGAATTTCTGAGTCGAAAATGATTTCGAACTCAGAAATGGCCGTTATGGCAAATATACCCAGGGCATGGCCGCTGATGTTCCCCGGAACATTGGCGGGAGGTCCTGTAAACAGCGGTGCGCCGGTACTGATTTCCTGATGAATGGCATAGATGAAATCGTAATAGCTTTCGGTGATGGATATGAGCTGGAGGGCTACCCTATCGTCATCGGAAAATTGGGATTGGTTATTGCTGGCATCTATGCTGTGTACCCAAACACCGTTGACATAATTGCCATTGAACAACTGGTCGTTGCTGATACGCATGTCATCTGGCCGACGGGTGACGGTATAGTCGTTTTGTACCACCTTGAACTGATAAAAATTTTCAACCTCCGGCGGGTCCTGAAAAAAGGCAAGCATTTGCCACGTTTCCCGAATGCCGTTGTAGCGAATCTGTGCTGAATCCAGCGGCACCACTTCCGGCACAAGAGCAGAGGCACGATGGGTTTCCATGGTTCCGTTTCCCTTTAAATCAACATGACTTATTTTTAAATGAATGGTTTCTCCGGGCACCAGAATTTCCGGTCTGGCTTCGGCATAGTAATGACCTGAGAGCAGACTGTCTTCTTCGAGTGTCAAACGTTGGTTGGTGCGTTCATGAATGATTTCAACGTGGGCGTGGTTGACCGGAGGGGCTGCCTCGGTCGCGAAGTAGGGAGCCGATCTGGATAGTTTAACCACGAAGAACCGGTCCTGATTGCTAAGGATGGCATCAACGACCAGTCGTTCCGTGTCGGTGTTCAGATCCAGTTCGATTATTTCGGTGCAGCGCGTCATCCCGCCCAATAAGAGGAGGAGCAGTAGGCTTCTGACCATATGGAATAGGTTGGACGGCATGTTTAAAATTTTATGTTGTAAGTAATGGACGGCACTACTGAGAATAAGTAGGTCTTTTCTGCTTCCTTGTAATAAGCGTCCAGGTCATCGTCTCCCACAAAATTAATGGTCCAGGCATTTTTTCGTCCATAAAGGTTGTAAACCGAAAAGTTCCATTCGCCCTGCCACTTTTTACCAGGCTTTGGTGTTTCACGCCAGGTCAGAGACAGGTCCATTCTGTGGTAATCCGGCATTCTTTCAGCGTTTCTTTCAGAATAGAATGGTACTACGCCTCCCTGAAAATCGAACCTTCCCACCGGCAGTGTGACCGGGTTGCCTGTAAAATAGACCCAGTTTCCGGCGATGGTGAGCCGGTCATTTATCTGGTAGGATCCCACTATGGTCAGGTCGTGCAAGTGATCGTAAGGCGAAAGGTAGGGCCGAGCATTGTTGATCCATTGACTTTGTCTTTCGGAACGCGAAAGGGTGTAGGCAATCCACCCTGTTATTCGGTTACCGGTATATTGGCTCATCCATTCAAGACCTTTTGACCGGGCATTGCCGGGACGGATTTCTGCTTCGAGGGCCTCGTTGAGCAGGAGGTTGGGGTGGTCTTTAAAGTCGATGGCCTGACGAGATTTTTTATAGTATAATTCCAGTGTGTGCTGCCATTGATTGTTGGTGGACAGGTAGTTGGCGCCGACCGAGAATTGATGGGCTATCTGGGGTCGGATATTTGGCGATGAGGTAAACCAGACATCCAGGGGGGTGGAGGAGGTGGAGTTGCTGGCCAGGTGTATGTATTGACGGGTCTGGGAGTAGCTCGATTTTAGGGTGATATGAGGTGTGGCCAGCCATGAAATGCCCGCCCGTGGTTCCAATCCGAAATATTGATTATATATTTCTCCTCTTCTGTGTTGCAGGGTATCTGTGATGTTGAAGCGGTCATCGAAGCGAAAGGACTGGCCTTTTCCCACATTCTGAAAGAGCGAAAGCCGGAAGCCGTAGCGTGCCGTCCACCGGGGCGCGGGTTGAAAAGTATGTCCGTAATAGAGGCCGTGCTCCAGAGAACGGGCACTGGGAACTTTGATTTCCTGGAGAGTGGATGCCGGGTCGGGTGAGCTGATGTGAGCGGGTTGTA
This sequence comes from Geofilum rubicundum JCM 15548, assembly GCF_000974365.1. Taxonomy (GTDB): domain Bacteria; phylum Bacteroidota; class Bacteroidia; order Bacteroidales; family Marinilabiliaceae; genus Geofilum; species Geofilum rubicundum. Next base: position 184,167 of record NZ_BAZW01000001.1, read on the forward strand.
TGGTGTGGAAGATGCTCTGAAGGCCAAAATTGACCTGATCACCCGCTTTTGGATAATAGGTGAAATCATATTTTAGGCTGTAATCGGTTAAATTGGACCGCCAATCGATGTTTTCTATTTCGTCGCCTGTGGAACCCAGGTAGTAATTGTATTGGCTATGAACCAGGGAGAGATGACTGAAGATTTTGGGTGAAAAAAGGTGGTTCCAGCGCAGGGAAAGGGTGCTATTGCCAAAGTCCATGCGGGCATCATCGTTGTAGAAGGCATCCAGACCATGGTAGGCACTTAAAAAAATGCGGTCGTTGTCGCCCAATATGTAATTGGCTTTCAGATTGAGGTCGTAGAAGTAGAGCTGACTTTGCTGTATGTTTTCATCGCTGGACAGGGGAAGAAACAGATCGACATAGGTACGGCGACCGCTGATCAGCAGGGCCGATTTGTTTTCTATCAGGGGACCGTCCAGGGTCAGGCGGCTGGATATAAGGCCAATTCCACCGGCCCCTTGCCATTGGGTGAGATTGCCATCTCTGGTTCGGATATCTACCAGGGAAGCGATGCGACCGCCGGCGCTGGCCGGCAGGTCGCCTTTGTAAACGGTCACCTCCTTGATGGCATCGTTGTTGAAAATAGAGAAGAAGCCCAAAAGGTGGCCGCCATTGTAGACAATGGCTTCGTCCAGCAACAGGAGGTTCTGATCGGGATTTCCGCCCCTGACTGAGAATCCGGAGGCCCCTTCGCTGGTAGCCGCTATTCCGGGTAACAGTTGCAAGGTTTTCAAGGGGTCTGTCTCCCCAAAAAGAACGGGCAGGCTTTTGATGGTAGCCGCATCCAGTTTTTTGATCCCCATTAAAGGTGTTTTTCGTTGCTCATTTCTGTCAAGGGCGCTTATTTCAACCTCGGAGAGTTCCTGCGTATGTGGATCTAGTTGTATGGGCAGACGAAGCTCGGCCTCGTTGGTGTTTATGGGAATGGATTTTTCGCTATAGCCGACGAATGCTGCCGTCAGGGTTTGTTCCCCGTCTATGGTCAACGAATAATAGCCATAAGCATTGGTCGAGGTGCCTTTGCCGGTTCCCTGGATAATAACCGTTGCGCCGGGTAGTATCTCCCCGCTAATGGCATCGGTGATGTAGCCACTGACCACAACGGACCCGTTGGTGGATGGTATTTGGCCATACAAGAACGGACTTGTCAGCAGTAGAAATATTTTCAGTAAATACCTTATCATGTTTCGTTTCAGGATTTGTAAAATACAGAAAATAAAGCTGCTTCAACAAGTTTTTTGTGGACGGCTTTGGCATTTTGGTGGAATTCTATTAAAAAGATGAGTAAATTGTAGGGAGATGGAATTTATTGGATGGTACGCTTTTTGAAAGCAACACTAAAGGTGAAAGTGATAATATTTAAATCCCAATAATTATGAAAAAGAAAATAGCGTTGTTGTTTATGTTCGGAATGGCTTTTGGTCTTATTCAGGCTCAGTCGTTTCAACTCGGAATTAAAACGGGTTTTAACTCAACCAGTTTTGATACAGATGCCGGGTATGGCCTGGATAAGGTTAAAGATGAGTTTAAGTCGGGCTATCTGATTGGGGGCTGGACCAGAATTGGTCTTTTGGGTAATTTGTCGGTTCAGCCGGAGCTTTATTATTCCAAAAAGAGTGGCGCTACAGATTTTGAAACACGAGGGTCCGAATCTTTTTCCTATTATAGCTGGGACATCCCCTTGTTGGCGCATTTGGAGGTCATAGATCTTAAATTGCTAAAAATTTATGGGGTTGGTGGTCCCGTCGCCTCTTTTCGTGCCAAGGATGAATCAACCTTATCTATCGCCTCTGTGGACTTTGATTACGATGGTGAAGATTTTAAAAGCACCAACTGGAATTTCCAGCTTGGTGCCGGGGTTCAGTTGATGCGTTTTACTTTGGATGCCCGTTACGAATGGGGTTTGAATGATATGTCGCATACCGATATGGACCGTAAATCCAAATCCTTGATTTTTGCTTTGGGATATCGACTGTTTTAGACCATTGAGTTATTCAGGTTTTTCCTTTTTTGAATAATGCATCACCGCTTTTCCTTCACGTCCGTCGATGTTGAGGGTAAGCGGTGATTTTGTTTGCACATGGCGTATTTTGTCGCTTTCGTTAACGGCTTTTAATGAGTTGAGCCAGTCCATATCCAACTTGCCCTGATTCAGGTGGGTGTTGGTGTAAATGTAGGCCACGCGCAGGGAAGTCAGGTTTTGAAAAAAGTGGGTGCCCTGACTGGGTTCTACATGGTAGTTTTCCAGACCCATTTCTACAATGGCCCTGGCACCGCATATCTGTCCCCATTTGACGGGTACACCCAGCCATGGGTCCTGTGAACCCCAGCGGCCCGGACCAATCAACAGGTAGGGACGGTTGGCTTTTTGTAATTGGTCGTTGATTTTTTCAATTTCACGGGCAATTTCCGGATTGTGCGCTGGTTTGTAATTTTCGGTGCGGACGTAAATAACATCACAAATATCCGAAATGGTTCCGTTGCCCAGTGTAGATTCACTGTAGATAAAGGCATCGGATGAGTTCTCAACATGGACGCTTGGTCCCAGGGAGGTGCGACTGTCGACGATGGGCCTGATTTGTAGCAGGTAGAAGACCGATGGCGAATCTGACGGCGTTTGAAGATCCACGGCAAATTCAATTTCCACCGGTTGGTTCATTTCTTTTTGCCCAATTTGAAGAACCTCCTTCATAATGGCAGCCAGCGGAAAAGTGTCGTATTTCAACACGTTGGCAAAAGTGACCAAGGGATAACCTTCTGCCATGGTGCCGTCGCGCACCACGTGGTTCTGCATATCCAGAATGGATCCAATCCAACGTAATGAGCCATCTTTCAGGGCATCGCGCAAATCCAGCTTTTGTATGTTCATGCCATCGTCAACGGAGGGTTGAAAACGGTTGGTGTCCAAATCGAGGGCATAGAAACTTTTCTGTGTTTCTTTGATGGTCATTTCCGGGGACGAGAGCTGTATTACTTTTTGTGGGTACTCTGGTGAAAAGCGCAGTGAAACGCCACCTTCTACAATGTATTTACCTAATCCAAGGGCGACATTGACGATGCCTTCTTCCGACTGCTCAGGTGGGATGGGATAAAAATTAACGGATCGTCCCACACCTGAAAAAGTGGGGTAGAAGCGGTTCTCATGTTCCTGACCTACAATTTCCTGTAAAACAATACCCATGCGCTCTTCATCGATCAGGTTCAGCGTGCTGGTCATGTAGGCCTTGCTCGATTTAAAATAAACCGAGGCATAGACGCATTTAATGGCCTCGCCCAGTTGCACCGCCATGTGCTCGTCGTCCTGGTTATGGGGCACCATGTAGGTGGAGTAGATGCCGGCAAAGGTTGGTGGTGGCTGTCCTCCAGCATGCTGGAGGAACGAATGGCGACCGGTCTTTTGATGACCTGTGCCAGTTTTAACAACTGTTTTTGAACTTCTTCCGGGAGCTTGGCTTTTACAAACTGGTTAAGAATTTCTTCATCACTGGCATCCGAAAGTCCCAATGGATAAAGATTGTTGAGCTCCATAAAGGCCTCAAATATATCCACACCCAAAACAATGGTTCGGGGGATGGTGATGATGACGTCGGGGAAACTCTTAAAAACGGGATATTTTTTGATAAGGGTGCTCAGAAAAGCCAGACCTCTGGCTTTTCCCCCAATGGACCCTTCACCTATTCTTGAGAAATTGACATATTCATCATAGCGTTCGGTGTCAAAGGTGGCAATAACGCCACGTCCCTTATACATCCTAAAATGGGCGATGATGTGGAAAAGCTCCTGTTTGGTTGCTTCAATGTTGGCATCCTCGGTTACTTTCAGCTCCTTAACCACCATGGCGATGGAAAAGAGAGCCCGGGCTGTGAGCCATTTAGAAACATGGTCGCGCTTAAAGTGATAGAGCAGTGAGTCGTTGGGAATGGTGAGGAGGTTCTCCTGCAGTTGTTGCAAGTCGCTTACTCTCGCCACTTCCTCTCCGGTGTTGGGATCCACGAAGATGAAATCGCCAAAGGCCAGGTAGTTGTTCAGAAACTCCTTGAGTTCCTGAAGCAGAAGTTTGGAGTGCTTGTGTATAAAGCCTACCCGGATATCTTTGGCAATGCTCAGAAATTTATTGTCTGAAGATTGAAGCAGAAAGGGCATAAAGGGGTTGTCCTTTTTTACCTTACGGGCAAAGCGAACGCCTGCCTCCGGGTCTTTTTTATCCTTGCGGTTAAAAGAAACATCGGAAATGATGCCGAGTATGTTCTTTTGGTATTCGTTATAAATATTTACCGCCTCTTCGTAGTTCCGGGCCAGAAGGATTTTTGGCCGCCCGCGCATCCGCATCATTTGCTGGTGTTCATTCAGGCCTTCGGTCATGAATTTGCGCGATTGTTTGAACAGAATTTTATAAATCAGCGGCAGGTAACTGGAATAGAAACGAACGGAGTCCTCCACCAAAATAATGGCCTGTACCCCAATTTGGGTCACATCGAAGGGGGCATTCATTTCATCTTCTATCAGTTTGATAATGGCCAGCAGAAGATCCGTATTGCCCAGCCAGCAAAAAATATAGTCCACCGCACTGGTATCCTCCTTGCTGAGTTTCATGGATACTTCGCGAGAGAAGGGGGTAAGGACGACAATGGGAATTTCTGCGTGGGTGTTTTTTATTTTCTTGGAGAGCGAAAAGGGATCCATGCCGCCCACGCTCAACATCGTAATGACCAGGTCTATCTGGTTTTCTTCAATGGCTTTAAAGGCACCTTCCGCCGAGGAGACCTGAATGAACTGGGGTGGGTGACGGAGGTTCAGCGAGACGTATTCGTTGAAAATCTGCTCATCTATGCGTCCATCTTCCTCCAGCATATAGGCATCATACGAACTGCAGATCAACAAGACTTTGTGAATGCGTTTCTGCATCAACTGGTCAAAAGCTGTTTCTTCAAAATGATTTTGCGCGTTATGGTATATCTGTTCTAATGTCATAGTCCCGATTTTAACCTGTTCTGTAAATGAATGACTCAGGTTTTGTAAAAATACAAATTTTCAAGCAGCATCTATAGGTTTACACGGCATGTATTGTTTTTTCTGTCGCTTTGCCTGAGTGGTTTATTTGTCGGGTTCAGCATTAAAGTTTGTTAAAACCTTTTGAACAAAACGTTTAAATAGTATATTTGCAAATAAATGAATGAACGGTCATTCATTTATTGATGAATTCGGTACCTGTTTTAATAATAAACCCAATAACCATTCACAAGAAAATGGCAAAAGTTGTTGATGAGAGTAAATTGTTAAGAATTAAAGAAGCGGCCATTGAACTGATCGTTCACAAGGGATACGGAGGTGCGTCCATCTCAGCCATAGCGCGTCAGGCCAATGTCGCTGCTGGGTACCTCTATCGGTTTTATGGTAGTAAATACGAATTGGTGAGTGACCTGCTCGATGATAAAATCAAAGATATTACAGGGCAGTTGGAAATCATGATGGATCAATGCAGCACCATTGAACAGGTGATAACCCCTTTGGTGAATTATTTTTTTGAACTGGCCTGGCACCATCCGCACCACATCCGTTTTATTTATTCCTTAATCAATGACTATCGCTTTTCAATTCTACCCGCACAGCTTCAGCGCATCGATCAACTTTGTCGGCAGTTGTTGCTCATTGGCCATGAAACCCGGGAAATTTCTGCAGCATTTACAGCAGAGGAAATTTATTTGATGACGGTCATTTATCCGGTAGAATTCATCAATGTGCGTTTCAAGCACTTATTTTCTGAGGACGGTCTGATTCAGGCAGATAAAGATCGTGTGGTGCGATTGTGCATGGGCGCTTTAAAGGGTTGAACAGGTGGGGCCGTAGGGTATGGACCAGAAACGTTGATTGATGAATGATTGAAAACAAAAAAACAGATATATGAGAAGAGCAGTTTTGCTGGCAGGCATTTTTTTAGGGGCATCAGGCGTCAGGGCCCAGCAGGAAGTCGTGCCCATGACATTTGACCAGGCTTTACAAGCCACCTTAAACAGTAATGAAACATTGCAACAGGCCGTTTTACAGAAACAGGAGGCAGAAGCCGAATGGAAAGCGGTTCGCACCCTTCGTTTGCCGCAGTTATCGATAAAGGCCAACTACCTCCTGTTGTCGGATGATATAACCATTGATATGCATGGGGTAAAAGATGCCATTACCCCTTTGTATGGGGCCATGGCGGAGTACGGAATGTTTAGCGGAGTGCCCAATCCGGACCCGGCTACTTCCGCGGTCATGCCCGTTTTACCCGATGATGTTTCAACGCAGGTGGTCCGTCAGCAGTTGTCCGACGGATTACTCAAAGTGGAAAACGGTGAGTGGGATAAGCTCATCCAACAATCACAATTTGGAACGGTGAGTGCCGGTGTTACCTGGCCGCTTTTTACCGGAGGAAAAATCAATGCGGCCCATGCAGCAGCCAGGATTCGAATAAGCGAAGCTGCTCAGGTGGAACGCCAGAAAACGGGTGAGTTGATGTCCCAATTGGTGGAGCGTTACTTTGGATTGGCATTGGCCTTAGAGGCCGAACAAGTGCGCAGTGAGGTTTTGGATGCCATGGCGGCCCATCTTTCTGACGCTGAAAAATTGTACGAAGAGGGCATGTTGGCCAAGGCAGAATTACTTCATGCCCAGGTTTACCATGCGCAGGCCGACCGGGAATATAAGCAATCGGTCCGCAAGCGACGCGTCCTCAACGAAGCCCTCGCCAATACCATGGCCGAAAGTCCCGAAATCCATTACCAACCCCTCACCGCCTTGTTTTTTAATAACAACATTGAGTCGGTTGATTTTTTCAAACAACAGGCCCAGGCCTCCAACCCTTTATTACAGCAAGTCGGTGCCAAGCAGCAATTGGCCAAACAGGCCGCACGCGTCGAGCGATCCGGACTGTTGCCAACCGTCGCAGCTTTTGGTAATTATAATTTGGCCAACGTGGATTTGTCGCCCAATGTGTCCGATTACATGGCAGGCCTTACCCTCAGCTGGAAGATATTCGGTGGTACATCGGCGCGACATAAGTACCAGTCGGCCCGCTTTGTAGAAGACCGTGTGGAGCAGGCATGGTCTAAAGCGTCCCGCGATCTGTCCACAGCTATAGAAAAACACCATCAGGAGATACAGATGATATTGGAGCAGTTACATGAATTGCTACTGCCGAAACCTTTGCCGATGAGTACTTCCGGGTGCGTAAGAAAGCCTTTAACGAAGGCATGGCTACCAGTACGGAAGTAACGGATGCCTCTCTGGCGGTGGCAAAAGTGCGGATTGAAAAACTGCAGGCCATGTACGCCTACGATGTGGCCCTGGCGCGATTGCTTGAGTTGGCGGGGATGCCTGAAATGTTTGAAGATTTCTTATTGAACCAATAAAAAAATAGATCCTAGCTGGTCATGTAAAACTCGGTACGTGAAGCTTGCATAAAACAAAATAAAATGAAGCAGAATAGAAACCTTATTGTTGGCGCCATCGTGAGTGGCTTGTTGATATTTTTGATTTACACCACCTGGTTGCTGGCTCGTCCGGTACCCCTGGAGGTGCAAGGGCAGGTAGAAGCCCGTCAGGTGAAGGTCTCCTCAAAAGTCACCGGGCGAATTGACTCTCTGGCCGTGTATCGGGGCATGCAGGTGACGAAGGGCGACTTTCTTTTTGCCATTGAGAGTCCCGAAGTCGAGGCCCGGCTGGGTCAGGCAGAAGCGGCCCGCATGGCTGCAGAAGCGCAGCAGTTGAAAGCCATGGTGGGGGCACAAAAAGAAGATATTCAGGCGGCCTACAATACTTACTTGAAGGCAGCGGCGGCTCTGGAGTTTGCAGAAAAGAGCCATCAGCGGATAGAAAACCTGTATGAAAGTGGAGTGGTTCCTGCCCATCGGCGTGACGAAATGGAGATGCAATTGACCATAGCCCGGGAAACAGCTGAGGCCGCCAGGGCTATTTGGAGCAAAGCCAAAGGCGGTGCCAGAAGTGAAGATAAGGATGCGGCCACGGCCCTGGTGCAAAAGGCCGAGGCGGTGATTGCCGAAGTCAATGCTTTTGTCAATGAAACCCGTGCCTATGCTTCCATCTCAGGAGAAGTGGCCAATGTAATGTCAGAGCAAGGTGAGCTGACACCGGCCGGTTTTCCGGTCGTGACGCTTGTTGATTTGGAAGATGTTTGGGTGGTATTTCATCTGCGCGAAGATTTGCTGGCAGCCATAAGAAAAGGGGACCGACTGTCGGCTCGCTTCCCGGCCTTGGGCATGGAAAGTGTGCAGCTGGAAGTCACCTATATGCATCCTTTGGGTGATTTTGCCACCTGGAATGCCACTAAAACATCGGGTGATTTTGACATGAAGACCTTTGAGGTACATGCCCGTCCCGTTGAAGCTGCGGCCGGTTTGCGGCCGGGGATGAGTGCCCTGGTGGATTGGGATCAGGTCAATGCCACAAACCGATAAGTCTGCCCATAATATGCCAAATTTTCAAATGGAACGCTTAAAGAACAATGGTTTTTTCAGGGTATTGAACCGTGAAATCACGCGCATAACACACAGCAAAGTTTATTTGTTTCTCTTGCTGGTCGGACCCATGCTCTCTTTTCTGTTGGTGATGAATATTTTTGTGGCCGGCGTACCGTCTCATCTCCCCGTGGCCGTGGTCGATGAAGATTTCAGTGCCTTGTCGCGACAACTGACCCGTATGGTCGATGCTACCCGCATGGCAGATGTTACCGAAAGGGTGAGCTCTTTGCAGGATGGGCGGGAAAGCATGCTGAGTGGCCATGCCGAGGCCGTCTTGTACATACCGGATGAATTTGAAAAGACGGTCTTAAAGGGTGAGGGGGCTCAGATACAGCTTTACATCAATAATACCAATGTGCTGGTGGGTGGACTTCTGAAAAGCACCATCTATCGGGTGATGGCTACCTACTCAACTGGCGTGAAGCTGCAGGTGGCCATGAAACAAGGTCTGCCTGTTGAGCAGGCATTGGGGCAAGTTCATGCGGTGCAAATGGACGGACATGTGCTTTTTAATCCCTATACCAATTATGCCTATTTTTTGGTGACAGCGCTGATGCCTTTGCTGGTGGTGTTGTTCACGCTCCTGGGAGCTATTTTTGCCATTGGTATGGAAATTCGGGAGGGCACTTCTCCTGAGTGGCTGAAGCAGGCCGACAATAGTTTATTGGTGGCCTTGGCCGGGAAGCTGTTGCCCTACGTTTTTTTAATGCTGGTCAATGTAGCGGTGATGCATTTCATCATGACCCAACACCTGGGTTTTCCTTTGCGTGGTTACTGGGGCGCCATTATGCTGTCCCAGCTTCTGATGATTCTCGCCTATCAGATGGTGGCGGTTATGTTATTGGCGATGACGGCCAATACCCGATTGTCGCTTTCACTGGGAAGCGCATACTCCATGATGGCCCTGACATTCTCGGGGCTGACCTTTCCGGTTTCCGGCATGCCCATGGTATCACAGATGCTTGCTCAGCTTTTCCCCTTCTATCATTGGATGGAAGTGTTTATGGGGCAGGGCATGAGGGGTGAGCCCTTGTTGCAGACCATACAGCCTATGGCTTTTCTGCTTCTTTTCGTGATGGCCGGATTCCTGTTTTTTCCCCGCTTAAATCGTGTTCTGGCTGATACCCGCTTCCAACACCGTTGTTAAAGCCCTGTTTTTGACCCAAAAGAACTTAAACCAATAACTATGTTCAAATATATTTCTACAGGACTGACCTTAAGCCATCGGTTTTTCAAAGAGGAACTTTTGGCTATTTTTAAAGATACAGGTGCTCTGCTGATTCTTTTTTTGGCATTGATCATCTACCCGGTCATTTATGGCGTGCTTATAAAAAGGAAGTTTTACGGGACATTCCTGTGGCCATGGTCGATTTGGATGGAACAGCTTCCAGTCGGCTCTTAACACGCATGGTCGATGCCACTGAGGAAATGAAGGTCACACAGTCGGTCGGGTCACTGGTAGCAGCGGAGCAACTTTTTTTTGAAGGCCAGGTGGGAGGGGTTCTTTTGATTCCGGCTGGTTTTGAAAAGAAAGTGATGAGTGGTCAACAGGCCTCGGTTAGCGTTTACAGCGATGCAGGTTATTTTTTGGTTTATAAACAAACACTCACAGGGGCCATGCAATCCATCGGGACTTTCTCAGGTGGCGTTGAAGTGCGCCGTTTGATGGCCAAAGGAGCTACTCCGGAGCAGGCAGTTGAAAAGCGTGATCCAATCGCGCTCAATTCTGTGATGTTGTTCAATCCCGCCGGTGGTTATAACAGTTTTATTATTCCCGGATTAATCATGGTCATACTGCAACAAACCCTTTTGATTGGTATCGGGTTGTTGGGGGGTACGGATAAGGAAAGGGGGCGCTTTAGGTTTGCGGTGCCTCAGACCTTGACGAAAGGGGGCGTTATTCCTGTTGTTGTTGGCAAGGCCGGCGCTTATTTCGTGCTATACACCGTCAATATCGTCATCACCCAGCTCTGGGTGTATCACTGGTTCAATTTGCCCGATAAAGCTACCCTATTGCCGGCCTTGGCCTTGATGGTACCTTTTCTTTTGGCGGTGATATTTCTGGGTATGGCGTTGTCGACTTTCTTTTCACGGCGGGAACACTCTATTTTGTTTGTGGTGTTTTTGTCGCCCATCGCCTTGTTTTTATCCGGATTGTCGTGGCCTGCCTCCGCCATCCCACAATGGTTGCACGGGGCGGCACACGTTCTGCCATCTACCGTTATGGTCCCGGCCTGGTTAAGGGTGCGCACCATGGGCGCAGAATTACACCATGTAGGGGATGCTTTCTGTTTTCTGACCTTACAGGCGATGGTTTATTTTGTGTTGGCTGTGGGACTTTATTGGTGGGTGGGGAAGGGGAAGAAGGGTAGGAAGGGTAGGAAAGGGAAGGGAGGAAGGGCTAGTAGGGTTGATGGGATAATAGGTCAATAGGTCGTTAGGTTGTTAGGTTGGGGGGTGGAGTGAAGCGGAATCCCGCAAGGCGGGACAAAGCGAAGCGCTTCCGAAAAATCGGAACTTCGCCTGCGGCTTGAGGCCCCGCGTAGCGGGATAATAGGTCAATAGGTCAATAGGTTAATAGGTCAATAGGTCATTAGGATATTAGGTTGTTAGGAGAAAACAAAAAAAGCTGCCTTTGCGGGGCAGCTTTTTTTTGTTTTTAGCCAATGGGATGTGCTAGTTATAGGACATCTCGTCCATTTGACGCGCTGAGTAACTAATCTTAAGTGCCATTGCTTTACGCAAGGCCTGTTTAATGTCAGTGATGATGCCCATGGGGCACTCAGTATCAGCTTTAATAGAGACCGTCATTAATGGACGTTCATTTTCTTTTAGCGACTCTCGTTCCTGAACAATATAGCTCTGAATGTCATCCACAGAAGCAAATTGATCGTTGAGCTGAACGCGGGGTTCTGTTCCGTACCGTCCCTGATATTGTCTCATAGGCACACCCACATATATGTAGGTGACCAGTGATTTTTTTTCAAGTTTGGACAGTTCTGTTGCCTGTGGTGCTTTCATTTGCACTTTCAAATCAACCTCTTTCATCGTAGTACTAACCATGAAGAAGAAAAGCAGCATGAAAACAATGTCAGGTAACGACGAGGTGTTAATTGCACCTGGTCCTGATGGTTTTTTCTTTTTAAACTTTGCCATTTTAACTTCCTCCTCCTACGTTACGTGGTTCAGCTTCAGATATTTTCTGCGGATATACTTCGCGAATGGCTTTTTGAAGCTCAATTTCCAACTCATCATACGATTTGTTGAAAGTTTTTCGCGCCAATTCATCCCGCAATTCGTTGTAGGCTCGTTGCAACTCATTCTGCACTGACAAGTAGGTCTGATATTCTGTTCCCCTGTCATTTTGAAGCGAAATTACCGCTTTTGGTGTGGTAGCTATCGTTCCAATCTCGGGTATCTCAACAATTACTACTTCAGGCATAGTTTCAAGATTCATTGGGTTTTCAATGAATTCCTTAGCTGCATCCTTTAAATCCCTTAATTCCATCGGGCTGCCCTCTACCAGCAACTGGTTGTTGGCATTGATAAGCACTTCGAATACGTTTCGCTCACGAATTGGTGGCGGTGGCTCTTCGTCTGGCGGAATTGGTTGTGGCAACGTCCGTCCAAGACCAGAGTCTGTATCCATGGTGGTGGTCATAAGGAAGAAGATCAGCAGCAAAAAGGCAATATCCGCCAATGAGCCCGCATTTACTTCCGGTGTTTCTCTTTTTGCCATAGAATACTAGTATTTTATCAATTAAGAGCCACACAATGCAGCTCTTTTTGGGTTTATCGGAACATCCGGGATACTTCTGTATAGATGATCGCTAAAAAAGCGCCCCCGAATAAAAAGTACATTGTATAAAGGAATGTGTCCGAAAGGATTAACATGGAAGGAACGTTGTCTGATCCATCGTATCCGGGCAAGTTCAGGATGGTTGCATCACTCAAACTATAGGCGATAAAAACTACCAATCCAATAATTGCAATAGACACCAATGAACGAACCGCATTTTTGGGATTCAAAACAAGTCTGACAATCTCAAAAAGAAGTGTAATAACAGCTGTTCCTATTACCAATGCTACTCCCCAGTTTAAGAAAGTCTCGGTGTAGACGGGCGTTACGTAGGTAGTCCCCTCTTCTTCACCACCGAAGTAAAATAAACCGGCGAAAACAAGCGTTATCGCCAAAATGGCGTATAACAGAATGTTTAATATTTTTGAAAGCTTGGTCATAATTCTGTCTTATTTTTTCATGTTATATTTTACCAAAATATCCAGAAGAGAGATAGAAGCATCTTCCATAGTGTTTACAATACCGTCAATTTTTGATACGATATAGTTGTAGAACACCTGAAGAATGATAGCTACGATCAAACCTGATACTGTGGTAATCAAGGCCACTTTAATACCTCCTGCAACCGCTGAGGCAGAAATGTCACCCATGGCTTGAATCTGGTCAAAGGCATCAATCATACCGATTACTGTACCCATGAAACCAAGCATAGGAGCAATAGCAATAAATAATGAGATCCAGGTAAGACCTTTTTCTAAAAGACCCATTTGAACAGAACCATAGGAAATAACTGATTTCTCAATTACTTCGATGCCTTCGTCGTAGCGGTCCAAGCCCTGATAGAAAATAGAAGCAACTGGTCCACGTGTGTTACGGCAAACTTCTTTAGCTGCCTCAACGCCACCTTCCTGAAGTGCTTCTTCAATGTTTTGAAGTAATTTCTTTGTGTTGGTTGTTGAAAGGTTCAGGTAAATAATCCTTTCAATACAAATAGCCAAACCAAAAATAAGTGCTAAAAGTACGAAACTCATAAATACAGCACCACCTTCAATGAATTTTGATTTGATCTGTTTGTGGATACCTTGCTCTTCTGCTGCCAAGGCCTCTTCATCGACCTCGCTTGTAGATTCAACTATTTCAACTTCTTCTGCTTCGGCTGTCTCTTCTACAACCACTTCCGTGTCTGTAGTAGTCGTTTCATCCTGCTGAGCAAAAATGGCTGATGCCCCTGCAAAATTAAGCATCCCAAAAACTGCTAAAAACGCAAATAGCTTTTTCATAATCTGTTCTTAATTTGAATTTGTATTGGTTTGTTAATACTCAATGATTATATTCCTCTTGTGGTTGTTATAATAAGGACAAAAATAAACGTATCATTTGCGAAAAACAAATATTTTAATTTACATTTTGTTGTTTCCTTTTGGAAAGGGTCCTCTTTTATTGATGATGATGATTTTTGTGCTAAGGTTTTGTAAAGCTGTTAAATAACTTGTTCTAATGATTGTTTAGGATTTCCCGATGATCAGCTTTGGTCATTTTGGGGGGTGCAAAGTACAAAAAAAATGGTAAAACCAATTTTTCTAGATACTAATTTCACCCTTTAAGGATTTGTTCATATTCTGCTTTATTTCATCGATGTTGTCACAGTTGGCCAGAAGGTACATTACCTTTGTTATAGCGGCTTCCGTGGTCATGTCGTGTCCGCTGATGATGCCTAAACCGGACAGATGAATGCCCGTTTCATAGCGCCACATCTCCACGCTTCCCGCTAAACATTGTGTAACATTAACAATAATTAACCCTCTTTTAACAGCATTCTCGAGGGCGTCGATGAACCATTTATGAGTAGGCGCGTTTCCCGAACCATAGGTCTCAAGGATGACTGCCTTAATGCCGGCCGCTTGCAGCAGGGCATTCAGCACCCAGGGAGTGATGCCGGGGAATATTTTTATAAGCGCAATGGCTGTATCCATTTTTTTGGTGACAAAAAAATGCCCTTCCTCAGTGGCATATCTGATGTAAGGGTAGTTGTATTTGATGTGAATCCCCACTTCCGCCAGAGCCGGGTAGTTGTCGGAACGGAAGGGATGGAAGTGTTCAGCGTTGTATTTGGTGGTGCGTGTGCCTCTGAATAACTTATCCTGGAAGTAAATACAGACCTCCGGAACCAATGGTTGTCCGTTTTTTTGCGCCGAGGCAATTTCCAGGGCTGAGAGCAGGTTCTCTTTGCCATCTGTGCGAATGGCGCCCATAGGGAGCTGACTGCCCGTAAAAATAACCGGCTTATTGAGGTTGTGTAACATAAAACTCAAAGCACTGGCCGTGTAGGCCATGGTGTCGGTCCCATGGAGCACTACAAAGCCGATGTATTGATGGTAATTTTCCTCGATAATGGTGGCCAGTTTGATCCAAATTTCCGGATCCATCATGGAGGAATCTACTACCGGAGAAAACGAAATGCTCTCCACATGAAAGTGAAACTTCTTCAATTCAGGCACCCACTGGTAAATGTTTTGAAAATCGAAAGCTCTCAGGTAGTTGGTTTCCGGATCTTTGACCATACCAATGGTACCGCCTGTATATATGATAAGTAGTTTTTCTTCCACCGAATGCTTTTTTAAGATTTTTCCGTTTTATTGAATGGTCAAATTGAATAGCTTTTGGGCGTTTTGCGTGGTTTTCGCTGTCAGAATTTCTGTATCTACATCAAATATCCCAGCCAGTTTATCCCTTGTATAAGCCACATAGGAAGGTTCGTTCCGCTTGCCGCGGAATGGGACCGGTGGCAAGTAGGGTGCGTCTGTCTCCAACAGCAGTCGATCGTAACCAATCTCGCCGAGCACCTGTGGTAAAGTTGAATTTTTATAGGTCACTACGCCGTTTATGCCCAGATAAAAATTGGGCATTTGCAGAATCAAGCGGGCATCCTCAATGGTGCCCGAAAAGCTGTGAAACACTCCTGAGAGCCGACGGTCATAATTCTTTTCAAACACCTCAAATATCTCGGGAAACGCCTCCCGGGTATGGATAACTACCGGTATTTCCTTTTCGGCGGCCCATTTTAGCTGAGTCGCCAATACCTCCTGCTGTTGCTTTTTAAAGGTGGAGTCCCAGTACAGGTCCATCCCAATCTCCCCAATGGCAATGAATGGCCGTTGATGCAGCCATTTTTCTACCTTTTTGAGCTCCTCGCTGAAGTTTTCTTTGACCGATGTGGGGTGCAGCCCCATCATGGCCTGACAAATATCCGGGTACTGCTTCTCTGTCTCCAGCATGGCTTCTATGGTGCTGCTGTCAACGTTGGGTAATAGAATGTGCGAGAGGCCCGCGTTGCGGGCCCTCTCTATGGTCTCATCTCTGTCTTTGTCAAATTGTTCTAAATAAATGTGTGAATGGGTGTCTATCATATATATCGTGTTTTTTGAGGCCGGAGTGGCCCATTTACACCACCCCCTGCGCCATCATTGCCTCCGCCACTTTGACAAAGCCGCCGATGTTGGCCCCCTTGATGTAATTGACTTTACCGTTGGGTTCCTGGCCAAATTTAACACATGTATTGTGAATATTGACCATTATTTGATTGAGTTTGGCATCTATTTCTTCGCGGGTCCAGTCAATGCGCATGCTGTTTTGACTCATTTCGAGCCCGGAAACCGCCACACCACCGGCATTCACTGCTTTTCCGGGGCCAAACATTATTTCTTTGGTGGCCAGGTTGGCCGCTTCCGCCGTACAACCCATATTAGAAGCCTCTGCAATTAAGTAACAACCATTGTCAATAAGTGTTCGGGCATCCGATTCATCGAGTTCGTTCTGAATGGCACAGGGAATGGCAATGTCCACCTTTTGTTGCCAGGGGCGCTGGCCGATAAAAAACGGCACGCCGAATCTTTCGGCAAAAGGCTGTACGATGTCCATATTGGAAGCGCGCAATTCCAACATATACAATATTTTGTCACCGGATATCCCTCCGGGTCGTAAATGTAACCGTCAGGCCCCGAAATAGTCACCACCTTTGCTCCCAGCTCTGTGGCTTTAAGGGCCGCACCCCATGCCACATTGCCAAAACCTGAAAGGGCAATGGTTTTACCTGCCATGCTTTCATTTCGTAAGGCCAGCATTTCTCTCACAAAGTAAATGGCACCAAAACCGGTGGCTTCCGGACGAATCAGGCTGCCGCCATATTCCCGTCCTTTGCCGGTAAAAACACCGGTGAATTCGTTGCGCAGTTTTTTATACATGCCAAAGAGATAGCCAATTTCGCGACCACCAACACCTATATCTCCGGCAGGAACATCGGTATTTGGGCCAATGTGGCGGTACAACTCGCTCATAAATGACTGGCAAAAGCGCATGATTTCCATGTCGGACTTGCCACGGGTGTTGAAATCAGAACCTCCTTTGCCACCACCCATGGGCAGGGAAGTCAGACTGTTCTTGAAAGTTTGCTCAAAGCCCAGAAATTTTAAGCCGCTGAGATTCACACTGGAGTGAAACCTTAAGCCACCTTTGTAAGGCCCTATGGCAGAGTTAAACTCCACCCGGAATCCCCGGTTCACCTGAATGTCGCCCTTGTCGTCCACCCACGGCACCCGAAACATAATTACCCGCTCCGGTTCCACCATGCGTTCCAGTATTCTGGCTTTCTGATATTGGGGATTTTGCATGTAAAATTCCCAGATGGTTTCCACCACTTCCTGAACGGCTTGTAAAAATTCATCTTCGCCGGGATTCTTCATCCGGACGTTATCCATAAAGGCTTTCAACTTAGTATCCATAGTTGGTACATTTTTATTTGGTTGTTCAAATATATGAATATTTTTATATCAATGATAATTTGATAGTTGGTTTTTTAAAGAAATGAATTATGTTTAAGTGTTAGTAAATCAGTTGTTAGTGGTCTTTTAAAATTGTTTAAAATATTATTTGTTTCTTTTTTACCATATACGAAGTTATAATTCGTAAGTTGTGTTCGTGGAATATGAGTTTTATCAATTTATGGGCTTTTCACTAACTTTTTTTGATAGATTTGCGTAAGAATGTACACCGCTATAATTCAATTGTTATTTTGCAATTAGTTGGTTGGGTAAAAATGATTATCCAAATGACAGAAATGCCTTTAAATACGACAAATTCTTACCTGAATTAATAGAACTTATTTCATTTTAAGTTAGATTAGTAAAGTGTTTGGGTTTTATCAATATGTAACGCCTTATGGAATTAAGATTTTTACGCTTTAGGTTTCTTATTATATTAATGGTGCTGGTCGGCTGGCCAGTAAATAGCGTAAGCGCACAAACAGTGTGTGCCGGAGGGTCGCTTTCCGGTACTGAGATGATGGATTTGATGTCAACTGCCCCAGGACAACGGGAAGGTGGAACATTTAGTTTGACCTCAACAGTTCCTGCAGGGGGCACTATAACCATTGATGATACTGCTCCATCAAACGAGAATATTGTTTTTTCAGGATTTGAAGCGGCATATACTTCATATACGTTTTTTTATGCTAGAGGGCCAGGTTATTCTGTTACAATAAATGTCTCCGGCACAGCCCCAACAGTCACCTTTTCTTCTCCTGACCCCACCAATCTATGTTCCGGAAATATCATCGATTTGGAGCTTACCCTTTCGGGTGTGGATGGTAATTTTGATGTAACAATAGATACCGACCATCCTTCCGGTAATGTAACCAGTACATTTTCTTCCTCTGTTGCTGGTGATACACATACTTTGCCTTATACTTTAAACGCAGATGCTTCATTTGAAATCACTTCAGTTGTAGACAATTCAGGAGCAGGCTGTGATGTTGCTCCGGCTGATTTGCCGGGCCCCATCTCTTTTAATGTTTTGCCAAATGCGGCTATTCAAACGGTTACAGGAACCAGTGTTTGTGCCCCCGGATCCATTGGTGACATTGAATTGCAAAGTTCGGAAGTTGGCATTGAGTACCGACTGATGTATGATGACGGAACCAATCCGCCATCCGCAATGCGAACATGGACGAGTGCTGCCGATGGACAAACCCATACTTTTGCTCCTGCTGTAACTTCAGTGGGAAGCTATACTGTGGAGGCAACAGGTTGTATAGGTGGCATAGCCGTTGATGTTGATATGAATGGTGGGCCGTTTGGTATAAGTAATGCACCTACCGTCTATACTATTTCCACTCCAAGTCCAGCCTGTGTTAATTCAAGTTTGAGTCTGGGTGGTTCAGAAACGGATGTTGAGTATTATTTGCTTAGAAATGGTTCCAGAACCGGTGCTTTTATTGACGGCTCTGTGGGAGCAGTCGTTTTTGGAAGTTTAAGTGCTGGTGATTATAGGGTTGAGGCTGAGAGAAATGGTTGTGTAAGGCTTATGGATGGAATGCTTCGGGTTCAGGCCTATCCGCAGCAGTTTAATTTAACAAGCAATAAAAATTATTTTTGTTCTGTTGTTGCCAATAGTGGTGTAGACTTAAGCTTAAGTGGTTCTCAAAGCGGTATTAAATATCAGTTACAGCGGAATACCGGCAGTGGATTTTCTGACTATCCTGCTGCAAACACTGCGGTAGATGGTACGGGATCGCCTTTGATTCCTGCATGGCAGAATGTTCCAGAAGGGACTTATAAGGTTGTGGCAAGGACAACGGCCGGCTGTCTAAGTGAAATGTCCGGATCGCCTAATATAATTGCGCTGCCTCCTCCTACTGCTGCAATATCTGTGGCCTCTGCTACCAACAGGCGTTGTGAAGGTACTAGTGCCGATTTTCGTTTGGGTGTAGCGCTAACCGGGGTAGCTCCTTTCAGTTTCGATATTGAGAATGATGCAGGCTTACCCACCATTCCAATTGTCAACCATCCCTCAACCAATTTTACACCTCTTCCTGTTACTCCCGACCGAACGGTCAGGTATTTTATAACTAATTTATCGGATGCTTCCGGATGTGCAGTGGTGGCCGGTACGGGCAGTGCCCAGTTTTTTGTCGATCCATTACCATCAATAACATTTAGTCCAGAGAATCCAGATTTGTGTTTTGGCAGTCCGGCAATTCCCATCACAGCTCAAGGTGCAGGAGCAGGGGGTAGTTATTTATGGAGTGATGGATTGGGTAGTGGACAGACCATCAATGTTTCTCCCCCCGCTACCCAGAATTACACCGTTACCGCCAGAACAGTTAATAACTGCGTTGCTTCCCGTGACGTTACTGTTACAGTTCATCCGCTTCCGGTCCTTGACTTTTCGCCTCCGGGGAATGATTACAGCGTTTGTGAAAATGGCGGTATCATTAGCTTATCACCTTCTCCAACAGGCGGAAGCTTTTCAGGAACAGGAATTGTGCCTTCGACTTACGATTTTGACCCTGCAGCAGCTGGGGCAGGTTCGCATAATATTACCTATTCCTACCAAGACGGCAATACCTGTACAAATTCTATTTCCAAGTCAATTGTGGTGACGGCCCCGCCGGTAATTTCCATATCTGGTTTACAAGGCAGCTATTGTGCCGATGAACCTGACGTCACTATTACCGGTAATCCCACCAATAACCGGGGGCAATTCACTCTTTTGGAAGAAAGTACAAACCCAGGTGTCATTTGGAGCGACAATGGAAATGGCACCATGCAATTGTCTCCTTCCAATATTATAAATACCGGTTCGGGCCCTGGGCCTTACACAATACGGTACACTTATGCCGATTTAAATGGTTGTGTTTCGTCCATTGACAGAACGACCGTGGTTCAGCAAGACTTAGGTAACGTGGTGCGATTTAGAAATTTGCCAGCATCCAGTTGCCAGACAGCAAGCACTATTACCCTGCAGGCCTTTCGTGATGAGACACCCAATGTGGATATCATCACTGGCGATGGAATTTTTTCCGGCCCAGGCATAACTGACAATGCCGATGGCACGGCGACCTTTGATCCTTCAATAGCCGGCAATGGCAGTCACACCATTTATTACAATTATACAGACCCAGTTACTCTTTGTACCAGCGAATATTCCGAAACGGTTCAGGTCGGAACGGTGCTCGACATTCCATCACTGAATGCTCTCTATTGCCTCGACGATGGCAATCAGGATATTTACGGAACGCCTATCGGTGGAACCTTGAAAGTATACAAGGGCTCTGTTGATCCGACCAATCTTCTTTCGACCAGCGTTGCTAATTCAGACATTAATCCCTTGGGGTTCGATCCCTCAATTGCTGGATCAGGAACTTACATTTTTCAATACGAATTGACGGATGGTACATGTACCAATACGATAGAAGAATCGGTAGATGTTCATACCGTAATCGACCCTACCTTTGAAACTGTGTCCGGCGAAACGCAGTTTTGCGAAACCGAGACCAATGTTGTTCTAAAGGCAGCTCAACCTGGAGGGAGTTTTTCCGGGCCCGGTGTTTCATTGAACGTTTTTAATCCGTCGGTGGCCGGACCTGGCACCCACAACATTACTTATACCATTAATACAGGAGCTTGTACCGATACGGACGATCTCAGTTTAGTGGTGGTACCTGTGCCCACCGTGGATTTTACCAATCTCAATGATACCTATTGTGAAAACGAGACTGATTTTAAGATTGCGGTAAGTAACATGCCGCCTGTACCAGCGGTTCCGGGAGCGAAATTCTCCTTTTCCGTTACAGCCAATGCGGCTGGCAAGGTTCCTATTTATGTAACAAGCGGCACTTCTCTTGCGATCGCTGATATGCCTGTGGAAGATGAAGAGGTTTTCTTTTCCCCTTCTTATGCGGGTGTGGGCACCTACTCCATTACCTACACCTATGACAATTCTGCCAATAATGGTTGTGTGGCTTCTGTGACCAAGGCCGTTGAAATATTGGAAGCTCCCGGGGTGAATTTTGGCGTGCATGATCCAATATCGGGGGGCACCACTTTTACTGATCCGCTTGAATTTTGTCAGAATGCCGATCCAGTCTATCTGCGGGGGAATATTTTTACCGATCCTGGAGATCTTACCAATATAGGTTCTGGTTTTTATACCGGCGTGGGCATTGATAATGATGCTTATATGACTTCTGGCACGGACGGTTATGCCCTTTTTGATCCGACACTTGTTTCGGTTGGAGATGATCATTCCGTTAAATATACTTACACCCATTACAATGGCTGCGTTACTGAGCGGACCAGAACCTATGATATTTTACCTGCCCCAATCACCCATTACAATGTTGTTTTTGATCCGGTAAGTGGCATCTATTGCTTTGAAGCTCCCCCGGTTGACCCTGCGACTTATGGGGTTGAGATAGGTTTGGAATATTCTCAGCCAGACGTGACTTATCATTTATTGAGAAATGGAGCACTGGCTGATCCGGCACAGACTGTAGCTGGCGCTACAGCTGGAACTGAAGTGAATTTCCCAAATCGTGTAACAGAGCCAGGTACATATACTGTCCGTGCGGTTTTCACCAGTCCCCCACCTTCCGGGACTTGCAGCGATATCATGGCCGGTTCAGTAGAAGTAAGAAGAAATTATGTGACCGGTTCCATTGAAGAGTTGCGACATGAGAGTTGTGACGGTTTAGACGATGGTTATTTAAGATTATCGGCAGGCGGCGGAACAGCACCGTATGTATTTACAATAACTGATGGCGCGAATACCTTTACAAGTGGCACGGGCGAGTTTTTAAATTTGGAGCCCGGCAATTACGCCATTAAAATAGTTGATAATGTGGGTTGTGAGTGGAATTCGCCCAGTGATGCTACATTAAATTCCGGTAGCAGCTTGACTTTAGATGTCATACCCACTTCGGTCATTCAATTAACCTGTAATGGTGTCAACAATGCTTCGTTTACGGTTGAGGCAGGTGGTTTAGGTTCAAGTAATTATGAGTTTCGGCGCGATCCGGCTGCACCATGGATTAGCCACGGTTCAGATACCTATACGTTTACAGATTTGGCTGCAGGAACCTATGTGGTGTCTGTTCGGGATGCCGATAATCCTGGTTGTCAGGCTTCTGAAACAGTTGTGATTAATCCGGAACCTGCTGCCATTACCTTGTTTAGCTCGCCAGTTGTCACGCCTGTAGGTTGCTCAGAAACGCCTATTGGTGAAATAGGGATAAGGGCTCAGGGAGGAATCGGCTCAGGACAGTTTCATTATGTTTTATACGAATTGAAGCCCTGGGGAGATTGGGTACCCATTAAGGTGGAAAGCGAAAATATTGGAGTTGAGGCCACTTTCTCTGGTCTGAATGGTGGTGAATATCGGGTGGACATTACCGATGACAATGGCTGTGGCCCATTGCAAGTTCCCATAACCATTGACGCCGCTGCGAGTTTGCCTGTTGTTCAATTGAGTGGGGACGGAATTGTTCATGTTTCTGAACCCGGATTTTCAGACGGCTCTATTCAGATTGCCATTACTGGCGGTGAAGTGCCTTATAATATTGTTTGGTCAGGCGTTGATGGCTTAGGTAGTTCAATTGCTGGTCTGGTGGATGATGTGTATCGTCAGGAAAACCTGGTAGCGGGGACTTATAAAGTGGAGGTTACCGATGATAATGGTTGCCCTGCCGAGCTTCTGGGTTTGCAGGTGATCGAAAATCCTGATTTCGGTATAGTATTTACCAAAAGCAACCCCGGCCCATGCTACGGTAGCAGTAATGGCGAAATTAACCTTGGTGTCACTGGAGGAGTTCTGCCGTATCAATCGCTGACCCTCACCAATTCTGCAGGTGATGTTTTAATACCCCATAGTTCGGGTGGAAGTTTTGCCAACTACAACAATTTGCCGGCTGGCAACTATACGGCTGTGGCCATTGACGATCGAGGTGTTTCTGTTTCTGAACCGATAGAACTTGTGGGCCCCACAGCGCCGGTCCAATTGGCTTACACAAAAACGGATGCGGCCTGTTTTGGGGAAGATGGAAGTATTGAGTTCAGTGCTACAGGCGGAACTCCGACTACTGGTACACCCAATACCTATACCTACTCAATCATACCGACTTCCGGTACTCCCTTGTCTGGGACTCTGAATGAAGGAGGTAATGTTTCCCAAACCTTACCTGCTGGCAATTTTCAATTAACGGTAACAGATGGCGTTACCTGTTTCGATGCGGTGAGCTTCACCATAAATGAGCCTGCACAAATGGGCATTGTTGTGGAAGATGTTCAAAATATTAAATGTTTTGGTGGCAATGATGGTTCTATTACCGTTTCTGTAAATGGTCGCCCCGGCGGCACTGCTTTTACTTACGAGTGGCAACGCTACGATGAAGTTTCTTTCAGCTGGCAACCTGATACCGAAACCACTGCAACCATGACAGGTCTTGCTGCAGGTAGTTATAGGGTTCGCGCATTTGAACCCGGAAATCCAACATGCTTTTCAGTTTGGTCAGGTTCTATATCCATCAGTCAGCCCTCGGCAGACATGGTTGTGACTCCCGCAGTCAATAATATTACCACTTGCCATGGTGATAATTCAGGTAGTATTGTCCTTTCGGTTACCGGCGGAACTGCACCTTACATAATTAAGCTCGGTACAAATGAATATTTGTGGGATGGTCTTAATCCTTATGTGTTGAGTGACCTCTCCGTTGGTACTTACCATGTTGAAGTTGTTGACGCCAATGGATGTTCTGAGCCTTTGTCAGAATCTGTATCTGAACCGGATCCCTTCGTGGTGAGTAATTTTGAATACGGCATTGAGTGTGATGTTCTTTCAAGTGGCTATGTAGCCTTTGATATTTCCGGTGGATTGCAGGTTGGTGGCACTAATGCCTCTCACGCCCTTTTGGTACGTAATGATAACAATCAGGTTTATTATAATGGAGCGGTTGGAGCTATCAATGATCCGCTGGTTGATAATTTAATAGCCGGCACCTACACCATCCGCATTACGGATGCCAATTCTTCTGATCCATCTGTCTGCCTGTTCGAGCAGCAGTTCGAGCTACGCAACATTTCTGTTTCGGCCAATGTGATTGCTCCTACCTGTTCAGGTCAGGATAATGGCAGTATTGAGCTTGCAGTAGAAGGAGGATCAGGTAATTATGATTTTAGTTGGACTGATTTAGCGCTTAATCCAATCTCAACTGACCAAAATGTTTATGATCTGGAGCCCGATACTTATATCGTTACTATTACAGATGTTGACGAAGGTTGCTCATTTACGCGTCCATATACCATCGCCTATCAAAATACCTTATCAGTCGATGAAGTTGTTTCGGATGTAACCTGTTATGGCGGGTCCAATGGTAGTATCACGGCTACAGCCAATGGTGGGGTAGCACCTTACAATTATTTGTGGGAAAAGTACAATGGATCCGATTATGTGCCATTGATTAATACCCAGACCCTGAGTAATCAGAGCATTGGGACTTACAAGGTTACCGTCACCGATTTTAATGGGTGTCAGATTTCTAGGGATGCTATTGAAATTGAGCAGCCGGATGATTTTACCATTGATAGTCATACATTTAATGATGTAGATTGTTATGGTGCAGCCAACGGTAGTTTTACTGTTGTACCGATCGGGTAGGTAATTTCGAATACAGCATTGATGGCATCAACTGGCAGGTATCGCCGACCTTCACCTCTTTGGTGGCGGGTGGTTATCAGGTGGCCATGCGCGATCTGGATCAACCTGGTCCGGATTATTGCGCCAAGTATGATGTTGAAGATGTGGTAATTTCCCAACCAGTTGCTTTGGCTGTGAGCTTAGAAAACATTACCAATGTCAGTTGTTTCACTGAAGCTGATGGTGCCATAGAAGTCACTGTTAGTGGCGGCACTGTGGCCGTAGATTATGACTACCAATGGTACCGGGTAACCGGGACGGGCAATATCGCTCTTTCCCTGGGTTCGGTTAATCCTGCTACGACACTTACAGCAGGTGATTACCGCGTGCGGGTTACCGATGACAATAGTTGTAGCATATGGTCAGATGTCTATACGGTTACTGAACCGGCTTCGGCACCTGCGATTACCGTTGTGGCCAATAATTCTGTTACCACGCCGGGCGGAAATGATGGTAGCATCACTATTAGTATTTCGGGTGGTACGCCGGGTTATGATGTTACTTGGTATGATGTGGATGGAACCACTGTTTTAGACAATGATGTTCTTTCTATCTACAATCTGTCAGAAGGGACTTATAATGTTGAGGTAGAAGATGATAATGGATGCCCCGTTTCGCGGGATATCACGGTCAGTGACCCCGATGCTGCTTTAAACTTGTCCGTGCTATCGGCTGTTAACCCCGTCTTGTGCCCTGTGGCTCAATCCGGATCGATAGAACTGGAAGCAAACGGAGGTACACAGCCTTATACCTTCACTTTAACCAAGCGCCTGGTATTGCTGTTACTACGGGAATTGTATCGGCCAACTATGTAGCTTACAGCGGTTTGGGTGCCGGCATTTACGATGCCAGGGTGGTGGATGACAATGGTGTTGTAGCTGAAGTAAATGGGATTACGCTTGAAGTGCCCGATGTTCTTGATTTATCCATCGTTAATATAGCGGATGCGGTTTGTTTTGGTGAAAGCAATGGAGAGATTTCTTTTAGCGCGGCGGGTGGAACACCTTTTGATAATGGTACGCCTGCTGATCCAACCGATGATTACCATACTTATGTGATTGTCTCGGAAGTTGGTCTGCCTTCTTATAGTGGCCAAATCGATGATGGCGACACAGAGCTTATCAGCACCTTAGCGGCAGGCGATTATTCGTTGACCGTTACCGATCGTAATGGTTGTAGTGCTACCACTGATTTCACGGTATCTCAGCCCGAAGATTTAAGTATTGATGTTGACAATATTTCTCCGGTCACCTGTAATGGAGGCGACAATGGTGCCATTAGCACCATTGTGAATGGCCGTCCGGGTGGGACCCTGTTTACTTATTCATGGGAATTTTCAACAGATCAATCCACCTGGATTGCCTACCCAGGAACTTCGCTTTCAATCAGCGGATTGGAAGCCGGTTGGTACCGGGTTACTGCGACGGAGACAGGCACCAGCTGCAGTGTCACTTCATCTGATATTCGGATCAATGAACCCGCCGCTGCCAGTCTGGCCATTGTTCAGGAAAATGATATAAGCACCTGCCATGGGGATGATTCAGGCAGCATTGTTCTTTCGGTGAGCGGCGGAACTGCGCCTTACATGGTCAAATATGGAACGGTTGAAGAGCCTTGGAGCGGATTGAATAATTTTGTGGCGGATGGATTGGTTGTCGGTGATTATACTTTTGAAATTACAGATGCTTTAGGTTGTACAAGCAATGCGGTCACAGGAAGCATCCTGGAGCCTGACTTGTTTGAGGTCTCTCTTGATTCTGGTATCGGGTGCGATTTATTAGTTAATACCGGATGGATTGAACTTGATATTTCAGGCGGATTGCAGTTGACGGGAGCTTATAATTATGAAGTAAGGGTTATTCGCAAGGATAATAATCAGGTGGTTCATAATCGTGATTACACCGATGCTGAAACTCCTGTGAATATATCAGGTTTGGCGCAAGGGGATTATTTAGTGTATGTCTGGGATGCCAACTCTACAGATGCCGTTGGTTGCAGAAAGCAATTTGACGTGGCGCTCAGAAACATGGTGGTTTCGGCCAATGTTGTTCATCCAACTTGTGACGGACAGGACAATGGCTCTTTAGAGGCCGTCGTGACTGGTGGTTCGGGCGATTATAGTTATCTGTGGACAGGCCCTGGCACTTTTACTTCGACTGCCTCTTTGGTTGATAATCTCGAGCCGGGCACCTACGGGCTAACGGTTAGGGATAATATTAATGGTTGTGATGTCATACTGGATCCAATTGTTATTGACTATGCCTTTACTTTAGCAGTCGATATTGATAAAACAGACGTGAGTTGCGTTGGCGGCAACGATGGTTCTGCTACTGCCATTCCTTCTGGCGGTACTGAGCCCTACTTCTACTTGTGGGAGCGTCTGGATGGGGCTATCTGGTCATCTCTAACGAATACCGCGACACTGAGTAACCGGACGGCCGGTACTTACCGGGTAACGGTGACGGATATCAATAATTGTGAGGAGGTGAGTGCCAATGTAGTGATCGGTGAACAAGCTGATTTCAATGTGGCTTCAATAACTTACAATCCGGAAACGGTTTCTTGTTTCGGGGGTGCCGACGGCAGTTTTGAGGTGCAGGTGTCTGGAGGTTCGGGTAATTTTGAATACAGCATCGATGCAGTCAACTGGCAAATATTGCCCACTTTCGATAATTTGGCAGCGGGTAGTTACCTCATTTCTATTAGGGATATGGATCAGCCTGCGCCTTACTGTCCCAAATACGAAGTGGCTACGGCCACTATTTTGGAGGCCAATCCTGTCGTTATTTCACTGGACAATCAGGTGAATGTGGAATGCTACGGTGAAGATAACGGTGCTTTGAGCATCAGCGCTTCAGGTGGAACAGGCACCTATACGTACCAATGGTTTGTGGTGACCGGTACCGGAAATATTCCGCTGGCGGGTGAAGTCAATGATGCGGTGACTGGCCTGGTAGCCGGTGATTATTTTGTGCAGGTGCGGGATGGTAATTCTTGTCTTAGCACTTCAGAGGTTTACACACTTACTCAGCCTGCTGCCCCGCTTGTAGTGAGTGAATTCAACAATCAGCCGGTCAGTGCCTACGATGGCAATGATGGCAGCATCACGGTTGCCATTTCCGGAGGTACCCCAGGTTATTCCATTGTCTGGACGGGTGTGGATCATAATGGGATTGATGTGACGGGCTCGCTGGCTCAGAATGTGGTCACTTTAAATAATCTGAAGGCGGGTGTTTATATAGCTACTGTTACAGACGGTAATTTATGTACCGATGCTGTTAACATTACCGTATCTCAACCCGGTGATGTCTTAACGCTTAGTGAAATTCTCGCTCATCCCCAACCATGTAATGGAGCCACCAATGGTTCGATTGAGTTGACAGCCGCTGGCGGAGTCTTGCCCTATACTTTTACTTTGGTTCGCAATCCGGGAACGGAAATGACGGTGGCCTCTGTGTCTGGCAATAAGGCTACTTACAATGGCCTGGCCGCCGGTTTCTATACCGCACGTGTACAGGATGCCAATGGCAATGTGTTTGAGTTGCCTGATTTGGAGCTGATTCAGCCGGATCCGGTGGAAATTTCTTATTTCGCACCGACCAACATTTCTTGCTATGGGGCCACTGATGGCAGCATTCAATTCAGTATTGAAGGGGGTAACCCGGATGTCATCAACGGATACTCCTATATTCTTCGACCTGAAAACGGAACAGATATTCTCGGTAGCGGAGATGTTAATATTTCGATTGCAGGTTT
Organism: Geofilum rubicundum JCM 15548; assembly: GCF_000974365.1. Classification (GTDB taxonomy): domain Bacteria; phylum Bacteroidota; class Bacteroidia; order Bacteroidales; family Marinilabiliaceae; genus Geofilum; species Geofilum rubicundum. Next base: position 212,807 of record NZ_BAZW01000001.1, read on the forward strand.
AAATCCGGACAATTACACACTCCGGGTTTTCGATGCCAGTAATGTCTGTTTTGCGGAGCGCAGCTTTACCCTTACGCAGCCCGACGAAATGGTCCTTACAGAGACCATTACACCGGTTTCGTGTAATGGTGAATCGGATGGCAGCATTCGTATTGAAGTGTCCGGTGGTATTGGTGGGGGCTATACCTACGAATGGTTTGTCGAAAATACAGCAACTTCCACTTGGGATGCCATACCGGGCAGCAATACCGCCTGGTTGCAAAATCAGGCCGCCGGTCGTTACAAGGTGGTAGTGACCGAATTGGGTGGTGCCACTTGTTCTAAAGAATCGGCAGAGTTTGACCTTGAAGAGCCCGATGCGCTCAGTGCGACAGCTACGCCTTTTGAGGTGAATACTTGTCCGGGTGATAATTCCGGAAGCATCACGCTTGTGGTTAGTGGTGGTGTTGCACCCTACGTGGTGGATTATGGCACCGGCACGCAGTATGGCAATGGTCCCGAGTTCTTTATTGAGGATTTGGTGGCGGATGATTATACCATCGTGGTGACGGATAACAATGGTTCTGGTTGCCAAACGGTGGCTACTGCCACTGTTGATGAACCGGCCGAGGCGCTTTCAGTGACGCCGCCGGTGGTAACTTACAGTTGTGTTCTGCCATTATCAGAGACCTATTCCGTCTCCTTTGATATCAATGGAGGTGTGGGTATGGACAATGGCACGAATGATGAATTCTCCTATTATATTGAAGTCACGAACTTGCTTACTTCAGGTAAGAAAACCAAAATGGTGGCGGCTACCATTGATCAGCCGGTGGCCGTTAATTTAGACGATCTGAATCTGGGTTATGGCAACTATCGACTAGTTGTTAGCGATGCCCAGGCGGCAGTCTCGGCGTCCTGTGGCGCTGTGGAGCATCATTTTAGCATTTCGGGAATAAGTGTTACGGATGTCATTACTCCTGTTTCTTGTCCCGGAGCGGCAGATGGGGCCATTGATATTACCCTTACCGGTGGATCCGGTAACTTTGACTATGATTGGGCCAAAGATGGTGTGGCGATGACCGAATCCTCTCAAGACCTCAGCGGTCTGTCCGATGGGGAATATTCTTTAACGATTACAGATCTGGGACAACCCGGCAGATGTCCGGTCACCCGCATTTATACCGTTGGTAATGCGAAAGATTTGGTGGTGGAATCCAGTATTTCGCCAGTTAAATGTTTTGGTGGCAGCGATGGAGCTATCCGTATTACGGGTGTGGCCAATGCCGCTCCCGGACTGAGCTATTTCTGGAATGGTTCGGCGGTGGCAGGATTCAATGAATTAACGGGACTGGCAGCTGGTGATTACTCTGTGGAGATCATCGATGGTGATGGTTGTAGCATTACGGAAACTTTTACGGTGACGCAGCCGGTGGCTGCTTTGTCGGTTAACTTATCGGCAACGCTTGACTGTGCTACCGACACCCGCTCTATTACAGTAGTGGAGGCCGGGGGTACCGCACCATTTACAGCAACCAGTTTTGCCTGGTCGGGTCCGGGTGCTTTTACGCGCAGTGCGGATGGTCGCACCATTTCCGGCATTACCGTCGGTGGAGAATATAGCGTGCAGGTGACCGATGCCTATGGTTGCAGTGTAGCCGAGTCGATCGCTATGGACGGTGCCATCAACCTGGTGGCCGATGTTACGTCGATTGATTGTAATGGTGGAACCGGTGGCAACATCGTCCTGAATGTGGATGGGGGCAGTGGAGACTATACTTACGTTTGGACCAAGGATGGTGACGCTTCTTTTTCTGAGACGACCAAAGATTTGGTTAATTTGGGAGCGGGGATTTATGCGGTAACGGTCACTGATAATCAGCAGGATTGTGATGCGACGACTAAGTACAGTGTAGATCTGGACAATATTGTTGTATCGCAGCCTTCTGCGATCCAAATGGATGGTAATGTGACCAACAACGAATGTTATGGTGAGGCGGAAGGCCGCATCAATTTGCATACGGTGACTGGTGGAACGGCGCCTTATAGTTTTATATGGACAACCACTGATGGCTCGGGACTGACTGCCGGAGCGCGTGATCAGAGCGGACTGACAGCAGGGACTTATACTGTTCAGGTGCGGGATGCCAAGGGATGTCTTTCCCCAACGCAATCATTTACCGTAACTGAATTGCCCGAATTGGCGTTTGATCTGCTTGTTTCAGATACCGATTGCGATAATAATAACAGCATTGAAGTTACCAATGCCACAGGCGGCTCAGGCCTAGCAGCCAATTACCAGTTTATTTGGGATGGTCCCGGTGCTACAGTGGGGACGCCTCTGCTGAAGGAGGAATTACCGGGTGGTACTTATACCATTACCATGGTGGATATGGGAACATCCGCCAGGTGCTTCCTGACTCAAACGGTAGAATTGGCACGGCCCCTTAAGGTGACAGAGGCGGTTCAACCAGAGAGTTGCTCCGGATCTAATAACGGCGTTATTACTTTGGATGTAACGGGTGGTACAGAGCCCTATTCCTTTGTTTGGGATGCCGCACCTGGTATTGAGGTGAACGACCGTAACCAGGCGGCTTTGCCGGCCGGGACTTACCATGTAATGGTGACCGACAGCAGAGCTGGTGGTGGCTGTCCGGTACCTTTGGAGGTAGTGGTGCCTTTGCAATACAATCTGCAACTGCAGGCGGCCATCGACGATGTGGAGTGTTTTGGAGGAAACAATGGTGCTATTTATGTGACAGTACTCAACGGTTCGGGTGATTATACCTATCAATGGACCAAAGGGGCTTTCAGTGCTATTACCGAGGATATTGAGGGTTTGGAGGCAGGCGACTATACCTTGCAGGTGACCGACAATGTGTTTGGTTGTACGGTTACCGGGGTCTATACCGTTACTCAGCCGGCTGTGCCAATGGCTATTACTGTGTGGATGTGACAGATAACGACTGTTTCGGAGATAACAATGGTGCTATAGATATTAACGTCACCGGCGGAACTGCGCCCTATACTTATCAGTGGACGGGTCCCGGAAATTTATTAGTGCCAACGGATCAGGATCAAGCGGCTTTGTCGGGTGGCGACTATTATGTGTCGGTGACCGATGCCAATGGTTGTGAACTGACTAATTATGGTCCAATAACTGTAGATGAACCGGCAACGCCTGTGTCCATTTCATTGGTGGAAGTAACGCCTGTGACTGCTCTGGGAGCTGGCGATGGTACCATTACTGTGCAGATAAGCGGTGGCTCTGGTTCCTATACATCCATTAATTGGTTAGATCCTTCTGATGTTGTTATTCCTGCTTTGGAAGGTTCAACTTTTGCCGATGAGTTAGCAGGTGGCACCTATACCATCCAGGCCATGGATGCCAACGGCTGTCCTTCTGAGGAGCTGGAGGTGTATGTTTATGAACCAGGTAATGCCCTGGAATTAGATATCGAGAAGCAGTCCAGTGGTCCGTGCTATGACTCGGCCAACGGGAAAATATTTGTCACGGTTAAAGGTGGTGAATTGCCTTACCAGTCCATTACCCTGTCGGATGGCACCGGAGTATTGGAACAGTTTATCGAGGTCAATAGCGCGACTTTTGATAATCTGGCGCCGGGCGACTATTCGGTGACGGTTCTGGATGCATTCGGAAATAATGTGTCAGAGGGCGTGACCATTCATGAGGTAGCTGCTCCATTGGCGGTGACCGCAACAGTTACCACGCATGTGGACTGTCGGGGTACTTCCACCGGGGTTATTACAGCCAGGGTAACGGGTGGCATCCCTAATGCCAGTGGTCAGTACCGTTTACTTTTGTCCGGTGGTCCTGCGGGAACTTCTGATGAGGTTTTGGTGGCCGCCAATACAGATCATCTTTTTGAGAATTTACCCAAAGGTACCTACACCGTCCGGGTGATGGACGATAGCAATGTGCTGCGCGTGGCGCATGATGAGAACGATCTTCAGAATTTGTTTGGAAATGAGATTTTTAGTCTCACAAATGACTGCTCGGCCGCTGTGCAGAACCTTATTGTGCGGCAGCCCGAAGCGTTGGTGCATCTGAGTGTGGAGCCCGGTAGTGAAGAACTGTGTGCAGGTGAGGCGCCCCGTTTGGTGGTTTCTACCAGTGGATGGGACTTTGCAGACGGGGATCTTGGTGTAACTTTGAGTAACGGAGAGGCTTTTGTGGTCACTTCCGCTTCTCAGGTGCTGACTTTGACCACCCTGCCTGAAAATACTTTTACGACTTATTCCATTAACCATGTGACCAGTGCCGCCGATGCTTCTTGCGAGAAGGGTATGGGTATCGGTCAGGCCATTGTGGAGATGAACGAATTACCGACGGCGACCTTGTCGGGCAACCAAAGCATTTGCCTCGGCGCCAATGCTCCGCTGCAGTTGAACCTGACGGGCACAGCTCCATGGCGTGTGGAATACAGTGATGGCACCAATGTGTTTGTGGTGGATGATATTCTGAGTTCGCCCCATACGGTTTTGGTGAATCCGCTGACCGATACGAATTATTCGCTGGTTTCTGTAGAGGATGTGCATTGTACGGGTAGCGTATCCGGTGGAGCCACTGTGGCGGTTGCGCAACCTGTTACGGTTGAATTTTCGGGTGCTGACAGCTACAACGAGGTCTGTGGCAGTGCCGATTTTGGTTTGGCGGTGAAGTTTACGCCGACCGATAATGGCCCATGGCAGCTGACCTATAGTGCAGTGGCTTTGGTGAATGGTCTGCCGTCCGGAATTTCCGTGGAACATAGTATCGCTGTTTCGGCTGCGATGTTGAATGCCGAGGGGGAATATGAATGGACCGTCGCTCCATCTGCCAGTACGCGTTACCGCATTGTGTCGGTGATGAGCCAGGGTTGCGAAGGTATTGTCACCGGATTGCCCGTGGACTTGATGGTCCGTAATCTTCCATCTCAGCCGGAGGCGATTGTCGGACCGGAGGAGGTCTGTCAGGGAGCATCGGCGACCTACACCATTCCTGAAATTCCGAATGTGAGCACTTATGTCTGGATACATCCCGATGGAACGCAGGAAAACAGTTCCAACAGTCTGACCATTCATTACGCCGACGATGCTGTAGGTGGCCGTTTGTACGTCTATGGCGTCAACAGCTGTGGCGATGGTCCGGTCCAATATCTGGATATTACGGTGAATCATTTGCCGGACACGGATAACCTGGTAATAAACGGTCCCGCTGATATTTGCCAGGGCGCCAAGCGTGTCAGCTTTATGGTGGATGCGGTGCCGTATGCCACAACTTATAATTGGACGGTGCCCGACGATTGGGATTTCGACGGAGATGGCGGACGTCAGATATTGCTGGATATTCCGGATGAAATCATGAATTATTCGGGTGTGATTACCGTTACCCCTGAGAATAGCTGTGGAGAAGCGGTTACGCCCATTACTTATGATATTTTCGTACGACCTAATCCATCGGCCAATGCGGGGGCGGATGTGCCCGACTATTGTGGCAGTTCGGTGATGTTGAATGCCACGGCTGTGAATGCCGGTGAGACCGGTCAGTGGAGCAGTCTCCCCATTTATGGTTCGGCCGATGCGATAACCGATGTTAGCAACCCCAATGTGATTGTAACCAGCTTGAGTCAGGGCGATGTGACTTTCCTTTGGACCGTTACCAGTGCCTATGGTTGTGAAAGTTCCGATGAAGTGACGGTGCGCAACAATCAGTTGCCGGTGAATGCCACGGCGGATATGACCAGTGTTTGTGATGGCAATACCACTTTGCGTGGCACGCCGCTGAATCCTAACTTGAATGTGACGGGACAATGGACGGTTGTGGCACCTGCCACTTCCGGGGCCATTTTCTCGGATGCGACTTCTGCCAATGCGGAGGTTTCCAATATGCCGGTGGGCGAGAATAAGTTCCGCTGGACGCTCAACCAGAATGGCTGTGAGAGCTTTGCGGAGGTGACCGTTATGAATCGTCAGGCGGATGAAGCCGTCATTTTAGGTCCGGAGGTGGTTTCCACCTGTGGGGAAGAACTGACCTTAGAGGCTGTGGCCCCGCGTCCCGACTGGGGCACGGGTGAATGGTCGCTGCTGAGTGGCTACGCGGAAATTGTTTCACCTGAGAGTGAAACAACGCTGGTGCGCAACATTTCGCAGGGTAATGTGGTGGTGGTGTGGACCGTGACCAATGGCCAGTGTGCCAACACGGCTCGGTGACCATTCGCAACGATAAGTTGACGGTGGATGCCGGACCAGATCAGGACATTTGCTCTGCAACAACCGTTCTGGCAGGGTCTGTTATTCCTGTTTTACCTCTTGGGATTCAAGGTTCCTGGCATGTGATTTCGGGCAACGCCAGTTTCGCCGATGGCAGTGATCCTAAAACTGCGGTGAGCAATCTGGCCCGCGGAGTCAATGTGCTGGAATGGCGTCTGACCAATAGTGGTTGTGTGAGTGCCGATAGGGTGACCATTACCAATAATATGGCCACCACGGCCACTGTGGGTAGTCAGGAATTGATTTGTGGCGACATTTACACCTTGACGGGGAATCCGACTGTTTCCGGGGAATCGGGCTTTTGGAGTGTGGTAAGTGGCAGTGGCAGCTTTGACGATGCCAATGATCCGGAAACGGATGTAAGGGGAATGGACTTTGGCGAGAATGTTTACCGCTGGACGATCAATAACAACAATAAATGTTCTTCTTCGGCAGATTTGAAAATTACAAATCTGAAGACTTTTGTCGATGCCGGCAGGGATACGGTGGTCTGTGACAATACCATTACCCTTCGTGGTAATCCGGTGCCTGCGGGTATGACCGGTGCTTGGCGGGTTGTTTCCGGCGGCGCGACTTTGGGCATCCTCGATGCCTCTAAACCACACATTGTTTTAGCAGCCGGATTGAATCAGGGCCCCAACACTTTTGCCTGGGTTATCGAAAACAAGGGGTGTTATTCTGAAGATGAGGTTGTGGTCATGAACAGTCGACCCTACCCGGTAGATGGCGGAAGTTCCTACCGGATGGTGACGGGTTCGGTGGTGGACATGGAGGCTACGGCGGTGGGCGCAGGCATGACCGGTACCTGGATTTTGCAATCGGGCGGCGCTACCATCTTAGAACCCAATAATCCGGAAACCCGGGTGACCGACCTTAGAAGAGGTGAAAATGTATTTTGGTGGGTGGTGACCAATGGTAATTGCTCGGATTATTTTGAGGTGATTATTGTGAATGGAGATGTGGTGCAGGCCAATGCCGGTCGTCCACAGACCATTTGTACCAATTCAACCCGTTTGGAAGCCAATGACGCTGAAGGCGCCATTGGGTCCTGGACAGTGATTAGCGGTACGGCCAATTTCGAAGACCGTTATGAGCCCAGAACAAGGGTTACCAATTTAGCTCCCGGGGAAAATGTTCTGCGGTGGACCATTAGTTATGGAACCAGTGGAAGTTCCAGCAGTAGCTCCGACGACGTGATTATTACCAATAACCGTCCGGATGAAGCCAAGGCTGGTAACGATGTGGCCTTCTGCACCGATGAATATCAGCTTAGGGGCAATACACCGGCACTTATTCCTGAGGACATGGGAACGCCGCTATGGACCATTATATCAGGTGGCGGTGAGCTGGCGAATGCCTCTGATCCAAATTCCATGGTGACGAATTTGGCGAAGGGGGTTAATCAATTGGTGTATTCGATCACCAAAGGGGAGTGTATTTCCCGTGATACAGTGGAGATCATTAATGGCTTACCTACAGAACCGATCGCGGGGGATGATATAGCTATTTGTACGGACCGCTATCTGTTGAATCCCAATACGCCCACGCATGGTACAGCCGAATGGCGTCCGGGATCTACCGGGGGTGCCCGTTTCGATGGCAATACGGTCTATGATTTGGCCCAGGGCGATAATGAGTTGATTTATGAGATATATACCGAATGGTGTTCACTCACGGATACGGTGGTCATTACCAACAATAAACCCAGTGCTTCTTTTGCCGGACAAAATCGGGATATATGTACCGACACCTACCAGCTAAGAGCGGAAGCTCCTCAATACGGTGTGGGGACTTGGGAATTGGTGGCCGGTGCGGGTGATATTGATCCTGCTGAGGTGAATGAGGCCAATGCCACAGTTACGGGGCTGGCCAGTGGTTCCAACCGCTTCAGGTGGGTCGTGGATAACAATGGATGCAAGTCTTCTTCTGAGGTGGAAATTCGTTACAATTTTATTGAAGCGGATGCGGGGGATCAGCAGGTCATCTGTGAGGATTTTACCGAATTGAGGGGAAGCAATCCCATGCAGGGAACCGGCACCTGGGGTATTAAAGGCGGATCAGGGACGGCTGTCTTTGAAGATCCCAACGACCCGTTGACACGTGTTACGAATTTAGACAGGGGAGAGAATGTATTAACCTGGACCATTGATAACCGCAACTGTTCCGATGTGGATGAGGTGATCATTATCAATAACAAGCCAACCGTGCCCAATGCCGGTGATGATCAGGCGCTTTGTGATCCCAACACGGTATTGCAGGGCAATGTGGATGTGGTGGGAGAGGGCCGCTGGACCGTGAGAAGCGGAAGTGCCGCTTTCTCGTCAACCACCCATGCCGATCCGCAAATGGACCCCTCTGCCAACATCAGTGGCTTAACTTTTGGTCCGAACATCCTGCGTTGGACCATCGAAAACGAAGGTTGTGCGCTTTATGATGATGTGGTGATTGAATACAACCGCATTGATGCCCACGCGGGCAGCGATCGGGCAGTGTGTGCCGATGAAATAGTTCTGTCGGCCCAAAGTCCCCTCCCCGGAACCGGCTCCTGGTCGGTACCTGGTGGACAAGGGGCTGCTGTGTTTGAAAGTCCCACATCACCAACCACCCGTGTAAGCAATTTGGGACGTGGCCCCAATACCTTGCGATGGACGGTTTGGCACAAAGGATGTCAAACCCATGATGATGTGGTGGTGGTAAATGAATTGCCAAGCACCCCTTATGCGGGTAATGAGCAGGTTATTTGCCGTGATTTTACCACGCTGGATGCCACTGTACCTGCAATGGGTTCAACGGGTTATTGGCGGGTATTGACCGGTTCTGCGCAGTTTGAGGATGAAACCCTTCACAACACTTCGGTCACCAATTTGGCTGAAGGGGATAACATCTTTGTGTGGACCACTTTGAAGGAGGACGGTTGTGCCATGGAAGATCAGGTGCTGATTCGCAACAATGAGCCCTCTGACCCATACGCCGGGGCTGATTATGAAGAAGTCTGCTCATCTACCTTTACCCTGAAAGCTTCCACACCGGATTATGGAACCGGCATCTGGAGCTTCGAACAGGGAGGTGGCAACTTGTCGGACCCCAACAATCCCAAAGCAACCATAACTACTTTGGCACGGGGGACTAATAAGTTGCGCTGGACGGTGAGTCAGGGACATTGCAGTAAATATTCGGAAATTACTTTGGTAAATAATACGCCTACTACGGCCAATGCCGGACCGGATATTGAGGATTGTAAGGATGTTCAGACGCTGGATGCCAATGTGCCGGTACATTACGACAATGCCTATTGGGAGCGCATCAGTGGTTATGGCGAGTTGGATGATTTGAACGATCCCAAAACAACTGTGCGAAATCTGGCTTTTGGACCCAATGAGTTTCAGTGGGTCATTGAAAATGGTTCCTGTACCTCTACCGATCGGGTGGTTGTTTTTAATAAGATTCCCGACAAGGCTTTTGCGGGTTCTGATCAGTTAAATGTCTGTGATACTTATACGGTCTTGAATGCCAATGATCCGGAGTCGGGCGTGGGGCAGTGGAGTGTCATTAAGGGACAGGGTTCTTTTGATGATGCCGGGCAGTATAATACGGTGGTACGCAACATGGGCTTTGGCGAAAATATTTATCGCTGGGAAGTGGCCTATGGGGAATGTTCTACCGTGGATGAAGTGGCTGTTGTGAGTTATAAAACAGAGGCTTATGCCGGTGAAGATCAGGTGGTTTATGAGCCTGAGGCGGTGCTGAACGCCAACAATGCAGGGGAGCTGGATGCCCGATGGATTATTGTGGGTACCAGTACGGCTACTTTTGAGGATGAAACCTTTTTTAATACTCCTGTGTATAACTTGAGCGAAGGAATTAATACCTTTGGATGGGAGATCGATGTCAACGGATGTATCTCCTACGATCAGGTGAGTGTTGATTTCCGCCCTGTACCGGATGCCGGGTTTATTACCGATGTGGATGAGGGGTGCTATCCCTTACGTGTTCAGTTTACGAACTATTCGGTGGGTGGTTCTGTTTACCAATGGAGTTTTGGTGATGGAAGTACCTCGGGTGACAGGAATCCGGTCCACACATATACGCAACCAGGTCAATACACGGTGCAGTTGAATGCACCGGGGCCGGATGGAATGGATGGTGTTTATACCAGAGAGATCATGGTATATGATCATCCGATAGCTGATTTTACGGTTAATCCGACGGTTGTATACGTGCCAGGGGAGAATGCCCGATTCTATGATTTATCGACCAATGCTGTGAGTTGGTATTGGGATTTTGGAGACGGTAACGTTTCTACGGAAAGGAATCCCGCGCACCAGTACAGCGATGAGGGTGTTTACGATGTGATGCTTACGGTGAGCAATACTTATGAGTGCAAGGATACCCTTTTGGTCGAAGGGGCCGTGACGGCAGAACCGCAGGGCTTTGTGGTGTTCCCAAATGCCTTTAAGCCCCGGCCCGGAAATGCTTCCGGTCAGGTTGATCCTTCTGCGGAGTATGTGGTGGTGTTTAAACCTGCCTTCCGGGATGTGGATTCGTTTACACTTGAGATTTTTAACCGTTGGGGACAGAAGATTTTTGAAACCAATGATATAGAGAATGGCTGGGACGGTATGTATGAGGGACAAATGGCACCACAGGCCGTCTATATTTATAAGGCGACCGGAAAATATTACAATGGCCGTGAATTTAGAAAGTCGGGCAGTGTTTTATTGGTAAGGTAACCTTTCAGCTTTAGTTTTAGAATAATTATAATGGTGTATTCTATAAAGAAGAAAGATTTGAAATATTTAACCATGACCATTTTGCTTCTGGGTCTGCTGGGTAATAGCAGACTCATGGGGCAGGATGTGTCTTTTTCACAGGTCTATTCTTCTCCGCTTTATTTGAGTCCGTCTTTTGCGGGTTTTACCAGTGGTGGCCGACTGGCCCTGAATTACAGGGACCAATGGCCGGGTGTTGCCAATACTTTTCGTACCTATGCTTTTTCTTACGATGAATACCTGAGTGGTTATAACAGTGGGGTAGGTTTGTTGTTTTTACGCGATGATCAGGGGGTGGACAATTGGTGACGCAGAATCTGGGGATTGTTTATGCCTATGAGCTGGCGGTCACGGAGGATATTTTTGTGCGGCCCGGTCTGCAATTTCAATATGCGGAACGTAAAATTGATCCCTCTCGTTTATCTCAGGTAGGTCCGGGTGGAGAGACCTTTCCCTGGATCAATGCAGAGTTCCCCATAGAGCAGTATAAAAAATTGGATGCTTCTGCCTCTGCGATGGTTTACAGTGATTTTTTCTGGACCGGTTTCACCCTGGATCATCTCGTGAAGAACGATGTGGGCTTTACCGATATTGAATCTCCTTTACCCCTTAAGACAACTGTTTTTGGGGGTGGTAAGTGGATTTACCAGCCGGTAGTCGTTTTCGGGATGAGCAAAGTGCTACGCTGGCCTTCATGTACCGTCGGCAAATGTCCTTTCAGCAGTTGGATATAGGGGCCTATTGGTACACCAATCCCATTGAAGTCGGTTTATGGTACAGAGGCATCCCCGGTGTTAGCAGTGAAACGCTGACCAATAACGATGCTTTGATATTTAGTCTGGGCATCAATGTCGGCACCATTCATTTTGCCTATAGTTATGATTTGACACTTTCCGGACTGGCGGGTTATACAGGTGGGAGCAATGAGTTTTCGCTGATTTATCGCTTTAACCGTGGCCCGGTAGTCAATCCGCCAAGGGGTCCCATTCCTTGTAGTGAGCCGGCTTATGGATTGGGAGAAGGTCGTTCTAATTATCGACCGCAACGACGAAAATTATTTTAACCAATTTTGTGAACAATTTCGAAATTTCGCCGGAAAACTGTTTTTATATGTGTGTTATAAAGTTATATTTGTTCTCGTTAAAAAACTAAGGTAAACTACATGGTGGAACGTATGAAAAATGCATCATTAATTGTCAATGTTATTCTGATAGTATCTGTTATTGCTTTGTTTGTAATAGTTTTGACGGATGGTAAAGGGGATTCCGGGGAGTCCGGAACCAAAGATCAGGAAGTTGCGGCTGATAGTGGAATTGTTTATGTGAATACAGATTCGCTGATTATCAGGTATGAATTTGCTCGTCAAATGAGCGAAGAACTCATTAAAAAAGAGGAGTCTTCACGGACCGATTTTAATGAAAGAGCAAAGGTTTTTCAGCAGGATATGGTGGAATTTCAGAGGAAGGTTCAGAACAATGGATTTTTATCTTTGGAAAGAGCTCAAAGTGAAGAGCGTCGTTTGCGCCAAAAGGAGCAGGAGCTTCAGGAGTTGAATACGCGCTTTTCTAATGAATTAATGGTTCACCAGGATCGTATGAATCAGCAATTGCGGGATACCATTACCAGTTTTCTGGATGTGTATTGCAAGGACAAGGCCTATAAAATGGTTTTAAGCAACACCATGGGTGATAATCTGCTTTATGCTGAGCCTGAGTTGGATATTACTGATGAAGTGGTACGCATACTCAATCTGCGTTATGAAGCGTCGAAGCAATAACGCGCTGTAATAATTTTCTTAACAGGGGCTATCCATCGGGGCAGTCCCTTTTTTTATTATTAAGTAAACTGCTTTTCGGTCATGACTGTTAACGCCCATCTTCTCGGTAAGTATTTGACCCGTCATCCGCTCAAATATGGTACTTTGAGCCATCTGTCCGATGCGGCTATGGTAGTGGTTATTCCTGCTTACAAGGAGGAGGGATTTTTGTTTGATACGCTGAACGCCTTATATGCCTGTCAGCAGCCTAAAGGAAAAGTGGGTGTGGTGGTGGTTTTTAATGCCTCGGAAAAGGATGCGGTTGAATTGGTCGAGCGACAGGAATGGTGTGCCCAACGGGTTCGAGAGGTTTTGGCACCCATGGCGCCTGACTGGATAGAGGTGGAGGTGTTGGAGGCCTACCGACTGTCGGCCAAGCATTTTGGGGCGGGACTGGCACGGAAAATCGGGATGGATGCGACGGTGCAGCTGTTTCATCGGGAGGACCATCCGGAAGGTATTCTGGTTACGCTGGATGCAGATACGAGCGTTCGATCCGACTATTTTACAGCCATTGAGCGATGGTTTGAAAACCCCTCAAGACTGGGAGCCAATATTTATTTTGAACATGCTTTGGAGGGCCGGCTTTTCGCCCCTGAGGTCTATGAAGGGATTACCAAGTATGAACTGCATTTACGCTATTACATGCAAGCGCACAGATATGCAGGTTTTCCTTTTGCCTTTCATTCAATGGGATCAGCTATGGCCATGCGGGCAGTGGCCTACGCGCGTGCCGGAGGCATGCCGCGAAAGCAGGCCGGGGAAGATTTTTATTTTTTGCAGAAGCTGATTCCACTGGGTGGTTTTGGTGAGATTTCTTCCACGGTGGTGTACCCGTCTCCCAGACCATCCGACCGGGTGATATTTGGCACAGGTGCGGCTATTACGGGTCATCTGGATGGCCGGGGTAATGTGGAGGTCACTTATAACTTAAAGGCCTTTGAAGATTTGCGCGTGTTTTTCGAACGAAAAAGTGATCTGTTTGCCTTGGAGGCGGATGCATATGAGAACTGGACCTATCAATTATCCGGCCCCATGCGCAGCTTTTTGTTGAATTCCCGTTTCTTTGATGAGCTGGCGGTTCTTAAAAAAGATTGTGCCCGGCAGGAAGGGTTTGATAAGCGTTTTTTTGAAGTGTTTAACGCTTTTAAAGTGGTGAAGTATCTCAACTATGTTCATGAACACTTCTTCGAAAAGGCGCCCGTGTTTGATATGGCGCTGGCATTGCTGGAACGGAGGGGTGTGGCTACCGATGAATTTTTACTGGAGACCGAACTGTTGGCGTATTACAGAAGCATGGAGGTGGAAAATCCGGCTTTCATCAGCTGAACTTTCGAAAGCTGATGTACATGTCCAGCACGGCCGAAATGGCGATAAATATGACCCAGTAGGTTCTCTCGTAGAACATGGCACCCCCGGCCATTGTTAGCGCAAAGGCGCTAAGCACCAATATCACATTTTTTCTAAAATTTTCCGGTTTCCCTACTATCAGATTGAAAGCTCGGACGCCAAATACCGGAATTAATCCGATAAGGTAAATCCAAAAAGCATATTCCAGTTCTGCCAAATGTAAAATAATGCCTGTTAACAGGACTACCATCCCCAGGTAATAGGATGTCGAAAGCACTTTGGTCATAATTCAGTCAATTATTCTTCTATGATGATGAACAGTTCCTCATCGGGCCTTTTCATCAAATATTGCTCGCGGGCAAATTTCTCCAGGTTCTCGTGGCTGCCTTTGAGTTCTTCCATGCGGTTGATGTTGTCTTCTATTTGCGCCTGGTAATGCGTACGTTGCTTTTCCAGATCGCTGATGCGGCTGTTCAGTGAAAACCTGTCAACCAGATTGTTTTGATCGAAAAAGCCTATCCAGACCATAAATACCAAGCCGGTTATTACGTATTTGTTACGTAACAAGGGGAGAACAATATTTACTTTTTCCTTCCAGCTCATGATTTCATATAAAAATCCGTTGAAACGGTATCAAATTTATACCGTTTCTTAAGTGCAAAAGTAAGGGAATATTTTGATAATATTTTAAATCTTCATAAAGGGATATTTATAATCGTGGGGTGGGTTGAAGTTTTCTTTGATGGTGCGGGGGAAACCCAGCGCAGCATGTTCAGGTAGGAGCCGGCTTTGTCGTTGGTGCCGGAACCTCTGGCTCCGCCAAAAGGCTGCTGGCCCACTACAGCGCCGGTGGGCTTGTCGTTGATGTAGAAATTGCCCGCGGCATTGGCCAATCGTCGGGTGATTTTTTCTATCACATACCGGTCCTGCGCAAACACGGCTCCGGTCAGGGCATAGATGGAGGTCTTGTCCAGCAGGTCAAGGGTTTCGTCGAGTTTTTGGTCGTCATAGATATAGATGGTCAGCACGGGACCAAAAAGCTCTTCCTGCATGGTGCGGTAAAGCGGGTCCGTGGTCAATATCACCGTGGGTTCAATGAAATAACCCACTGTTTTGTCGCAACGCCCGCCAAAAAGAATTTCTGCTTCAGGCGCCGCCTGTGCGGCTTTTATTTCACCTGCCAGTTTGTCAAATGAGGCCTCATCAATTACCGCATTGACGAAATGCGAAAAGTCGCAAGGATCTCCCATGGTTAGGTCCTTCAGTTGTCCCAGGAAGTGTTCTTTAATTTCGGACCATTTGCTGGCGGGCAAATAGGCTCTGGAGGCCGCAGAACATTTTTGTCCCTGGTATTCAAAGGCCCCGCGGGTAAGAGCTGTAGCCACTGCCCGGGCGTCACAGCTTTTGTGGGCTATCACAAAGTCCTTGCCGCCGGTTTCACCCACAATGCGTGGATAGGTTTTGTATTTAAGGATGTTGTTGCCGATGGTTTTCCATATGTCCTGAAACACGGCCGTGGAACCTGTAAAATGAATGCCGGCAAAATCGGGATGATCAAAAATAACCCTTGCGGCCACTGGTCCGGAAGCAAACACCAGGTTAATAACGCCATCCGGCACGCCTGCTTCCCTGAATACTTCCATGATGATATGGGCCGAATAAACGGCGGTTTTGGAGGGTTTCCAGATGACGACATTGCCCATCATGGCCGGAGCGGATGGTAAATTGCCGGCAATGGAGGTGAAATTGAATGGGGTTAAGGCAAATACAAAACCTTCCAGCGGACGGTACTCTACCCGATTCCATACACCCGGGGAAGAGGCCGGCTGGTCGGCATAAATTTGGGTCATGTAATTTACATTGAAGCGGAGAAAATCGACCAACTCACAGGCCGCATCTATTTCTGCCTGGAAGGCGTTTTTCGATTGCCCCAACATGGTGGCCGCATTGATTTTGTCGCGGTAGGGACCGGCAATAAGATCGGCTGCCTTCAGGAATATGGAGGCCCGGTGTTCCCAAGCCAGATCCGCCCATTTTTGGTGGGCGCCCTGGGCCGCATCAATGGCGCGGTAAATGTCTGTTTCATCACCCTGATGGTAATGTCCCAGGGTATGTTGGATGTTGTGTGGCGGATGTATGGAAATGGTATGGTCCGTACGAACTTCTTCGCCGCCAATGACCATGGGGATATCCAGGGTGGTGGAGAGGTAGGCATCCAGTTGTTGTTGCAGAGATGCGCGTTCGGGAGAGCCGGGTGCATAACTGTAAATGGGCTCGTTTTGAGCGGTCGGCACATTGAAAATTCCTTTAGGCATAGTATTAAGCTTTTATGTTTTATCTACGATCAATAAAAAAATCAATTTTCAGTCTTTTGTAAGAAGGCGTCAAAGACAAGGCTTTCTTAAAAAGACTATCTAAAGATAAATAAAACGTATGCCTGGTGCTATGAATTTTGTCAGTGTTCTGTTTTACTCATTCCGTCTCATCGAGTTCACCAGTTGTGAGCCAATTAAGCGATGCGTACGGTCGTTAAAATTTTTGTAATAGACCAGGATGAGATAGTCGTTTTCGGTTTCGTGAAAGCTGTTTTCCATGGGAAACAGCTGGCCCGCTGTTTCGCCCTGTTCAACTACCAGAAACTGGTAGTTGTAGTAGCCCTGTTTCAATAGTAAGGATATCCGGTAGGCATTGATGTCGGCATCGAATTCCATTTCGGATTGACTGTTCAGCGCCCAGTTGGTCAGGGCCCCATTAAGGAAAACTTTCTGTGATGGCTGGGGACGGTCGGTCATCAGGCGGAAATGGACAAAGAGGTAGTCGGCCTCCAGATCGTCGTTGTCTTTATCGTCCACCTCAATGTAATAGCGGCCGTTTAAATCCTGTCGGTATTGGTAGGAGGAAGGGTTCCGGGGAAAGTCGGGCACGGCGGTCACATGAAAAAAGGGATCCACCAATTCAATGTCCTCTACCCGGTCGGTATAGAAACGGGTACTGCGGATATCCAGGTAGCGGAATTCGTTGCCACCTTCCATGATGGTTTCCCTTGTATAGTTGAAATCCATTATGTCGCCACTGAAAAATTGGGGTTTCAGACCGGTGATCTGATTGTCGGTTCGTCCGTTTTGCATAATGGTCACAGAGATGTTCTCATTGGGATTATGAATGGTGAAGCCTCATAATCTATTTCAAAATTTATTTCCTGATGCGACCCTCTGATGGCGGATTGGGCCGTGTTTTTAATGTGGGTCAGGATATTGACTTTGGGCTCGTGTACCATAAATTTCTTTGTCAGCACCGGGTTTTCCTGGTCATAATCTTCGAACACCACCAGCATGTAGTTGCCCGAACGCAGGGGCTGTATCGACTCATTGGGGAAGGTGAGTCGGTAATGAACGTAATCAAAGGTGGTGTTAAAGGCGTATTGGTAATCTGTAATGGGAAGTATGGAATTCCCTCTTATAAAGTCGGTGGGCATCAAGGGTGAGGGCGCCCAGTTGGCATTGCAGTGGATGATGGTGTATTGATACCTTTTTGTTGAGCTGCCAGGTTCATCAAAAGAGAGTTGCAGACGCTGGTCGCTATCCAGGCGGATAAGGGGATAAGAGAAAGGCCATCCCTGACGGTGAAATTGAACCGTTTTAAGGGCAGGCGAAATATATTCCGCCATGGGTGTCTGGGCTTGAACTTTTTGCAGGCTTGAAATGTTAAAAATAGCAAAAAGAAACAGGGCCCATATCCCATTATTTAAAGATAAATTTCTGTAATGGTTCAATTTGAACCGTTTAGAGAGATTTAGGACTTTTTTGTATAAATTATTTGTGCTCATAATGAAATGGTTTCTACACTACAATAATATGGAAAACATATTATTTTATGTAATTTTGGCATCAAATTCAAATATAATTCAAGTATGTCTGAGGTGATAAAAATAAAGAAGGGGCTGGATATCCCGCTGGCGGGAAAGGCCGAAACGGTTTTCGGACAAACTCAATTGCCTGGTTTATTTGCTGTTAAGCCTATCGACTTTCATGGAATTACGCCCAAAGTGGTCGTAAAGGAAGGTGAAGCGGTAAAAATTGGGACGGTACTTTTCTACGACAAGTATCATCCCGAGGTTAAGTTTGTTTCACCGGTGAGTGGTACGCTTAAAACGGTTAACCGGGGCGAGCGTCGTCGCATTCTTGAGGTGATTGTTGAGAATGACGGAAAAGATGAATACATCGATTTTGGGAAAGCAGACCCTGCCTCCTTAGATCGGGACGCCATCGTTAATCGCCTTTTGGAAAGTGGTGCATGGCCCTATTTGCGCCAACGGCCTTATGATGTTATTGCCAATTCGCAAGAAACACCTAAGGCCATTTTTATTTCCGGATTTGACTCAGCGCCTCTGGCGCCGGATATGGATTTTGTATTAACGGGACAGGAAGCGGCTTTCAAGACGGGTATTGAAGTATTGAAAAAGCTGGCTCCGGAGGTTCATCTCGGCGTTAGTAACGATTCTGCCTCTAAGTTGTATAATAGTCTCGAAGGCGTTCAGCTACACACCTTTTCAGGGCCCCACCGGCCGGGAATGTAGGCATTCAGATTCACCACATTGCCCCCATTAATAAGGGAGAAAAAGTGTGGGTGATTCAGCTCAGGAGATCGTCTCCATCGGTTTATTGTTCTCACAGGGAAAGCATGATTTTTCCCGTGTGATTGCGGTGACCGGGTCAGAGGTGTTGAAGCCGGGCTATCTTCGCTATCGTTTAGGGGCTTCCGTTTCAGAAATTGTGGCCCAGGGATTAACAGAGGGAGATTTGCGCATCATCTCGGGCAATGTGCTCACGGGCGACCAGGTGGGATCAGACGGATATCTGGGATTTTATCATTCTCAGGTTACCGTAATTCCGGAAGGTGCCGAACATGAATTTTTGGGATGGGCCTGCCCGGGTTTGGAAAATTCAGTGTTTCCCGCACTTTCTTTAGCTGGATGAACAAGAACAAGCTATATAAACTCAATGCCAATATGCATGGGGGTGAGCGCGCCATTGTGATGTCGGGCAAATTTGAGAAGGTGCTGCCGATGGATCTTTTGCCTGAATTTTTAATTAAGGCTATTTTGGTTGACGATATTGATAAAATGGAGCAATTGGGCATCTATGAGGTGGTTGAAGAGGATATAGCTTTGTGTGAATTTGTGGATACTTCAAAAATGGAGCTACAGTCGATTCTGCGCAAGGGTATTGATCTGATGATAAAAGAACTGGGCTGATGTTGCAGCCGGCTCAGGCCGGCGCATGCTCATATAGAAGGACAAGTTAAAATCAAAGACAATCAAAATAATTTCTAATGAAGGCATTAAGAAAATTACTGGATAATATCAAACCCCATGTCTCGAAGGGGGGGAGGTTTGAAATGCTTCATTCAACTTATGATGCATTCGAAACCTTGTTGTTTGTCCCCGATAAAACCAATCAAAACGGGGTGCATGTTCGGGATGCCATTGATATGAAGCGGACCATGATCATGGTAGTGCTGGCCTTGGTACCCGCTTTGTTGTTTGGTATCTGGAACGCCGGTTATCAGCATTTTATGGTTTTGGGTCAGGAAGTTGGTTTCTGGGAGCAGGTTTTACACGGTGCGCTGAAGGTCGTGCCCATTATTGTGGTTTCCTATGGTACAGGTCTGGCCATTGAATTTGCCTTTGCGCAGATGCGCGGTCATGAGGTGAATGAAGGATTTTTGGTGTCCGGTATGCTGATTCCTTTAATATTGCCGGTGGATATTCCGCTTTGGATGGTGGCTGTAGCTACTGCATTTGCGGTTATTATTGGTAAGGAAGTGTTTGGCGGTACAGGAATGAATATCTGGAACCCGGCACTCTTGGCCAGGGCTTTTCTCTTCTTTGCCTATCCGGCAGATATGTCAGGTGACCTGGTATGGATATCCGGATTGTCGGGCATGGAAGGATTGGATGCCACTACCGGGGCTACGGCTTTGGCAGCAGCTGTTCAGGGAAATATTGAACAGTTTTCGCTTTGGGAAAGCTTTTTGGGGACCATCCCCGGTTCCATCGGTGAAACTTCTACACTGGCCATTCTTATTGGCGGGTTGATGCTTATTTTTACAGGTGTTGGCAGCTGGAAGGTTATGGTGTCCGTTTTTGCCGGTGGTTATTTAATGGGTCTGGTGTTTAATATGTTTGGGCTAAACAGCATGATGCAGGTAGATGCCCTTCACCATCTAACACTGGGCGGATTTGCTTTTGGTGCTGTATTTATGGCTACTGATCCGGTATCGGCTACCCGTACAGAAGCCGGTAAATGGATCTATGGCTTTTTGATAGGTGTTTTTGCCATACTGATTCGGGTGTTTAACCCGGCATACCCAGAGGGCATGATGCTGGCGATTCTGTTAATGAATACTTTTGCGCCCCTGATCGACCATTTTGTGGTGGACGCCCATATCAAAAGGAGACTAAATAGAGCAGTTGTTAAAGCATAAGAAAAAAGATATTACAATGGACAAACAAGGTAATTTGTACACTTTCATTTATGCCGCTGTAATGGTGATAATTGTTGCTTCGACACTGGCTTTGGTGTCGCAGGGACTTAAACCACGTCAGGTGCGTAATGAAATGGTGGCTAAAAAAACGGATATTCTTCAGTCTGTTAATATTGCTTCTACCAGCAAGGATGCGGAGGCTAAATATGAAGAGATTATTGGAGAGGCCAGTTATATCGTCAATTTTCAGGGTGAAAAAGTCGATGGGGTTGCCTTCGATGTGGACCTGGCCAAGGAGGTTCGTAAACCTCTTGAGGAACGCTTGTACCCGGTTTATGAAGCCCGTTTAGAGAGTGGAGAACTAAAATATGTTCTACAATTCAGGGGCAATGGACTTTGGGGACCTCTATGGGGGTATGTTTCGCTGAATGATGATGGTGAAACCATTTATGGAGCCACTTTTGGTCATAAGAGTGAAACACCCGGACTGGGGGCTGAAATAGCCAATGACGGTTTTCAGGCACAGTTTAAAGGTAAAGAGATTTTTAATTCTAACGGAGAGCTTGTTAGCGTGGCTGTTGTAAAAGGCGGTGCACCGGATGATGCCAAGTCGGCTGTGGATGCTGTTTCAGGAGGAACCATTACCAGTGAGGGACTCCAAAACATGCTGAGTTCCTTTTTCGAAGGTTACGAGCAATTCTTAAAAAAAATAGAAAGGGAGCGTCATGAGTAGTGAAAAAGAACCTTTATTTTCAGCTAAAAATATGAAGCTGATAACTGCACCGCTTGGTTCGCAGAACCCGATTCCTGTTCAGGTATTGGGTATCTGTTCGGCACTGGCGGTGACAGCCAAACTGGAGCCTTCCATTGTGATGGCTCTCTCAGTGGTGTTCGTATTGGTGTTTGCCAATCTCATTGTGTCTTTGATCCGGAATAGTATTCCGTCGCGGATCCGAATCATCGTTCAGCTGGTTATTGTGGCGGCCTTGGTTATTCTCGTAGATCAGATTCTTAAGGCCTACGCCTATGACGTGAGTCAGCAGTTGTCTGTGTTTGTGGGACTGATTATTACCAACTGTATTATCATGGGACGTCTGGAGGCTTTTGCTTTGGGCAATAAACCATGGCCTTCTATTTTGGACGGTATTGGTAATGCGGCCGGATACGGATTGATTCTGATCATCGTGGGTTTTGTGCGTGAACTGTTTGGTTCCGGTACTTTGTCCTTTCCCGGTATAGGAACCCTGAATGTGATTCCTGCAGCCTTCTACGAATGGGGGTATGTGAACAATGGTTTCATGATTTTACCACCCATGGCCTTGATTGTGGTCGGTATCATTATCTGGGTTCAACGTTCAAGAGATAAATCATTGGTAGAATCCAACTAATCTTATAAGAAATTAAGAAATGGAATATATTAATATATTTGTCAAGTCGATCTTTATTGATAACATGGTTTTTGCCTACTTCCTGGGAATGTGTTCCTATCTGGCAGTATCAAAAACGGTCAAGACTTCTTTCGGACTTGGTATGGCAGTTGTTTTTGTACTGGGTATTACTGTGCCGGTGAACTATTTGCTCGAGAATTATGTGTTGCAGGAAGGCGCTTTGTCCTGGCTGGGCGCCGGATTTGAAGAAGTCGACCTGAGTTTCCTGAGTTTTATCCTCTTTATTGCCGTGATTGCATCCATGGTGCAGCTGGTGGAGATGATCGTTGAAAAATTTTCTCCGACGCTTTACACCTCGCTGGGTATTTTCCTGCCGCTGATCGCTGTTAACTGTGCCATTCTTGGTGGTTCTTTGTTTATGCAGGAACGGGCTTATGCCAATATCGGAGAAGCAACGGTTTTTGGCCTGGGTTCCGGTGTAGGTTGGTTGTTGGCCATTGTGGGTATTGCCGCCATTCGTGAAAAAATCAGGTATTCCAATGTGCCTCCTGCTTTGCGTGGACTGGGTATTACTTTTATTGTGACCGGGCTTATGGGCATTGCTTTCATGAGCTTCATGGGAATTAAACTGTAACCGTATCTGAAAAAATATTTATAATGAACGTTATTCTTGCTATACAAGGTTCTGTCATTGCCTCCAGTATTGTTGTTTTCCTTCTGCTGGTGCTTCTTTTGGTGTCTGTGCTGCTCTACGCCAAAAAGAAACTGACACCTTCCGGAACCGTCACCCTCGATATTAATGAAGGTGAAAAGAAATTGACAGTAGAGCGGGGCAAACATTGCTGTCTGCCCTCGGTAGTAATAAAATTTTCCTCCCATCCGCTTGTGGTGGAGGTGGTACCTGTGCCATGTGCCGTTGTCAGGTACACGATGGTGCTGGATCCATTTTGCCGACGGAAACGGGTTATTTTACCCGTAAGGAACAGAGCTCCGATTGGCGTCTGGCCTGTCAGGTGAAGGTTCGGGAAGATATTCAGATGGAAATCCCCCAGGAAATTTTGGGGATTCAGAAATGGGAGTGTACCGTTTCTTCCAACCACAACGTGGCGACTTTTATAAAGGAATTTGTAGTGAAGTTGCCAGAGGGCGAAACACTGGACTTTAAATCGGGTGGTTATATTCAGATTGATGTGCCTAAAATTGATGTGGACTTCAAGGACATGGATGTGGATGAGAAGTTCCGGGATGAATGGGTGAAATTCAAGATGTTTGACCTTAAGATGAAAAATCCGGAACCGACTTTCCGAGCCTATTCCATGGCCAGTCACCCTGCTGAGAACAACATTATCATGTTGAATATTCGTATTGCCACCCCGCCTTTCGATCGGGTCAATGGTGGATTTATGAATGTGAATCCGGGCGTGTGTTCTTCTTTTATCTTTTCACGGAAGCCGGGTGATAAGGTGACCATCTCCGGACCTTATGGGGAGTTCTTTCTGAAAGAGACCGAGCGGGAAATGATGTTCATTGGTGGTGGAGCCGGTATGGCGCCGATGCGCTCTCATTTGTTTCATCTGTTCCATACCCTGAAAACCGGACGCAAAGTGACTTTCTGGTATGGTGCCCGTTCCAAAAAAGAGATTTTCTACGAGGAGCATTTCCGCGCCATTGAAAAGGAGTTTCCTAACTTTACGTTTTCGATTGCGCTTTCTGAACCGCTTCCTGAAGATAATTGGGAGGGACCGGTTGGGTTTATTCACCAGGTGATTTACGATCGCTACCTGATTAAACATGAGGAGCCTGAGGATATTGAATTCTATATCTGCGGACCCCCGATGATGAATTCCGCTGTCACCAAGATGCTCTACGATTTAGGTGTACCCGATGAAATGGTGGCCTTTGACGATTTTGGGTCGTAGGTTGTTAGGTTGTTAGGTCGTTAGGTCGATAGGTTGAGAGGTCGATAGGTCAATAGGTTGATAGGTCAATAGGTTGAGAGGTTGAGAGGTTGATAGGTCGATAGGTTGATAGGTTGATAGGTCAATGGGTTGAGAGGTAAATGGGGGCTTATGTGGATGGGTGGAAATAGATCCTTGATAGCCGGTAAGTTTTGTTTGTGCAACCATTGATTGTATGCCTCTTAAAGTCAAAGATTTACGAGCTGTTTACGAGTCGTTGGCGAGCTATTGGCAGATAAAAATAAATAAACATTTCACAATGAACAGATAACCTTCTTCAGGCGATGAACGGGTGTCTGTTCATTGTTGTTTTTGGTCGCAAGGTTTTCATTAAATATTTATAGGATGAGAGAAGCTTTTTTGAAGGGCCGCTGGGGATTATATTTCTTTTTAGGCCTTTTATTGGTTTTGGGGGGATGCCAGCCTCCCTTAAAGTATGTTGTGAATGAGGGCTTGGTTTTCGGCACCAGTTACCGAATGGTGTACGAGGGGCGGGAAGATCATCATTTGGCCATTAAAGAGGTGCTGAACGACTTTAACAGCTCTCTCTCGACCTATGACAGCCTCTCGGTTATCAGTCGCATCAACAATAACGATTCAACGGTGCGGGCCGACGCTATATCAAGCAATTACTAAGGACCGGTCGGCGGATCACCCATGAAACGGATGGGGCCTTTGATATGACGGTGGGACCTTTGGTAAATGCCTGGGGTTTTGGTTTTCAAAACCGTTCAGATATATCGGATGAATTGATCGACCGGCTTTTGTTGCTGGTAGGGATGGATCAAGTTTGGCTGGAAGGTGAACGCGTGCTTAAAAAGCAACCGGGTGTAATGCTGGATGGGGCTGCCATTGCCAAAGGTTACGGCGTTGATGTAGTGGCTGACTTTTTGGCCCAAAAGGGCATTACCAATTATTTGGTTGAAATTGGCGGTGAAGTGGTGACGGCCGGTATTAATTCAAGGGGAATTGCCTGGCGGATTGGCATCGATAAGCCGGTAGATGATACCACAGCATCACAAAGGGAGTTTCAAATGATTATTGAGGTTTCGGGCAGGGCTTTGGCGACAAGTGGTAATTACCGCAATTTTTATATGGAAGATGGAAAGAAGTATGCCCATACCATTGACCCGAGAACGGGGTATCCGGTGGAACACTCTTTACTGAGTGCATCCATTATTGCCCCCAGTTGTATGGAGGCTGATGCCTACGCAACGGCTTGCATGGTGATGGGTCTGGAGGCTTCCAAGGATTTGATAAATCGTTTGCCTGATGTTGAAGCCTGCTTTATTTACCATACAGATGTTGGTGATGAGGTGTTTTTAACGGAAGGCTTTGAGACGATGGTGGTGGAATAGATCTTCCTTTGGCATAAAAAAATGGTTGCCCTTTTTGAAAAAGGCAACCATTTTATTGGATAGCAGTGTGTTTCTTAATCTGTGCTTGCACATGAAGACGCTTGCGTACCACAACCGCAGCCTTCTCCTGAACCACCTCCGCTACAGGTTGTCAGTTGACTGCCTTTTTTGAAGAAAGTCTTTACTGCCAAACCTAAAAACGCCAGACATAAGAAAAAGATAGATAATGCGAGAATAATTAAAAACTGTGTCATAATGCGTTTCCTTTTTAACTGAGCAATCAATCATACCTTAAGAAGCTGCTTAAGCTTAATTTTAATCAGCTTCCGTTGACAAAGATAAGTTCTGTTCAAACAGGATGCAAATATCCTAAATGGTTTTTTCCTGTTTTTTTCGCATCAGCCATAACATGAAGAAGGTGATGGCCCCGTTGAGCATGAGTTTTTCATAGCCCAGATGGAAGCCGAACCAATTATTGGCGTTGAAATCCAGAAGTCCTGTCACTAAGGGGGGGATAATGGCTACAAAGGGTACCAATTGGTCATGCACCTGATATTTGGTGAATAGCCCAAAGGCATAGAGACCCAGTAAGTCCGTAAGTATATCCTGCCAGGGTGTAAATGGTGTCTATGATGCTGTCCTGGTTTAAAATTCTAAAGACCAATATGACCAGCGCCGTGAGGACGGTAAAACCGATATGGGTAAGGACGCGGGTCCTCTTCGCTTTGGTTTCTGACATTTTATCAATTTCCATAATGTCCAGTGAAAAAGAGGTGGTCAGCGAGGTCAGTGCAGAATCGGCACTCGAATAGGCAGCGGCTACCAATCCCAAAATAAATAAGATGCCCACGATGGGGGGGAGGTAGCCACCCATGGCCAGCATGGGGTAGAGATCGTCGGCCCGCTCGGGGGCGACGATGCCGTTTTGCGCAATGAAGGAAAACAGCAGAACACCCAGACTCATAAAAAGGATGTTCACGGGCAAAAAGGCGATGCCGTACCAGTACATGTTTTTTTGCGCATCCTTCAGATTTTTGCAAGAGAGGTTCTTTTGCATCATGTCCTGGTCAAGACCGGTCATTACGATGGTAATAAATGCACCTGAGAAAAACTGCTTCACAAAATGGCGGGAAGATCCCCAGTCGTCCCACACAAAAACACGCGATAAATCGCTTTCGATGATGGTTTGAGCCATGCCTTTCAGGCCCAGATTCATGGATGCTCCAATATAGTAAATGGTGATGCCCACGGCGGATAGCATCAATAGGGTTTGTAAAGTGTCCGTCCAAATAATGGTTTTGATACCTCCCCTGAAGGTGTACAACCAGATGAGCGAAATAGCGATGATCACTGTCTGGTAAAAGGGGACACCCAGGGCATCAAAAATGGCCAGTTGCAGAACGCTGGCCATGAGATACAGTCGGGCAGCCGACCCCACTGTGCGGGAAGCTAAAAACAGCAAGGAACCTGATTTGTAGCTAAAGTAGCCAAAGCGTTGGTTCAGGTAACTATAGATGGAGGTGAGGTTGAGCCGGTAGTAGAGCGGTAAAAGGATGTTGGCAATCACTATATAGCCCAGCACAAAACCCCCAACCATTTGCAGATAGGTGAATTGTTGCGTTTGTACCCAGCCGGGAACGGAGATGAAAGTGACGCCAGAGAGGGATGAACCAATCATGCCAATAGACACGATGTACCAGGGTGAGCGTCTGTTTCCAAGGAAAAAGGTGGCGTTGTCCGACTTCCGGCCGGTTGTCCAGGCAATTAATAGCAATATCAGGAAGTAGCCGCCTATGATGGAGCCGATTAATAAAGGGGTCATCTTTTTTTTGACAAAGAAAAGCTTTTTAAGTTTTTCAACCAAAAGGTGTTTTATCCACGAATTCCACGAATTTTAAATTTTATTAAGTTGATCTTTATTTTTCAATTGGTTAAACCGGTCTGCAATTGACTTCGTCAATCTTCGAATCTTTGCGCGCCCCGTTCCCATTCATTATGATTTTGTGAAGTCAAAAAGCGGAATGGCCGACCGCGCGAAATTAGTAGACTCCTTTAATTTTCCATTTTGGCAGTCACCGCTTTTGAGTCGTGCGCTACTTATCAGAAGCGTTCTTTTTTTACTACCTTTGTGGTTCATTTAACGTCTTGTTTTGGTCATGAATACATCGCAATATCCTTCCGTTCTTCTTGAAAATGCGGTCAATGAGTTGGCCCGTTTGCCTGGCATTGGCCGAAAAACGGCCATGCGGCTCGCCCTGTTTGTGCTTAAAGAGGACAAGGCGGATGTGCTGCGGTTTGCCGATACCATCAAGATTTTACGGGAGGAAATTCAGTATTGTAAAAGTTGTTTTAATATTTCTGATGCTGAAGTTTGTGACATTTGTGCCAGTCCGAAGCGCGACCATTCTTTGGTGTGTGTGGTTGAAAGTATCCGGGATGTAATGGCCATAGAAAACACGCAGCAATTTAAAGGCATCTACCACGTTTTGGGAGGGGTGATTTCCCCCATGGAAGGCATCGGACCAGATGATTTAACCATTCAGCCATTGGTAGAAAGGGTTAAGGCTGGTGAAATCAAGGAGGTGGTTTTTGCTTTAAGTGCTACCATGGAAGGCGATACAACCAATTTTTATATTTACAGGAAGATTTCAGAGGATGCAGTGAATGTGACCACCATAGCCCGGGGGGTGGCCATTGGGGATGAGTTGGAGTATGCCGATGAAGTGACGCTGGGACGTTCTTTGGTGAACCGACTGCCCTTTGAAAAATCGCTCTAATGCCTTCCAATAAGTCGTTTCGCCTGCATAGAAGGCCGTCCGTCATACATCAGAAAAAATTTAATAAAAATAAAAAATGAAGGATAAAAGTGTACAGGCCCTGCAATTAATTTACTGGGCCATATTTGCCGCCATGGTGCTTTTCACCATTGTGGCCGTTGCTTTAGCTCCCCGCTTTGCGGGAGTTGCTGCCCTGGCACCGCATCAAATAGAAACGCTCAAGTCGGTGATCATCCTATTGGCACTGGCAGGAATACCCTCGGGTTTTGTATTTCACAACCGTAAAGTCAGGCGCATTCCTGCGGATATGGATTGGAAAGGTAAGATGAAACTTTATAGAAATAGTTTTATCTTTAAAGTGGCTTTGCTCGAGTCACTGGCCTTATTGTCACTCATTGGCTTTTTGCTTTCGGTCAATATGTCATTTTTATACATCACCTTACTGTTGCTGGTGGCCTATTTGCTGAATGTTCCTACCAAAGAAAAGATTGCTCTTGAGCTGGATCCACTGGGGTCAATGGATGAATTTAAAGAGGAAGAATAAAACCAATATTGATTATGATTATTGCTGTAGATTTTGATGGCACTATTGTTGAGCATCGCTATCCGTCCATTGGTAAAGAAAAATTCTTTGCCTTTGAAACGCTCAGGGCGCTTCAGAAGGACGGTCACCAGTTGGTTTTGTGGACCTACAGAGATGGGCATTTGTTGGAGGAAGCTGTGGAATATTGCCGCAGTAAAGGTGTGGAATTTTATGCCGTTAATAGTAGTTATCCCAATGAAGAGTTGGAACCGGGTCAAAGTAGAAAAATACATGCAGATTTGTTCATCGATGACCGCATTGTCTTTGGATTCCCTGGTTGGGGCGAGATTTATCAAAGCATCAATCCGGACGCTTCCTCTCATGGGGCCATGGATTACCAAAAGCAGTATGAAAGGGCTCAAAGCAAGTCTCTAAACGGATTATGGAGTCGATTCTTGATTTGGACCGGTCTGAAAGAGAAATAAGTCATTTAAATTAATTCAAATATGAAGCGGTTAAGATTTTTTATTCTGGCACTTATGGCCGTGCCATTTCTGGGTAGCTGTGGCTACAATACCATGGTCGAACTCAATGAGGGCGTGGATGCCCAATGGGCACAAGTCGAGAATGTCTATCAGCGCAGAGCTGATTTGATTCCCAATTTGGTGAATACGGTTAAAGGGTATGCAGCCCATGAGCAGGAAACTTTGGAGGGAGTTATTGAGGCCAGGAGTAAGGCCACCGGAATTAATTTGAATACCGATAATATGGATGCGGCTTCTTTGCAACAGTTCCAGCAGGCCCAGGAGGGGTTAAGCTCTGCTTTGTCGCGCCTGATGGTGGTCGTGGAACGTTATCCTGACCTTAAAGCCAATCAGAATTTTCTGGACTTGCAGGCCCAATTGGAGGGGACAGAGAACCGGATAGCGACAGAGCGAATGCGATTCAATGAAGAAACCCGGAAGTACAATACTTACATCACCAAGTTTCCGCAACGATTTATTGCATCGATGTTTGATTTTGAACGAAAACCCTATTTTGAAGCGGATCAGGGTGCCCAAACAGCACCGGAAGTAACGTTTTAAATAATATTTTTTTATGGCTGCTAAATTGTTTACAGAACAGGAAAAGGAAAGCATTGTCAAAGCTGTTAAAACGGCTGAATTGAATACCTCAGGCGAAATTCGTGTGCATGTGGAACGCACTTGTCCGGAAGATGTATTGGATCGGGCGGCCTTTGTCTTTGAGAAACTTAAAATGCATCAAACCGAACTCCGGAATGGCGTGTTGTTTTATTTGACGGTGGACGACCATCAAATGGCTGTTTTGGGGGATGCCGGTATCAATGCGAAGGTTCCTGAGGGTTTTTGGGATGAAATAAAGGAAACCATGCTGGGTCTTTTCAAGCAGGGGGATTTGGCCGGGGGGCTGGAGAAAGGTATTCTGATGGCCGGTGAACAGTTAAAAGCGTTTTTCCCCCATCAATCGGATGATGTGAATGAGTTGTCCGACGAGATATCATTTGGTAAATAGTTTTTGACGCTTTAGCTGCGCTCCCCGATTTTTCGGGATTAAAAGATTTTCAATTCTTGCCAAAGACTGAAGGATCAATTTTTTTCTTATTGACAAAATAAAGAAATTAAAATGATGAAAATTACAAGTGCCTTTATATTTGTTTTGTTTTGCTGGATGGAAGTGGCGGGAAATCCCTTTCCTGAGAAGCCCAATCCTCCCCGGTTGGTGAATGATTTTGCCGGGGTTTTGAATGCAGAAGCCCGGGAACAACTGGAAGCCCACTTGGTGGGTTTTGCCCGGGAGACAAGTACGCAAATTGTGATTGTAACGGTGTCTGACCTGGAGGGTTACGAGGTGGCTGACTACACGGTTCGTCTGGGACACGACTGGGGGGTTGGACAGGCGGCGGACGACAATGGTTTGGTTATATTGGTTAAGCCGCGTTACAACAATGAAAAGGGGCAAGCCTATCTGGCGCCCGGTTATGGTCTCGAAGGGGCTGTGCCGGATGCAACGGCGCGGCGTATTGTTGACAATGAAATGATCCCCCACTTTAGAAATGACGATTATTATTCGGGCTTATTGGCCGCCGTGAATGTGGTCATGGAGCTCACCCGTGGGGAGTATACGGCGGATGCATATTTGAACCGGACCGGGAGTGAGCAATCTACTTTTGGTGCCGTGTTTGTGCTTGTATTTGCGATTATTATGATTACCGTTTTTTCTAAATCAAAGCGGGCCCGGGAATCATCTATCGGACACAGCTTGCCTTTCTGGGCCATGATGGCATGATGGGCTCTGGATCCAGACGTCATAGCGGGCACTTCGGGAGTTTTTCTTCCGGAAGTGGTTCCTTTGGCGGTGGGGGTGGTTTCGGTGGATTTGGTGGTGGCGGCTTTGGTGGCGGGGGCGCCGGAGGTAGCTGGTAGCTGAATCCTGATGTCAGTGATTTAGGCAAAGCCTATAAAAAAAGCGCAGATTTCTCTGCGCTTTTTTGTTGCTGTAAAATCTTTGTTCTTCAGATTAAAGTTGATCGTCCACTAATACACGACCACAATATTCACAAACAATAATCTTCTTTCTAAGCTGAATGTCTAACTGGCGCTGAGGCGGAATTTTGTTGAAGCATCCACCACAGGCATCACGGGCTACCGTAACAACGGCCAGACCATTGCGGGCATTTTTGCGGATGCGCTTAAAGGCCGTCAAAAGGCGGTCATCAATTCGGGCTTCAATCTCTTTGATTTTGTCCTTCATGCGATCCTCTTCCGTTTGGGTTTCTGAAACGATCTCATCCAACTCGGCTTTTTTCGCGCTCAGGTCGCCCCGGCGCTCCTCGATTTGTTTTTTGGATGTTTCCATCACTTCTGACTTGCTCTTCATTTCAGCCGTGAACTCCCGGATACGCTTCTCGCAAAGTTCAATTTCCAGTGTCTGGAATTCAATTTCTTTGGTGAGGGAATCGTATTCACGATTGTTACGGACATTGGACTGCTGGGCTTCATATTTTTTTATGAGCAGGCCGGCCTCCTTAATTTCATTCTTTTTGCTGAGAATGTCGTCGTTGAGTTTCTTTATTTCTGCTTCCAGATTGGTTAAACGGGTGTCCAATCCTTCTATTTCATCTTCCAGATCCTGAACTTCCAGGGGCAATTCGCCTCTTAGCGTCCGGATCTTGTCAATTTCAGAAACTACCTTTTGCAGGTCATATAGGGCACGAAGTCTGTCTTCAACAGTTACTTCATTGGTGCTTGCTTTGGAATCCATTGTTGCCATTCTGCTATAAATATTTAATTGGATTGCTATTCACATTTGATAAACGGACTGCAAAATTAGGGAATTTTTTTGTAAGTAGCTTAAAAAAAAAGTTCTTTAGTGAATTGTTCACTCTCATAATGCCCGATATCCGCTATTATAATTTTATTTTCACCCTCAAAAAACTGATGGTACTTAAAATCCCCGGTCACAAATACGTCTGCCTGTTGCCGGATGGCCTGTTTTAACAGAAAACTGCCACTGCCACCACAAACCGCAATTTTTTGAACCTTACTTTTGGTGGTTGTTGTGTAACGCACGCATCCGGTATGGGTGTTGTTTTTTAATTGCTGTAAAAAAGGCTGCACTTCCATGGGCTGCGGTAAGTCTCCAATAACGCCAAAGCCCGCCTGGTCCCATTGGTTTTGAAGGGCAAAAAGGTCATAGGCCGGCTCCTCATATGGATGGGCGGTTTTCAGGGTCTGAATGACCTTGTTTTGAAGATGCTGGGGCAGGACGGTTTCAATGCGTACCTCTGGTTCGGTATGCATGCGGCCTTTTTGTCCGACAAAGGGACGGGTGCTTTCACCCCCCCTGAAAGTGCCTTCTCCCTGGATGTTGTAACTGCACTGATCGTAATCGCCTATCTGGCCGGCCCCTGCATTAAAGAGTGCTTCCCGTACCTGTTGGGCTTGCTGGTGTGGCACAAAAGTGACCAGTTTTATCAGAAGTTGACTTCTGGGCTCTAATATCCTTTGATTCATCAGGCCGATTTTGTCGGCTAAAACCGAGCTGACACCTCCTCTTACGCTGTCAAGGTTGGTATGAGCGGCATAGATGGCCAGGTCGTTTTTGACGGCAGCTATGAGAATTCTTTCTGCTGCTGATTGCCCGGTGAGCCTTTTAAATCCGGATAAGGTGAGCGGATGGTGTGCCATTATTAAATTGCACTGTTGGGCGATGGCTTCTTCAATAACCGCTTCCGTGACGTCCAGTGTTATCAGGATCCCTTTGATCACCATGGCAGTTTGCCCTGTTTGCAAACCGCTGTTATCATAACTTTCCTGCAGGGAAGGTGGTGCAAGGGATTCTATTTCTGAAATGATTTCATGAAGTTGAAGCGTGGCCATGTCCCTTTTATAAATGGTTGTTCTAAAAAGAATAGATCGTTAGGTCGATAGGTTATTTGGTTTACATACTCTCTTTAATCTCAACAAGTGTTTCCCTGATTTCTTTGAGCCGTTTGATCACCTCGAAATTTTCGATGGTATCTTTCCGGTTTTCCTTCAGTTTTTTTTCCGCCCCTTTTAATGTCATGCCTTTTTCCTTGACCAAATGATAGATGAGATGGAAGTTGTCGATGTCCTGTGGGGTAAAAAGCCGGTTTCCTTTTTTGTTTTTATGGGGCTTTATGATATCAAACTCCTTCTCCCAAAACCGAATGAGGGAAGTGTTCACATCAAACATTTTGGACACTTCGCCGATGGTGTAATAGAGTTTCTCTATTTTTGGCTCTTTGTATGGCATAAGGCAAACATGTTAGAAGATCGTTAATACAATTTTAGCCTTTTTTTTTGATGCACACAAATCCGGCCGTATAGCAAAGTGCCAAAAAGGTACGGAAAGATAAGAAAAAATGTTCGCAGGTTAATCAAATGTCCGGTTACTGTTGGATGATATGCGAATCATCTCTTCGTATTGTTCGGTGGTTAAATCCTGGAAGAAGTAGTGCGCGGGATCTACGGCCCGGTTTTTTATTCTGACTTCATAGTGCAGGTGAGGAGCCGTTGATTTTCCGGTGTCGCCGACATATCCGATGACATCACCCCTTTGGACTTTTTGTCCGACTTTAACATTGAAATCATGCATGTGGGCGTAAAGGGTTTCATAGCCAAACCCATGATCGATGACAACGTTTTTACCATAGCCAATGGCTGATGTCCTGACCGATTTAACAACCCCGTCGCCGGTCGCGTATATTTCTGTGCCGGTAGGCGCCGAAAAGTCGAGTCCCTCATGAAATCTCCTGGTTTTGTAAATCGGGTCAATGCGCCAACCCCAACCGGAAGCGGTGCGACGTAAATCTTTGTTGGAGACCGGTTGTATGGCCGGGATGCAGCGGAGCATTTCTTCTTTGCGCAGGGTTAAATCAATGATTTCATCAAAGGATTTGGATTGCACGTAGAGTTGCTTCATGATGCCATCCAGTTTTTTCGCGGTGTTCACCACCAGTTTGGCATTGTCGAGGTCCTCCAGATAGCGGTAACGGTTGACACCGCCAAAACCGGCTCTTCGAATGGAGTTGGGGATGGAATCCGCCTGAAAAATAACCCGGTAAACATTTTCATCGCGCTGCTGTATGTCGTCCAAAACCAGTTGTACCTGTTGCAATTTGTTGGACATGATCTCGTATTGCGAAACCAGTCGGGAATTTTCTCTTTCCAGTTTTATTTCTCTCGGGCTGTCAATCAGGTAAACGTATCCAAAAAAGAAGACAAATCCCATTAAAGCGCTGAACAAAGTATAGGTGAAAATCCGGGACAGATAAAACCGCAGACCGGTTTCAATTCTATCGTAACTAAGTGTTTCGGGATTATATCTGTATTTGACTTTTGACATACGGTAATAAATTTGACGCTAAAATAGAAAAAAATGTTATTAACATGCAAAAATCACCTGATTAATCTATTTTTGCACATCAATTTTGTGATAAAAAGAGACGGCCATAGTTAATGTGCGAATGTTTTTGCATTTTTGTTATCATCAGCCACTCGCTTTAGGTGAATGTCACTTGCATAAAGAGCAATTGTGTAAACCGATCATACACAACACATCCGTGTTGATCATTTTACGCATTTGTTGTTTGAAAGTTTCGTTCTTTTGATAAACAATAAAATTTGGATAGAGATTTATATATGACAGCTTCTGAAATTAGAAAGAGTTTTCTGGATTTTTTTGAGTCCAAACAACACCGGATTGTGGCTTCTGCTCCCATGGTGATTAAGGATGATCCTACATTGATGTTTACCAATGCAGGGATGAACCAATTTAAAGATGTGTTTTTGGGGAACGGAAAACCTTTAGCCAATCGGGTGGCCAATACCCAAAAGTGTCTTCGGGTATCGGGTAAGCACAACGATTTGGAAGAGGTGGGGCATGACTCCTATCACCATACCATGTTCGAGATGCTGGGCAACTGGTCCTTTGGCGACTACTTTAAAGAGGAAGCCATAAACTGGGCCTGGGAATACCTGGTGCATGTGCTCAAAATAGATAAAGATTGTATTTATGCCTCCATTTTTGAAGGCGATGCTGCCGATGGTGTGGCCCGTGATACGGAAGCTTATGATTTGTGGCGGACGCATTTGCCTGCCCATCGTATTATCAATGGGAATAAAAAGGATAATTTTTGGGAAATGGGGGAATCGGGGCCCTGTGGCCCTTGTTCCGAGGTGCATGTCGACTTGCGGGATGCTGCCGAAAAAGCTGCAGTGCCCGGTGAGACACTGGTGAACAAGGATCATCCGGAGGTGATTGAGATCTGGAATCTGGTTTTTATACAATACAACCGCTTAGCGGATGGTTCGCTGGTGTCGCTTCCCCATCGCCACGTGGATACCGGTATGGGGTTTGAGCGTCTTTGCCGGGTGATTCAGCAAAAGAAGTCCAATTACGACACCGATGTGTTTCAACCCATTATTCTAAAAATATCGGAGCTGACGGGCGTCAGGTATGGTGCTGCTGAATCATCAGACATTGCCATGCGGGTGGTGGCCGATCATTTTCGAACCATTGCTTTTGCTATTTGTGACGGACAGCTTCCTTCCAATAATAAGGCGGGCTATGTGATTCGACGAATTTTACGAAGAGCGGTACGGTATTCCTATACCTTTCTGGATAAGAAGGAGCCTTTTATGGGGCAATTGATGGATGCCCTGAGGAGCACCATGGATGCGGCGTTTCCGGAGCTGGCTGCACGGCAGGATTTGATTCAGAAGGTGGTGCGGGAAGAGGAGGAGTCTTTTCTTCGGACATTGGCCACCGGTATTGTTTTACTGGACAAGATCATTCAGGAAACGAAATCGGGAGAATATCAGGTGGTTGAAGGTCGTCTGGCTTTTGAATTGTATGATACTTTTGGTTTTCCGCTGGACTTAACGGAATTGATTTTGAAGGAAAACGGGCTGGTGGTGAACCGAAAAGAATTTGAGCAGGAGATGGCGGCTCAAAAAGCCCGTGCCCGGAATGCTGCAGCTGTTGAAACGGACGACTGGGTGGTTTTGCAGGAAGATGATAAGGAAGAGTTCATTGGATATGATTTCCTCGAGGCGGATGTGCAATTGGTCAAGTACCGCAAGGTCAAGGCCAAAAACAGTGAACTTTTTCAATTGGTTTTTAATGTGACCCCGTTTTATGCGGAGGGGGGTGGACAGGTGGGTGACAGCGGATATATTGAAGCCGGCAGAAAAAAATACGCCATTATTGATACCAAGCGGGAGAACAACCTGATTATTCACCTGAGTCGCCAACTCCCCGAGGATTTGGCTGCCACCTTTAAAGCGGTGGTAGATGGGGATAAAAGAAGAATGGTGGCCAGCCACCACACGGCCACTCATTTGTTGCACAAGGCATTGAGAAGTGTTTTGGGGGATCATGTGGAGCAAAAGGGTTCTTTGGTGCATCCGGATTATTTGCGATTTGACTTTTCGCATTTTCAGAAGTTGACCGATGAAGAAATTCGTGCTGTGGAACATGCGGTGAACCGGGAAATCAGAATGAATCTGCCGGTGAATGAACACCGGGAGTTGCCGATTTCCAAAGCCAAAGAGATGGGGGCCATGGCACTTTTTGGTGAAAAGTACGGGGATGTGGTCCGGGCCATACGTTTTGGTGAATCGGTGGAGCTTTGCGGCGGTACGCATGTTTTGGCTACCGGACAAATTGGACTTTTCAGAATAATTAGTGAAGCTTCCGTGGCTGCAGGCATTCGTCGGATAGAAGCCGTGGTGGCCGATAAGGCTGAAGCGCTTTTTGATGCACAAACAGATCTCCTCAAGGAGCTGGGACAAATGTTCAGGAACCAGAGCAGTTTGCGCAAAAACGTGGAAGGTTTGCTGAATGAGAACAGCGCACTGGCCAAGCAAATGGATACCTTGCGCCAAAGTGTGATGCAAATAGAAAAACGCAGTATCAGTGATGCGGCGAAAACGGTCAAGGGGGTTGTGCTTATGCAGGCGGTGGTTAAACCGTCTTTAGTCGGAAATATGAAGGATTTGGCCTTTCAGCTGCGTGGAGAGTGTGACCATGAGATGGTGGCCGTTCTGGGAGGAGATGTGGATGGCAAGGCCCAGCTTTCGGTTATTGTTT
This sequence comes from Geofilum rubicundum JCM 15548, assembly GCF_000974365.1. Lineage (GTDB taxonomy): Bacteria > Bacteroidota > Bacteroidia > Bacteroidales > Marinilabiliaceae > Geofilum > Geofilum rubicundum. Next base: position 250,121 of record NZ_BAZW01000001.1, read on the forward strand.
CTGATTCCCTGGCAGAGGCCGGCGTGTTGAACGCTGTGGAGATCATCAGAGCCGTATCTCCCGCCATTCAGGGTGGTGGTGGCGGTCAGAAGTTTTTTGCGACGGCCGGTGGCAAAAATCCTTCCGGTCTCCAGAAGGCGATTGATGCGGCGCTGGTTCTCATAGAGGAGGCCCTTCAGGAAAAATAGTTCATGGGGAATGCCTTGAATAAAAAAGCCGGCTCAGCCGGCTTTTTTTGTTACAATAAGGGCCATTCTTCCCTGGCTTCCGGAATGTTGGTGTTGTTTTTCATCACTTCCCTTGCCTTTAGAAGGTAGCTGTTCATGCCCTCCCAGCCATGGGGCACAAAGTCGGGAACCCCCTGCTGAGAATATATGGAGGCAGGTAGAATATAATATTTTTTCTTTCCAGCCTCTATAGGGGTGTGCACCCAGGTCAACATGTGCTCGGCTTTGGTAATGCGGGTGGTGTCAGCCGCTTTGGAAAGTTCAATACGCACCATGGCACCGCCGTCGGTATAGGCTTTGCGTTGATTGGAGACAAAATTACCCAGGGAATAAACCACCAATTGCTCTTTTCCTTCCGCATTGACCGTGAGGTGCATGGGCTGAACCACATGCGGGTGAGAGCCAATGATGATGTCGGCTCCCTGGTCAAACAGAAAGGCAGCGGTCTCTTGCTGCATGAGGTCGGGTACGGTTTGGTACTCCTTACCCCAATGAATAAATACGATGATTTTATCAGGGTTCAGTGCTTGGGCCTTATGGATGTGTTCCGTGATTTCTGACTTATTAATGTGGTTGACAAGGTTGGGCTGTTGAACACGGATGCCATTGGTGCCATAGGTATAGTTCAACAGGGCCAGACGGATCCCTTCAATATGGATGAGTTTAGGGTTGTGCAGATGGAAATCTGCACTGTCCTTGAAGGTGCCTGTGCGCACAAAATAAAGCTCTTCCAGGATGTCGATGGTACGCTCCATTCCGCGTCGGCCTTTGTCGTACGAATGGTTGTTGGCGGTCACCAATGTATTGACCCCTGCTTCTTTCAGGGCCTGGCCCAGTTCGTCCGGAGAGGTGAAGGCCGGATATCCGGCATACGGCGGGCCGGCCAGGGTGACCTCCAGATTGCCGGTCACGATATGGGCCGATCGAAAGGTGGGTTCAATATACCGGAAACAGGAACTGTAGTCATAGGAATCATCCGCTTGTCGGGCACTTTCTATTTGTGCCCCATGGCCCATAATGTCCCCAAAAAACAGCAAGGAAACGTCCTGGGGCCGCAAGTGGCCAGAACCGGCAAAGAGAATAAATATTAAGAGTACGGTACGCATATCATGGTTTTAAAGATAAGAGGTCATACGGATTTTTCCCGGTTTTGTTGTCTGTTTAAAAAATTTTGTCTTTTTTCACACGCTTTTTTATCTTTAGTGTAAATGGTAGAAAGGTGAGCAGAAGGAAGGGATAATCAGTAAATATAATATAATTTGCGCGTATGACTATTGAAAGGACTTTTGATTTGCTTGAGAATCTGAGGCAGAATCATAACAGGCCGGATGTGTTGGTGGCCAAGCGGGAGGGACAATGGATCAAATTCAGTGCAGAGGATTACAGTCGCACGGCCAAACGGTTTAGTTATGGCCTGATGTCCAAAGGATTTAAAAAAGGCGATAAGATTGCAACCATATCGAATAACCGGCCTGAATGGAACATGGTGGATATGGGCATGTCGATGTTGGGGGTGGTGCATGTGCCCATTTACCCCACTTTGGGGGAAGAAGAATTCAAATACATCCTTCAGCATTCGGATGCCCGAATGCTCCTGGTCTCGGATAAAGCACTGTATAACAAGTTAAAGCCCATTGTGGATGAACTCGAGAATTTGACGTTTATCTTCACCTTTAATTTTTATGAGGATATACCCCATTGGGGAGAAATCACCAGAATTGGTGAAAATGCCCGGGTTAAGTGCAAGGATGAATTGAAGGCCATACGCGATCAGATCAGTCCGGATGACCTGGTGTCCATTATTTATACCTCGGGAACCACCGGCATGCCCAAAGGGGTGATGCTGAGTCACCGGAACTTTATAAGCAATGTGATGGCGACATCCAGTCTTTATCCTTTGAATCCGGGCGATCGTATTTTAAGTTTTTTGCCACTTTGTCATGTTTTTGAAAGAATGGTGAATTACCTCTTTCAGTATAAAGGGTGCAGTGTTCATTACGCAGAAAGCATTGGTACGCTTTCGCAAAATATGGTAGAAATTCAGGCGAATGCTTTCGCAACGGTTCCAAGGGTTATTGAGCGTATCTATGACCGCATTGTCTCTAAGGGGGAAGATTTAACCGGACTGAAGCGCCTTATTTTCTTTCAGGCGTTGAAGTTGGGTGAAAAGTACCGGGTAAATGGGAAACATCATTTTTGGTACGGCTTTAGATTGAAATTGGCGCGTAAACTGGTCTTCTCCAAATGGCAGAAGGCCTTTGGAGGTCAACTAAGATTCGTGGTGTCCGGAGGAGCTGCATTGCAGCCTCGTTTAAGCCGCCTGTTTTTTGCTGCGGGTATTCCCTTGCTCGAAGGGTACGGCCTCACCGAAACTTCTCCTGTAATTGCCGTGAACCACTTAAGTAAGCCTGATAGCCTCTATATTGGCACAGTTGGCCCCGTATTAAACAATGTGGAAGTGAAAATTGATGAGGACGGGGAGATTTTGGTAAAAGGCCCCAATGTCATGCTGGGCTATTACAAGGCCCCCGAAGCGACAGAAGAAGTGATTGATAAGGACGGATGGTTTCATACGGGGGATATAGGCCGGTTCGTAAAAGACAAATTTCTTAAGATAACGGATCGAAAAAAGGAGATGTTTAAAACATCCAGTGGTAAATACATTGCTCCTCAAATGATTGAGAACATGCTTAAGGAGTCTTTTTTTATTGAGCAGGTGATGGTGGTGGGTGAAAATGAAAAGTTTGCCAGTGCTCTGTTACTGCCTAATTTTGAATACCTGCACGGGTGGGCCCACGACCACAGGATTCATTTTCGCGATAACCGGGAGTTAATTACGCTTCCCAAAGTGTTGAAGAAGTTTCAGAAAGAGGTAGATACTTACAACAGACAGTTGGGAAAACATGAGCAGATAAAGCGCTTTAGGCTGGTTTTTGAAGATTGGACTGCAAATACCGGTGAACTTTCACCTACATTGAAGTTGCGAAGACGTACACTTTATAAGAAATATGCCCATGTGTTAAGGGAGATTTATGCCTACTCTGAAGGCGAAGAGAACAGGGGGAAACATAAATTTGAGGAATAGAATTAAGGGGGATAGCATTGTTTTTCAGGATGTTTTTAAAGGCGGGTTATTTTTTTAAGATTTTTTATTGCTTTCTTGAAAATTATTTTACCTTTGAAGTATCTAATTATTTTATTACAAAGTTATGAACAAAGGAATCGTAAAATTTTTTAATGACACCAAAGGATTCGGTTTTATTAAAGATGAAGAATCAGGAGAAGAATACTTCGTACATGTGTCTGGTTTGGTAGACAAAATCAGAGAAAACGATGAAGTAACGTATGACCTTCAGGAAGGCAGAAAAGGTCTTAACGCGGTAAATGTTAAACTGGCTTAGTTATAATCAATTATAACTTCCGAGATTTAAAGAGCTGTTTCCAATGGAGATGGCTCTTTTTTGATGGTGTAAAAGAGTGTTTTTCTGACGAGCATAACGCCGTATTTGTCGGTTTATAACTATTTTTGATAATAAAGCGACAAAGACAAGGCTTGCGAAGTCAGAAAAGACGGAGTTTAACTTGTATAAATGAGTATTTTTCTGACGAGCATAACGCCGTATTTGTCGGTTTATTTCAAAAAATATTAGTCGAAAAAGAGGTGGTAAGGCCGCGACAAGGCTCCTTCCAATTCCTGAAGCCCGATGTTGCGACTGAAACGGTAGGTTTCTTTTCCTTCAAACCAAACAATGATGGTGGGGACCGCAAAAACCGACTGAGAGGCTGCTATTTCAGGGGCGTTTTTGGTATCGCAGTAGAGGGCTTTTATTTTGGGAAATTGGTCGGCCAGTAATGCTTCGACCTTTGGTTTCAGAACCTTGCAAACGTTGCACTGCTCGTGCGAGAAATAGGCCAGCACGGCGGCTTCCTGCCGGATGATGGCTTCAAACCTTTCCGTTGATGCTACGTTTTCCATGATTCAAACTTTGTAAATGAGTACCGTTGCGTAGGCGGATATGCCCTCTCCCGTGCCGACAAAGCCCATTTTTTCGGTGGTGGTGGCTTTAATGGATATTTGTGAGAGGTCCAGTTTCATGACCCCTGACAGGGCGGTCTGCATGTTTGGGATGAAGGGGTTTATTTTGGGCAATTGGAGGCAGATGGTGCTGTCAATGTTGCCGACTTCATAAGCATGACTGCGTAACAAGGCCATGGTTTTTTCCAAAAGGATTTTGCTGTCAATGCCTTTCAGCGAAGGGTCTGTATCGGGAAAGTGGTAGCCAATATCCCTTAAATTGGCCGCCCCCAAAAGGGCGTCGCAAATGGCATGAATCAAAACGTCCCCGTCAGAATGGCCCACAGAACCTTTTTCGAAGGGAATCTCAATACCCCCTACCCATAAACGGTAACCAGAAGCGAGTTGGTGGACATCATAGCCCATGCCAACCCGCCAATTCATATCTTTTGTCATTCAATACAATCAATAAAGGATAATTAATCCAGGTCAATGCCTAAGGTGAAGCGAATGGTATTGGCCAGTGGATTGTTTTGGACCACCGGAATGATGTAAGAAGCATCCAGCGTCATCATGTTGAATTTTAATCCCAGACCGGCTGTGAAATGCTTTCGGTTACCTTTGTTTTCATGTTCATGAAAATACCCGGCCCTTAACGCAAATTGACCATCGTACCAGTATTCGGCTCCCAATGCATAGCTGATTTCCTGCAGCTCTTCTTCCATGCCCCCCGGGGCATCTGAAAAAGAACGGAACATGGCTTTGGTCACCGACATGTCCTGATATTCTCTGGCATAATCATCGGCTGTGCCATCTTCCGGTGAAAATCCGGGTGTTGGTACCAGCAGTTTGTTCAAGTCCAGATTGAAACTGACTTTGTTATAGGCGTCCAGTTCTGAGTCGAGCGAAACGCCCAGACGCATATTGGTGGGGATGAACTGGTTGTTGACACCATCGTAGGATATCTTGTTACCTATATTGGAAACATTGATACCAGCAGCCAGCTGCGAGCTTTCTCCCATGATATTGGTGGGTGTGCGAAAATAAAAGGCCAAATCGGCGGCAAAGGAATTCCCGGGATTCATATCTTCCTGCATGGTATTAAGGTCCGAACGAATGTACCGGAAGGCCACGGAGCCGGAAAACCGTTCGGAAAGCAAACGGCTGTAGGCCAAATCTAAGGCGAATTCATTGGGCTTAACCTGAAAGCCAGTCTCTTCGGCAGTCGTTCGGTAGGTAATTTCACCCAAGGTGAAATAGCGAACAGAGGCGCTCAACACCTGCATCTCATCCAAACGCATAAAACCGGTGAGGTAATACATATTGATATCGTTCACCAATTTACGCAGCCAGGGGGTGTAGGACATGGAGGCGCCCATGTCGTATTCGATGAAGGCAAATTTGGCCGGGTTCCAGTGCTGAGAATTCATGTCGGGAGTAGAAGCCACACCGGCATTACCCATGGCACCCGCCTTGAATCGGGTGTTATGCCTATGAAAGGCACCGCTGTGTTGATAATATTGACCTGTCCGCTCAATTCTGAATAATCCACCTGACCGAAACTGCCTGTTGAAAAAGTTAGGAATAGAATCATTATCGCAGAGAACTGCTTCAAAAATAACTTCATGAGTTTTTTATTAGTTGGTGATACAATCGTTTTATTGTTTCTGTTTTAAGGTCTTACCATTATTTTTTGAACCATCTGTGTTTCTTTGCCATTGTTGGCTTTGATCTGGAAACGAATGAAATAGATGCCGGATGATCCTATGCCAAGGCTTTGCAAAGATAAGGGAATCGGTTGAACAAAATTACCTTCGGCCACTGTTTCCATTTTTTGTTGGCCCAGCGTGGCCCCGCCCGAAGAAATGGCTTCAGCTACGATGGATAAAGCCACTGCGGGATCATCCGTTTGAAAAGAGAAGTAGCCGGTTGAGTTGCCGGTAATGGGATTGGGATACCATTTGAAGTCGCGAATGGACAAATCGGTCCCCGTGCCCACTACGAAATGTGAAAACTCGGTAGAGGAGTTGTTGAAGGTGTCCCATGCTTTTACGGTAATATCGTATCGGCCCGGTTCCAGCTGCGGCATTTGAAAAATGACCATGCCTTCCCTGAAATCATCGGGCTTGGCCTCGAAGTATTCATTCAAAACGATGGGGTTGTTTGTGTTGTCATTGATAATAAGGGTGATGTCGTGTCCAATACCATTGCCAGAGGTGTTGATGCCGGATTCGTCAAAAATGGACGCGTACAATAAGGGTCTTGCGCCTGTTAAATCTCCGGCCTTAAAATCGGGATGATTGAGGTAGAGATTTATTTCGGGACCTTGTGTGTCTTCCGTCGCATTCATATCAAATCCCCCTACAATGAAATCTTTAAAGGACCCGAAGGCTTCACCTGACGATTCGGAACGGGCGTAGTAGCTGATTTTTCCGGGGGCATAGTTGTACCGGATGTCATAGGGTACCATGAATTCCAGTTCAAACGCTCCATTACTAACCGTAGCGGTACCCTTAAAAAGAATGTTGGCGTATTGGCTGTACTGGAAGGGGGTGGCAGTGGCATTTCCCAGAGTGGATAGTTCCAGTAATTTATCGTATACCACCACGTCTATCTCGCCATTAAAGGTGTCCATTTTTAAGCCATTGTTGTCAATGATCTCTCCCTGAATGTGAGGTTTGGAGAGCGCCCTGAGGGTATCGGATTCTTGTTCCACCGGCTTGTGGTTGATGGCAGTGGTTTTTACGCCGGCGTGGGGGTAAATCATTTTAAGCGCAGGGTCACCCAACAGAGAGAAGTTGAGTTTGTTCACACTGCTTCCGGCGTTGTTTTTGGTGTTCATGATGATGTTTCCAAGGGAGGATCTTTCTCCCTGCTCGTTGGTTTCAAAAACCCGGTTGAAGAAGGAATTGTTAAGCTGGAAGTTGAGACTTGAATACACCACCCTTGTCGTTGTCAACAAGGCGATGCCTCCTCCTTTACTATTTAGAAAGAGCTTTTCTCCGGCGGATACCTCTACGGGGTGGTCATACCTGCTAAATTCACAGGTCGCAGTGACAAACAGGGGGAGCTTCCGGTTGTTGGTCCAGTTGCTTACCGAGGTGGCTGTAATGACTTGCTCAGCTGTTAAGCTGTTGGTGCTTCCATGCCCCACATAATTAAACAGCAAGGTGCCTTCACTGACGGTTCGCTCGACCAGGTCTTCTGCCTCCGGTGAGCGATCTCCCGAAGTGCTGCTGGTTTTAGGATAACTGTCTAGGTAGATTTTCCGGGTGTTAAAGGGGTAATTGGTTTCTACCTTCTCGGCCAAAAAATCCGCATCCCTCATGTGGATGTTGTAGTCGCCATCATCGGCCAGAAATGTAATTAATTTCCGCCAGTCTCCCGTATCCTGGTTTTCCAGGTAGCGGCGCACTTTTTCGACAGCAACGGTGGCCTGTTCCTTATTTCTGACGGGGAAACGACCTATGCCAATATCCAGACGGTCATATCTGTCATCAGCTCCCTCCGATGCATCCAGAAAGCCAAAATAGTCGTCCGTCACATAACTGTTGGTAACATGGATGGAGTTTTCTGATTGGTAGGTGATGATAAGTGATTTTCTCCTGGGATCTTCGGTCCGTGAATCGTAGGATCCATGGCCAAACAATAACAGATAGCGCGGGATTTGGTCACTGTTGGTCCCGTTTTTTTCGTAGAGCATGCGCATGAAAGATCGAATGGCGGTCGGGTCGGTATGTCCCCATGAAAACTCGTTGTAGATCTGCTCCGGCGATACAATGACGCTGTTGAGGTTGTTGTGCGTTTGGTGAAGACCGGCCAGTTCCTGAGCCTGGGGCCAGAATTCTTCGGGGGCTACAATGACATAGTGGGCCTGGTCGATGGCATGAAGGTTTTGATTGGTGAGTGTTTCGACCCTGCTGGGAACCGGGAAGGATCCCTCCGGATTAAAGGCCACATATTCTCGTATTTCCTGCGTTTTTGCTTTAAATGTAAGGGCATTGTTTGCATAGTTGACCTGTGCCCTTTTGGGGTTTGTCAGATTGGTGACGTCCCATACCACTGTTGTTTCTTTTGCGTTGGCAAGAGTGAATTGGGTGATTTGATCGGCACCAACCGATCGTGAATCCCGAAAATGAAGTTCATGACCGCTCAATTTCAGGGAGTTTCTGCTGTTAATGGTCAGGTAGTCGAGCCAGCCTTTGGAATTGGAGTCCTGATCCATATAGCGCACTTTTATTTCCAGATCGTTGCCGTCCATTAAAAAGCTGCTGTATCCCGATTGCTCCTGGGCATAAAAACTTTCGTAGCTGCCCATATTCACGGGTGGAACATTCAGGGTCAGGGAGGGGGAACTTTGGTTATTGACCAGAAACCGGAAAGTATTGACAGTGGCAGATCTGCCAGCAACTGCGGCAAATAGGCTAACAGGGGATGATTGATCTCGGTCGGGCGACGGAAACGAAAAGGTATGTTCTGGAGTGCCGGACTGAAAAGATTCGCCGAACCATTTTCTTCCGGATTTGATCAGGTTTTCCTTCTCGTTTTCATGGTAAGCCCGGAAATCATATTGGTAGACGTTTTGGGTAGCTTCCTGAGTGACGGTTTCCAATGGCTCAATGTTATTTGTTGAGCCCTGTGAGTCGGTTATAAAATAATAGGCCTGATTGGACCATATATGGATTTGGTGTAAAAACAGGGACTTGTCCGCATTCCAGTGCCAGGAGGCGGGACCGTGACCATAGAAGTAAACGGCGTTGTTGTGGTGCCAGACGCCTACCTGCGGAAGGTCGTCGTGCCTGGATGCAGCATTCTCTCTCGGAACCATTTGGCCACCATACCCGAAAACGGAAACATTGGATGGCTGACTGAAACCCCATGATTGTAAGGTTGAATAGGGGATTTTATAAATGCCTGTTTGGGAGATGGCTATTTTTGTCCACTGACCCGAAGAGAGGACGGATTGATCGGTATAGTTGGCACTGCTGGTTGATTTTTTTGGGTTGGTCTGGTAACTGACCTTTAAACTGACCTCCTTTATTCTTTCGCTTACACCCTCCTTTTTTCTTATCGGACTTAATGCGATTTCCAGAATGTTGCGTTTTTGTATGACGGTCAATGCATGTGAAAGGATGGGTTGAGAACTTATTCTTTCATCAGATTGAAAAAGCGGATACGCCTCCCAGGTCGCCTCCTCAATGGCCACTTCTATGCTGCCTGGTATAACATTGGCTGGCAAAGGGGTGCTGAAAAGATGCACGGGAAGTCCGTTTTTCCAATACCCTTCACCTTCGAAAGGCAGCATGGTCGAAGATTCCTTTTCAGTCCAACGGATGGAATGGGTCACACGGACGGAATCTTTTTGGGCATGAACCGCATTCAAGCAGAAAAGAATTACAATAAGGGCATATAATTTACGCATCAATCTACACTTTAAGTTCTTTCTATTAAACGGAAAAACGGGGCTCCGGTTTTGATTTGTCGATGAAAACTTTTCCCCATTTTGCCAAACGGGGGATGAACCATTGATTCAGCCACAAATTTAATGCAAATTATTTATCTGACGGTCCTTTGTTTCATTTGGCTGATTTTTCAAAGCCGCCTTTAATGATATTTTATTTTTAAACGCAGGTAAGAAAGAAAAATTGTTAGACCATTCGTTAATGACTGGTTAATGGGTGCCGAACCATACATACAATGGGAATGTTTATTTCTGAAAGTTGAGTGACCTGTTTTTATTGGATTGGAAATAAGCAGTTTAATAAATTGGCGGAGCATTATTAAAAAAAACGATCCATTCATGTACCAAAAATAAAATCATTGCGTTTAAACAAGCAGTGATGGGCAATTTTGTGTGGTCGTTCGACAGCTATTTATTATTCACAAAAAAAGTGAGTAGAAAGGAGAAATTGCTATAACCTTTTTTTATTTTTGCAGTATAAAGCAAAAGACTGAGGGTTGAACCAGCAGTCAAAATATCAGTTTATTCGTTTAGTTTTAACCGAGCAATTCAGAATTCAAGAACATAAGCTATGAGATTTAAATCCAGTTTGTTACTAATCACTTTGGCAGCAGCAATGGTGCTGGGTTCTTGTGGAAACAGCAAGAAGAGTGTTTCTTCCACTACCGGATGGGCTTACAACAGTCCCGATCACGGTGGTTTTGAGTACCGCGCAGGATACGAACAGGAAACCGGACCTGGTCTGGTTTTTATCGAGGGTGGTACTTTCATTATGGGACAGGTTGAAGAAGATGTCATGCGTGAATGGAACAATGTGCCCCGACGTGTGACGGTGCCTTCCTTTTACATGGATGAAAGTGAAGTCCGCAACGTGGACTACCGCGAATACCTTTATTGGATCAACCGGGTTTTTGCCGATTATCCGGAGGTTTATCGTAAAGCCTTGCCAGACACTTTAGTATGGCGTCGTCCAATGGCCTACAATGAGCCTTTGGTGGAGAATTATTTTCGTCACCCTGCCTACAGTGAATATCCTGTAGTTGGCGTTAATTGGTTGCAGGCCAATGATTTCTGTTCCTGGCGTACCGACCGCGTGAATGAGTTAATTCTTGTGGACGCCGGCGTTTTGGAATTGGATGTGAACCAGCAAAATGAAAATAATTTTGATACCGAAGCCTACCTCTTAGGGCAGTATGATGGTATAGAGGGGCGTCGTCCGATGCGTGATTTGGATCCCAATAAAGACACCCGTCGGGTGAGGGCTGATGATGGCATGCTTTTGCCACGTTACCGACTGCCGACTGAAGCCGAGTGGGAATATGCAGCCCTGGGCCTGGTTGGGAACTCTTATGAGGAACGTTTGACCAACCGTCGTATTTATCCATGGGACGGACATATTGTTCGAAATGCCAGTAAAGATGAACGGGGTAATATGATGGCCAACTTCGTACGCGGATCAGGTGATTATATGGGTATGGCCGGGTCTTTAAACGATGGCGGCGATGTAACGGTGCCGGTTAAGTCATACTATCCCAATGATTATGGCTTGTATTGCATGGCCGGGAACGTTAATGAGTGGGTAGCCGATGTTTACCGTCCCCTTTCGTTTGCTGACACAGAGGAGTTTAGTCCTTTCCGTGGGAATGTTTTTGAGACCAAAGTCCTGGATGAAGAGGGAATGGTTGTAGACAAAGATGAGTTTGGAGAAATTCGCTACCGCGAAGAGACAGATGAGGATATTTTAGACAGACCCAATTATCGGTCAGCCGATAATCGTAATTTCAGAGATGGCGATGCTGTATCCAATATTGCTTCTGGTGAAGGATGGACAGAAGCTGATACCAATACAGGAACCATGTACGCAGGAAGCACCGGTCCCATGGGCAGCTTGATTTCAGACCGTTCAAGGGTATATAAAGGTGGCGGTTGGAGAGACAGAGCCTTTTGGTTGAGTCCCGGAAACCGTCGTTACCTGGATGAGCGCGAAGCGCGTGATGATTTAGGTTTCAGATGTGCGATGACACGTGTAGGTCCTCCTCAGGCTGCAAGATAATGTGGGAACGAGAGTAAAAATTTAAAAAAAGCCGGTTGTAAACCGGCTTTTTTTATGCATTTTTGTGTGTGGCAGGACCAATGAGGAAAAAGTAATATTGAGTGTGATGGAACAAATATATCAGCAGTACTTATTGAGTAGAAAGGTGACCACCGACAGTCGCAACTGTCCCCCGGGGTCCATTTATTTTTCTTTAAAAGGGGAGCGCTTTGATGGCAATGAGTTTGCCCTTGAAGCACTTTCTAAAGGTTGTGAAATGGCTGTTGTGGATGATGTTCGCCTGAAAAATGAAAAGGGATGTATTTGGGTGTCTGATGCTCTGGAGGCTTTGCAGTCCCTGGCACGTCACCACCGGCAAGCCTCAGGCGTTAAGGTGATTGGTATAACAGGGTCCAACGGAAAGACAACCACCAAAGAGTTGATGGCACAGGTTTTATCCAGGAAGTATAAAGTTTGGTTTACTCAGGGGAATTTAAATAACCACATCGGTGTGCCTTTAACCCTTTTGTCAATGCCTGAAGCCACTGAAATGGTCGTTTTGGAAATGGGGGCGAATCATCAGGGTGAAATTGCCCGCTTATGTGAAATCGGTCGCCCCGATTTCGGGTTAATTACCAATGTGGGAAAAGCACACATCGAGGGGTTTGGCTCTTTTGAAGGGATTAAAATCGGAAAGGGGGAGTTGTATCGCTTTCTTAAGCGGGAGGGGCGACCTGTGTTTATTAACCGGGAGAATGCCCATCTTAAGGAGATGCTGGGGACCGGGTTTGAGGATGCTTTTCAATATGGAACCGGGGATGCCTGTGATGTAAAGGGGAGTGGTGCGCGTGTCAACCCTTTTCTGAGTTTTTTTTGGCAAAGAAAGGGAGTCAGCGAACCCTTTGAACAACAGACGCAGTTAACGGGTATATATAATTTGGAAAATGCGCTGGCAGCTATTGCAGTGGGCATATTCTTCGGCGTTTCTGACGCGGATATTCATGCGGCTATTGCCGCTTATCAGCCGGCCAACCAGCGTTCTCAAGTGGTTAAAACCGGGACGAATAAGATCATTATGGATGCCTACAATGCCAATCCTTCCAGCATGGCGGTGGCTCTGGAGAATTTCAGATCGATTCCGGCCGAAAAACGGGTGGTCGTTTTAGGTGGAATGAAGGAGTTGGGAATAGAAAGTTCGGCGGAGCATCAAATATTGATGGATCAACTTAAAGCAATGGCTCCGGATCTTGCTTTTTTAGTGGGGCCTGAGTTTAAAGAGTTGGTTCCGAAGACAAAGGGGTATTTTTGGTTTGAGTCCGGTGAAGCGCTCATTCGTCATTTAACATCCCATCCGGTAGAGAATGCCCTGGTTCTGGTAAAAGGAAGTCGGGCCAATCAACTTGAAAAGGCTTTGTCTGTTTTGTAAGAGGTTACACAGTTCGTCGTGGATTAAAGCGGAGCTGTGAAAACCGGGTTTTTCCTTTGGCAAAGAAATCCCACACGACTGATCCTTGATAGGTTTCAGGGTGTTCTTTTTGAACCACCAAGGGCATTAATCGTTTTCGTTTCAGATAGTATCTTCTTAATTGGAGGAAAAACTGTCTGTGGGCGCGTGAAACGGCCAGGGCGTTTTTCCATTCTTTATTTGCTGCAAAGTTGAGCAGGGCCAGAAAGTCGAGCAGAAAACGAAAGGCAATGGTTAAATAAGCCCCATGGCCTGGCTGGTTTTTCAGGATGAGAAACAGATTGTTTCTGAAGTTCAGATAAGTTTTATGGGGGTTTTGATAACTCAGGGTGCCTCCGCCCATGTGAAATATTTGACTTTCCGGCACATAGAGAATTTGGTGCCCCTGGTTTTTGACCCGCCAGCACCAATCGATTTCTTCCATATGGGCAAAAAAATCGGTGTCGAGTCCGCCGGATGTCACAAACAAACGGGTTCTGACGACCAAAGCAGCCCCGCTGCCCCAGAAAATGGAACCGGGTTGGTGATATTGCCCGCTGTCTTCTTCGGCCTGACTGAACAGGCGCCCTCTGCAAAAAGGGTATCCAAATTGATCAATGAAGCCTCCGGCAGCGCTGCATATTCAAAAAAGTCGGGTTGACTGTAATCTTTGATGGTTGGTACACAGGCAGCCGCCTGTGGGTTTTGTTCCATGGCGGCTATCAGGGGAGGCAACCAATTGGGGCAGGGGCAGCATCTGAGTTGAGTAATACGGACAAGTCGCTATTAATTAAAGATAAAGCCTTATTGTATCCACCGGCAAAACCCAGGTTTTGGCCCAATTCAATGACCCGGACTTCCGGATGGTTGGCTTTTATCCATGCCACGGAATGGTCAGTAGAGCCATTGTCGGCCACAACCACCTGAACGTCCGGACCCTCTGAGTTTTTTACCACTATGGGTAAGAATTGTTGAATGAGGGCACAGGTGTTCCAGTTGAGAATAACGACCGATATCTTCATTGGGGATTGTTTTTGTATAGATGTTGGTATTTCCACCTTTTGTGTGACCAAAGCCAGTACTCCGGTTGCTCAATGATTTGCTGTTCCAGCAGCCGGACCTGCCACTCGGTTATGGCAAATTCCGGAGCGGTTGCCACGTCGCTTCATAGGGGATGAAGGTGATTTGGTAGTGGCCCCTTTTGCGTTTTTCCATTTTCCAGTAAACGATTTTGGCTTTGGCCAGTTTGGCCATTTTTTCAGGTCCCAGAATGATGGGGGTGTTTTGATTTAAGAAGGTGGTCCAATAGTGCAATTCATGCTTGGACGGACTTTGGTCGGAGATGAGTCCCAGAATAAATCGTTGTTGACGGCGTTTGTATTGGATGATTTCCCTTGCTGTGGCTTTTAAGGGGATGTTTCGGGATCCGAAAATCCCTCTCAGTCTAAGCATGAAGCGATCGAAATACACATTTTTTAGCGGCCGGTAAACGGATAGTCCTGCGGCATCCAGGGAAAGACTGGTAACCGGTATCCATTCCCAATTGCCATAATGGCCCAACACGGCAACAATATCGTGCCCTTCTTTCAGGAGGGATTGGAGTATTTCCAGATTGACCAGTTTTACACGCTTTTTAATCTTTTGGGCTGAGACGTGTTGCAGGACCAGAGTTTCCACAAAGAGGTCGCAAAAATGCCGATAAAAGCGCAGACGTATTTTCTGTATGTCCTTGTCGCTTTTTTCCGGAAAGGAATTTTTCAGATTGCCGGTGATGACTTTTCGCCGGTAGCCGATGGCTGCCACAATGAGGAAAAATAGATCGGATACGCCATAGAGCAACCATAAAGGCAACCATCCCACTAACCATAAAAAGGGATAGCCCATATAAAAGCCGATGGCATTACGGAGGGAGGATTTGGCCATGGCTATTTTAAAAACTTACTGACCTTGGTAAGGAATTCATCAAAAACCAGGCTGTTGGACGCAATGATTTCCCGACCATACAGGTAGTTGTTGCCTCCGTGAAAATCGCTGATTTTTCCGCCTGCTTCCTGAATTATCAAAGCCCCGGCTGCCACATCCCAGGGTTTCAGGTCATATTCATAAAAAGCATCCATCGCCCACACGCGACATAAGCCAGATCAGCAGCTGCAGAGCCTAATCGGCGCATGCCGTGACTGTTTTCATGAAAAATGGAGCGACTCAATAAACTGATCCATTAAACTGAAATTGGTATAGGGAAACCCGGTGGCAATGAGGCTGTCGGCAATGGCAGGCCGGTTCGATACAGCGATTTTCTCCTGATTGAGAAAGGCCCCTCCGTTTTTCCAGGCGTAAAAGCATTCATCCAGACCGGCTTCATAAACCACACCTACGACCATCTCTTCATTTTCCATCAGGGCTATGCTAATGCACCAGGGATATAGTCCGTGAATAAAATTGGTGGTGCCATCAATCGGGTCGATGATCCAGTTGTGCGTGGCGCCCTTTTTATCGGAGGTGTTTTCTTCAGCAATAAAGCCCGAATCGGGCAGTAGTTGCGACAAAGCAGTAATTAGCCTGGCTTCTGTGTCTTTGTCAAATTGGGTGACAAAATCGTTTTTGCCCTTGCTCTCCGCTTCAGGCGTTTGTTGGTTGCGAAGTGCTTTTAGGTTTCTGCCGGTTTCCTGGCTCAATTCCGCGACTTTAAGGCAGATGTCTTTATAATCCATACTCATTTTGAACTTGTTTTTTGGCCATGATAGAAACACAAATATAGGAAAAAGGAATCAATGGGGGAGGAAGAAACAGGGCCGGTATGCCAACCGGCCCTGTTGATATTTCTGTTTTTTGTTTTTTACAGCAGATTGGAGGCCAGCTCAGCCAGATAGCTGCGTTCTCCTTTAATCAGATTCACATGGGCAAAGATGTCCTGTCCTTTCATTTTGTCCGTGAGATAGGCCAATCCATTCGATTGCATATCCAAATACGGAGAATCGATTTGGTGGACATCTCCTGTAAAAATGATCTTAGTCCCTTCTCCTGCCCGGGTAATGATGGTTTTTACCTCGTGCGGGGTGAGGTTTTGTGCTTCATCCACTATAAAGAAGGCGTCTGAAAGGCTGCGGCCCCGGATGTAGGCCAAAGGAGTAATGAGCAGTTCATCGCGTTTCTGCATATCTTCTATAACGTTGATTTCTTTGCTTTGAGCGCCAAATCGGTTTTTTATAACGGATAGATTGTCAAACAAAGGCAACATATAGGGGCCGATTTTTTCTTTGACATCGCCCGGCAAAAAGCCAATGTCGCGGTTGGATAACGGAACAATGGGGCGGGCCAACAATATCTGCTTATACATTTTGTTCTGCTGAAGGGCCGCAGCCAGCGCCAAAAGTGTTTTGCCGGTTCCGGCTTTACCTGATAAAGACACCAGTTTGATGTCGGGATTTAAGAGCGCATTGAGAGAAAAGGTTTGTTCCGCATTGCGCGGCTCAATGCCAAAGGCGGTGTGTTTTTCCACCCTTCGGATGGTATCGGTGAAGTGGTCACACCAAATCAGCACACTTTGGTTGTTGTTGCGCAGAATAAAATACTGGTTGGCCGGTGTATCCGCCGGATTCATGGGGAACTTGGCACGCGGTATGGCGCCGGTTTTATAGAGCAGGTCAATCACCTCCGGATCAAAATCATCGAAGGTCTCTACCCCTTTGTACAATATTTCAATGTTTTTGACTTTGTCGTTTTCATAGTCCTCGGTTTTCAGGCCAAGTGATTTGGCTTTCATTCTGAGGTTGATGTCTTTTGATATCAGGATGACCGTACGCTCTTTAAATTTTTCGTGAATGAAAAGCGCAATGGACAGAATGCGGTGATCCGGTGTTTTGTCAGAAAACGATTCTTCCATCACGGTTGGGAAAGGTTTGCCGGTGGCAATAAACAGCCGGCCTTTGTCTTTACCTAGGGGTACGCCTTCAGAGAAGAGTTGTTCCCCGGCCAGTTTGTCCATAATGCGGACAAATTCGCGTGCCTGAAAATTGATTTGATCGCTCCCCTTTTTAAACTTGTCCAATTCTTCGAGGACCGTAATCGGCAGGATGAGGTCGTTGTCCTCAAAGTTATCGAGGCATTTGTGGTCGTGGAGTATGACATTGGTGTCGAGAATGAAGATTTTTGCTGTGCTTTTTTTTCTGGCGGTCATAGATGTAGGTTTTAAGTGTTTATTAAGGTTAATGCCAAGCATATTTATCATTTAAATATATTAATTATCCGGCTTATTTCTCATTTTTGCACGGAAATAAGTTGCAGGAAATTATGACCTATTCAGAAGCGATCGATTTTTTATTTACCCGTTTACCCATGTATCAACGAAGCGGTTCGGCTGCTTATAAGGATAATCTGGACAATACCTGGCGGTTGGATGAGTGGTTTGGGCATCCGCACAGAGCTTTTAAAAGTATTCATGTGGCCGGAACAAATGGGAAAGGGTCCGTGTCGCACATGCTGGCTTCTGTGTTACAGTCGGCCGGATACCGGACAGGCCTCTACACTTCTCCGCATCTGGTCGATTTCAGAGAGCGCATTCGGATAGACGGTGGGATGATTCCACAAGAGAAGGTGGTTGATTTTGTGATGCAAAATCAAGCGGTGATCACAGAAATAGCACCCTCTTTTTTTGAGATGACCGTGGCTATGGCCTTTGATTATTTTTCCCGTGAAAGGGTGGAGGTGGCAGTGATTGAGACCGGCCTGGGCGGCCGATTGGATTCTACCAATATTGTGGACCCTGTTTTAAGTATCATTACCAATATTGGTCTGGATCATACGGCTTTGCTGGGCCCCACTTTGCCATTGATTGCTGCTGAAAAGGCGGGTATTATTAAAAAGGACACACCCGTAGTGATAGGCAGGCGCCAGCAGGAAACACGACCGGTTTTTGAGGAAAAAGCCCGGGCAATGAAAGCCCCTCTCTTGATGGCAGATGAAGCGCTTTCGGTCCTTTTGATGAATCAGGGTGCCCATGCTCTTTCGGTGCGGGTTTTGAAAAATGGTCATGTTTTTATGGATGATTTGGTGCTGCCTTTGCCGGGAAACTATCAACTTGAAAATCTGCGGACCGTTTTGGCATCCGTGGAAGAATTGGTAAGGCAGGGATTTGAAATCAGCGAGATGCATCTGAGATCCGGGATGGCCGGAGTTGTCGCCAATACGGGGCTCCGGGGCAGGTGGCAGATTTTGTCATCACAGCCTCTAACCATATGCGATACAGGCCATAATGAAGATGGTATGCGGATGATTGTTGAGCAGATTAAAGCCCTGGAATTTAATTGCTTGCATTTTGTTTTGGGGATGGTCAGCGACAAAGAGGTCGACCCGATTTTGGCCTTATTGCCGACGCATGCCCGGTACTATTTTACCAGGGCCAATATCCCACGTAGTCTGGACCCCGAATTATTACAAAAAAAGGCCCTTGTTCATGGTTTATCCGGCCAAATATTTGCCAATGTGCCGGAGGCCTGGCGGGCCGCACAAAAAAATGCCGGAGATAATGATTTGATATTCATAGGGGGAAGCACTTTTGTAGTGGCAGAGGTGGTTTAATTGTGAGAAAATATTTGGCTGTTGTCCAAAACTCTTCTATATTTGCATCGCTTTTGAGAAAAGCAATCAGGGCGCTTAGCTCAGTTGGTTCAGAGCATCTGGTTTACACCCAGAGGGTCAGCGGTTCGAATCCGTTAGCGCCCACCTGATAAGAGAATAGACAATAATTGCCGAAGTATTAAGGGCGCTTAGCTCAGTTGGTTCAGAGCATCTGGTTTACACCCAGAGGGTCAGCGGTTCGAATCCGTTAGCGCCCACCTTAACGAAAGACCACCGCTGGTGGTCTTTTTTTTTAGCTCTATGTCATATCAGTTTTAAACTGAGAAAAATACCTCAAGAAGTTGGACAATGTAATTAAAGAATGGTTTCTTTAATTAAAATTCTTATTATTTTTGTGTTAATTGGTTATTAAACCCAACAGAAAACATGGAGGCAGGTAACAACATTAAAAAGAAAAGTACGCTTGTTCCGGAGCCGGCCCTGCGTCGGATGCCGTGTTATTTGGCTTACCTTAAACTGGAACACCATAAAGGGAGCCAGTATGTCTCTTCTACATTGATTGCCCGTGATAATGGGGTGGATCCAACGCAGGTGACCAAGGATTTGTCCTACACCGGCATTACAGGTAAGACCCGTGTCGGCTATGAAGTGGAGCCCCTGATCAATGCTTTGGAAGATTTTCTGGGGTTCCGGGTTATGGATGAAGCCTACTTGTTTGGTGCGGGTAGTCTGGGTACGGCTTTACTACACGATCACGGATTGGTGCAATATGGCTTAAAAATTGTTTCTGCTTTTGATGTGAATCCACCGGTAATCGGACACTCCATTGGTGGCGTTTCCATAGCCCATGTGGATGAGTTTCTGAAGAAGCAGGAACATGGTACACGTATTGGTATTTTAACCGTTCCGGCTGCCAACGCTCAGGAAGTGGCGCATATGATGATTGCCAATGGTATAAAAGCCATCTGGAACTTTACCCCCGTTCGCATAGCCGTACCCGAGGGCATTGTTGTACAAAACACCTCTCTGTATGCGCATCTGGCTGTGATGTTCAATCGTTTGAATAGTTTGGAGGCCCCTGCTCCGGCCGAAGATGCAGACTAGAAAGTCAGAACAAATTTGGTTTCCTTTTCAGCTTCTGAGAAGGCATTGATGTTGCCATCATGCAGTCTGAGAATTTGTCGGGACAAGCTCAGTCCAATGCCGGATCCCTGTGGTTTTGTAGAAAAGAAAGGGATAAATATTTTATCCAATACTTCCGGCAGAATACCCGGACCATTGTCGGTCACCTGAATGGTGATCTTCCCTCTTTTATTTAAGAATGCTTTTAAGCTTATGACACCTTTGGTGCGGTTTTCAAGGGCGTGAATGGCATTTTTGATCAGGTTAATCAGCACCTGCTCGATCAACTGTTCGTCGGCCGATAATTCCAGAGAGGCCGGTTCAACAGAAACTTCACAGCGAATGTTTTTGGCATCCATTTCACTCTGGTGCAATTCGCAAACATTCTTAAGTAGGCGAATGACCGGGAAGATGGTAAAATTCGGGGTGGGGATGCGTGTAAGATTGCGATAGGTATTGACAAAATGGATGAGTCCCTCTGTCCGTTTATGGATCGTTTTTAAGGCACTGCTAATCTCCTGTAAATCTTCCATTTCATGATGGCAACCCTCTTTTTCATTCAGCGACGAAACAATGTCATCCATCAGCAGATTTACCGTGGAAGATAAAGACGAAATGGGGGTTATGGAATTCATTATTTCATGGGTCAACACGCGAATCAGTTTTTGCCACGATTCCATCTCTTTTTCATCCAATTCATGCTGAATGTTTTTTATGGAAACCAGCATGATGTTGCGGTTATGAATTTTGAATTCAGTGCCATAAATGGATAGCTGCAGCAAATCGTCTTTCTCTCTTATTTTAACCAACACATTTTCGCCATGTTTGATGGTCAGTAATTTTTGAACAAGGTCCGGACTATATTCGGTAAGCACCTGGACATTGTTCATGTTCCTGATTTGAAAAGCTTTTTGGTGGCATTGTTGATCAGTTCCACGGATCCGTCCCGCTGGTAGGCTATTAATGCAATGCCGATGTGCTGAATGACCGTCTGTAGATAATGGTAGCTTTCCTCCTTTTCCGCCCGCACCGTCTGGAAGTCCTGGATGACCTCATTGAGCGTTGTTTTTAGTTTGTTGAGAGACGAGTCGGTGCTTTCCACCTGAAAGGTGCGGGAGAAGTCCGAATAGCGAATGGATTGCACAAAACTGTTAAGCAAGCGGTTGGTTTTGTCCACATGCTTTACCAGTAATATGATTTGAACCAGGGCCAAAGCCGCCAGAAGCACCATCGTAAAGGCCAGCTGTGTGTTGACCAGCAAATAAACAAAGACAAACAGCGTGGTTGTCAAAAGAAGGATTCTGACAATAAGATTGAATCGAAAACTGTTAAAGGCCATGTTTTTCAAGTCTTCTGTAGAGAGATGTTCTGGTAAGGCCTAGTTCAGAGGCCGCCTTTGATACATTGCCCCGGTTATTTTTCAATACCTTTTCAATAATGATTCTTTCCACTTCATCCAGATTGTAAGTGTCCAGGTCAAAGCCATCGTTCATTTGTCCCTGGGCGCTCAACTGAAAATCGTGCTCTGAAAGCGTAGAGCTGTCGCTCATGATGATGGTTCTTTCAATGACATGCTGAAATTCTCTGACGTTTCCCGGCCATGGGTAGGTCGTTAGTTTTTTGATAACCGAAGGACTCAGTTTTGATACCTGGCTGTTGTATTTTTTTGCATAAATCTTCAGAAAGTGTTGGGCCAGTAAGGGTATGTCTTCACGGTCTTTCCCGCAAGAGGAATGTCAATTTCTACGGTGTTGATGCGGTACAGAAGGTCTTGTCTGAACCCGCCTTCGGCAGCCATTTGCTTAATGCCCATATTGGTGGCACTTATCAGACGTATGTCAATAGGGGTGGGTTTGTTGGCCCCTACCCGTGTGACTTCCCGTCGCTCAAGAACGGTCAACAGTTTGGCTTGTAAGGGTAGGGAGAGATTGCCAATTTCATCCAGAAACAGGGTGCCACCGGAGGCGAGCTCAAAGCGTCCCGGACGATCGGCTTTGGCATCTGTAAAAGCCCCTTTCATGTGTCCAAATAATTCGCTTTCAAACAGCGATTCACTGAGTGCACCCAAATCCACACTGATAAAGGTTTCGTCTTTGCGCAGCGAATAGCGGTGCAGAGCGCGGGCTACCAATTCTTTCCCGGTCCCGTTTTCTCCCAGAATCAGTACATTGGCATCGGTTCCGGCTACTTTTTGAATGGTTTTGAAGACCCTTTGCATGCCGGGGCTAACACCAATGAAATCGGCAAAAGGCTGATCCATTATGGTATTGATCTCCTTTTGTCTTTCGCGCAAACTGGATACTTCCTTTTGAGATTTTTTTAATTTCATGGCCGACCAAATAGTGGCCAACAACTTTTCGTTTTGCCAGGGTTTAATGATAAAATCGGTGGCACCGGCCTTGATGGCTCTGACCGATTTTTCAACATCGCCATAGGCGGTTATAAAGAGGACAATCGCCCCGGGATCAATCTCCAGAATTTTATCCAACCAGTTAAAACCTTCCTTTCCACTGATGGCATCCTTATTAAAATTCATGTCCAACAGAATGACATCAAAATCTTCTTCGGACATATGTTGAGGTATACGTTCGGGATTGGTTTCTGTCCGGATGACCTCAAAGTGTGGTTTTAATAGCATCTTTAATGCAAAAAGGATGTCCGCATTGTCATCCACTGCCAGAATTCGTCCATTTTTTTCCGCCATAATTCGGTCTCTTTTTTTCAAATTTACAAAAAAATATAGTTTTTTTGACAAAATACTGTTCGATGACGTACAGTGTTTTATAATGGGCTATAAACCAGAGCTGTGTGTTGGGTGGCATGGTTTCTGATTTCAATTTAGGCATAAATCAGGCCGTAAATGATTATTATGCCTGCCCGATGGAGTGGTATTTGTTCTTAAGGTATTGATAATCGTCCGGATATATTTATTTTTGAAAATGAATGCGAACAAGGGAAAGGCCCTAAGTTGATGAAAAATATGTCCGGAAACGGACATAAGGTGTACGATTTTGAACATTTTCATATGATTCATACCAGGAATTTAGTAAAAGGCTACAGGAGTCATGAGGTGGAAACACCGGTGCTTATCAACGTCAATATTGATATTGGCGATGGGGAATATGTGGCCATAGCAGGTCCTTCAGGAAGCGGAAAATCTACACTCTTTAATATTTTGGGCCTGCTGGAACAGCCGGACCAGGGAGAATTGTTTTTCAGAGGGAGAGAGGTAAGCGTATTAAGTGACAGATACCGGATTAAGCTTAGACGCGGACATATCGGATACGTATTCAGGCAGTTTAATTTGGTGGATGAATTAACGGTGGCCGAAAATGTTGAACTGCCCTTGCTGTATATGAGTTTATCGCGTAAACAGAGAAAGGAGATGGTTATGGAATCCTTGTTCCGCTTTAAACTGGATCATATTCGCAAAAGTTTTCCCAGGCAACTGACCGGACTCCAGCAACAGGTGACAGCCCTGGCCAGAGCCACGGTTTTTAATCCATCTTTATTGCTGGCGGACGAACCTACCGGGAATTTAAATTCCACTGGCGGGAATGAGATTCTGGAATTATTGTCTGCTGTCAATGAAACCGGGACCACGGTGGTGATTTTTACCAACTCCATGCAGGATGCCCAAAAAACACAACGGATTATTCAGTTGTTTGATGGTCATGTGGTGACGGATATGGGGCAGAAAGGAAATTGAGAAGAATGTAACGGATAAAGCTCATGCGATTTTTGAATTTCATTAAAACATTTTTCAGGACCATTCTTTTACACAGTGGTTTCTCTTTACTGACGCTTTTGGGATTGTCCATAGGGATCGCCATGAGTTTGTTGGTGTTGATATATGTTTACTATGAAGCCAATTATGATCGTCACTGGGAGAATTCAGAAAGCATATACCGGGTGTATTCTTATGGTGAAATCGGTGAAGATAAAATACGAAGTGCCGTAACACCACTCCCCTTAAGTGATGTTTTAAGGGAGCAGGAAGGGGTGGCGACTGCTACACGGCTGGTACCCGGTAATCGTAAATTGGTATCCAGCGACTATCTTAAATCCCTGGAATCTTATTTCTTTTATGCCGATACGGATTTTTTTGACATTTTTGAGATGCCCTTTCTTCTGGGAGAGCCGGAGAATGCTTTGAAGGATAGTAATTCGGTGGTCATCACTTTTTCTGCTGCCCAAAGGTTATTTGGGCAGCGCAATCCCCTTGGGGAGAAGCTGACACTGGAAAATGGTCTGGAATACATAGTTACGGCCATGGTGGAGGACGTTCCGGCCAATTCTCATATGAGATTTGATTTTATTGGAAACTGGCTTCAGGTTGAAAACCGGATGCGTAAGGATCGTACCTTGCCGCAGGCCGGTATGTTGGACAACTGGTTATACCTTAACTCCTACACCTATTTCAAATCCAGGGATACGGCGGCTCCTTCTGAGGTGCTCCATCAGTTGTCCATAGACGCCGTTCAAAAGGTAGATGCACAAATTGTAGCCTCTTTCAAGGAGGCAGACCAGTCTCCCGGACGCATCTACTTAAATTTTGGCATTCAGCCCATTCATGACATCCATCTGTATTCTCAGGTCGATAATGAGATGGGGCCGGTGGCCAATCCGGACTATATTGCCTTCTTTACAGCCATTGCTTTTTTTATTTTGCTTATAACGGCCATCAATTTTATGAATCTGACGACAGCCAAAGCCTCCCGAAGGTTTAAGGAGGTGGCGGTCAGGAAGTATTTTGGAGCCGGTCGTCGTTTTTTGGTTTATCAGTTTCTGACAGAGGCCGTGGTGTATTCTTTCGTTGCCTTGTTTGTGGCCCTGGTGTTGGTGGAATTGTTACTGCCTGGTTTTAACACTGTGTTTGGCATTGGAATGACCTCTACCGGATTTATTCAGCAGCCCGATACTATTTGGATATTGGTTATCACCATGCTGCTGGGTGTTTTATCAGGGAGTTATCCGGCACTGTTTTTTAGCGGACTAAAGCCGCATCTGGCCATTAATGGGGTGATGAAAGTGAAGAAATGGGGGGTTGTTATGCGGGGACTGCTTGTCTCCTTTCAGGTGATTCTTTCCATAAGTTTGATTGTTTTAAGTCTGGGGATGTATGGGCAATGGCGATTTTTGGAAGATGCCCCCCATGGTTTTGATGATCAGGATGCGGTGGTTTTGGAATGGGGATCCATGGATCGTGAAGGATTGCGGAATGTCAAGTCTGAGCTGAAATCCAGCGAGCATGTAAATGCCATAGGAATGGCTGAGTATGCACCCGGGGATGATCCCAGTGTTATTTCTTTCAGGTCTTCCGGTGATAGTTCACAGGTGGTTTTATTGGCCGTCAATTATGTGGATTCCGGATATTTTGATGCGATGGATGTGACGTTTGTTAAAGGCGGGGTTTGGGAGGCTGAAACCGATTCAGATAAGGCCCAGGTGGTTATCAATGCTGCGGCAGCCCGGTTTCTGGGTTACGATAAAAATGAACAACTGACACTGGAATTGGTGGGGGGGCGCAGTACCGAGGAACCGTACATGTATACTGTGGCCGGGGTTATAGAGGATCTCGCTTTTGCCGGGGTTAAGGAAGCGGTGCGCCCCATGATATTTCTCCAGGAATCTGCTTCCAACAGGGCTGAACACCTTATCGTTGGTTTTAATTCCGGAACCTTGGAAAAGGGCGTTGAAGAATTAAACAGGGTTTGGAAGAATGAGGTCCCCGATCGGGCCATTAAATTAAAATACTTGTCAGAAATAAAAGCTGATTTTTATTCTGAAGAGAGAAGGTTTGCCAACATCGCTACCATGTTTTCCCTGCTGGCCCTTGTATTAACCATATTTGGGAAAATTGGCATGGCGGCCTTTGTGGTTCAATATCATCAAAAACATATTTTTATCCGCTCCTTAATGGCGGCTCCCTTTATCCATTTGCTGGAATATGGTTTGCGCGGATATTGGGTGTACATTCTTTTTGGGATGGCGGTGGGCTTGCCTGTATCCTCTTTCTTACTCCATGTGTGGTTGTCAGGCTTTGAACTGGCCTATGTTCCTGACTGGACCACCTATCTCTTACCGATCCTTGTTTTGTGCCTCACATCTGCATTGGTGGCATATTTTGCAGGAGGGCGGGAAATTAAAAAGGAAGCTTATTCTTAGTGCCTGTCAGATAGGATTTAGAAAAAAAATCAATATATTTGCGCGATTGTGAAAACCATCGAAATAAAGATTTTGAATAGATAAAAGAATAATCAAATGCAAAACAAAGGAGCGATCAGACTATTTGCCATCCTTTTGGCACTAGTGAGTTTATACCAGTTGATTTTTACCTATTACACCCATAAGGTAGAAAATCGTGCCACTGAGTATGCGGAAATGCGTGCCGGATCAGAAGCTGCACCCGAAGAAATTCGTCAGTATGAAGTGCAGTATCTGGATTCCATGGCCCATGAGCCGGTGTATAATTTTTTTGGGTTGAGAAAGTATACTTACATGGATTGTAAGAACCGGGAGATCAATTTTGGTCTTGACCTGAAGGGGGGATGAACCTTATTCTGGAAGTGAAAGTTTCTGATATTGTAGAGGCGCTTTCCAACTACAACCAGGATGAGAATTTTCAGAGCGCACTTGCATTGGCAGAGGAGCGTGAAAAGACTTCTACCCGTGATTTTGTAAGTCTCTTTGGTGAAGCATTTGAAGAAGTGGCTCCCAATGGCAGTCTCGCTGCTGTTTTTAATACCGTAGAGTTACGCGAGAAAGTGATGTACGATTCTTCCAACGAGGAAGTATTGGATGTTTTGCGGGAAGAGTCACGATCGGCCATTGATAATGCCTTCAATATTATTCGTACACGTATCGACCGCTTTGGAGTGGTTCAGCCCAATGTTCAGCGTTTGCAGAAAGATGGTCAGGTACTGATTGAGCTTCCGGGCGTTACCGAACCGGAGCGTGTCAGAAATCTTTTGAAAGGTTCTGCCAGCCTCGAGTTCTGGGAAACCTATAACAATGAAGAGGTCTTTAATTCATTGGCCCAGGCCAACGAAATTATTACCCGCATTGAACAAGGTCAAAGGCCTGCTGAAGCAGCTTCTGAAGTTTCTGAAGCGGCCGAAGAAATTGCTGAAACAGCAGAAGCGGCTCTGGAAGAAGATGATTTGGGATTACTGGATGAAATTGAAGGAGACACGGCCGATGTAGCGGATGAGGATACACGTTCCTTATTTACCTTGTTGCAACCCTCTGGCAGGGCAGAAGGTCCCGTAGTTGGGATCGCTGCCGGAAGACATATGGCACAAATTGATGCCTGGTTGGAAAGGGATCAGGTACGCGCTGTGTTACCACGTGACTTGCGTTTAAAATGGACGGTTAAGCCCATTCCTGCTGAAAATTTACAGTATTATGGTGTCCCGGAAACACGTGAGAGTTATTACGAGTTAGTTGCCATTAGGTCGACCAGTCACGATGGCCGCCCTCCTTTGGAAGGAGACGCTATCTCCAATGCCAGTGACCGTGTCAGTCAAAATGGATCCTTCGAGATTGAAATGTCGATGAGTAGTGAGGGGGCAAAGACCTGGGCCCGACTGACCAAAGCCAATGTGGGTAAATCCATCGCCATTGTGTTGGATGGTTATGTATATAGTTTTCCCACTGTTCAGAATGAAATAAGGGGAGGACAGAGCTCCATCACCGGAGATTTTAGTCCCGAAGAGGCGAAAGATTTGGCTACCATTCTTAATTCAGGTAAGTTGCCGGCTCCTGCGCGCATTGTTGAAGATACCGTTGTAGGTCCTTCTTTGGGGCAGGAGGCTGTAGATGCCGGTTTACGTTCATTTATCTGGGCATTTGTCGTCGTCCTTCTTTATATGATCATATACTATGGCATGAAAGCCGGTATTGTGGCTGATATCGCCCTTATTTCGAATATGTTCTTTGTAATGGGTGTGCTGGCGGCCTTCAATGCCGTTTTAACCTTGCCTGGTATTGCCGGTATTGTTTTAACCATTGGTATGTCGGTGGATGCCAACGTACTTATTTATGAAAGGATAAGGGAGGAATTGCGTGCCGGAAAGGGCTTGCGATTGGCAATCTCTGACGGTTATAAAAATGCCTTCTCGGCCATTATTGATGCCAACGTTACCACCTTTTTGACCGGTTTGATTCTGTTCCTGTTCGGAACAGGACCTATTAAAGGTTTTGCCACTACCCTGATGATTGGTATTGCCACTTCCTTCTTTTCGGCCATATTTATTACCCGTCTTATTTATGAAGCATTACTGAATTCTAAAGTGGATATTACTTTCGGATCTAAATGGACCGAGAAGTTATTTACCAATTTAAGAATCGGATTCCTGGAGAAGCGCAAAACATTTTTCATTGTTTCTTTGGTCTTTATCGTGGTAGCTATTGGTTCATTGGCCACGCGTGGTCTGAAGCAAGGTATTGACTTTACCGGAGGACGTACCTATGTGGTGCGTTTTGAAGAACCGGTGAACGCCACGGATGTATTTGCTTCCATGTCAGAGGCCTTTGAAGGGGCCAACACCGAGGTGAAGACTTTTGGAACAGCCAATCAGATTCGAATTGCGACCAACTATTTGGTGGATGATACGGAAGATGCCGCTGATGCCATGGTGGAAGATGCCCTTTTCGAGGGTATTCAACCCTTCTTGCCTGAAGGTACCACCAAAGATACTTATTTGTCAGATTATCAAATGAGTTCTCAGAAGGTGGGGCCAACTGTGGCCACCGATATCCGGAACAAAGCCGGTTATGCCTTATTTTTCTCGTTATTGGTTATTTTCCTTTACATACTGATTCGTTTCCAGACATGGCAATTGGGATTAGGTGCCATTGGCGCCGTGATTCATGATGTTCTGGTGGTTTTGGGGATTTTCTCACTTCTGTATAGTATTATGCCATTCGCCATGGAAATTGACCAGGCATTTATTGCTGCCATACTTACAGTTATTGGATATTCGATCAACGATACCGTGGTGGTCTTTGACCGTATTCGTGAATACCGCGTGTTATATCCGAAACGGAAGACCATTGAAGTATTTAACCTGGCCATTAATTCAACGATTAGCCGTACCATAAATACCTCTATGACGACCTTGGTGGTGTTGCTGGTGATTTTCATCTTTGGTAGTGAAGTCATTCGTGGGTTTGTGTTTGCGTTGATCGTTGGTGTATTTGTAGGTACCTACTCATCCATCTTCATCGCCTCTCCCATTGCCTTTAACTTTATGAAGAAGAAGGAAGCATTGAGCGATGCTAAGTCCGGAAAATAGTTTTTAATAGAATATAATTAGTATTTCACAAAGGGGTTGTCTGCAAAGACAATCCCTTTGTTTTTTGAGACATCAGGGATGTTAACGGAACTTCCGATGATATTTTATCTATTTAAATGGCTCGTTTGAAAATTAATCCCGTCGGCTTTTATATCTTTGCGTAAAAGTGGATAATATGGTGCTTTTTCTTTTTGGTATTTCAATGGGCGAGATTGTGCTCTTGTTCCTGGTGGTTTTGATGCTGTTCGGATCCAAAAAAATTCCCGATTTGGCCAGAGGATTGGGTCGGGGTATGAATGAATTTCGTAGAGCCGCAGATGATATTAAACGTGAGTTTTCACAAAGTGCAGAGGAGATTCGTGAAGACTTGTCAGAAATGGAGAACAATATCCGTCAAAACAGTCATGAAATTCGGGATATGGCCAAAGATGTCTATCAGGAAGCAGATGATGTGACCTCCGAAGCTGTTGCGGATGTCTATAAATTGGATCAACCGGAAGTTTCTTTTGAGGATGAGGATTTGTCTTCGGACAAATCCCCGGACCCCACAACTACAGAGAAGGCCGATGCTGATTCAGAGGATGCCGAAAGCTCCTCGCAGAAAGATCTGAAAAAGGGTTCTGATACGCCTGATTAATTTTAAAAATAAGAAATTTTTAATGGCAATTGTTTGGTTGATAGCTGGTTTTATTCTTCTTTTTTTCAGTGGAGACTGGCTCGTTAAAGGTAGCGTAGCACTATCGCGACATTTTAAGATTAGCACACTGGTCATTGGCCTCACGGTGGTGGCCTTTGGTACTTCTGCCCCTGAGCTGTTTGTCAGCGTAAAAGCGGCGTTTAACGGGGTTCCGGATTTGGCCATAGGCAATGTGGTGGGTTCCAATATTGCGAACATCGGACTGATTTTGGGCCTGGTGGCCATGATTATGCCTATCCCAACGCGCAACCGCACCGTTTGGTTTGATTGGACCATCATGATAGTCGCCACCGTTTTATTAATGTTTTTCGCCTACAATGGCACCATTGGTTTTTTGGAGGGCATTGTGTTTCTGGTTTCTTTGGGATTATACCTTATCTGGTCTGTTTTTAAGGCCCGCAGAAAGTCGCAAAGTAGTGAGGAGGTCTTTTTATCAGCCGATATTTCCATCTGGAAAGCCCTTTTTTGGGTGCTGGTTTCTGTGGTAGGGCTTTACTATGGTGCGGAGTGGTTGGTTAGGGGGGCCACTACTTTGGCGCTGAGTTGGGGCGTTAGTGATCGTATTATAGGTATTTCTGTGGTGGCTTTTGGTACGAGTGTGCCTGAGCTGGCTACTTCCATGATGGCGCTCTACAGAAAAGAGAATGATATTTCGGTGGGCAACATCATTGGGTCCAATATTTTTAATATTTGGGCCGTGCTTGGGGTTACAGCTGTCATTAGTCCTTTACAGGTCAATGACAAGGAGATGCTGTCGCAGGATTTGTTGATAAGTATTGGGTTCGCGGTCTTGTTGCTATTGTTTATGCTGCCTTTGTCACGGGGCGTTTTATCCCGTTGGAAGGGGGCGATTCTGTTTCTGCTGTATATTCTGTATATTTATATTTTGTTTGCTTAGGGATTCTGATAAAAGGTAAACTGCAGTTTGGAAGTGGCCCACTGTAGTTTCGAAAGGATGAATGCCACTTGATATTTTGTAAAAATGGTTGAAGGTAAAGGCATACATAAATCTTTTGGAGATCTGGAAGTCCTTAAAGGGATTGATGTAACCATAGAGTCGGGCGAAATTGTTTCCATTTTAGGTGCCAGTGGTGCCGGAAAAACCACGCTCCTTCAAATTCTGGGGTCGCTGGATAAGCCTACTCAGGGTGAAGTTTATATGGATGGCAAAGCCATTCATAAACTCTCGGAAAACCAACTGGCGCGCTTCAGAAATAAACACATTGGTTTTGTTTTTCAGTTTCACCAGCTTTTGCCGGAATTTACGGCGATGGAAAATTGTTTGCTGCCTGCTTACATCGGAGGTGTTTCCAAACGGGAGGCCGATAAGAAGGCGACGGAGCTTTTGGGGTTTTTGGGCTTGT
The DNA here is from genome assembly GCF_000974365.1 of Geofilum rubicundum JCM 15548. GTDB lineage: Bacteria > Bacteroidota > Bacteroidia > Bacteroidales > Marinilabiliaceae > Geofilum > Geofilum rubicundum. The sequence goes on from NZ_BAZW01000001.1 coordinate 281,359, forward strand.
CTCACCGACTGGAACACAAGCCAGCTGAATTGAGTGGGGGAGAGAAACAGCGGGTGGCCGTAGCCAGAGCACTGATCAATGACCCTTTGGTAATTTTTGCCGATGAACCATCCGGGAATCTGGATTCCAAAAATCAGGAGGAGCTGATGGGCTTGTTTGTGTCTTTGCGCGATCAGTTTCACCAAACCTTTGTCATTGTGACCCACGATGAACATCTGGCCCTTAAGTCGGATCGAACCATACAGATGGTGGATGGGGTCATTGTTTCTAATGATTTATAGGGTGGTGGACAATCGGTTAAAGGATTTACTTGACGAAAAAGCAGCCCATTACAACCAAGCGTGGTTTATCGAAAAAGATCCGGTGTCTGTTCCGCACATGTTTTCGCGCAAGGAAGATTGTGAAATAAGCGGCTTTTTGACGGCTACCCTGGCGTGGGGACAAAGAGGCATGATTCTGAAGAAGGCGCGTTTGTTGATGGAATGGATGGATCTGCAACCCTATGCCTTTGTGACCGGTGCAGGGGATAGGGAGCTACAACAACTGTCGCAATTTGTTTACCGTACTTTTAATGGCATCGATTGTCAGTATTTTGTCAGTGCCCTTCGTGAAATTTATCTGCATCATGGCGGACTCGAAACCGTTTTTTCCAATGCTTTCCTAAAGGGGAATAGTGTATTTTCTGCCTTGTCCGCTTTCAGGGAATTGTTTTTATCCTTCCGACCGATGGACCGAACCGGAAAGCATGTGGCCAACGTAATGAAGGGTTCTTCGGGGAAGCGGCTCAATATGTTTTTGCGGTGGATGGTACGTAAGGATGGTGTGGTTGATTTGGGCTTATGGCCGCAGATGGATGCGGCGAAATTAATGATGCCACTGGATGTGCATGTGGGACGTGTGGCGCGAAATTTGGGGTTGCTCAATCGCCAACAGGATGACTGGAAGGCGGTGGAGGAATTGACCCTGCAATTGAGATCTTTCCGTCCTGAGGACCCTGTATTTTATGATTATGCCCTTTTTGGATGGGTGTTTTTGAAAAAGACCTGCCCAAATAGAGATCAAATTCATCAAGAATGGCCAACGCTTATTTTCAATTCAAACAGTTTAGCATTTTTCAGGATAGGTGTGCCATGAAGGTGGGGACCGATGGCGTGCTCCTGGGGGCCTGGACGCCGGTTGATGGGGCTCAAACGATTCTGGATGTGGGAAGTGGGACCGGTCTGCTTGCTTTAATGCTGGCACAAAGGGCGCCGGAAGCCTTATTACGGGTGTTGAGCTGGATTCGGATGCCTGCCTGCAATCCAGAGAGAATATTCAACGCTCACCCTGGCCCGGTCGGCTGGAAATGGTGGAGAGCGATTTCAGGCCGTTTTCTCAGCAGTCCCATCGACGCTTTGATTTGATCGTGAGCAATCCGCCCTATTTTATTGATTCTAAGCCTGCAGCTGTTGCGTCCCGAAGTGTGGCCCGACATACCTCTCATCTGAGCTATACGGACCTCATTGAGGCGTCCTGCGCCTGCTTGCGGTGGAGGGCCAATTTTCTGTTATTCTTCCGGCCCAAAATCACCTGCTCTTTTCACAGTTAGCCCTGGATAGGGGATTGTTTGAAGGGAGTCGTTTGCTGATTCATCCCACTCCCCATAAACCCGTTTCACGCATCCTGTCTGTTTGGGATTTAAAGGGGTACCGCGAAACCAAAGAAGAAAAGATGGTATTGGAAGTAAAGGGAAGACATCATTATTCGGCAGAATACTTGTCGCTCACACGTGACTTTTACCTAAAGGCCTGAAAAAGGCAGGAGCCGTCAAAACAGAAGGGATTAAACTTTTGTGGATTTGACGGCTACCTGCAGGGAGGATCTTGAATGTCGTTAAAAATGTTGTTCACCTATATGTGTTAAACCGGCGCTTTTGGGGTCGACAAGTATTTAGAATGTCTCAATCAAATATCCTGTTGAAAAGAATGTAAAGCGCCAGACCACCCACTAATAGCAGGGCTGCAATTATTAGAAACAGGTTACTGATCATGCTGGCGAAAGCATAAAAACCCAAAACAACAACGCCTGCGAGTATCAGGAACAGGCCCAAATATTTTAACAGTTCTTTCATAGGAATATGGTTTTGATGTTCATCATTTGTCCTAAAAGTACGAAGCAGTTATGATTTTTCAAACTTTTTATCGTTAAAAGTCCGTTCGGAGTAGATTGTTAAAGCAAAATTTTCTAATCTGTGATTTGGCTTTATCTTTGCATACCAGGGTGCTTTATCCATAAAATGGTCTTTTGGCTTTTGGAGGCAGAGGCTCCTTTCAATCCTATTATCCTTTTTAAAAATGGGTTCACAAGATACAATAGTGCAAACTCCCCTAATGAAGCAGTACTTCGGGATAAAGAATAAATATCCGGATGCCATATTGTTGTTCCGGGTGGGGGATTTTTACGAAACTTTTTCAAATGATGCCATTAAGGTGTCCGGTATTTTAGGAATTACACTCACCAAGCGGGCCAATGGTGCAGCGCAATCGGTTGAGCTGGCAGGGTTTCCTCATCACGCTTTGGATACTTATTTGCCTAAATTGGTTCGTGCCGGTGAAAGAGTGGCTGTATGCGATCAGTTGGAAGATCCCAAGGCTACCAAAAATATCGTCAAGAGAGGTGTTACCGAACTGGTAACACCAGGGGTGTCTATCAATGACAACATCCTGGAGCACCGGGAAAATAATTTTTTAGCCGCCGTGCATTTGGAAGCCAAGTACGGGGGTATTGCTTTTCTGGATCTTTCTACCGGGGAGTTTTTAACCGCGGAGGGTTCTTTTGAACATCTCGATAAATTGTTGTCCGGTTTTAAGCCCAAGGAAGTCTTGTATGAAAAGACCAAGCGCCAGCAGTTTCAGGAAATATTTGGTACGCGTCATTACAGCTACCCTCTGGAGGATTGGGTTTTTACCGAAGATTCGGCCAAAGACCGTTTGTTGAAGCATTTTGATACCAAATCCCTGAAAGGATTTGGTGTTCAAAACCTGAAGAGGGGCATTATCGCCTCAGGTGCCATTTTGCAGTACCTGGATTTGACGCAGCATCATCAGAATGCACATATCACCAGTCTGTCCCGAATAGAGGAAGAAAAATATGTGTGGCTCGATAAATTCACCATCCGAAATCTGGAGCTGTTTCAATCGGTGAATGAAGGGGGGCGATCGTTCATTGATGTGATAGACCGGTCGGTAACACCCATGGGAAGTCGCCTGCTGAAGCGCTGGATGTCGCTGCCTTTGAAAGATGTGCAGCCCATTAAGGAGCGCCAAACGGCGGTGGAATGTTTTTTCAGGGAGCCGGATTTAAAGGATGCCCTGGAAATGCATCTTCGTCCTGTAGGTGATTTAGAGCGTTTGGTATCAAAAGTGGCAGCAGGTCGCTTGTCGCCGCGCGAAATGATGCAGCTCCGAAATGCGCTGAATAATATTGGACCCATTAAGCATTACTGCGAGGAGGCCGATAATGAAGTGCTGAATCATTTGGGGGAGCAACTCAATGCCTGTCCGTCGATACACGACCGCATAGAGCGGGAAATAGAGCCGGATCCGCCGGCTCAATTGAGTAAAGGCGGGGTTATTCGCCCGGGTGTTTCCACGGAGTTGGATGAGTTACGTGAAATCGCTTTCTCCGGGAAGGATTATTTGAATAATTTGCAAAAGCGGGAGAGTGAACGGACGGGGATTTCCTCCTTAAAAATCGCCTTTAACAACGTTTTTGGCTATTACATAGAAGTACGCAATACGCACAAGGAAAAAGTGCCCGAAAACTGGATTCGCAAGCAGACCCTGGTTAGCGCAGAGCGGTACATCACCGAGGAACTGAAGGAGTATGAAACCAAAATTTTGGGCGCTGAAGAGCGTATTTTAAGCATTGAAACGGAGTTGTATCAGCAGTTGATGAGTGCGGTGGCGGCATTTATTCCAGCCATTCAGTTGAATGCGATGTTGTTGGCGCGACTGGATTGTCTGATTGGGTTCTCAGTGCTGGCCCGTGAGAATAATTATGTGCGACCGGTGGTGGACGACAGCGATGTGATCGATATCAAGTCGGGCCGCCACGTAGTGATAGAAAAGCAATTGCCTCCCGGAGAATCTTACATTCCCAATGATGTTTACCTGGATAACAGCAGTCAGCAGATCATCATCATAACAGGTCCCAACATGGCCGGTAAGAGTGCCTTGCTCAGGCAAACGGCCTTGATCGTATTATTGGCTCAGATGGGTAGTTTTGTGCCGGCAGAATCGGCCCGCATAGGCGTGGTGGATAAAATTTTCACACGGGTGGGAGCGTCGGACAATATCTCACAGGGAGAATCCACCTTTATGGTAGAGATGAATGAAGCGGCCAGCATTCTGAATAATATTTCGGACCGCAGTCTGGTCCTTTTTGATGAGCTGGGAAGGGGAACCAGTACCTATGATGGCATTTCCATTGCCTGGAGCATTGTGGAGTACATTCACGAAAATAAGAAGGGGCTGGCCAAAACCCTTTTTGCCACACATTACCATGAGTTGAATGAGATGGCCAAAAGCTACAAGCGCTGCAAAAATTATAATGTATCGGTTAAAGAGGTGGAGAATAAAGTGATTTTTCTGCGTAAACTGGTCGAAGGAGGCAGCAACCATAGTTTTGGTATTCATGTGGCGCGCATGGCCGGTATGCCAAAAAGTGTGGTTAAAAGGGCGGATGACATCCTCAAAGAACTCGAGGATACCCACCGTAAGGGGCAGCTTTCTAAGCCTGTTGGGGACCTGGCCCAACACCGGGAAGGTTTTCAGTTGAGCTTTTTTCAGTTGGACGATCCGGTTCTTAAGCAGATTCGCGATCGGATAGCCGGTTTGGACATCAATAATCTGACGCCTATGGATGCCTTGAACCAGCTGAATGAGATAAAAAAGATTGCCGGCTTGTAGTTGGGCGTTTTCTAAGAAATTGATTTTTTTGATGTTATAGGAATGTGCCCGAAGGCCGCGAAAAAAGGGTGAAAAATTTGTGATTTTTTTGGCCGTTTGTGTTTGGGGAAAAGAAAAAAGGCTTATATTTGCACCTGCAATCGGGAAGGAAACGACAGAGATGCCGAAACGAAGGTGTCAGCCGGATTGCTAACATAAATAATGCGAAAATAGCTCAGTTGGTAGAGCACGACCTTGCCAAGGTCGGGGTCGCGGGTTCGAGTCCCGTTTTTCGCTCCACCTGAAAAACGAGAGGGCCTGAATTTCCAGGAAATCTCGTTTTTCTTTCCTTAAAAGCATGGTCTGCCCGGATGGTGGAATTGGTAGACACGCAGGACTTAAAATCCTGTGGCCATTGCGGCCGTGCGGGTTCAATTCCCGCTCCGGGTACCACTTTCAACAAAGCCTCTTGATTTTCAGGAGGCTTTGTTGTTTGGGTGTGATCCCTATTTTACTTATTTTAGCGCTTAAAATGAGGGTGTTCATGGCACAAAAAACAAATAAAAAAAGGGCCGTTGTTCAGAAAGGGAGAGATGCTGCCTTAAAGAGACAGCATAAAGTGACCGTTCTTCTTAATGATAAAGAGTTGGAAGCCATCGAGGTATACTGTAAAAAGTACAAGGTAAAGAGCAAGGCCGGTTTTTTACGCGAGGCGACCCTTCGTACCGTAATGGATCAGTTTTTGGAAGATTATCCGACCCTTTTTCACAAGCAGGAGCTGGACAGTTTGGTGGTTCGCCATGTGCCATGACCAGGTTTCCTTTCATAACCAAGGCTCACTTATTGTAAAAGCGGGGCAATTAATTTTACCCAGTTTTTAAGCCGGTAGTCGGTCAGATCCGGCTCATTGTCTTCGTCCAGTGCCAATCCTACCAAATTATTCCCTTTTGTCGCCCTTGAGGTCGTGAAATCGTATTCGTCGGCCGACCACTCACCAATAAACTGAACCCCTTTATTCTGGAGTAATTCATGGATTTTTCCCATCCCGTCGCAAAACGAATCGGGATAGTTTTGCTGGTCGCCCAGACCAAACAGGGCGATCGTCTTGCCTTCCAGATTTTGTTGTTGCAACAACTCCATAAAAGTATCAAATTCATCCTGTAAAAGTCCCACACCCCAGGTGGAGGTGCCCAGAATTAAATTCGGGAATTTGGCGATGCTTTCAGGGCTTACGGCGCTGGCTTCCATTAGCTGAGAACCAGGCAAAAGCAGTTCCAGTTTTTCGGCCACAAAACGGGTATTGCCCAGCGACGAGCCAAATATGATGAGGGTTGATTTTTGCATGGTTTTTTCGTGTTGTTTTATGACTAAGGAACAAAACAGAGGTGGAAGAGTTCATCGCAGGCGGCTATGAAGCGGACTATTATCGGCCAATTGTTTCGTGGATGAAATATGGAGCAGTGTGGAACCAATTACTTTTTCCGTATTAGAAGCAGACCGTCCCGTAGAGGTAAAATGGTCTTTTCCACGCGGGGGTCGTTTTTAACGAGGTCGTTAAAATCCATGATGCCTTTGGTGTAGGCGTCATCCGGCATGTTGGCCTGTGCCACTTTTCCGCCCCATAAAATATTGTCCGCCAAGATGTGTCCACCCGCATTTAAGAGTGGGAATACGGCTTCGTAATAGTCCGGGTACTGTCGTTTATCCCCATCTATAAACACCAGGTCAAAAGTAGTGGGGAGTTGCGGTATGATTTCAAGGGCATTGCCAATGTGCAGGGTGATCTGGTGTTCAACACCGGCTTTCTTGATAAAGGACCTTATGAGTTGTTCCAGTTCATCGTTGATTTCGATGGTGTGAATGTGACCGTCCTGCTCCATCCCCCTGACCATGCTGATGGCTGAATATCCTGTAAAAGTGCCTATTTCCAAAATATCTTTGGGTTGAACCATGCGGCAGATCATCTTCAGCAGGGAGCCTTGCAGGTGTCCGGAAATCATTCTGGGACGCAGCACATGTAAGTGGGTGTATCGATCCAGTTCCCGAAGAATGGCTTCTTCATCATCGATGTGATCCAGTATGTATTTTTCCAGGTCTAAGTCCATCAGCTTTGCCGGTAAATGAGGTAAGACAATAGAGCGGGGTCAAAAACTTCGTTGGCAATGTGCATGAGGTCTTCCGAAGTGATGCTGTCAATTTTTTGGTAGGTTTCTTCCAGGGAGTCCACCTTGTTGTACATCATGTAGCTTTTACCAATGGACAGCATCAGGTTTTCCCGGTTTTCGTTGGCGATGGTGATTTGACCCTTTAGTTGTCGCACGGCATTGTGCAATTGCAGTTTGCCCAACCTGGTTTCTCTCAGTCTTTTGAGTTCCCGGTGGACAATGCGCAGACTTCTGTTGATGTTTTCTTCATCGGTGCCAAAGTAAATGCAGAAAATGCCGGTGCCATAATAGGGTGTGTAGATGGATTCAATGTTATAGGCAATGCCGTTTTTTTCCCGCAGCGCCATGTTAAGGCGACTGTTCATGCCCGGACCACCAATGATGTTGTTCAGCAGTAACAGGCCGAATCTTTTCGGATGGTCCAGATCGTAAGCCACATTTCCCAGCACGATATGACTTTGAAAGGTGTCCATCTTTTTGTCCATACTCCTGGGTTGGTAGGGCAGGGTGATTGGTCTTTTTTGGGTTCTGTGGTTGGCCGGTACATCTTTGAAGTATTTGGAGGCTATCCGCAGTACTTTGGCCGGCTCCATTTGTCCCACCGAGCAAATAACCATCTGGTCGGTATGGTAATTGTTGCGGATAAACTTTTTGATGTCTTTTTGTTCAAAGGTGGTCAGCATTTCCGGTGTTCCGAGAATGTTTCGCCCCATCGGGTCCTTGTTGAAAATGAGCTCTTCAAAATCGTCGATGATGAGCTCCGAAGGGTTGTCCTTGTAGGAATTGATTTCATCAATGATGACCTCCTTCTCCTTTTCCAGTTCTTTAGCCGGAAAAGTGGAGTTGAAAGTAATGTCGTGCAACAATTCCAGCGCCCGGTCATAGTCCTGCATCAAAAACGAGGCATAAATACAGGTTTCTTCTTTGGTGGTATAAGCATTAAGCTCTCCGCCCACATCATCAATGCGACTTAGAATGTGGTAGGTTTTCCTTTTTTGGGTGCCTTTAAAAATGACGTGCTCAATAAAGTGGGCCATCCCGTGTTCGCTCTCCTTTTCGTCGCGCGATCCGGTATTAATCATGAGGCCACAATGCCCCACCGGTGACAGTGTCTTGTGATGAATCAGCCTGATTCCGTTGGGAAAAGTATGTGTAAATAGCTCCATTTAATCGATTTCAAAATCAACTACAAAAGTATAAAACCTAGCGGAATAAACGCGCTTAAACCGGAACGATCTCCAGGGCCGGGGTTTCCACCCAAAAAAAATAGGAAGCCCTGCGTTTTTGAGGGCGGTCCACTCGCCCTCGGCTCCCTGCTTTTGTGGGGATGCCTGTTTTTGAAAAGAAAGTTGCGGTTATAACTCTTTGAGAATTTGATGAGTAAACCCATACCGAAAGTCTGCACCAAGTTTGAGAGCAATATTTTTCATCTCAGCATTTTGAAGAAAGAAATCTTTCCGTATATTTGCACCGCGTTTTCAAAGAGGTACCATAGCTCAGTTGGTAGAGCAATGGACTGAAAATCCATGTGTCCCTGGTTCGATTCCAGGTGGTACCACAAGTCATTCATTGTTCATGACTGTTTTTTGAAGGTGATATTTTGAAAGGTTTTGCCAACAAAGATTGGAAGGGTTAAATGATTCCGGAGTAATGTTATTTTTGCTCCTTAAACTTAAAAGTAACGACGGGTACCATAGCTCAGTTGGTAGAGCAATGGACTGAAAATCCATGTGTCCCTGGTTCGATTCCAGGTGGTACCACCCACAAAGCCGGCTTTTTGCCGGCTTTGTTGTTTTACTACAGTTTCTTAGATTGATTAACACTTTGATGCTTTGATTTTGAGCATTTTTGGGTACTTTTGCAGGGCGTTTATGCCCCAGAAGATTAGGGCTTTGTCCTGTTTCTGATTTTGACCATAAACATAAGTGCTTTGGTGCTGTTTATTCAATAAAAAATATATATAATATCTCTTCTTATGGGTAAGAAAACAATATTGGTAATTTTAGACGGTTGGGGGTACGGAAACAAGTCCGACTCCGATATCGTTTACAAAGGTGATACGCCTTATTTTGACAGCCTTGTGGCTCAATATCCCAATTCTCAGCTTCAGGCTTCAGGTGAAAATGTGGGCTTGCCGGATGGACAAATGGGTAACTCGGAAGTGGGTCACTTGAATATTGGGGCCGGACGTGTGGTTTATCAGGATTTGGTAAAAATCAATCTGGCCATTCGTGACCATTCCATCGCACAGAATCCGGAATTGGTTAAAGCTCTGGCCTATGCCAAAGAAAACAATAAGCAGGTTCACTTTCTAGGTCTGGTTTCCAAAGGGGGCGTACACAGCAGTCAGGAGCATTTGTATAAGTTGACCGACGTGGCAACAGAGGCTGGTGTTGAAAAGGTTTTCGTACATGCCTTCATGGATGGTCGTGATACCGATCCCAGAAGCGGAAAAGGCTATCTGAACGAGTTGGTGAAGCATATTCAAGGGAATAACGCCGAAATAGCTTCTGTTATTGGTCGCTACTATGCCATGGACCGCGACAAGCGGTGGGATCGCGTTAAACTGGCCTATGATTTAATGGTCAAAGGGGTGGGTGAAGCCACCGGGGATGTTGTCGGGGCCATTCAGCAGTCGTACGACAACGGGGTAACCGATGAGTTTATCAAGCCCATTGTGAATGTGGATGCCAGCGGACAGCCGGTGGGTTCCATTCAGGAAGGGGATGTTATTATCTTCTTTAATTTCCGCAACGACAGGGCCCGTGAGATTACCGAGGTGCTCACCCAACGGGATATGCCCGAAGAGGGCATGCACACCCTTCCCTTGTACTATTGTACCATGACACCCTACGATGCTACTTATAAAGGCATGCATGTGTTGTTCGACAAAGACAATGTGAGCCGTACTTTGGGTGAAGTGGTGGCGGCCAACGGATTGGCGCAGTTGCGCATGGCCGAGACGGAGAAATATGCCCATGTTACTTTCTTTTTCTCCGGTGGACGTGAAGAAGTTTTTGCCAAAGAAGAGCGCATCCTGGTCAATTCACCCAAGGTAGCTACCTATGATTTACAACCTGAGATGAGTGCCTTTGAGGTGAAAGATAAAATGGTGGCCGAATTGAAAAAGCAAAAGTTTGATTTCATTGCTTTGAATTTTGCCAATGGTGATATGGTGGGACACACCGGTGATTATCAGGCCATATTGAAAGCGGTGAAAGCGGTCGATGAATGTCTGAAGGATGTGGTTGAAACGGCCAGGGAGAATGGCTACGAAGCCATTATTATTGCCGATCATGCAATGCCGACAACGCAGTCAATCCCGATGGTTCGCCGAATACGGCTCACTCCTTGAATCCTGTGCCTTTTATTTGGGTGACAGATCGCAAAGGAGAGGTGCAGGATGGTATCCTGGCCGATGTGGCGCCTTCTATTCTAACGCTCATGGGCATTGAAAAACCGGTTGAGATGACCGGAAAGAGTTTGATAGCCTTGGCGTAATGGAATAAAAATGATTTCTTTGTGCAGCAATTTCCTGGTGGAATTGCTGCATTTTTTTGATGATAAAAACTGAGCGATGGTTCAAATTGATGATAAATTGATTAGTCTGGATATTTTTGAGCGTCACTTTATTTGTGATTTGCCAAAATGTTTGGGGGCTTGTTGTGTAGAGGGAGAATCAGGCGCTCCTCTGGAAGATGAAGAGACCGCCATCCTTGAACGCATTTTTCCGGTCATTAAACCGATGTTGTCCAAAAAGGCTTTGGAGGAGATTGAGAAAACCGGGACCTGGGAAGTGGATGTGGATGGCGATAAAGTGACGCCCATTATTAATGGCAAGGAGTGTGTTTATACTTATTTTGATGACACGGGGGTGTGTAAGTGCAGCATCGAAAAAGCCTACAATGAAGGTTTAATTGATTTTAAGAAGCCCATATCCTGTCACTTGTATCCCATTCGGGTTACCAGATACAGCGACTTTGAGGCCATGAACTACCACCAATGGCCCATTTGTGGACCGGCTAAAGTTTTGGGGGCAGAAATCGGGGTGCCCATTTATAAATTTTTGCAGGAGGCCATTACCCGCAAATACGGGGCGGCCTTTTATCATGAAATGGAAGAAGCCGATAAAATTTTAAAAGAGCGGGGGTCAGACGATTCAGATAATTGATATTTGTTTAAATTTGTCACCCTAATTCGTCTTTGACGCTTTCTTACCAAAGACTGAAGAAACAGCAGTTTTTCTTATTGACACTAATTAATAACCGACAAGATGGGACGCGCATTTGAATATAGAAAAGCCCGGAAGATGAAACGCTGGGGTAATATGGCCAAAACTTTTACCAAAATTGGAAGGGAAATCGTTATTGCCGTGAAAAGCGGTGGCCCTGATCCGGTGGCCAACCCGCGTTTAAGGGTGCTGATGCAGAATGCCAAGGCTGCTAATATGCCCAAAGAAAATGTGGAGCGAGCTATTAAGAAAGCTTCCTCTAAGGATCAGGCAGACTATAAGGAAGTGGTTTACGAAGGGTATGGCCCCTTTGGTATTGCCATGATTGTTGAAACGGCCACCGATAATCCCACGCGTACGGTGGCCAATGTCCGGAGTTATTTTAACAAGAATAACGGCTCCCTGGGTACCACGGGCAGTGTGGATTATATGTTTGACCACAAATGTAGCTTTAAAGTGACCAATAAGGAGGGGGTTGATGCCGAAGAGCTGGAATTAGAGCTGATCGATTTTGGCGTTCAGGAGGTTTTTGTAGAAGAGGATTACATCATGGTCTATGGTGAATTCGAAGGCTTTGGACCCATTCAAAAGTATTTGGAAGAGAATGAATTCGAAATTTTGAATGCGGAATTTGAGCGCATTCCGCACGAGACGAAAACATTGAATGAGGAACAGCAGGCGGCTATAGAAAAGTTGTTGGGTAAATTTGAGGAAGATGATGACGTGACCAATGTTTTTCATAATATGGCTTAGAATCTGTTTAAAACAAATGCCCGCTTTTCGGGAAATCAAGCTGTGAGTGTTCGGTAAAAACCCCTTTAAAAAAGGGGTTTTTTGTTTGTCTTGGGTGCTGATTTTGCTATATTGCAATGTCTATGCCTGTTTTGGGATAAGTGTTTTTGCAAGGACTAATGGTATAAAAATTTTATGGGGAAGCGTTATTTTAAGCGTTCGGCGTGGGTGTCCGGACTCAGACTGGTTGTTGTTATGGTTTTGCTGGGGGCTTGTCAGACCAGTCGAAAACCCAGTGTTTCGGTGGAGGAACAGGTGCAGGATTCTTATGAACGCTACGTGCTGTTACTCGATGCGGGTGTCACCTCCATGATGGAGCTTAAATTGGTGGATGGCCAGGTGGAGGGGGAGATTTCCAGACCAACCGACGCGGATTTGGAAGCGTTTTTTTTGCTTTATACCGAGCATCCCTTGTGTGAGGATAGTGAAGATGAAGCGGCTGTGGTGGCTTGTTTGGTGGAGATATTGAAAGAAAAGGGCTGTGTGCGCCTGGCTACCTGTGCCGATTGTATTTATTTCTGCGACTAATAATGCAAGATATATGGATGATTTAAAGACTTATATTGCTGATAATCAGCAGAGATTTTTGGACGAGCTTTTTGAATTGATACGCATTCCTTCCATCAGTTCAGAAAGTAAGCATCGGCCCGATATGTATAGAGCGGCCGAGCAGTGGAAAAAGATTCTTTTAGACGGTGGTGCCGACAAGGCCGTTGTTATGGAAACAGCGGGTAATCCGGTGACCTATGGCGAGAAAGTTCTGGATGCGTCGTATCCCACTGTGTTGGTATACGGACACATGGATGTGATGCCGGTTGATCCGCTCAATCTCTGGGATACCGACTTTTGAACCGGTTATCAAAGCGGGGAAGATATTCGCCAGAGGCGCCGATGACGACAAGGGGCAGGCCTTTATGCACGCCAAGGCTTTTGAGTATCTGGTGAAGAACGACTTGCTCAAGTGCAATGTCAAATTTTTGATTGAGGGAGAAGAGGAGATAGGATCCCCCAATTTGCCTGCTTTTTGTGAGGCCCATAAAGAGATGCTTAAAGCCGATATTATTCTGGTCTCTGACACTTCCATTATTGCAAAGGATATTCCATCGGTGACTACGGGATTGCGTGGTCTGGCCTACTGGGAAGTTGAAGTGACCGGTCCCAACCGGGATCTGCATTCGGGGCTTTTTGGAGGTGCTGTTGCCAATCCCATCAACGTCTTGGCGAAGATGATTGCTGCCATGACGGATGAGAATAACCACATTACCATCCCCGGCTTTTATGACGATGTGATTGAAGTCAGTCAGGAAGAGCGCGCATTAATGGCAAAGGCCCCATACAATGAGGAGGCCTATAAAAAGGCCATTGATGTGGCTGAATTGTCGGGTGAAGCCGGTTACACCACCAATGAGCGAACGGGCATTCGTCCCTCTTTTGATGTGTGTGGTATTTGGGGCGGTTATACCGGAGAAGGTGCCAAAACGGTGCTGCCTTCCAAGGCCTTTGCCAAAATATCCACCCGCCTGGTACCCAACCAGGACCATGAAAAAATCGCAGAAATATTTAAGTCGCATTTTGAAAAAATGGCGCCAGCTTCCGTCCAGGTAAAAGTCACCACTTTACATGGAGGTCAGGGCTATGTCTGTCCCATAGATATCCCCGCCTATCAAGCTGCAGAGAAGGCCTATGAAAAAGTCTACGGCCAATTGCCCGTGCCGGTTCGCAGTGGTGGCAGTATTCCCATTATTTCCAGTTTTGAGGATATTCTGGGCATGAAATCGGTTTTGATGGGGTTCGGATTGGAGTCAGACGCTATCCATAGTCCCAATGAAAACTTTCCTGTCGAGCAGTTCCTAAAAGGTATCGAAGCCATCAGTTGGTTTTATCACCATTATAAAGGATAGAAAAAAGGAAATCCGGAGAAAGTCACCACCAGGTATAATAAGTGACTTTTCCGGATTTCTCAGGTTTAGGAAACGGAACGGTTTAGGACGGTTCTTTTTTATTCCCTAAGTTATTCCCCGCTCTTGCCATAGTTCGGAAGTATTCTGGCACTGGGGTCGTTGACATTACAGTTTTCCCATTCTTTATTGGGCATCCAAAAGTCTTTAATCATTTCCGCACGTCCCGGGAAGTGACTTTCAAAAATGTCCCGGTACATCAGGGATTCTTTAGAGAATGGAGTGGCATGTGGATACTTTTCTTTGGCTGCTTCTAAATCTGCGTCGGTGTAAATCTCTTCTGCGTAGGCTTTCAGATAATCCACCACGCTATGTCCTACGGCATCTGAAAAGGCCGCCTTTTCGCGGTATAAAATGTTTGTCGGCAGGTAATCCCCTTCAAATGCCTTACGGAGCAAGTATTTGCCGATGCCTGAAAAGTTCATTTTCTTTTCTGGATCAATGGCCATGACGTATTTTACAAACTCCAGATCACCAAAGGGAACCCTTGCTTCCAGTCCGTGCACGGAGATACAGCGGTCTGCCCGCAGCACATCATACATATAAAGCTCACGCAGTCTTTTTTCTGCTTCTTTTTGGAAAGCCTCTGCGCCCGGTGCAAAGTCGGTGTATTTATAGCCGAAAATTTCATCAGCGATTTCTCCGGTCAGCAGTACCTTTACCTCGGTATTTTTGGCGATGTATTCACACAAGAGATACATGCCCATGGAGGCACGAATGGTTGTGATGTCCCACGTCTCCGTACTGTATATTAAAGTGCTGAGCGAATCAAAGATCTGTTGTTTGGTAAACAATACCTCTGTATGGTCGGTTTTCAGATAGTCGGCCACAATGCGGGCATATTTGGTGTCGATGGGGCCATCTTCGATGCCTACAGCAAAAGTTTTGATGGGCTTATCGGTTAGTCTCGCAGCAATGGCACAAACCAGACTGGAGTCCAATCCCCCACTGCACAGAAAGCCCACCGGAGCATCTGCGTCCATACGTTTTTCCACCGATTTGGTAAACAGCTCGTTGATCTTTTCAAAGATGACTTCCTGTTCATCATCGTGAAATTTTTCCACCGTGGCAATGTCGGTATACTGGATCATTTTTTCGCCATCGTAGCAATAGCCCGGGGGAAAAGGGTGGATCTCGTCACAGATACGGTGAAGACTTTTCATCTCACTCGAAAAACATATGTTTTTCTGCTTGTCGTAGCCGTAAAACAAAGGCCGAATGCCTATAGGATCACGGGCTGCGAAATATTTCTTTTCAACATCATCATAAATGACACACACAAATTCGGCATCCAGCGCCTGGGCCATTCCAACGATGCCTTTCTCCATAAAAAGGGGAAGAATAACCTCGCAATCACTTTCCGATTGGAAGGAGAAGGTCGCTTCGTAATCTTTTCGCAATTGTCTGAAGTTATAAACTTCACCGTTGCATACCAGGTGGATATTATTATAACTGAGGGGTTGATTGCCGGCATCTGAAAGATCCATAATTTTTAAACGATGAAAGCCCATCCAGCCTTCATTTCCAAAGTCTCTGATAACGGTGTTGTCGGGCCCTCTGTACTGAATCTTTTTGAAATCATGGGCCATGTCAAGCTTCAGCTTTTTGTCCCCTCCGGTATAAACTGCAAATCCACACATGGTTTGATGTTTTTAAATAGTTAATTATAATGATTAGAAACAAAATACGATACAAAAGTAACGAACTGTTATGAAAAAACAAGCAATTGTGACAGAATGTTGCAAAAAATTTCAAAAATATGTCTTTTTGATATTCTGGTGTTGGTCTAACCTTTGTCAAAAAACGTCCCTATGTCTCAGCCATAAAGGGTTTTGTATTGTTTATGCTTAAAGCGTCATGAATTTGGCGCAAATAAAAATTCTTTTCTGGAATTGTTATTTTAGCAGAATACGGGTGTTAAAGAATTAAAAATGTCGCAAAAAGAACGATAAAAGTTTTAAAGTGTAAATTTTATATTTACTTTTGTGTTGTTTTAATACTTGTTAAGCGTAGTTTGTCTTAATGGGAGTCGAAATGAATATTCCTTCCCGGGCGAGAGCCCTCTCTTGCTTCAGAAAAAAAATAAAACAGAGTAATAAACCAGGTGTAAGACTCTGACAATGGTGAATGGGATTGCTGTCAGGATGGATGAAAGGTTAGGGTTTTACAAAGCCAGAAAATTATTTTAAGTATGAAAATGCGACAACGATTGCCTAAAGCTCAGGGGATGTATGATCCGGCCAACGAGCATGATAACTGTGGAATTGGGTTTGTGGCCAATATAAAAGGGGAGCAATCCAGTGAGATTGTACGCCGTGGGCTGGAAGTGTTGGTGAATATGACCCATAGAGGAGCCGAGAGTTCTGATAATAAGTCAGGTGATGGAGCCGGGATCTTGATGCAGTTGCCGCACGGTCTTTTCGCTGGTTTTGGTTTGAACTTGCCTGCTGCTGGTAAATATGGTTCCGGATTAATTTTTCTTCCCCGCAATGAAAAGGAAGGGATGGCTTGCGTGGATGAATTGAACCGCCAGCTTGAAAGTGAAGGTTTGGAATTGATAGGGTACAGAGATGTACCTGTCAACAATAAGGTTCTGGGTGAAATTGCCAAAAGCAATGAGCCGGTTGTCAAGCAGGTTTTTGTTCAGGGACAATATGAACAGGACGTGCTGGAGCGCAAACTGTTTATCGCGCGAAAGGTGACGGAAAACAAAATTCGTCAGTCCTCGCTCAAGCAAAAGGAGCATTTTTACATTGTGTCTCTTTCCAGTAAAATATTTATATATAAAGGAATGCTAACGCCCGAACAATTGGGCGATTACTACCTGGATCTGAGAAATCCCGCTATCGCCAGTGCCATTGCCCTGGTGCATTCGCGTTTTAGTACCAATACCTTTCCAACATGGGATTTGGCACAGCCTTTTCGCATGATGGCCCACAATGGAGAGATCAATACCATTAAGGGTAACCGTTTGTGGATGCAGGCCCGGGAAGGTTTGCTGGAGTCTGATTTGTTTGGTGAAGATTTGAAGAAATTGTTTCCGGTGATAGAGCCGGGCAAGAGTGACTCTGCATCGCTCGACAACGTCCTGGAGTTTCTGTTCATGACCGGCCGCACTTTGCCGCATGCCTTAACCATGTTGATTCCGGAGTCGTGGAACGACAAGAATCCCATTCCGCCCAGTCTGAAAGCTTATTACGAGTATCACAGTACCATCATGGAGCCATGGGATGGTCCGGCCTCCATTGTGTTTTCCGATGGTCGTTTTATTGGAGGAACGCTCGATCGCAACGGTTTGCGCCCCTCGCGTTACGTGATCACCAAAAACAATATGATCGTAATGGGTTCTGAAGTGGGGGTACAGACCTTCCCGGCTGAGGAGATTGTGGTCAAAGGCCGTTTACGGCCCGGAAAACTGTTGCTGGTGGATACGCAGTTGGGAATTATTATTCCGGATGAGGAGACCAAGTCGCAGTTGTCACGTCTTCACCCCTATGAAAACTGGTTAAGAGATAACCGGATCAGCATGAATGATATTGAAGTGAAACAAAGGGTTTCTTCTTCTTTGGGCGATAAGTTTAACACCTACTTAAAGGCTTTCGGTTATAATAAGGAAGATTTTGAGCAAATTATTTTTCCGATGGCCATGACTGCCAACGAACCGGTTGGTTCGATGGGCAATGACACGCCCATGGCTGCGGTATCCGGAAAGCCTCAACGCATGTTTTCCTATTTCCGACAGCTCTTTGCGCAGGTAACCAATCCGGCCATTGACCCTATTCGGGAAGGTCTGGTAATGGCTTTGACCAGTTATATTGGTTCGGTTTCTAAAAACCTGTTGACCGAAACTCCTGCTCAGTGCCGTTCCATTAAGTTTGCTTCACCTGTGGTAACCAATACCGATTTGGGTAAGATTAAAGATTACCGCCGGGAGGAATTTACGCATGTGACGATTCCCATGACTTATAAGGTCAGTGAGGGGGGAAAGGGGCTTAAAGCTGCCGTTGATGCCATTTGCAAAGCGGCCGAAAAAGCAGTGGATGATGATAAAAATTACGTGATTTTAAGTGACCGGAATATTTCAGCGGATGAGGCTGCCGTGCCTTCTTTGCTGGCTACTTCTGCGGTTCATCATCATTTGGTGAAAGCCAAGAAACGGATGCAAATCGGTTTGATTGTAGAGACCGGCGAGGCCCGCGAGGTGATGCACTTTGCACTGCTTTTGGGCTATGGTGCCAGTGTTATTAATCCCTATGTCTGTTTTGCTGCCATTGATGAGATGGTTAAGCAGGGAAAAATAAAAATGGGATACGATGAGGCGCGTGAAAACTACATAAAATCGGTTAACAAAGGTTTGATGAAGGTGCTGTCTAAAATGGGTATTTCAACGCTGAGAAGCTACCATGGCGCACAAATTTTTGAAGCTGTTGGGGTCGCCCGTGAAGTAATAGAGCCTTATTTTACAGGTACTTCTTCACGCATTGGCGGGGTTGGTTTTGATGAAATTGCCCGTGAAGCAGCGATGTTTCATGAGGCCGCCTTTGATGAGCTTCAGGAAGAAGGGCCTTTTGAAAATTTTGGTGCATACTCGTTTAGAAAAAAGGGTGAGAAACATGGTTGGAATCCTGAAACCATTGGTTTATTGCAGTGGGCCACTTCCGAAAACGATTATGCCAAATTCAAAGAGTACTCGCAAAGGGTGGATGAAGACAATCGGACGCCTTTGTTTTTGCGCGGCTTTTTGAAGGTGAAAAAAGGTGTATCCATTGATATTAAAGAAGTAGAGCCTGTTGAAGCTATAATGCGTCGTTTTGTGACCGGTGCTATGTCGTACGGCTCCATTTCAAAGGAGGCCCACGAGGCCCTGGCTCTGGCTATGAATAAGATTGGTGGACGAAGCAATACCGGCGAAGGTGGTGAAGATGCCAGCCGTTTTAAGTCCAAAGCCCGTAGTGCCATTAAGCAGGTGGCCAGTGGGCGTTTTGGGGTTACCAATAACTATCTGGTGAATGCCGATGAATTGCAGATAAAGGTGGCTCAGGGCGCTAAGCCCGGAGAAGGTGGTCAGTTACCCGGTTATAAAGTCGATAAGATCATAGCTCATTTGCGCAGTTCAACACCCGGGATTACCCTGATTTCACCGCCGCCTCATCACGATATTTATTCTATTGAGGATTTGGCACAGCTGATTTTCGATTTAAAATGTACCAATCCCAGTGCGCGGATCAGTGTGAAGCTGGTATCGGAGAGCGGTGTAGGTACAGTGGCTGCCGGGGTGGCCAAGGCGCATGCCGATCTGATTGTGATCAGCGGTACAGAGGGTGGTACGGGTGCCAGTCCCATGAGTTCTATCAAACATGCCGGCTTGCCGGTGGAGCTGGGGCTGACTGAAGTGCAGCAAACCCTGGTTTTAAACAATCTGCGTGGACGTGTGAAGCTGCAAACAGATGGCCAGCTAAAGACCGGTTTGGATGTCATTAAAATGGCCTTAATGGGCGCGGAGGAATATGGTTTTGCCACTTCCGGGTTGGTCGTATTGGGCTGCATCATGATGCGGAAATGTCACCTCAATACCTGTCCTGCAGGAATTGCCACCCAGGACGAGGATTTGCGGAAGCGTTTTATCGGGAAATATAAAAATCTGGTCAATTTCTTCACCTTTATTGCCATGGAGGTGCGTGAGCATCTGGCTGCCATGGGGGTTAAGTCGATGGATGAGATCATTGGTCGCGCCGATTTATTAAAGCAGGATCCGGAGGTGGGCAACTGGAAGACCAAGGGGCTGGACTTGTCGGCACTGACTTACTTTCCCAAAGAGGGACGGAAATATTCTTTGCGTCAAACCACCTTGCAGAAGCATAAAGTGGAAAATGTGCTGGATCATGAATTGATTCGTCAGGCCAGGCCAGCCATTCAAAATAAAACCAAGGTGTGGATGGCCCATCCGATTGGGAATACCGACCGTACCGTAGGGGCGATGCTTTCAGGTGAGGTTTCAAAAGTGTATGGCGAAGAAGGATTGCCTAAAGATACCATCAATTGCACATTTACCGGTTCAGCCGGTCAAAGCTTTGGCGCATTTCTGGTAAAAGGGGTGACTTTTCGTCTGGAAGGTGATGCCAACGATTACCTGGGTAAGGGCTTATCCGGCGGAAAAATTGTGGTCGTGCCACCCAAAGGCTCCAGCTTTAAGCCGGAGGACAATATTATTATTGGTAATACTGTGTTGTACGGTGCTACCGGTGGGTATTTATATGTACACGGCGTAGCAGGTGAACGTTTTGCCGTGCGCAATTCAGGAGCCAATGCTGTTGTTGAGGGGGTTGGCGATCATTGTTGTGAATACATGACCGGCGGAAGGGTGGCTGTCATCGGCACCACTGGCCGTAACTTTGCAGCTGGAATGAGTGGCGGAATTGCCTATGTGCTGGATGAGACAGGGCGTTTCGATTACTTCTGTAACAAGGGCCTTGTGGAGTTGAGTCCGGTGCACGATTATGAAGATGTGCAAGAGCTGCAGCTGATGTTAAGTAAGCATTTGTTGCATACCAACAGTGAAAAGGCACGGGAGATTTTAGTCAACTGGGATTTCTATTTGCCTAAGTTTATTAAGGTGATTCCGTTTGAGTATAAAAAAGTGCTGCAACAGGAAAAGCTCATTGAGTTGGAGCGTAAACTGGCTGAAACGGAGGATGCTCCCTACATCAGGGAATAAAAGTGTTTGAGGATGCTTGATAAATGGTATAGTTGAATTTGGGATGGGGCCTAAGGTCTTATCATAAAATAAAGAGTTATGGGAAATCCAAAAGGTTTTATAGAAGTTGAGCGCAAAGTGAGTGGCAACAGGGCCGTGAATGAGCGCGTAGATGATTACGGAGAGGTTGAGCAGGTGCTCAATGATCAGGATCGCCGTTTGCAGGCTTCCCGGTGTATGGATTGTGGCATCCCTTTTTGTCACTGGGCCTGCCCGGTAGCCAGTAAAATACCGGAGTGGCAGGATGCTTTATATAAAGGTGATTACGGGTTGGCCAGTCAAATATTACATTCCACCAATAGTTTTCCTGAATTTACCGGACGGGTTTGTCCCGCCCCCTGTGAAAAGTCCTGTGTCCTGGCCATTCATGATGAGTCGGTGACCATCCGTGAAAACGAAGCCTCTACGGTGGAGAAAGCTTTTGAGCTGGGTCTGATCAAACCCCGTATTCCTAAAAAGCGGACGGGTAAAAAAGTAGCCGTGATCGGTTCGGGTCCGGCCGGCTTGTCAGCAGCTGACATGTTAAATCAGGCAGGTCACACCGTTACGGTGTTTGAGCGGGATGATGCCATCGGCGGCTTGTTGCGTTATGGGATTCCTGATTTTAAGCTGAACAAAAAAGTGATTGATCGTCGTCTTCAGATATTTGAGACGGAAGGCATTGAGTTTAAGACCAATGTTTCCGTTGGTGAGACCATAACAGGGAAATCGGTATTGAAGCAATACGATGCTGTTGTTTTGGCCATAGGTGCCATGAAGCCACGCGATTTGGCGGCTGAAGGCCGGGAAATGAAAGGGGTTTATTTTGCCATGGAGTTTTTGAAGCAGCAAAATAAAGTCAATAGGGGTGTTATTTTGAACGGCGAGCGTATTGATGCCAAAGGTAAAAAGGTTTTGGTCATTGGAGGAGGAGATACAGGAAGTGATTGCGTAGGAACGTCTAACCGACAGAAAGCGGCATGGGTGGGACAGTTGGAAATTTTACCCAAACCACCTGTGAAACGTAAACCCGGAAATCCATGGCCCTATTGGCCGGCCACATTAAGAACTTCCTCTTCGCACGAGGAAGGGTGTGAGCGCATGTGGAGCTTGTCAACACGTCGTTTTATCGGAAAAAATGGTGCGGTTACCGGTGTTGAAGTCGTAGAAGTCGATTGGACCAATGTGGATGGTAAATGGCAGATGTCAGAAAAGGAAGATACGGTACGTGTCATTGAGGCGGATTTAGTGCTGCTTTCCATGGGGTTTGTGCACCCTGTGCATGAGGGATTAATCAAAGAATTGGGATTGGATCTGGATCAAAGAGGTAATGTAAAGATTGATGAAGCGTTTGCGACCAGTAAAAAGGGTGTGTTTGCTGCGGGTGACGCTGCCAATGGCGCCAGTTTAGTGGTCACTGCTATTGCCAAAGGCAGGGATGCCGCTGAAAATGTCCATAAATATTTAATGGGCTTATAATTGACATAGGTCATTCCCCTGTTTTTGGTAAGAGCCCCCAATTTTTTATGGTTGTGTGATGTTTGTTTATCTGTTTTGTAATAATGGATTGGTTTTGATGGGGGCTTTGCTTTGAAAATTATCGTATTTCAGACTTTTTAACAGCTATAATTAGGGGGTGTCTTCTAAAATTTGCATATTTGCACTGTCTAACTCTCAAACTAATAACTATATGGCAACTTTAAGATTTTTTGCATTGAAAGAGCTTCTGAACAGGAAGCCATTGACCATTGATGAGCCTGGAAGGCTGACTTCCGATTATTTCGGTAAGTTTGTGTTTGACCGGGCCAAAATGAAAAAGTATTTGTCCAGTGAGGCCTACGCCCATGTGATGGAAGCTATTGAAAAGGGGTCTCGCATCGACCGGAAAATGGCTGATCAGATTGCTTTGGGTATGAAGGCATGGGCCCTGGCTAATGGTGCTACTCATTACACACACTGGTTTCACCCCCTGACCGATTCAACAGCTGAAAAGCATGATGCTTTCATCGATATTGATGCCAACGGTGGTGTGGTAGAAGGGTTTAGTGGAAAGCTTTTGGTTCAGCAAGAGCCTGATGCCTCCAGTTTTCCATCAGGAGGTATTCGTAATACCTTTGAAGCACGTGGTTATACCGCCTGGGATGTTTCATCACCTGCCTTTATCGTAGGAACCACGCTTTGTCTCCCCACCATTTTCGTTTCCTATACGGGAGAGGCGCTGGATTACAAAATGCCTTTACTTAAAGCATTGGCTGCCGTTGATAAGGCTGCCGTAGATGTTTGTCAGTTTTTTGATAAGAATGTTTCTAAAGTCAATAGTAATCTTGGATGGGAACAGGAGTATTTTTTGGTTGACGAGGCCTTGTATATGGCGCGTCCCGATCTGATGCTGACCGATCGTACCCTGATGGGACACTCCTCTTCCAAGGATCAGCAGTTGGAGGATCATTACTTCAGCTCTATACCCACGCGGGTGATTGCCTATATGGAAGATTTTGAAAGGGAAGCTTATTTGTTGGGTATTCCTGTTAAAACCCGTCACAACGAGGTGGCTCCTAACCAGTTTGAAGTCGCGCCTATTTTTGAAGAGGCCAACCTGGCCAATGACCACAACCAGTTGGTGATGGATATCATGAAGAAGGTGGCCCGACGTCATAAATTCCGCATCCTTTTCCATGAGAAGCCATACAAGGGCATCAACGGGTCAGGAAAGCACAATAACTGGTCGTTGAGCACCGATACCGGGGTTAACTTACTGTCGCCCGGCAAGAATCCCCGCACCAATATGCAGTTTCTGACCTTCTTGCTGAATGTGTTGAAAGCGGTATATGAGCATCAGGATTTGCTGTTAGCGAGTATTTTAACAGCCAGCAATGCCCATCGCCTGGGTGCCAATGAGGCTCCACCATCCATCATTTCCGCCTTTTTGGGGCATGAACTGAATCGCATTCTTGATGAATTGGAAGAAACAGTACCTGATAAAAAGATGACACCTGATGAAAAAACCTCTATTAAACTGAATATTGGTAAGATTCCGGAGATTCTTTTAGACAATACAGACCGTAACCGTACATCGCCATTTGCCTTTACCGGTAATCGTTTTGAATACCGGGCTGTAGGTTCCTCGGCCAACTGTGCTTCTGCTTTGATTGTTTTAAATACGGTGGTGGCTGAGCAGTTGAAGAAATTCAAAAAAGAGGTGGATGCCATGGTAGAAAAAGGGGTGAAGAAAGACGAAGCCATCCTTCAGATTCTTAAGCAATACATTAAGGATACCAAAAAAATCCGTTTCGATGGAAATGGTTATAGTCAGGAATGGGTAGACGAAGCAGCCCGTCGCGGTTTGTTAAATATTTCAAGTGTGCCTGAGGCGCTCAATGCTTATTTGAAAGAGAAGTCGGTGAAGGTCTTTGCTGCCAACGACGTGTTCAATTCTAAGGAGCTGGAAGCCCGTGTGGAGGTTGAGTTGGAAAAATATACCAAAAAGATCCAGATCGAAGCTCGTGTTTTAGGAGATTTGGCCATCAACCACATTGTGCCAACAGCGGTAAGTTACATGAATACCTTGATCACCAATGTTCAGGGCTTGAAAGATTTGTTTGGTGATGGTGATGAATATAAAGCGTTGGTGGGAGACCGTCTTGAGCTTATTAAGAAGATTTCTAACCATATTCAAAGCATTAAAGCCAAAACGGCTCAAATGATTGATGAGCGAAAGATAGCCAATAAGGAGGAGGATATGCACAAGATGGCAGAGCTCTACAGTGAAAAAGTGAAGCCGTACCTGGAAGACATCCGCTACCACATTGATAAGTTGGAGCTGATAGTTGACAATGAAATGTGGCCTTTACCAAAGTATCGTGAGCTTCTGTTTGCGCGATAGTTTGATCAGATCTTTAATAAAAACATCCGGCCCCTTAAGAAAGTGGCCGGATGTTTTTTTTAGCGGCAATGCAATTTCGTTAAATCAATTCCTTGGCGACTTTTAAAGCAGCCTCGTAATCGGGCTCCTGAGCAATTTCAGGAACGTATTCTATGTATTTAATTTTGTTGTCCTTTCCAATGATGACGGTTCCCCGGGCGAGCAGTCGCAACTCTTCAATGACAAAACCATATTTGGCACCAAAATCAAGCTCCTTGTGGTCCGAAAGGGTCACAATGTTGTTCAGACCTTCTGCGGCGCAAAAGCGACTTTGAGCGAATGGCAGATCCACGGAGACGGAAAGTACGGCTACACCGTCTAACTTATCCGCTTCCTCATTGAACCGCCGGTTCTGTGCGGCACACACGCCTGTGTCGATGGAGGGGTAGACGGCAATTATTTTAACTTTCCCCTCGTAATCGGATAGTTTGACCGGTTCCAATGAAGATGAAAGCGCTGTAAAATCGGGGGCCGTTTCTCCCACTTTAGGCGTCTTTCCCAAAAGGGTCACCGGATTTCCTTTAAAAGTTACTTTTACATTGTTCTTGTCCATGTCTTAATGTATTTGGGTTATTAATTCAATTTTTTCACACACTTAATACCCATGAAACGCTCTTGGGGGCTAATTGTTTAAGCGTGGGGTCTTATTTTACTGCGATGTGGTTCTTTAAATGGCTCTTAGGTCTCTTTCAAAGCGGATGGAGCATATGGCGTAACTACATGTCCTGTTTTAGTTAAATTGTATAAGCAATTCTGAAATCTTATATAGACAAGGCCGACCAGCAGCCGGAGTGCTGCCAAATTTTTAAAAGTGTATCTCTTAGAAAACAAGGATACACTTTTTTGTGTCTGTTAGCTGCGGGCGATGGCGTCTTCAATAACCTCGGTAAATACCTTTTTAATGTCCAGCCCCTTCGCCGCAATTTGTTGGGGGATAAAGCTGGTAGGAGTCATTCCCGGTGTGGTGTTGACCTCCAATAAATAGGGTTGATGGTCACTGATAATGAAATCGACGCGAACAATGCCGTTACAATTGAGCAGGTCGTAAATGAGCGAGGAGGTGTTTTGTATTTCGGCTGTTAATTCAGGACTAATGCGGGCTGGTGTGATTTCAGTTACTTTTTCGGCGGTGTATTTGGCTTCAAAGTCAAAGAATTCATTTTTGCTGATGATTTCAGTGATGGGCAGGATTTCCGCTTTGTCGGCCGTCTTGTAGAGTCCGCAAGTGACCTCCGTGCCTTCAATAAACTGTTCAACCACCACTTCATGACATTCCATAAAGGCCTTTTGTATGGCCGCATCCAGATCCTCCATGGCCTTTACCTTGGTAATGCCGAAACTGGAGCCGCCTGCATTGGGCTTGACAAAACAAGGGAAGCCGGTTTTATGTGCAATGTCCGCTGTGTTGTAGGCGATGCCTTTCCTCACCAGGGCAGCCATGGCTATGGTTATACCAAAGCCTTTCAGATAATTATTGCAGGTGTATTTGTTGAAGGTTAATGCGGCTGGTAAAACATCGCAGGTTGAATGAGGAATGTTTAACAGCTTCAGGTAGCCCTGAAGCAGGCCGTCCTCACCAGGCGTTCCGTGGATGGTGATGTAGACGCAGTCGAACCGAATAACTTCCTGATCAATGGTCACTGTGAAATCGGCCCTGTTGATGGGATATTCCTGGTTGTTCCTGATGACGACCCATTTTTCAGGGGTCATCAATAAGGGAAACAATTGAAATTTCTCTGTGTCAATAAAGGAGAGGATGCCTTCGGCACTCCTTTGGCTCACGACCTCTTCGGAAGAGTAGCCCCCATAAACGACGGCAATATTTTTCTTATTCATAGGTTTGCAATGTGTTGGCCCATGTCAATGGCTTCTTACATACTTGTTTCGACCTCTCTTCCGGCGATGTAAGAGCGCCACTTGTCAATGGCCAGAACCATATCTTTGGGTAAATCGGAATTAAATTCCATATATTTTTCTGTGGCCGGATGTACAAAGCCCAATGTTTTGGCATGCAAGGCCTGACGAGGCAAAAGTTTAAAGCAGTTGTCCACAAACTGCTTATATTTCGTAAACGTGGTGCCCTTTAAAATTTGATTTCCGCCATAACGTTCATCGTTAAAGAGCGGATGTCCGAGGTGTTTGAAATGCGCCCTAATCTGGTGCGTTCTTCCGGTTTCCAAACGGCATTCCACCCATGTGACATAGCCCAGTCTTTCTAACGTGCTGTAATGGGTGACAGCCGGTTTGCCATATTCACCATCGGGAAAAACGGTCATTTGCTTTCGGTCTTTCAGACTTCTTCCAATGTGTCCGGTAATGGTCCCCTCTTCGGGATTCGGGGTGCCCCAGACGATGGCCTGATAGGTTCTGGTACTGGTTTTTTCAAAAAACTGAAGCGCCAGCTTCATTTTGGCTGTTTCTGTTTTGGCAATCACAAGAAGGCCTGAGGTGTCTTTATCAATGCGATGAACCAATCCCGGACGCGGGTCGTCCGAATTGAACCATGGCTGGTCTTTGAAGTGCCAGGCCAGAGCATTGACCAATGTGCCGGTATAGTTACCATAACCCGGATGTACCACCATGCCCGGTGTTTTATTGATGACGATGAGATGGTCGTCTTCAAAAACAATATTAAGGGGTATGTCCTCAGGAATGATTTCTATTTCTCGTGGCGGATAGGCCATCACCACTGAAATGACATCGTTGGGCTTGACTTTGTAATTGGATTTAACCGGCCGTTCATTCACCAGAATGCATCCGGCCAGCGCGGCATCCTGTATCTTGTTGCGCGAGGCATTTTCAATCCGGTTGACCAGGAACTTATCGATGCGCAGGTGTCCCTGTCCTCCATCCGCTACAAATCGGTGGTGCTCGAACAGAGCACCCTCTTCACTGTTTTCGGTGTTTAAATCCGGATCATCCAGCTCCTCAATACGATCGGTATTATCTGTCATGGTTTATTGGTAGCTGTTGCAATTGATGTTTTTAAAAATGCCGTTAAAAGAATTCGTCTTCGTAAGCATCACTTTCTTTATCAGTCTCTTCTTCATTCAGTGGTTGTTCCATTTCTGCTTCCCTGGCTTCAATCGTGTCGGGATGTAAAGCGAAGTCAGTACTCAGCCAAACGTCGATGGAAGCCCCCAGATTCAAGACATAGCCTTTGGCCGTTGGCGGATTTTGTCGCCAGACAAAAGCGTTGAGCGAGTCAATGGCTGTTTCGATGGTGTCGGCATAAACAATGGCCCCCAAATTCAGATAGACGCTTTGTGCGATTTTTTTGGCTTCTTCCAATTTCATGCCCATAAGGTTGGGAACCGCTGTTGTTTCGTTGCTCAGGCCTCGTCCAACCAGCAGGTCGATGGTAGCCCCTTTGCGGAGCAAGGTGCCCGGTTCAATCGGTTTCCCATCGTGGTGTTGTCCCAGCACCAGGTTGGTGTATTCCGAAGGAATATAAATGAGTTCTCCCACTTTGAGTCCATAGGATTCAAGGATCTCCTGAGCATTCCGAAGACTGTAATCGGTCAGATTGGGGACGACAATTTGTTCCTCCCCCCAGGCATTGATCGTAAAGAAGATGTTCCGGTTTTTCTTTACCTTTTCTCCGGGTCGGGGGGTTTGATCCACCACAATGCCTTTGGGGGCATTGTCAATATAGACGGAATCAATAATGGTGTAGCGCAAGTCCTCACTCTGAATAAGGTGTTGAAGTTGCTGTTCCGTCAATCCCGTGAAGTCAGGCACCGGGGCCCCTCTCCATGAAGTGTGTATATTTTAAGAAAGAAAAATACGGCAATGATTATCACTATGGAAGAACCGGCCAGGATGCGAGATGTTTCCAAATGGTATGATTAAATATTTTTTTCCACTGCAACATTGGTTCATGTTTTATCGGGTACAGGTCAAAAATAATACAAATACTCCAATTGTACTTATGGTAAGGCAACAAAAAAAGGCTCTTTAAAAAAGAGCCTTTTAATTTATTTAGAGCCTTTTAGGTTTAGGCTTTGTGTCTTTTCTCGCTGGAAACCGTTAAGCTTTTTCTTCCTTTTGCGCGTCTTGAAGCTAAAACTCTGCGGCCATTAGCTGATGCCATCCGGCTACGGAAACCATGTTTGTTTCTTCTTTTCCGGTTCGATGGTTGAAATGTGCGTTTCATGTGTATAAATTTTTATTGCTCCGTTTTATCTATATCAATAAGTTGTTCCTTCTTTCGGTCTGCAAAAATAGATATTATTTATTTTAATCCAAAAGAAAGAGCGACAATTTTAGAGGATTCTTTCAGAGCGTGAGGTGAACCAGTTTTTTGGTTTCAAAAAAGGGTTCTTCAAAATAGTCTGACAGTTGGGCCACAAAGACCCGCTTTTTAAAAGGTTGAATTTCAGCGGTGAGATCGCCGCCTTTGAGATATAAAATGCCATTGCCGATGGCATTTTTGGGTTGGGGCGCTATTAAATGGCGGGTCTGATTCACAAATAGGGGCAAAGTGGTTACTGCCCTGCTAATAATAAAGTCATACTGTCCTTTATGCTGTTCCGACCGGGTGTTCTGCGCTTTAACATTTGAAAGCTGCAGCGCCTCAGTCACAGCCGAAACAACTTTTATTTTTTTACCGATGCTGTCGATCAGGGTGAATTCTGCTTTTGGAAATAGAATGGCCAGAGGGATGCCCGGAAAACCGCCACCTGTCCCCACGTCAATGATCCGCGAACCCGGTTCGAAAGTGATGAATTTGGCGATGGATAAGGCATGAAGTACATGGTGTTCGTAAAAGGCATCCATGTCTTTGCGGGAAATGACGTTAATGCGTTCATTCCACTCGGCATATACCGCCTGAAGCAAGTCTATTTTTTTTATCTGATCTGGAGTCAGTGCTTTAAAATACTTATAAACCGGGTTCATCTTTGATTTTTAAATTTTACTATTCTGACCCGATCAAAGTGGATGGAGTGAATGCTTACATTCAGATGAGCCGGGCGTTTTCCTTTGAGGGGCATTCAGTGTTGCCCTGCAGCATAGGCCTTTACTAACGCTTGACTTCGGAGTTTTTCAGGGTGTTGTACAGAAGTTCTCTGGCCCTGAAAAGCTGGGCTTTGACCGTGCCCAGAGGAAGATCCAGTTCATCCGAAATCTCTTCATAGGAATACTCTTTGAAATAGCGCAGTTCGATCAAGGTGCGGTACCGTGGTTTCAGCTTTTGAACGACCGTCCGCATTAACACCGCTTTTTGAGACCGGATCAGAAACTCTTCCGGATCGGGTGTTTCATCTTTGAGATGAATCTGAGGTTCCGATTCTTTATCGTCCGAAAATGACCCATCAATGGAAATGTGATTGGAGCGTTTTTTTCGCAGGTAATCAATACAGTTATTGGAGGCGATCTTAAACAGCCAGGTACTAAAGGCGTAATGTGGAGAATATTGTCCCAGGTTTTTGAATGCCTTGCCAAATGCTTCAATGGTCAGATCTTCCGCATCGGTTTTGTTGTTGATCATTTTGAGAAGCATGAAATAAATGGCATCCCTGTATCTGGCCATCAGTTCAGCATATGCTTTCTGGTCGCCGTTCTCCGCCTTATTAACCAGCTCGAGGTCATGTTTGGCCTTGTCTGAGAGATTGGGGTTTATTTCCATCTGTATTTGTTTCTTCTTTTACGGTTGCTGATTTGCGCCAATAATAATAACCAAGGGTGTAGCCAATCGTAAATCAGCACAGACCAGTACAGGCTTCCTTGATTGAGCTCTTTGGCTGCTCTTCGCCATAAAATCAATTGAATTGATAATCTTATTACGATAAGGCCAATGGCCACTAGGGCAAATGTATTAAAAATTATTAAATAAGCAGAAGTGAACAGGAAAATTTGACGACTGAGTGGCTCCAGAGCCAACTCGGATTTGACGCCTGTTTTGTAGTGGCGGTTGGTGCTTAAGTGCCTGCGCTTTTGCTGTAACCATTCCTGAAAGGAGGCCGGTGGAATAGAATGGGTATGGGCGGCGGCCTTAATGACCACTGTGGTGTTTTGTTGGTTGGCCCTTTCTTGCACAAACAAATCATCATCTCCTGAAAGCAAGTGGGCGTGCTTTTTAACCCCCCCGTTATTCACAAAAAGGGCTTTGGTGTAGGACAGGTTTCTGCCCACCCCCATATAAGGTTTTCCGCTTAAAGCAAATCCCAGGTACTGAATGGCTGTAAAA
This sequence comes from Geofilum rubicundum JCM 15548, assembly GCF_000974365.1. Classification (GTDB taxonomy): domain Bacteria; phylum Bacteroidota; class Bacteroidia; order Bacteroidales; family Marinilabiliaceae; genus Geofilum; species Geofilum rubicundum. The sequence continues at coordinate 312,278 of NZ_BAZW01000001.1, forward strand.
AATGCATCATAGCGCACCAGGTTGTTGAGCAGTCCTCTGCGTTTTTCGTATCCGCCAAATCCCAAAATAATTTCCGTTTGGTTCCCGGCAAAGCCTTGCGCCATCTCCTTCAGCCAGTCCTCACCTGCCGGTTGACAGTCCGCATCGGTGAGCAGCAGATACTTGTTTTTAGCCGCCTTAACCCCGAGGGTTAAGGCCAATTTCTTGCCATGCGAGAATTTTCGGTCCTTAGGAATGGTGGTATAATATAATTGCGGGTGCTTTTGTTTGATACTCGCCAGCACCAGATCCGAATCATCTTCCGAAGAATCATTGACCACAATCACTTCAAAAGCGGGGTAGTTCTGACGGAGTATCAGAGGAAGGAATTTTTTCAGATTTTCGGCTTCGTTTTTGGCGCAAATGATAACTGATACAGGTTCTTGAAAAGAGGACCTGGTCTGAGCTTGTTTAAAAAAGGCCAACGGCCGCACCCTTACCAGCAGAAACCAAAGTTGTATTAACCAGCTAACACCAATGGTGATGAGAAGGATGGTTTCTGTTAACGAAGGAGCCGAAAAAATCATAGGTCTTTTTATTTGGGTCAAAAATGCGACTTTTTTCTTTTGTCTGCAAACAAATGAAGCAGGGGAGTAGGAATAGTTAAGGCTTAATTTCGGATTCAAATTGTATCTTTGCCATGGAAAAAAATATTTAACGTTCAGATGGATTTTGTATTACAGCACAAGGATAGAAATTCGAAGGCACGTGCCGGTGAAATTTCGACCGATCATGGTCGCATTCAAACCCCCATTTTTATGCCGGTGGGCACGGTCGGATCGGTCAAAGGGATACAAGTTAAAGACTTGGAGCAAGAGGTGAAGGCCCAAATTATTTTGGGCAATACCTATCATTTATATCTGCGACCAGGTTTGGACGTATTGAAGCAGGCCGGCGGTTTACACCGTTTCAATGCTTGGAAGCGACCCATCTTAACAGACAGTGGGGGTTTTCAGGTGTTTTCCTTGAGCCACCGAAGGAAATTGAATGAAAAGGGAGCCGAGTTTCAGTCGCACATCGACGGTTCCAAACATTTTTTCTCTCCCGAAGGGTTGTCGACATTCAAAGAGTCATTGGGGCTGATATTATTATGGCCTTCGACGAATGCCCGCCGGGTGATTCGGATTATAAATATGCCAAATCGTCCATGGAGCTGACACATCGTTGGCTAAAGCGCGGTGTGGAGCGTTTTGATGCCACTGACCCCATTTATGATTATCAGCAGAGCTTTTTCCCCATTGTCCAAGGGGCCGGATACCCGGACCTTCGCCGGCAGTCGGCCGAGTACATTGCCTCCCTTAACCGGGACGGCAATGCCATTGGTGGTTTGGCCGTAGGAGAGCCCGAAGAGGTGATGTATGAAATGATAGAAGTGGTCAATGCCATTTTGCCTGAGGACAAGCCCAGGTATTTGATGGGGGTGGGCACCCCTGCCAATATTCTGGAAGCGATTTCTCTGGGTGTCGATATGTTTGATTGTGTGATGCCTACGCGCAACGGGCGCAACGGTATGCTGTTTACAGCGCAAGGCATTATCAATATAAGAAACGAGAGATGGAAGGACGATTTTTCCCCCATCGATGCCGATGGTCATTGTCCGCTTGATTTGACCTATTCAAAAGCCTATCTTCGTCACTTGTTTATATCCAAAGAAATGCTTGGCCCCCAATTGGCTCCATACATAACCTGTCGTTTTATCTTTGGCTGGTGGGTGAAGCCCGGGAGCAGATAATGAAGGGCACGTTTTTTGAATGGAAAGATAAAATGATTAAGCAATTGACGGTGAGGTTATAGTTTTCGCACCATAAAATATGGACATTTGAAAAAGCTGGATTTTTATATATTGGGAAAGTTTTTGGGCACCTTTGTGTTTGCCATTTTGCTCATTATCAGCATATCGGTTGTTTTTGATTTAGCGGAAAAAATTGATGACTTTTTAGAGCACTCAGCACCTTTGAATGCCATTGTTTTTGATTATTACGCCAATTTTATTCCCCATTTTGCGAATCTCTTTACGCCACTCTTTGTATTTATAGCGGTTATTTTCTTCACCTCAAAAATGGCCTATCAAACCGAAATTATTGCCATCCTTTCAAGTGGTGTGAGTTTTAGGCGATTAATGGTTCCCTATCTGATTGGCGCCGCATCATAGGTTCTTTTTCCTTTTTAATGGGGGCCTATATTATTCCTCCGGCCAATAAAGTGCGTCTGGATTTTGAAAATACTTATATCAAAAAGCGCCGGGAGACGGGCATGAATAATATTCATATGCAAATAGAGCCCAATGTATTTGTTTACGTACGGCGCTATTCTTCCTTGCGGGAAGTGGGCGATGATTTTAGTCTGGAGATTTTTGATGGGAAGTTGTTGAAGAAAAAAATAACCGCCTCATCGGCCGTATATGATACCGCCACTCTGGGCTGGTCACTGAAAAATTACGAAGTGCGGGAATTTCTGGAAAATGACCGCCAGCTTATTTCGGAAGGGGCCCAGATGGATACGGTACTGAATATGAAGCCCGCAGATTTTAAGGAAGAGCGAAAGTTTTTCGAAACCATGAACAACACCGAACTCGACAGGTATATCAATGAACAACAACAGCGAGGTGTGGGTAATGTGGAAGAGTTTTTAATAGAAAAGCACCGGCGGACAGCTGCTCCCTTTTCTGCTTTTATTCTCTCCATAATGGGGCTCTCTTTGGCCTCCCGCAAAGTCAGGGGCGGAATGGGACTGCACATTGGCGTGGGAATTGCCCTGAGTTTTGGATACATTCTCTTTATGACGGTGTCTACCACCTTTGCCATCAATGGTAATATGAGTCCCTGGTTAGCGGTATGGATGCCCAACTTTGTTTTTGCCCTTATTGCGGCCTTCTTATACCACAAAGCACCCAAATAGTCCCCTTCCTGAAAGTCGAACAGACCTTTTTACAGATAGCTTACTTAGGTGGCATGGTTGATATTGTCTTCATTCTTTTGTAACTTACTTCTCCCGGCCCTTTTTTTGTATACAGATATATCGATACGTTTATTTGAGATCGCTTAAAAACAGCTGTTTTTGCGTTCTTTTTAACGGTTTTTTATTTCCCTGTTAAACAGGGGGTTAGTTGAAAAGAATGAAAATTTATTGAATTAAATGTATGTCGTTGCCACTAAAATTTGTAATTATGTACCGCATTTAGTTTGCCAAGAACCAGTACAAATAATTGGCAGGCAGCAATTTAACCAAAACTAATTGAGTATGTCATTAAAAAAGCACATCCTTGATCTTCGCAAAAGAAGAGAAAAGGTTCAGTTGGGAGGCGGTGAGAAAGCCATTGAAAAACAGATGGCTATGGGTAAAATGACCGCCCGCTCGCGTATTTTGGCGCTTCTCGACAACGAATCTTTTACCGAGTACGACCTTTTTGTTGAACATGAAGCCCGTGATTTTGGGATGGACAAAAAGGAATTGCACGGTGATGGTGTGATCATAGGAACCGGAACCATTTATGGGGCGCCGGTTTGTATTTTTGCACAGGATTTTACTGTTGCCGGTGGTTCATTGGGACTTATGCATGCCCGGAAAATCACCAAAATTATGGATCACGCTTTAAAAATGCGTGTGCCACTGATCGGAATCAATGATTCAGGTGGTGCCCGTATTCAGGAGGGGGTGAATTCATTGGCCGGATATGGCGAAATCTTTTACCGCAATACCATTGCTTCAGGTGTAATTCCGCAAATTTCTGTGATTCTCGGACCCTGTGCCGGAGGTGCCGTTTATTCGCCGGCGCTGACCGACTTTGTATTTGTGGTGGATCAGATCTCTAAGATGTTTATTACCGGCCCCAGTGTTATCAAAACGGTATTGGGCGAGGAAATCTCCATGGAGGAGCTGGGGGGTGCCCGTGTGCATGCTGAAATTACCGGTAACGCCCATTTCTTTGCCGGCAGTGAGTTGGAATGTTTTGAGCAGATTAAAAAATTAATCACTTATATTCCCTGGAACAATACTCAAAAGGCTAAGGTGTTTCCGCCTAAGGAGCCCAAATTTAAGGGTAAAATCGAGGATATTATTCCTTCAGACCCTAAGCAGCCTTACGATGTTCGGGATGTGATCAAGGCCATTGCGGATGATTCAGATTTCTTTGAAATCATGGAGTTTTTTGCCCCCAATATTGTTATTGGTTTTGGTCGCATGAACGGTCAGACCACCGGCTTTGTTGCTAACCAGCCTTTGGTTTTGGCCGGCGTTCTGGATTGTGACAGTTCCGATAAGGCGGCGCGCTTTATTCGCTATTGTGATGCCTTTAACATTCCCATCATAACACTTGAGGATATGCCGGGTTACTTGCCGGGCGTAGATCAGGAGCATGCCGGGGTGATTCGTCACGGTGCGAAAGTGCTGTATGCTTATTCAGAAGCGACTGTACCAAAAATTACGGTGATTCTGCGTAAGGCCTATGGGGGTGGTTACATCGCCATGAACAGTCGCCACCTGGGTGCCGACTTCATGTTTGCCTGGCCTACTGCAGAGATTGCGGTTATGGGACCTGAAGGGGCTGCCAATATTATCTTCAAGAAGGAGATTGAGGAGGCCAAAGATCCGGATAAAATGCGTGAACTGAAGGTGCAGGAGTACATTGAAAGGTTTGCCAATCCTTACGTGGCCGCAGCCAAAGGTTATGTCGACTCTGTTATTGAGCCGGAGGAAACCCGTAAAATGTTGTTGCATGCCATTGAGGTGTCTACCAACAAAGACGATCAAAGGCCCTTTAAAAAGCACGGAATTCCACCATTTTAATGTGTTAAACTATGGAAGAAAAAAAGCTGGAGCTGGTTGATTTCGTGGTTAATACACGAAAGTACAAAACCTTGCTGACCATTAAATATGCCAATCGCAAGCCCTATAAGGTGCCCAATCCCAACGAGATCATGTCCTATATTCCGGGAACTGTTATCAAGTTGAAAAAGAAAAAAGGTGCCAAGGTGAAAGAAGGAGAAGTTATTCTCATTCTCGAGGCGATGAAAATGATGAATAAGGTATTGATGCCGTTCAATGGAAAAATTAAAAAGATTTACGTTGAAGAAGGTCAAAAGGTACCTAAAGGTCATTTAATGATAGAAATTGAGTAGAAAAAACGCCCCGCAAGGGGCGTTTTTGTTTATACCAGCATTTTTGTTTTAATGTGTCGGCATTTAATAAACAAATCACTATTTTTGTCGGCTATAAGGTTCGAATTTACAAGTGATTGTAGGTTGTTAGATGGATAACTGATTAAATTTATTATATGCGACGAACAAAAATTGCTGATATTTTACAAAATGGAGTTGTAGGAGAGGACTTTCTTGTTAAGGGATGGGTCAGAACCCGCAGAGGGTCGAAGCAGGTCAATTTCATTGCCTTAAATGATGGTTCTGTTATTCATAACCTCCAAATTGTTGCCGATGTGGAAATATTTGGTGAGGAATTGTTGAGAAGGGCCACTACCGGAGCCTCTTTAGCTGTTACAGGGAAGTTGAATGCCTCGCAGGGTGCGGGTCAGAATGTGGAGATGGTGGCTGAGAAGCTGGAGGTTATTGGTGACTGTGATCCCAATGAGTATCCTTTACAACCCAAAAAGCACTCGTTGGAGTTTTTAAGAGAAAAGGCGCATCTGCGCTTTCGGACCAGTACCTTTAGTGCTGTCGCACGTGTGCGCCATGCCATGATTTTTGCCGTTCATAATTTCTTTACTTCAAAAGGTTTTGTGAATATTCATACCCCTATTATTACGGCTTCTGATGCCGAAGGTGCCGGTGAAATGTTTCAGGTCACTACCCTGGACCTCGATAATGTACCAAAAACGGAGGCGGGTAAAATTGATTTTAGTCGCGATTTCTTTGGGAAAGCCACCAACCTGACCGTTTCGGGCCAGTTGGAAGGTGAATTGGCTGCCATGGGTCTGGCCGACATTTATACTTTTGGTCCTACTTTCAGGGCAGAAAATTCCAATACCACCCGCCACCTCGCTGAATTTTGGATGATTGAGCCTGAGATGGCTTTTTATGATCTGAACGACAACATGGATCTGGCCGAGGAGTTTTTGAAATATCTCATCAAATATGCTTTGGAGCATTGTCCTGATGATTTGGCTTTTTTGAGCAGTCGCCTGATGGAGGAGGAGCAAAATAAGAAGGCAGAGGACCGAAGCATGGAGTTGCTGGAGAAGTTGCGTTTTGTGTTGGAAGATGATTTTGTTCGACTCACCTACTCTGAAGCCATTGAGATATTAAAAAATTCAAAGCCCAACAAAAAGGGACAGTTCAAATATACCATTGAAGGTTATGGGGCCGACTTGCAAAGTGAGCACGAACGCTTCCTGGTCGAGAAACATTTCAAAAAGCCGGTGGTGCTCACCGATTATCCAAAAGAAATCAAGGCTTTTTACATGAAACTGAATGAGGACAATAAAACCGTTCGGGCCATGGATGTTTTATTCCCTCAGATTGGTGAGATAATTGGCGGTTCGCAGCGTGAAGAGAACCATGAAAAGTTATTGGCACGTATGGCGGAGATGGATATCCCCTCTGAGGAGATGTGGTGGTATCTGGATACCAGGAAGTTTGGCGCCGTACCGCACAGTGGATTTGGTCTCGGTTTTGAACGTTTGATGCTGTTTGTCACCGGAATGGGCAATATTCGCGATGTTATTGCCTTCCCAAGGACACCCAAAAATGCCGAGTTTTAAGAACTTGAAAATTTTTTATGGAGGTCGCGCCCGAAGTTTCTTTGGGCGCGATTTTTTTTTAGCGGATGGACTGGGACTCCGCGAAAGCTGTTTTGTAATAAATGTGAATAATTGTCGCATTTCATAAAACATTTTCGGGTTAATACAGTATAAAAGGAGAATATTGGTTACCAAAGCCTGTTTATGTGAAGTTGAGGAGAGGGATAGTGTCATTGTTGTTGCTTTTTTGGGGTCTGACAGACTTAATTGCTCAGAGCCTGATTTGTCGTTTTCCAGATTGGCGGGCTTTAATCAATTGTCCAGTCACTACATCACCTGCATGGCCCAGGATCAGGACGGTTATATATGGATAGGCACTCAGGATGGATTGAATCGTTTTGATGGGCAGGATGTTAAAGCCTATAAAACCTTTAATGGTGGGTCGGAAATGGGGCTTATTGGCAATCAGATTGATCATCTGGTAGTGGATCATCACAACCGTATCTGGATTTCAACCCCTTATGGAATTTCTGTTTACAATCCCCGAAAGGATTTTTTTGAAGTGGTGGCCTCAGAGCAAGCACTTAAAGGATTGGGCAGTGTTTATCTAAATTTTATGCAGGTGGATGATCAAGGCGCTTTGGTGGTCGGCTCCAGTGATTTTATTTATAGGTTTGAAGAGGCTACCCAATCTTTTGTGCCGGTCATTCAATCTCCTTTTGGATTTATTTCCAGCCTGCTGATAGATGCGGATAATAACTGGTGGTTGGGTCACTTTGAGGGTGGAGGTGTCACCCATTACCCGGACATCCGGGACACCACGAGTTACCAGCGTTTCGTGGAAGCGTTTCAGCCCGAGGAAGCCGATTTTATGGTGATGGATATGACCATGGCCGAAGGATATATTTGGATGGCCATTGAGGAGAGCGGACTGGCACGTTTGGATACCTCCACCAAGGAAATAGAAATTTTTTTCGGGGGAGGGGGCGAACGTTTCTTTTTTGATCTTTATACCGATCGGGACAATCGTCTCTGGACCTGCGATTACAGCGGACTGAAAATGTATCAGTCAGCCACTGAGCAGTTCGCCTCCTATTATCACGATCCCCAGGTGCCCCATTCACTTCCCAATAACTTAAATGGTGTTTTTCAGGACCAACAGGGCAATATTTACACCTTTCACAATGGCGATGGGGTACATCTTAGTACCATGCCAAGGGGCTTCCAGACCTACAATACCTCTGATCGATTTTATTGGCATACCACCAATCAGAACATCTCATCGGTTCATGAAGACGCTAAAGGCCAGCTTTGGTTGGGGAGTTTTAATGGGGGTTTAGATGTTTTTCTGTGGGAGGACCAAAGGATGGTTCATTACCCTTCCAGAGACAATGATACGCCGGAATCCTTGGGACGGGGAAGTGTGCTTTCCCTCTACAGAGATAGTCGTCAGCAAATGTGGGTGGGGACACATGCCGGTGGATTGCATCTGTTTGATGAAGCAGCCGGGAAGTTTCAGTCCTGGCGAAAATCATTTAACAAACCTTCCATTTCCCATAATGATGTCCGCAGTATCAGCGAAGATTCTCTGGGCAATTTATGGTTGGGATTGCACGGGGGAGGTGTGGACCACTTTGATCAGACAACCGGTATGTTTACCAATTACAATGAAAAGAATGCCGGATTAACTTCTGATTGGGTTCATGATGTGCTGATCGATTCCAGGGGACGGCTATGGGCAGGAACGGCCTACGGTCTCAATCACCTGGATCCCGGGTCGACTCGTTTTGATCATTATATGGCCCAATTCGGCAGGGAAGGTGCCTTGCAGGGCAATCAGATCATCTGTTTGTTTGAGGACAGTCAAAACCGACTGTGGATTGGTACCAACAATGGTCTTTATTTGTATGATGATTCCTCTGATTCTTTTGTCCGTTACGATTCCGAAGCGAATAATAATTTCATTGCTGCCATAGAAGAGGATCAAAACGGATTTATTTGGTTCAGCACCATGGGGGGATTGTATCGATTGGAGGTTTCCACCAAACATCTGTTTCGTTTTGATGAAGAGGATGGATTGCAAGGTCTGGGATTTAATTTGCGGGCCTCCTATTTTAATGGCAAAGAAATCTTGTTTTTTGCCGGAAGCAAGGGGGTCAATTCCTTCAATCCGGAAAAGCTTGTTTTTAATGAAGTGCCTCCTGTTGTGCGATTTTCGCGATTTAAGCTCTTCAATGAACCGATTGTTCATTATGGTGAAGGGAGTGTGCTTGCGGGTGAAATAAACACCGTAGATGAAATTACCCTGGCCTATGATCAGAATTTTTTCACCTTCGATTTTATTGCCTTGAATTTTATTAATCCGGAGCGTAACCAGTACGCCTGTCAGATGGAAGGTTTTGATGACGATTGGGTTTATTTGGGGAAGGACCGGTCGGCTTCCTACACCAATCTGAATCCCGGAAGGTATACTTTTAGAGTGAAAGCGGCTAACAATGATGGCGTTTGGAATGAAGAAGGGATTTCCATAGACATTCGAATTTTGCCACCCTGGTGGTTCAGTATATGGTTTTTAACAAGTTTTCTGGTGGTGCTGGTGTTGTTGGTATATGGCATCTTTAGATTAAGAACGGCCCGTTTAAGAAGACAAAAAAGGCTGCTGCTGAGTCAGGTGTCCGACCAAACCGCCCGTTTAAGAAATAGCAATAAAATTTTGAAGGATCGGGCTGAGGAGTTGGATCGTGTTAATCAGGTTCTGGAGGAGCGACAGAGGCTGATTGTTGAACAGGCAGAGGAGTTGGAAAGTCAGGCAGAAAATTTACAGAAAAGCAATCAGGAGCTGGTAAAGCATATCAAAACCAAGGACAAATTGTTTTCGATCATTGCCCATGATTTGCGTGCCCCCTTTAATACCATAATGGGTTTTTCTTCGTTGCTGACAGAGATCAGTGAGGAGGATGATAAGGAGCAGGTGAAATCCTATGCCCGCTACGTGAATGATGCATCTCTTTTGGTGTTTAATTTGCTGGAAAATCTATTGTACTGGGCCCGCTCACAAACCAACGAGATTCAGTTTGTGCCCGGGGTTTTTCAATTGCAGGAGGTGATTAAAGATAATGTGGGACTTGTCAGGGAGACCGCCATCAAAAAAGAGATTCGCATCGATGATCGTGATTGTAAAAATTTTGAAGTTTTTGGCGATGAGAATATGATGCGCACGGTACTTCGTAATTTAATCATTAATGCCGTTAAGTTTACCCCAAGGGGCGGAGTGGTCACTGTGACGACCAAAGCGCATAAGGACGGGGTGGAGGTTTGTGTGGCCGATACGGGAACGGGCATGAGCGAGACGGATATAGAAAAAATACTTCATTCGGGCGCTGGTTATTCCCAAAAAGGAACCGATGGGGAAAAGGGCTCCGGATTGGGCCTTGTGCTCTGTCAGGAGTTTATTGTCCGCAATGGCGGTCACCTCCATGTGACCAGCAAGTTGGGTGAGGGCAGCTCGTTTTGCTTCACCATACCGAGGCCAGACTGATTTATAGTTGCTCTGTGTGGATCACATAATTGTCCGCCCATTCGGTCTCTGGCTTGTTTTTGAATAGGCCAAATACGGCGGATCCGCTGCCCGACATGGCTGCATACAAAGCGCCCTGGTTGTATAAGTGTTCTTTGATGGCCATAATTTCCGGATACCTTTCGAATACAGAGCTTTCAAAATCATTTTTCAGGGTTGCTTTCCAATTTTCAATGGGGCGGGATAACAGATCTTCCAGTGAGGACTCCGGTTGGAAAGGCGAAATGTTGCTGTAGGCATGTGCTGTGGGCACATGTATGGGTGGTATCACAATCTGCAACCAAAGGTGGCTGAGGGATAGATTTATTGGTGAGAATTCATTGCCAATTCCCCTGGCCAATACCGGCTTGTTTTCAATAAATACGGGACAATCAGCTCCCAGTCGGGCCGCCATTAATTCAAGTGTGCGGGTGCTTAAATTCAAGTGGTATTGCTCATTTAAAAGCTTGAGCATGAAGGAGGCATCGGCGGAGCCACCTCCCAATCCTGCGCCAAAGGGGATTTTCTTGTGCAAATGAATTTTTAGTGGCGGAAGGGGCGCGCACTCCCTAATAAGCGCCAGCGCCTTAAGAATGAGGTTGTCAGATGCCGGACCATCAATGACCAGTCCGGAGGTGCTGAAGACATCCTCTTTTTCATCATTGTCAATCACTTCCAGAATGTCGCACAGTTGATGCACCGGGTGGAAAATGGTTTCAATATTGTGGTAGCCATCCGGTCTTTTGGAGGTGACCAACAGCCCTAAATTGATTTTGGCATTGGGAAATACAATCATTTTCGCTTTCTTTTCTGCAAAGAAAAGCAATTATCCTGTTAATTGAATAGGTCGAACTTTGTTTCATTATTTTTTGAGCACCTTTTGTTTGGCCAACCATGTTAATAACTTTCACGGTTTTATTTGTTGATAAAAGGTGCTCGGTTTTGAATATGAGTTGTTAGCGCTGTTGAAAAAGTTGTTAATATCCTGTTAGAAGCCTGACTAATTAATGGACGAATAGGGGAAGTGTTTTTAGGCAAGGGAGTTTTTGTTACCTTTGTCTTCCGCAAAAAATACGACACAGAAAATGGCCGAAAAGCGTTATAACAATACCAGAAAGAAAGCAGACCCAGTTGATTTAGGCGTGGGTAAAATGCCCCCTCAGGCCTTGGAGTTGGAGGAGGCTGTTTTGGGTGCCATGCTTTTGGAGAAGGACGCTTTTATCAACGTTTCTGAAATTTTAAAATCAGATTGTTTTTATAAAGAGGCACATCAGCATATTTTTGAAGCCATCACCAATCTGTTTAGTCGGGAACAACCGGTCGACATACTCACCGTTACTGAAGAGTTGCGGCGCATGTCCAAACTCGACGAAGTGGGGGGGGCTTTTTATATTACCCAGTTGACAGGTCGTGTGGCCTCTGCGGCGCATATTGAGTATCACTCCCGCATCATTTATCAGAAATTTCTGCAGCGTGAAATGATTCGCATTTCAGGTGTGATCCAAACCAAGGCTTTTGATGACACCGAGGATGTGAACGACCTGCTGGAAGAGGCTGAGAACTCGTTGTTTATGCTGTCGCAGGGCAGTATGAAGCGGGATGCGGTGCAGATCAATCCGGTGATTTCTGAAGCCATTGAAAACATCAAAAAAGCGAGTCAGCGGACCGATGGTTTGAGTGGTGTGCCCAGTGGTTTTACCGAGTTGGATCGTATTACCTCGGGCTGGCAGGCTTCTGACATGGTGGTTATTGCTGCGCGCCCGGCCATGGGTAAAACCGCTTTTGTGCTTTCCATGGCGCGTAACATGGCGGTGAAGTACAAGCAAGGAGTGGCCGTTTTTTCTTTGGAGATGGCCAATGTGCAGCTGGTGAATCGTCTGATCGTGTCGGAGACGGAACTGAATGCCGATAAAATTAAAAATGGCAGACTGGAACCCTATGAGTGGGAGCAGCTCGACCATAAAATAAAGTCCCTGATTGATGCCCCCTTGTTTGTGATGATACGGCCGGACTATCCGTCTTTGAGTTGCGCGCTAAAGCGCGACGCCTCAAAAAGCAACACGATATCAAAATCATCATCATTGACTACCTTCAATTGATGAATGCCAGCGGTATGAATCCCGGTAACCGTCAGGAAGAGGTGAGTATGATCTCCCGATCTCTTAAAGGGTTGGCCAAAGAATTGAATGTGCCTATTCTGGCGCTGTCACAGTTGAGTCGGGCGGTCGAGAGCCGCACGGGAGAAGGGAAGCGTCCGCAATTGTCCGATTTGCGGGAATCGGGTGCCATTGAGCAGGATGCGGATATGGTTTTGTTCATACACCGCCCGGAATACTATAAAATTACAGAGGATGAGCAGGGAAACAGTTTAATTGGCCTGGCCGAAATTATTGTAGCCAAGCACAGAAATGGGGCCACAGGAGATGTGCGACTTCGTTTCCGCCCGGAAGCCATTCGTTTTGAAGATATTGTTGACGAAGGTTTCGGTGGTGGCTTTGGCATGGAAGAGGCGGCTGTACCCATGACCCTGGGTTCAAAAATGAACGAATCTTTGTCCCCAGGTGCCCCTGCGCAAGGTCAATTTGGCAATAATCTGAATCTGGGTAGCAGCTTTGAGCGGGATGCCGATTTCTAAAGCCAGCCAATGAGTTCTTTGAGCGAATGGATTTCCTTAAAGACCTTTTCAGCGTGTGGTGTTCGATGGGGATTAAAGAATACATGGTCCAGGCCAAAGTTTTTCGCCCCCTGTATATCGATTTCCAGACTGTCACCAATAACTAAACTCTCCTTTTTTCGAGCATTACAACTTTTTATGGCCTTTTCAAAAAAAGCCACTTTGGGTTTTTGCGCACCCACCTCTTCAGAGATAAACAATTTTTGAAAATAGGGCCGGAGGCCACTCACCTCCATCTTTACTTTTTGGGCCTCCACAAATCCATTGGTTATAATGTGCATGTGGTAATGGGGTTTCAGGTAGTCGAGCAACTCAAAAGTGTGCGGCATTACCGTCTCTTTTTGTGAGTTGAAAGCCACAAAATCATGGGCGAATTTTTCGGCCAATTCTAATTGGTCGAGGCCGGCCGTCAAGAAGGTATGGTGAAATCTGCCAATGTTCAGCTCTGCCTTTTTTATTTGGCCAAGCCGGTACTTAATCCACAAATCGGCATTGATGGGTTGGTAGCTTTGAAAGAAGACCTCAAAACTTTCAAAATGCCCCCCCAGACTGTAGTTGTTATACAAATCGGTCAGTGTTAATTGCTCATTGGCCGCAAAGTCCCATAGGGTATGATCGAGATCGAAAAAGAGATGTTTGTATGGACGCATGTGGATGGACGATTTAAACGTATCAACCATGAATCTTACCGACTTACACAGAAAGTTGCCTTTGGCGTAAATCAGCAAAACTCATGGCTGATGTGATTGTAGCAAAAATTCTTTAGGATAAGGTCTCTTTTTGGCCCTGTTTGACAAGAATTTTCGATGGTTCATTTTTAAGAGGTCGATGCCTGTAACGATTAGTTGGCCTGCACCACCAGGTATTTAGAGATGCTCCAGAACTGACGTTTGTCGGTGATCACCAATATCAGCATTTCGTCTTCCCCGGCAGTCAACTCATAAGAATCGGCAGGATGTGCGGTTAACACTTCTGCTTTGTCCGAATAAAGAGGGAATTCCTCTTTTTCGCGAATATCGATCTGGTTGAAGTATTGTTTGTCGAAATCCTCCTTCAGTACATGGGTGCTGCCAAAGAACAGGAATCCCTCACGGGTCAGTATGTTTTTTTCGCGCAATTCCCTGCGGGTGCCGATGGCAAACCAGGCTGTGTTGTACTCGTCGGTGGTCATGTCCAGCTGACTTCTGGTAGCTTCCGTTACCTTCCTGATGGAGTCAAGTTCGTAGTTCAGACCAAATAGTTCGTTGGATAGGTGGGTGATGTGCACATCCCGTTGTTCCAGCTGGTCCTGCAAGGCAATGATTTCTTCCGACTGGTTTTGCAGTTGCTGGTTGAGACCGGCCACTAACTTGCTCAACCTGGAATTGTCCACCCCGGAGTTTTTCATTTGGCTTTCGAGCTCCTTGATGCGATCCTTGTTTTGAACCATCAGATCGTAAATCAACTGAATGTCCTCATTGATTTGTTCGCCGGCCCGTCCTCTGGTGTCACCTGATTCGGCCTGCATCGAAATAATCTGTTCCTTCTCTTTAATGAGGCGGATGTTTTCTTCAATTTCCCCCATGGTTTCCACAAACTGGTTCAACTGAATTTCTTTTTGGGCTGTTTCCATTAAAAGAGAGTCGTTCATTTGACGCAACTCTGTTTTTGAGGGCCCCGGATTGCATTGCCATAATACCAATGGCAACAACAGTAAAAATGCTAAATTTTTCATTTTACCATGCATTTAAATTGTGACTTAATAATTAATTGAGATGGTCACTGAAATTGAAAATATGGGGTAAATTCAACTATTCCAAAGTTAGGAATCTTTTTTGCCTTCTACAACTAAAACAATTTCACCTTTAGGGGGATGTTCCGTGTACCAGGCGGCCAATTCTTCCACGGTGCCTCGCCTGATTTCCTCGTGCAGTTTGGTCAGTTCACGACAAACAGCCGCTTTTCTGTCTGAAGCAAAGAAGTCCACGCATTGTTGCAGGGTTTTGACCAGCCGGTGGGGTGATTCGTAAAAAATCATGGTTCTGGACTCTTCCTGAAGGGATAAGAATTTTTTCTGGCGTCCTTTTTTGGGGGGTAAAAAACCTTCAAAGCAAAAGCGATCGTTGGGCAGTCCGGCAGCAGCAATGGCAGGAATAAGGGCAGCGGCGCCGGGCAGGCATTCCACCGTAATGCCGGCTTCAATGCAATGGGCCACCAAAAGATAGCCGGGATCTGAAATGCCCGGTGTACCTGCATCGGTAACCATGGCTGCTGTTTCTCCTGCCTGGATCCGGGAAGTGACCCGCTCAACGGTGGCATGCTCGTTAAATTTGTGGTGCGAAACCATACGGGTTTCTATTTCAAAGTGCTTCAGAAGAAATCCGGTGGTTCGGGTGTCTTCCGCCAGTATAAAATCCGCTTCCCGCAACATTCGCAAGGCGCGCAGTGTGATGTCTTCGAGGTTCCCGATAGGTGTTGGAACCAATATTAATTTGCCCATAGTGGGGATTTATTGGTTGGCAAAGCGTCGCTTCAATAAAGCCATAAAACTGGTGACGGCTTCATTCTGAGGGTTCCAGTTGAAATTGGCAGAAATGAAGGCCGAAGCCGCCTCCATGTTGTTCAAACCATTGAGTTGATCAATGGTCTGGTTAAAGAGTTCAGTATTGCCGCCGAACAACTCACGCTGGAAAAAGAAACGGTCGTTGATGCCTATGGCTTTTCTTAAGTCATCGATGGGAGGGTGCGACTTAGAATGGACCGGCTCTTGTTTTTCTGCCAGCCTTTCGTTGAAGGAAGGCTTGTTCTTACCCAACAGTTCGCCAATGACGGTCGCGTTGTTGCTGTTTTTTGGCGTCACGGTAACGGCTGGTTCCAACGTTTTTTTCTCTGGTTCCCGGGGTTTGTCCGCGCTCGGTTCCGGGGTTTTCTCCACTACCACCTTTTCAGGTTCGGTAACAGTCGGTTTTTCTACGACTTCCTCTACGGATAACTCTGCTTCCGGCGGTTTTGCTGCTGGCTTTTCGGGGGTTACAGACGGTACGGGGACAACCGGAGTTTCTTTGATGGAGGCTAAAAGCTGGATTTCATCCAAAATGCCCTGTGTTTTGCTTTTGGACAATTGGATAAATACATCGGGGATTTGGCTTTTCCCTTTGAAAGTAGTAACCAGGGTTTCTAACTCTTTGATATCTTGTAGGATGATCGTAAGAAGTGCTTCCTTTTCCATAGTGACTTATTAACAACCTTTTTTCTTTACCTTTGCAAAGGTAGTGATTGAAATGTAACAATTCGGTCAAATTTATTATATTTTATTACGGGCTATAGGATCATGAAATATGTTTTTGGAAAATAGAATTGATAAGAATAAGCGACAGGGTTGGGTCGAAGTAATTGCCGGATCCATGTTCTCCGGAAAAACGGAAGAATTGTTGCGGCGGCTCAAGCGGGCGCGCATTGCTCAAATGAATGTGGAGATATTCAAACCGGTTGTTGATCAGCGTTACAGTGAACTGGAAGTCGTATCTCATGACGCCAACAGCATCCGATGTACCCCCGTAAACAGTTCCGGAAATATTTTGCTGCTGAGTGGCGGCAGTGATGTGGTAGGGATCGATGAGGCCCAGTTCTTTGATAATGGCTTGATAGAGGTCTGTAATACCTTGGCTTCGCAGGGGATTCGCGTGATTGTGGCCGGACTGGACATGGATTTTAAGGGGAAACCCTTCGGTCCCATGCCGGGCTTAATGGCCACGGCGGAATACGTTACCAAGGTACATGCCATATGCATGGAATGTGGTGATTTGGCGCAGTTTTCTTATCGTACCAAGATCAGTGATAAGCTGGTAGAGGTTGGCGCCTCAGAATCCTATCAGGCCGTTTGCCGCGGTTGTTATCAGTTACTGAAAAAACGGGATGGGTCAAAAGCATAAAGAATATTGAAAACTTTAGGGTTTATGTACACATTTAAGGAAATTGCCGAAGTTATTGGCGGAGATTTGGTGTCGGATGCCGACGGAAATGTGGATCGTCTGGTGTTTGATACCCGTTTGCTGGTGGGGACTTCCGGTTGTTTGTTTTTTGCCTTAAAGAGTGACCATAAAGATGGGCACCGCTATGTTTCAGCAGCCTATGAGAAAGGTATCCGGTTTTTTGTGGTACATACGGACTTTGAGGTGCCCCTAAAGCTGAAAAATGCCGGTTTTATAAAGGTGCCCGATACCCTGAAGGCCCTTCAGGAACTGGGGCGTTTTCATCGCTTGAAATTTCAATTGCCGGTCTTGGCCATAACCGGAAGTAATGGTAAAACCATTGTCAAGGAGTGGCTGAGTCAGGCCTTATCCTTTGCTGAGAAAATCACCCGTTCGCCACGCAGTTACAACAGTCAGATCGGAGTGCCTTTGAGTGTCTGGCAAATGGATGCACACACCACTTTAGGGATTTTTGAAGCCGGTATTAGTCAACCCGGTGAAATGGAGCGGCTTCGTGAAATTATCCAGCC
Organism: Geofilum rubicundum JCM 15548; assembly: GCF_000974365.1. Taxonomy (GTDB): domain Bacteria; phylum Bacteroidota; class Bacteroidia; order Bacteroidales; family Marinilabiliaceae; genus Geofilum; species Geofilum rubicundum. Next base: position 329,718 of record NZ_BAZW01000001.1, read on the forward strand.
AACACTGGGGCTTTTTACCAATCTGGGGTCGGCCCATCAACAACAATTCTCATCCCCGGAAATGAAGTTGGCTGAAAAATTGCGTCTTTTCCGGCATGTGGATCTCGTCTTTTATGGTCGGGATGATGCCTTGGTCCATGAGCAAATAACCACCACTTATCCACAAAAGGAGTTTTTGACATGGGGGAGGCATCCGGAGGCGGATCTGAATCTCATTGGTGAGGAAGGCAATGGGGAAAAGCATTTAACGATGAAATGGAAGGGAGAATTGTATCATTTCGACCTTCCTTTTGGAGATGCCATTTCTATAGAAAATGTGCTGCCCGTTATTTTGGTGATGTTTTTTAAAGGTTTTTCTGCTGAAGTCGTACAACGGCAAATTTCTCTTCTACAACCCGTGGCCATGCGTATGGAGCAAAAAGAAGGCGTCCATGGAACTTTGCTGATTAACGATAGTTACAATTCCGATATTACATCACTGGAAACCGCCTTGGGTTTTTTGGAGCAACAAGGAAGGAAAAATGGTCGTCTGCGGACCTTAATCTTGTCCGACATGTTTCAGACCGGTCTTGAGGCGGATGCCCTTTACCCTCATGTCGCTCAGCTGATAAGAGGAAAGGGTATTGATCGCTTTATTGGTGTGGGAGAGGTTTTACAGAAATATGCCGGCCATTTCAGAGAAAGCGATTTGTTTTTTAAAACCACGGAAGCGCTTTTAGAGGCTTTGCCGACCATGAATTTTCGTAACGATGCGATTTTGATTAAGGGAGCACGTGCTTTCAGGTTTGAGCGAATCGTCGGGAAGCTGGAACTGAAGCAACACAGCACCGTGCTCGAAATTGATCTGGATGCCCTGGCCAACAATTTGAATGTGTTCAGGCGGCGACTTAATCCGGGCGTTAAAACGCTGGCGATGGTCAAGGCTTTTGGTTATGGCAGTGGCCTCTTTGAAATAGCAGGCGCCTTGCAGCATCAAAAAATCGACTATTTGGGAGTGGCCTTTGCCGACGAGGGGGTCGAATTGCGACAGGCAGGGATTGCACTGCCCATTATCGTGATGAATCCGGAAGTGAAGAGTTTCGGACAAATGCTGGAATACCAGTTGGAGCCGGAGATTTATAGTTTCAGGATTCTGGAGGCCTATCACCGGATGGTACAAAAGGAAACAAATGAGCTACAACCCATTCATGTGAAACTGGACACAGGCATGCATCGTTTGGGTTTTATGGATGATGAGGTGACGGACCTGATGGATCGTTTAAAAGCGATGCCCGAACTCAAGGTGCAATCCGTGTTTTCCCATTTGGCCGGAAGCGATGAGGCGCAGCACGATGGCTTCACGCACGGGCAACTGGTTCAATTTGAGGCCGCCTGTAAGGTGATCCGGGACGGCCTGGATTATCCTTTCATGCGTCATGTTCTCAACTCCGGCGGCATCGAACGATTTCCTGAATACCAATTCGATATGGTGCGTCTGGGTATTGGTCTCTATGGGGTTAGCGCTGTAGGAGAACCGGATTTAAAGCATGTGACCACGCTTAAAACGTACGTGTCGCAGATAAAACAGGTGAAAGCGGGTGCCACCATTGGTTATGGCAGACGTGGCACGGTTCAGGAAGGCGGTCAGATTGCCGTTTTGCCCATTGGTTATGCCGATGGCCTCAATCGGCGCCTGAGCAATGGGGTGGGACAGATGTGGGTGGGGGACCGTTTGGTCCCCATCGTTGGAAATATCTGCATGGATATGTGTATGATAGATGTGACTGGATTGAGTGTGGCAGAAGGAGATGAAGTCATTGTTTTTGGAGAGGTCCCTTCTATCGTAGCCCTGGCTGATCAGTTGGACACCATTCCCTACGAAATACTGACCAGTATCAGTCGCCGGGTGAAGCGGATCTACTTTAAAGAATGAGGTTTCAATATCGGGGGGTGGGTTAATGAATGCTTGTGAAAATGGATTAACCCAGTTTGGAAATCCTTTCCAGGCTTTCTTCGTCCAGGATTCTAATCACCCGCCCTTCAACTTCAATCAATTTTTCTTTGGTGAAAGTGGTTAAGGTTCGAATGGCATTGGATGTGGTCATGTTGGAGAAGTTCGCCAGATCTTCCCGGGATAAATTAATATTAAGAGTGCCTTCCTCATCGTCGTAACCGTAGATATCTCTTAGTAGCATGAGACTTTCTGCCAGACGTCCCCGAATGTGTTTTTGGGTCAAGGAAACCGTTCTGAAACGGGTAAAACCCAACTCCGAGGCAAAAGATTTAATGATATTCATGCAAAGGCGGTTGTTCTTAAGCATGAGCTGCTCAATAACCTCCTTGCTGATATGAAAGATAATGCAGGGCTCAATAACGACTGCGGAAGCAATATGCGGCCCCCCGGCGAACAAAGCCCTATAGCCGATAAAGTCGGGCGCTTTGGCTAATCTTACAATTTGGTCCCGTCCACCAACACCTTCTGTAAATACTTTAACTTTACCTGATCCAAGGCACAGCAAACCGCTCGGATTTTCACCTTCCTGGTAAATAATCTGATTTTTTCTGTATTTAAGAACCGTATGATTTCTGTCCAGATAATCCCTCTCCTCGGCACTCAATACGCTGTAAACAATTGAAATGTCTTTTATGGTTGGTTCCGGGACTGTTGATTTTTTGTTTGTTGCCATATTATAGTCGTGTTCTAAAACACTGTTCTAAAACACCCAAAAATACAAAAAAAATGTGGCGCCAGCTAAGAAACACTAAAAAATAAAGCCGAACTCAAAGACCAGCCTGTTTAAAATGGCTTTGTCATCAAAATAGTCATGATCGGTGACATCCATGAATCCATTGTTGAAGAGTACGCCGATCATGAGCGCATTGCGGCCACCCAGGGAGTATTCAATGCCGCCTCCCAGGTGATAACCCAAATCAAAAAGCCGTACCTCCTCATTGATGCTTTTGCCGCCGCTGTTTTGCGCCTGAATGTTTATTTGAGGCGACAGACCAAAGCGACCGTATATATTGGTTCGGTGCATATCTTCTGATCGGAGCTTTAAGCCCAGAGGTATTTCAATGTATTTCAATTGGTAGGTTTGACTCATGGCAGAAAAAGTCTCCGTGCCATTGGTTGTCACTGAGGGGTAGGCCAGTTTTCCGCCCGTTGTATTGATGGTTAGTCCCGTTGAAAAGGCATAATTGTGGCTAAAAAAGCGGTCCATGATAATCCCGAAGTTGTAACCGAACTGGGAGCCCTTGTTGTCGACGTCGGTATGGTCTGATTTTACCCAGGAAATTTGAGGTGTTAGAACAAAAGAAAAACGGTAGTCGCCGGCACTCTGGGCCGTTAATAGTTGAGCGGATATGAAAAGGAGGATAAGCAGAGCTGTCTTTCTCATGTGTTGTTTTTTTTATATTAATTAGCTTGGATATTTACGCAGGCGTCAATCATCAAATATTGTTCCTGTCTTTTCTATCAGAACACAAACTTAGTGAAAACCGCCCGTTTTGCTTGCAAAAACGGTGCTATATTTCTAATATTGCTCTTTCAATCTATGTGGCAGGAAGCCACTCCATCAAATCAATCTCAGATGAAATTAGTTTTTGTATCATCCATTGTTACCCTTTTATTGATGACCATGGCTTGTTCGAGCGGATCAAAGGCCCCGGATGTGAGCCATGTGGATGTGGATTTTGAGTTGATTCCATTTTACGAAGACCTCTTTGCCATTCACCCGGATAGTTTTGCCGGGGAGGCCGAAGCCCTCAAAGCGAAGTATGGTCAGTACCTGGAAGCCTACAGCTTGGGGGTTATCGCTGCAGGGTCAACCGAGGATGAGGATTTTGTTGAGAATATGCAGTTTTTCCTGTCCTATGAGCCCAATCAGGAAGTCCTGGATACCTGTCGTTTGGTTTTTGGTGATACTGCCCCATTGGAAGAGGAACTGGAAAGTGCGTTCAAGTATTATCGCTACTATTTTCCCGAAGCGGAAGTCCCAGATGTTTATCTGCATATTTCCGGATTTAATCAATCGGTGGTGGTCGATTCCTCCTGGATATCGGTAAGTGTGGAAAAATACCTCGGTCGCGGCTGCCTGTTTTATGAATGGCTGTCCATTCCCGTTTATTTACGGCGAAGAATGTCGCCTGAAAAAGTTGTTCCGGATGTAATGATGGCTTTGGCCATGACCGAATTTGCCTACAACGATTCTGTGGATGATTTGCTCAATCAGATGATTTATGAAGGTCAATTGCGCTACTTTGTCAAACAATTGATACCGGACATTCCGGATACCACTCTGTTGGATTTTTCAACCGAACAAATGTCTTGGGTGGAGAACAATGAAGAACGCATGTGGTCCACCATTGTTGAAAACAAGCATTTGTTCTCGAACGATCGCATGACTTTGCAACGTTTTGTGGGCAAAAGTCCCTTTACCTATTATTTTGGGGAGGAGTCGCCAGGTGGAACCGGAATTTATTTGGGTTACCAAATTGTGAAAGCCTATATGGAGCGTCATCCTGAGACTCCTTTAGCGTCCTTAATGCAGATGAATGATGGCCACGCATTTTTTCGCTCGGCCCGCTATCAACCATAATTCATGGCGCGGGAGTTTGCCTGTAATTCCGTTTAATAGAATGAGAAAAATGGAGATGATCCAAAAAAAGAAAGCTTTACGAAAGCACATTACCTATTTGAAGAGCGTAGTCCCTTTGTTGCAAATGCAGGAGGAAAGCCGGCACGTGGTGGCAGCCATTGAGGCCTTGGCGGTTTTTAAGCAGGCCCGAACGGTGCTGGCTTATTGGCCCATGTTTAAAGAATTGGATTTAAGTAGTTTGCTGAATAAGTGGCAAGCTGAAAAAGTGTTTTTGCTGCCGGTGGTGCAGGGCGATTCGCTCGAAATTCGTCGCTTTCAGGGAGAAACATCATTGGCGCCGGGGCCGTCTTTTGGAATCATGGAGCCAGTTGGCCCTGCTTTTAATGCCTTTGGGGATATTGATTTGGTGCTTGTGCCCGGTGTGGCTTTTGATGAGGAGGGCCGTCGCATTGGGCATGGCAAAGCCTATTACGACCGACTCTTGCCGCAATTGACCAAGGCCTTTAAGATCGGCGTTGGTTTCTCTTTTCAGTTGGTTGAGGATGTGCCTTCAGAGGCACATGATGTAAGGCTGGATTTGGTGGTGGTGCCACCAATGAAACCAAAGGATATCGGAAAATAAAAAACCCGTCTGTTGGGACGGGTTTTTTATTTTTTCGCTTATGCGGGATGGATGGCCTCTGTGGGGCAAACATCTGCACATGCACCACAGTCGGTACAAGCCTCGGCGTCAATCACATAAATATCACCTTCGCTGATGGCGTCAACCGGACACTCGTCGATGCAAGATCCGCATGCAATGCAATCATCATTAATTACGTATGCCATTTTCTTTTAGTTTTTAGTAATTCGATTGGACAAAATTATAGGGATTTTTTATTTAAAAAAATCATTTGCGGTTATTTTGAGCAATTTGTAAGGGTTTTAAATTATATAAGGGATCAATAGTTGTTCTATTTGTCAATTAATCAGGGTTGTAGCATGTTGAGGGCCACCCATGTCATTAATCCGCAGGAAGTTTCCAACGATTTCTCGTTGAGATTGAAACGGGGCGTGTGCAATGCCCCGGTTTCTCCATCGTTTTGGCGCACGCCAAAACGGTAAAAGGTCGCCGGGAATTCCTGACTGTAAAATCCAAAGTCTTCTGCCGTCATCCTGGTTTCCATGGTTTCGACATGTGCCTTGCCCAGATATTCGGTGGCCAGTTCCTGTGCCCTGGCAGTTACCTCCTCATTGTTGAGAACCATGGGATAACCGTCCTTGATATCCACTTCGGCCCTGCATCCATAAGTCGCTGCAGTGGTCTCAGCTATGTGCCGGATCTTATCTTTGATCCTACTGCGCCAATCTTCATTCATGGTCCGTAAAGTGCCGGCAATGGCTACTTCTTCGGGGATAATGTTGGTGGCTCCCTTTCCCTCGATGTGACCGAAAGAAAGAACGGTGGGGATGTTGGCAGGGACAATTCTGCTCACAATTTGCTGCAAATTGACAATGACCTGCGAGGCTGCCAGGATGGTATCATTGAGTGTATGGGGCATGGCGGCGTGTCCACCCTTCCCGTTCACGGTTATATAGACTTCATCTCCTGAGGCCATGTACATGCCTTTTTTAAAACCCACGTTACCGCTGGCCATTTCGGGCAGGACGTGCTGACCAATGATGAGATCCGGTCGGGGATGATTCAGGGCGCCTTCTTTCAGAATGAGTGATGCACCTCCTGGAAATTTTTCTTCGCCGGGTTGAAATATTAAAAGGATGGTGCCTCCCCATTGCTTTTTTAGGCGGTTCAGAATGATTCCTGTACCCAGGAGGGACGCAGAATGGGCGTCGTGCCCACAAGCATGCATGACCCCGTTGTTTTGAGAGGCAAAGGGCAGTCCGGTCGCCTCCCTTATGGGCAGTGCGTCCATGTCGGCCCGCAGAGCAATCGTTCTGCCTGTCCCCCTTTCTCCCTGGATGGTAGCAATGATGCCTGTCCCGGCAATGCCCTCTCTGATAGGAATGTCATGATTACGGAGGATTTGGGAAATATACCTGGCTGTTTCATTTTCTTCAAAGGACAATTCCGGATTTTGGTGAAGCTGCCGTCTGTAAGTAAGCAGGTCCTTATAGATTTCTTGTGTTAATTTTTGGATGGTTTCCCTATCAATGTTATGCATAAGGCTTATTTAAGTTTTTACAAAAATACACAGATGATTTTCTTTATAAAAGCAATTGGGCATTTATAAAAAAGAGGCTGTCTTTTCAGACAGCCTCTTTTTTATAAAAAGTTGATAAAGTGGGCTATTTATTGTAGAAGATCTTCCAGAACCGTGATGAGTTCTTCACCTCTTATCTGCTTTTGCATGATCTTACCATCTTTGTCCAACAACCAGGTGTTGGGAATACTTTGTACCCCGTAAGTCTGGGCCACAGTGCCCGCAGAGTCGCGCAGAAGCGTCCAGTTTAGTTCATCCTCTGCCACAGCCTGTTGCCATGCTTCGGCCGTTTGATCCAAAGATACACTCACGATTTCGAAGTTCTCTCCACCAAAGCGATCGTAAGCTCTTTTAAGAATGGGATTTTCTTCGCGACAGGGACGACACCATGCTGCCCAAAAATCAACAAATACATATTTTCCTTTAAAATCGTCGAGACTGACCTCACTTCCCTCCATGTTGGGCAGCGTAAACAAGGGGGCTTCATTGCCCACATTAAGGGCTGCTTCAGCTTCTTTTTGGGCTTTTATGGGCTCCATCATTTCCTTCAGTTGAACAACGTAAGGATGTGTGCTGAGATTGGCTTCAAGGTTGGTGGTTATTTCTTCCAGTTCTTCAAATTCAAGCGATTGGGCCATGTTCAGGGCCAAAAAGGCACCGACCACATTATCGCTGTTTTCCTTTACAAAATTGCGATAATAAGCCTGTTGCTCCTCAATAATGGTTTCCATATCGGCCATGATGCTTTCCATGGTCGCCTGGTCGCCTTGACTCTGAGCTGCAAAGAACTCCTCACGCATTTTTTCGACCTGTTCCATGTGGGGAACTTCTTCGTTGAAGGACGCAAATAAAGTACTTAGCTCAGATCCTTTAACCTCGGCATCATCCATGCTTTCGGTATTGGCTGTGATCGTTGTATTCGTGTTTTCAAGAAAAAAGGCAATGGGGGTGC